>NZ_JBWKUQ010000002.1:0-151013 GCF_059420925.1 Pseudomonas sp. GW821-FHT03C07
CTCGCTGTCGTTGGCTTCATTAGAATGCCACCGTGGCGCTACAGACGCCTCGGCTTGGGCGAGTCCATCCAATTACAGGGGGGCGGTGTCCTCAAGGTTGACGCTCACTGAGTGTCGGCCGGTTCGATCCGCACAATCTCGATCGACTGATCACCGGCCGGTCGTTTCCACAGCACTTCATCGCCCAGGCGCGCGCCCAGCAGCGCCCGACCCAGGGGCGAGCCCCAATTGATCAAACCGCGAGGGGCATCCGCCTCGTCCTCGCCGACCAACTGTACCTGTTGTTCTTCATCCTGTTCGTTGGCGAAGGTCACGCGACTGCCGATCTGCACCACCTCGCTGGAGGTCGCCGGCGCGGCGAGCTGGGCGCTGGACAGGCGTTGATTGAAGTAGCGCAGGTCGCGCTCGATATCGGCCTGGCGCTGTTTGTCGGCCGCCTCGCCCAGGGCGCTTTGCTGGCCGTATTCGGCTTGCAGCGCCGCGACACGGGTGTGCAATTGCGCCAGGCCCCGTGGGGTGACGTAATTGGGCTGGCTACTGACCTGGCGTTCCACCGGCTGCTCGGCCTGGGCGGCGGCGTTGTCTTCGTTGACGAAGGCGCGGCTCATGGCAATCTCCCGTTCTTGGGTATCGGACCATGCTCGCAGGGTTTGGGTTTGCCGGTATATCCGTAAGCGACCTGTGGTGGTTGGATCTGCACCGTATCGGCTTTCCGAGCGGAGTTCGACGTTCGTAGATGCAGGCGTGAGGTGGGCGCGATAAGCGGTTTGTGAGCCTGGGTGGTAGATTTTTTCGGCGTCGATCGTTCTTTTTCGTTGTAGGGTAATACGACGCCGGATGCTCTGCGTCGAGTGTTTCAGCCCCACGCAGGCGCGCGGGGCGAGTGCAGTCAAAGAAAGCGAGTGTTGTGTATGAGTTGTTTCAAAACCCATGGTATGGGTGTCGGCCTGACCTTGTCCGCCTGTGTCGCCGTGGGCGAGCCATTGCCCGAGAGTTCCTTGTTGGGCCGTTATGGCGTGACGCCGGAGCAGTTGCCTATTGCCACTCGGGCGGAGACGTCTGGCGTGCCTGACGAGAAGTTGCCCAGCCTGTTTCAGCTGAAACCCGAGGCGCCTGCGGTGGATATCCGCTTCGGCGAGCGAACGGCGCCGGAAGATATGGGCAATATCACCATCGACCATATGGCCAGGCGCGATTACGAGCGTTGCGTGCGTTTGCACTCCGAATTGCTGGAGCGCAAGTCCGGCCTGCCGGCCGTGCAGTCCGGGCAGTTGAACTTACAGTGTGAATAGCCCTGTCTGTCTCAATAGTGATACCACTTCACTTCCAGCATCACCTCGTTCTCCGGCGCCGCCAGCTTGCTGAATTCGCGTTGGGCGCTTAACCGCAGCCCCAGGTTGCGCGACAGCTCCCATTGCTGGTTGAGGCTCAGGCTGCGGCGTACTTCGCCATGGGTGAAGTAGTCGCCCTTGGCCTCCAGGCTCAGGTTGCCCAGCGGATTTTTCCACAACAGGCCGCTGTCGAACCCCGCCGCCGGCGAGACCAGCGCCGCAAAGTCGGCATTGTGCTCGACCCGCACGGTGCCCAGGGCAAACCCCAACACATCGTCGGCCAATTGCCAGGTGCCGCCCGCGCCGCCGTTCACATGGCTGACCAGGGTCTGGTCGGCGTGCCGCCCTGGGACTCGCTCCAGGCCACCGGTGACTTGCCACGACCACGGCTGCAACAGCGCATTACGCGGCGTCAGCGAGCGAATGGTCGCCAGGTCCAGTTGCTGCAACTGCCAGTGATCGCCTTCGTATTGGCGCAGTTTCATCTGCAGGATCTCGATCTGCGCGCCTAAGGGAAAGCTCTCGGCGTTGTCGTTGAGGTCGTGATAGGCCATGCGCAAGCCGTACTCGCCGAATGTCCGGCTGCCCCGGGTACCGATTCCGGCCTGCCAGGTGCGTGACTCATGGCCATTTTCCGGCAGGCCCGGACGCTCGATCCGCAGCTCCGGCGGCGGGTTCCGGTTGATCGCCCGCAGCAGCTCGAAGCTGCGTTGGGCCTGCGCCGGATCACGCTCCTGACCATTGGCCCGGTAGCGCTCCAGTCGATAGGCCGCGTCGATGATCAGTGCCTGGCGAGCCTTGGCCAATTGCTTGAAACCGGTCGATTGCAGTTGCTGGGCATCGGCACTGACTTTCAGTACCCATTGCTGTTCCTCTGGATTCAGTGGTTTGGCCCGCTCCAGCAGTTCGCGCTCGCGGGACGGCCGATAATCGATCCTTTCCACCAATCCGGCGTCCTTGACCGCTTTGACGGTATCGGTGGGAATCGCGGTCAGCGGGAACTGTGCGGTCAGGTGCAAGCTCGGACGCGCCACCTGCAACAGTTCCAGCAGGCGGTAGGAGCAGTTTTCATCGAAGAAGAAGTAGTCGAACTGGATCTGCTTCAACTCCCAGACATGCCCGACCATGCGCTGGGTCTCTTCGGGTGTCAGGTTCAGCCGGTATTCCCACAGGTCGCGGTTCTCCAGGCTGCGGTATTCGGACAGCTTTTCCTGGTAGGGCACCATGGCGAACAGACCCGGATAACCGCCCATCAGGCCTTTCCAGGCATAAAGAATGCTGTTGTCGGAGCCTTCGATATAGGCGCCGAAATTGATCGCGTAGCTGAGCAGGGCGGTCTGGTTACGTTGTACGTCGGCTTGGTCGATGCGCAGCAAGGTATGGCCGAACATCGACGACGGGCTGTTCAGGTAGGCCGCCGGGAAAATCATCACCGTGCTGTGGGGCGCGACGTCCTTGAACCACTGCTTGAACTCCACGCAATCCGGCGCCGGCAGGTCAGTCAGTTGCAGCTGCGCCTTGAGCCAGCGCGTACGGGCCGGATAGACGCACTGGGCATGCTGGTTGCCGAGGCTGGCCGGGGCGTAGAGGGCCGTGAGGGTGGCTTGCAGTTCCGCGTCCGGATGATGGGCACCGTCGGCCGCGAGGAAATATTTTTTGTCGCTGACATAACTGCGCCAGCCGCCGAGCTTGGCTGTCTCGTAATGGCCCAGGGAAATCCACAACGGCTCGTGGGCCAACTGCTGCAAACGCTGGGTGTCGAGGTGCGGTGCGGCGTACAGCGGGGCGCAAGCACAGAGTGCCAGGTAGGCAAGGCGTTTGAGCATGGTGGGCAACTGTTGTCAGACGAAAGAGGGCAGCCTGCAAAGCCCGCCCCGGAGGGGGCGGGCAGGTCGGACTCAAGCCTGGGTGGCGTATTTGGCCAGGCGCGGATCGCTTTTCAGGACCGCGAGGGTATTGCTGTGCACGTCGTCGGCGGTCACGTCAGCCTTGCTGAAGATCTGCTGGAAGTGCTCGTGGGTGACCGCGGCGAAATGCTCCCGGTCTTCCGGGGCCACGCCGAGGACCACGGCGTAGGTGGTCAGGGCTTCGCCCTGGCCCTTGGCCATGTCTTCGGAGAGTTCGTTCATCATGCCGTTCATGGCGATCCAGGAGCGGCCACCATAGGTCAGTGAGTCGCGGGTGGAGCAGCCGTTGGTGCCGGAGGTCATGCCGAAGGTGGCGTTGCCGGAAGTGCCGTTGGTGGTGGACGCCAGGACATGCGCCGGGGTGCCGCGCTGGCCCTTGAACAGCATGTTACCCCAGCCGCAATCCGGCCCGCCTGGCGACTCGGCCATGGCATTGAGGGAGACAACCGTGAAGAGAGTACCCAGAAGAATCCGTTTCATAGCTTTGTTCTCTTTATGTGCGTGCCAATGACAAGGGGATCTGGCCTGGTTCAGGGCCAGTAGACGGGTTATCGGTCCCGCCTCGCACGTTGGAGTTTAGGCAGGTTCCAAGGGTTCCATTGATTTTTACTCCGGTGAATGAGGGTGGCGGTTTGTAGTCCCTGTCTGAGGACTTTTGCCACGCTGTAGCGATTCCGCCATCGCTCGCCTTGCCAGTCAGGCATGGCGAGCGCCAGAATGCTTTCATCTGCCCCGCCTGATGTAAGGAAGCCCGATGCCTGATTCTGTTGCTGCCAGCTTGCGACTAGCGCCCGAAGCGCTGACCCGTCCTTTTTCCGCTGAACAGTTCAGCTTCTCTACCACCAATGATCTGGAGCCTTTTCGCGGTGTGCTTGGCCAGGAACGTGCGGTTGAAGCCTTGCAGTTCGGCGTGGCGATGCCACGCCCCGGTTACAACGTGTTTGTCATGGGCGAGCCCGGCACCGGGCGTTTTTCGTTCGTCAAACGCTACCTGAAAGCCGAAGGAAAACGCCTACAGACGCCGTCTGACTGGGTGTATGTCAATAATTTCGACGAGCCTCGCGAGCCACGGGCGTTGGAGTTGCCGTCGGGCAAGGCGGGTGCTTTCATCGCCGATATCAACGGCTTGATCGACAACCTGTTGGCCACCTTTCCTGCGGTGTTCGAGCACCCGTCCTACCAGCAAAAGAAGAGCGCCATCGACCGCGCCTTCAACCAGCGTTACGACCGCGCCCTGGATGTGATCGAGCGCCTGGCACTGGAGAAGGAAGTCGCGCTGTATCGCGACAGCAGCAATATCGCCTTTACCCCGATGAGCGAAGGCAAGGCCCTGGATGAGGCGGAGTTCGCCCAGTTGCCGGAAGCCGAGCGTGAACGTTTCCACACCGATATCGCCGACCTTGAGGAGCGCCTCAACGAGGAACTCGCCAGCTTGCCGCAATGGAAGCGCGAATCGAGCAATCAGCTGCGCCAGTTGAACGAAGAAACCATCACTCTGGCCCTGCAACCCTTGCTGGCGCCGTTGTCGGAAAAGTACGCGGAGAACGCGGCGGTTTGCGGTTACCTGCAAGCCATGCAGGTCTACCTGCTGAAAACCGTGGTTGAGCAGTTGGTCGACGACAGCAAGACCGACGCCGTGGCCCGCAAGCTGCTGGAAGAGCAGTACGCCCCGAGCCTGGTGGTCGGTCAGCCGCTCAACGGCGGTGCGCCGGTGGTCTTCGAACCGCACCCGACCTACGACAATCTGTTCGGCCGCATCGAATACAGCACTGACCAGGGGGCGCTCTACACCACCTATCGGCAGTTGCGTCCCGGTGCCTTGCATCGGGCCAACGGCGGCTTCCTGATTCTCGAAGCCGAGAAAATGCTCAGCGAACCCTTTGTCTGGGATGCGCTCAAGCGTGCCCTGCAATCGCGCAAGCTGAAGATGGAGTCGCCGCTCGGTGAGCTGGGGCGTCTGGCCACCGTGACCCTGACGCCGCAAATGATTCCGTTGCAGGTCAAGGTCATCATCATCGGTGCCCGCCAGTTGTACTACACGCTGCAGGACCTGGACCCGGACTTCCAGGAGATGTTCCGCGTGCTGGTGGACTTCGACGAAGACATTCCCATGGTCGACGAGAGCCTGGAGCAGTTCGCTCAGTTGCTCAAGACCCGTACCTCGGAAGAGGGCATGGCGCCGCTGACCGCCGATGCGGTGGCGCGCCTGGCGACCTACAGCGCCCGCCTGGCTGAGCACCAGGGGCGTCTGTCGGCGCGGATCGGCGATCTGTTCCAGTTGGTCAGCGAGGCGGATTTCATTCGCCACCTGGCCAATGACAACATGACCGACGCCGGCCACATCGAACGGGCGCTCAAGGCCAAGGCCACCCGTACCGGGCGGGTCTCGGCGCGGATTCTCGACGACATGCTGGCGGGGATCATCCTGATCGACACCGCCGGCGCGGCCGTGGGCAAGTGCAACGGGCTGACGGTGCTGGAGGTCGGCGATTCGGCTTTCGGCGTACCGGCGCGGATTTCCGCCACGGTGTATCCGGGCGGCAGCGGGATCGTCGATATCGAGCGCGAGGTCAACCTCGGCCAGCCGATCCACTCCAAGGGCGTGATGATCCTCACCGGTTACCTGGGCAGCCGTTATGCCCAGGAATTCCCACTGGCGATTTCCGCGAGTATCGCCCTGGAGCAGTCCTACGGTTATGTCGATGGTGACAGCGCGTCCCTGGGCGAGGCCTGCACGCTGATTTCGGCGCTGTCGAAAACCCCGCTCAAGCAGTGCTTCGCGATCACCGGTTCGATCAATCAGTTCGGTGAAGTGCAGGCGGTGGGCGGGGTCAACGAGAAGATCGAGGGCTTCTTCCGGCTCTGTGAGGCTCGTGGCCTGACCGGCGAACAGGGAGCGATCATTCCCCAGGCGAACGTCGCCACCCTGATGCTCGATGAGCGGGTCTTGCAGGCGGTGCGCGCCGGGCAGTTCCACGTGTATGCGGTGCGCCAGGCCGATGAGGCGCTGAGCTTGCTGGTGGGCGAGCCGGCCGGTGAGCCGGATGCCGATGGCCAGTTCCCGGAAGGTAGCGTCAATGCGCGGGTAGTCGAGCGCCTGCGGGTGATCGCCGAGATGATCAGCGAGGATGACCTCAAGGAAGCGGAAAAGGAGGCGGCCGAGCAGGCGCTGGCGGAGGTCAAGGCGTCCTGAGGATATAAGGGGAACGGGAGTCAAGGCTTTGGCGCATGCCAACTTGGCGCCCGTTGGTCCTGCAAATGCTTGCTGCCCGTGGTTTTATTCTATTCTCTGGGCAAGGACCTCCACTGCAGTCACTGGACTGATGCAACCTCCCCCCGGAGGCTGAAGACAGGATTTACCGAGGGTCGCCGCCATGCCGCGCAACCTTTGTCTCACCCGTCAATGCCTGGGTCTTGTGACCCGTATCGAATGCAGTATTCGCCCGCTCGCTGGCGATACCGGAATGTGGACCCTCCTGTTCGCCGCCGGAATGGCCGGTGAACAACCCTCGGCCATCAAGGCCCAGGGTCCGTTCCATGGCCCGGTCGTGGCCGAATCCATCCTTGAGTCGATTGTCGAAAGCCTGACCCTGCATGGCTATCAATTGGCCGAGGATCCGCAGATCTGGTGCCTGCATTTGCAGGCCCAGCTACGGGAAATCAACGGTTCGCGAGGTCGGGGCCTGGAACACTAGGCCGCGACCCGGGGATCGTCACTCGGCAGGACCTGAACCCTGGGCCTTGTCGAGCTTGACCTCGAAACCGTACTCGACGGTGTTCAAGGCCGTGCGCTGGTAACTTTCCAGTTGGGTCGGCTGCCCGTAGAAGTAGTGCACGTCGTAGACCGGCGGCGAGTCGGTCTTGTCGCTATGGCTGGTGGCGAGGATTTCCTTGAGGTAATTGCCGCTGTCGTCCTTGGCGTAGAAGCGCCAGGCATCGGCCGGGAAGCGCTTCTGGTCGACGACCAGTGCGTTGCCCTTGAGCTCCAGGCCCGCGGGCAACTGATGGGCGTCGAGGGTGTCTTTCTGGATATCGGCCAGGAACAATGGCATTGAGCCGACGGCATACGCCGGCGTTTCCGGGAACAGGTTCAGGTCGTAGGTGATGGTGCCATCCAGCGGGTTGACTTCGAAGGCCTCGGGGGGCAGTTCCAGGGGCTCGCCACGCTTGCCTTGTTCGTCTTCGGTGAAGAAGGTCACCGGGCTGTCGCTGGGGGCGCTGGGTGAGCCGAGCAGTTCGTCGTTGAAGGTCTTGGGGTGGTCGAACTCGATATTCGCCGCGCTGGCGTCGTCCACCGACTGGCTGATGACCACGCTTTTTTTCAGTTTCTCGGCATCCAGGTTGGCGCCCTTGAGATAGCTCGCCGCCTGGTCGTCATAGACCACCACCGGCATCGGCAGCGGCTGGACATCCTTGCTGGTGGTGTTGTCGAACTGGCGTACCGGCAGGTCGAGCTCCTTGCGGTTGACCGTGGCACCGGAAAAATCCATCACGCTGATTTCCAGCTTGTCGATCATGCCGTTGAAGTAGACCCGGGTGTAGTGGCTGGTCTGCTTTGCTTCGAAGGCTTTTTGCTCGTCGTCGAGTTTTTTCCCGAATGCGTCGCTCCAGCTCTGCTGTTTGAGCATTTCGTCCAGTTGCTGCTGGTAGAAGGCGATCTGCGCGGCATTTTCGTTGATGGCACCGGCGCGCGAGAGAAATTGCCCGGTGCCGTCCATGGCCTGGACGATCAGGGGGTTGAGCGGTGTGTCACCGACCTGGGGCGCTTGCGCGGCAGTGCTGTTCAGTTCGATTTCGGCGTTGTTCTTGTCCAGCGACAGCAGGGTCAGGCTGACGTTGTCGCTGCTTTGCAGCTTGCCGACGTCCTGGCGGCTCAGGTTGAAGGTCACCACCTTGCGCGGGGCGATCACTTCGACCTTGCCGTGCAGGGTCAGGGGTTGCGGCTGCTTTTTCGGATCGACTTCCATGCCTTCGACGTACGGGTAAGTAATCGTCAGGTCGTCGGGGTTGGTCGTGTTGGAGCTGGAAGGGCTCAGTTGGATACCGGGATCGGTCTCCGACCATTCAGGCTGGAATGGGATCACCTGTTTGTTGCTCAGGGTCACCGACTGCCATTCCAGGGCATGGGGAAACGGGAATTCGGTGGGGTAGTTGAAGCTGAACGGGAAGATCGGCTGCAGGTCGGTCAGGTAGTCGGAACTGGCGCTTTTGCGCAGCACGAAGAGGCCGTTGATATAGGTGTCGGCCAGGGCCTGCGGGCTGGGGTAATGCTTGAGCAACGCCAGGGCATCGTCGCTGTATTCGGTTTCGATGGGCTTGTCCCGCAGGCGCAGGCGAGCCCGTTCGAGCAACAGCAGGGAGCCGCCGAGGTCGGCCACGGCATCCTTGAGCTTGGGGTCCTGGAGGGTGTCGAGGGTCTTCTCGAACTGCGCGGTTCTTTCCTCGAGGCTGGTGGGGTGTTGCTTGTCTTTGGGGGAACAGCCGCTCACCAGCAGAGCCACCGAGAGCCCGAGGCAACCCAGGGGAAGTCGCAAATCCATTGTTCAGTTTTCCTGTACACAGTGCACACGCGATGTCGTTGATGCCGACACTAGCAGAAAATCGCCGCGGCGCAGCTGTCCCGATGTTGAACGAGCGCCTGTGGAGGGCTTTTTCCCTTGGGTTTTCGCGCTGATATACTCGCGGCCATTTTCAGTTGGTATGAGATCCATGGAACGTTTTATCGAAAATACGATGTATGCCTCGCGCTGGTTGCTGGCGCCGATTTACCTCGGCCTGTCCCTGGGGCTGCTGGCCCTGGCGCTGAAATTCTTCCAGGAAGTGTTTCACGTTATCCCCAACGTCTTTGCCATGGCCGAGTCCGACCTGATCCTGGTGCTGCTGTCGCTGATCGATATGGCGCTGGTGGGGGGCTTGCTGGTGATGGTGATGATTTCCGGCTACGAGAACTTCGTGTCGCAGATGGACATTGATGACGGCAAGGAGAAGCTCAGCTGGCTGGGCAAAATGGACTCCACCTCGTTGAAGATGAAGGTAGCGGCGTCGATCGTGGCGATCTCCTCGATTCACCTGCTGCGGGTGTTCATGGACGCCAAGAACGTCGATCCGGTACACCTGCAATGGTATGTGATCATCCACATGACTTTTGTCGTGTCGGCCTTTGCGATGGGCTACCTGGACAAGCTGACCAAGCACTGACCCCGCTGTGCTTGTGTGCTAGTCTGCTGGCCCTTTTTGGTTCCGGGTGCGTGGGACAATACCCTGTTCGACAGGTGTTTCCCGCCGCAGCCCACAGCGGAGCAGTGTTATGTCCGAAGTAAATCTGTCCACCGACGAAACCCGCGTCAGCTACGGTATTGGCCGTCAGTTGGGTGACCAACTGCGTGACAACCCGCCACCTGGCGTGAATCTCGACGCGATCCTGGCCGGCCTGACCGACGCCTTTCACGGCAAGCCAAGCCGCGTGGGCCAGGAAGAGTTGTCCGCCAGCTTCAAGGTGATCCGCGAAGTCATGCAGGCCGAAGCCGCTGCCAAGGCTGAAGCCGCGGCGGGTGCCGGTCTGGAGTTCCTGGCGGAAAACGCCAAGCGCGAAGGGATCACCACTCTGGCTTCCGGCCTGCAGTTCGAAGTGCTGACCCAGGGCGAGGGCGCCAAGCCGTCCCGTGAAGACAGCGTGCGTACCCACTACCACGGCACCCTGATCGACGGCACTGTGTTCGACAGCTCCTACGAGCGCGGCCAGCCAGCCGAATTCCCGGTCGGCGGCGTGATCGCCGGCTGGACCGAGGCGCTGCAACTGATGAATGCCGGTAGCAAATGGCGTCTGTACGTGCCGAGCGAACTGGCTTACGGCGCCCAGGGCGTCGGCAGCATTCCGCCGCACAGCGTACTGGTGTTCGACGTCGAGCTGCTCGACGTACTGTAAGTACCGCGCGACTCTGGTCGCCGCTGTACTTGTAGGGGCAGGGCTGGCCCGCGAAGCTTTAGCGGTCTTGAGGACCTCTTCGCGGGCAAGCCAGGTTCCTACAAAAAGCGGTGAGCAGCCGGGACAGCCGCGTCATAAGCGGATCCTGGCATCCAGTTCCCCACTCGGACGCAACGCCCGGGCATAGCAGAACAGAAACAGGTTACGCACCAGTTCCTTGAGCACCAGCGGTTCGCTGGAACTCAAACCACTGACGTCCAGGTCGCCCTGGTCCTGCAGCTCGTTCAAGGCTTCTTCTTCCAGTACCGCACAGACTTCCCCCGTTTCCCGATGCAGGATGCGCAGGTAAGGGTGTGGGCGGTCCAGCCAGGCATCGATCAAATAAGTCATGCTCTCATCTCCTTGATGGGTTTCAATGAGAATAATTCTTATTCAAAGAATAGCAAGTGTCTATTGGCCAATGGCTGGATTTTTTGTAGGGGGATTTGTCTGAGATCAAGGAAGGCGGGGTGTAGAGGCTGTGTTGACTTTGGCGTCGCAACGATGGTCAGCGCGGACCGGTGTAGGAGCCGGCTTGCCGGCGATGGCGTCCGCAAGGTCGCCGCATGGCTCAAGGGCCTCATCGCCGGCAAGCCGGCTCCTACAGGTGGGACAGTGTTTCTTCAGACCTTTCTGACGAACTCGGACTTGAGCTTCATCGGGCCGATGCCGTCGATCTTGCAGTCGATGTCGTGGTCGCCATCGCACAGGCGGATGTTCTTGACCTTGGTGCCGACCTTGACCACCAGGGAGGTGCCCTTGACCTTCAGGTCCTTGATCACGGTGATGGTATCGCCGTCTTGCAGGACGTTACCCACGGAGTCCTTTTTCACGGTGTCGTCGCTGGCGGCCTCGGCTTCGCCGCTGGCGGACCATTCATGGGCGCATTCCGGGCAGACCAACTGGGTGCCGTCTTCGTAGGTGAATTCAGAATTGCATTTCGGGCAGGGTGGTAACGTGCTCACTAAGGTTCCTCGGTTTCGGGAAGGTGAAAAGCGCACATTATATAGGGTTTTAGCGGGGGAGGGGGTACGGCGGGTGAGCAGGTTGGCGCAGAACCTTGTAGGCGCTGGCTTGCCGGCGATGGCGTCCGTAAGGTCGCTGCATGGCTCTAGGGCCTCATCGCCAGCAAGCTGGCTCCTACAGGTAGATCGTGCTGGGTCTTCTCAGTGAGTGCGGGCGACCGCAAACTCGCTCAGTTCCACCAGGGCATCGCGGTATTCGCTCGCCGGCAGGGATTCCAGGCAGGCGATGGCACGGGCTACATAGTCGCGGGCCAGTTGTGCGGTGTAATCCAGGGAGCCGGAAGCCTGTACCGCTTCACGAATGCTTTCCAGGTCTTCGATGCCGCCCTTCTGGATCGCCTGGCGCACCAGGGCCGCCTGTTCCGGCGTGCCTTCGCGCATGGTGTAGATCAGCGGCAGGGTCGGCTTGCCTTCGGCCAGGTCGTCGCCGACATTCTTGCCCAGGGTCTCGGCATCGCCCTTGTAGTCCAGCAGGTCGTCGACCAACTGAAACGCGACGCCCAGGTGGTCGCCGAAGGTCCGCAGCGCTTCGGTCTGCTCCGGCGTCGCCTGGCACAGGGCCGCGGCGCTGTGGGTCGAGGCTTCGAAGAGCATCGCGGTCTTGCCGCGGATGACTTCCATATAGGTTTCTTCAGTGGTGCTGGCGTCGCGGACCTTGGACAGCTGCAGCACTTCGCCTTCGGCGATGATGCGGGTGGCTTGTGAAAGAATCTTCATCACCGGCATCGAACCCAGCTCGACCATCATTTCGAAGGAGCGCGAGTACAGGAAGTCGCCGACCAGCACGCTCGGCGCATTGCCCCACATGGCGTTGGCGGTGGAGCGGCCACGGCGCATGCCGGACATGTCGACCACGTCGTCATGCAGCAGGGTGGCGGTGTGCAGGAACTCGATGGTGGCGGCCAGCAGGCGCAGGTCGTCGCCTTCGCGGCCCAGGGCCTTGCCACACAGCAGCACCAATAAAGGACGCAGGCGTTTGCCCCCGGCCGAGGTGATGTAGTCGCCGATTTTCGAGACCAGTGGCACCCGGGAAGTCAGCTGCTTCTTGATGATGCCATCGACGGCGCTAAAATCGTCCGCCACCGCGCGGTAGAAAGCTTGGGGTTGCATCAGCGAGAGTCGCTCCAGAAGGGTTGCGCGGCATGCTAGGGCGGGGGGTCTACGCTGTCAAGGCACGCGGTCTGCACGCTTGCAATGGCCTGATGGCTTGCGTACAATCGCGCACCCTGAACTTCCTGGGCAGCACCTGCCTTACGCAATTGCAACTGGGCCGTTCCAGCCCCATGCAGCCATGCCAGCCAATACCTTTACCTATAAAGCGCTGGGTGAGCAGGATTATCGGAGAAATACCATGTCTTACGCAGTAATCGTTACCGGCGGCAAGCAGTACAAAGTCGCTCCAGGTGAATACCTGAAGATCGAGAAACTGGAAATCGCCACTGGCGAATCCGTTACCTTTGATCGCGTTCTGTTGGTCGCCAATGGCGATGACGTGAACATCGGCGCTCCAGTGGTTGCTGGCGCTACCGTTGTGGCTGAAGTGATCTCCCAAGGTCGTCACGATAAAGTCCGCATCATCAAGTTCCGTCGTCGTAAGCACCACATGAAGCGTATGGGCCACCGTCAGTGGTACACCGAGATCAAAATCACCGGTATTCAGGCTTAATTTCAGCCTAATCCCCTTTTTGGAGAATTGAACTCATGGCACACAAAAAAGCTGGTGGTAGTACCCGTAACGGTCGCGACTCAGAAGCCAAACGCCTTGGCGTGAAGATGTATGGCGGCCAGGCTATCAAAGCGGGCAACATCATCGTGCGTCAGCGCGGCACCCAATTCCACGCCGGTTACGGCGTTGGCATGGGTAAAGATCACACTCTCTTCGCTAAAGTCGAAGGCGTGATCAAGTTTGAAGTAAAAGGCGCGTTCAACCGCCGTTACGTGAGCATTATCGCGGCTTAATCGCGAGAATGCTGGAGAAGCCCCGTCTTGCGACGGGGCTTTTTCGTTTGTGGGGTGAGTCTCTTGCAAAGCTGTTTGTATGGGCTGCCGGCGCTGGATTTTTCGGTCGTTGATTGAGGTCGCCGCGCTCATCTTTGCAAGAGTCTTATACTTGTATTTGTGATTTTTCGGCTCGTCCTGGTGGCGAGAGGCGTGTGTTATGAAGTTCGTTGATGAAGTATCGATTCGCGTAAAAGCTGGCGACGGCGGCAACGGTTGCATGAGTTTCCGTCGGGAAAAATTCATCGAAAACGGTGGCCCCAATGGCGGCGACGGTGGTGATGGCGGCTCGATCTATATGGTCGCCGACGAAAACCTCAATACCCTGGTGGACTACCGCTATACCCGGCACTTCGATGCCGAGCGCGGTTCCAACGGCGGCAGCACCGACTGCACCGGCAAGAAGGGTGAGGATATGGAGCTGCGCGTGCCGGTCGGCACCACGGTGATCGATTCCGCCACCCAGGAAATCATCGGTGACCTGGTCAAGGCGGGTCAGCGCCTGCTGGTGGTCCATGGCGGTTGGCACGGTCTGGGCAATACCCGTTTCAAATCCAGTACCAACCGTGCGCCGCGCCAGACCACGCCGGGCAAGCCGGGCGAGCAGCGTGACCTCAAGCTGGAAATGAAGGTGTTGGCCGACGTCGGCCTGCTGGGCTTGCCGAATGCCGGTAAAAGTACCTTTATCCGTTCGGTCTCGGCCGCCAAGCCAAAGGTGGCGGATTATCCGTTCACTACCCTGGTGCCGAACCTGGGCGTGGTCAGTGTCGACCGCTGGAAAAGCTTCGTCATTGCCGATATCCCGGGTCTGATCGAGGGGGCTTCGGGCGGTGCCGGCCTGGGGATTCGCTTCCTCAAGCATTTGTCGCGTACGCGCCTGCTGTTGCACCTCGTCGATATGGCGCCGCTGGATGACAGCAGTGCGCCGGATGCGGCTGAAGTAATCGTCAGCGAGCTGACCAAGTTCAGTCCGTCCCTGGCTGAGCGTGATCGCTGGCTGGTGCTGAACAAGTGTGACCAGATCCTCGAGGAAGAACACGAGGAGCGGGTCAAGCAAGTGGTTGAGCGCCTGCAGTGGACCGGTCCGGTCTATGTGATCTCGGCGATCGCCAAGGAAGGGACCGAGCGCCTGACCCGCGACATCATGCGTTACCTGGAAGATCGTCTTGATCGCCTGGCCAACGACCCGGCCTACGCCGACGAGTTGCGCGACCTGGATCAGCGTATCGAAGATGAAGCGCGTGCCCAGTTGCAGGCCCTGGATGACCAGCGTGCCCTGCGCCGCAGCGGCGTCAAGAGCGTCCACGACATCGGAGACGATGACTGGGACGAAGAAGATGTCGATGACGAAGATGGTCCGGAAATCATCTACGTGCGCGACTGACCTTAGGGTTTGTTGCGCGGATTGGCCGCTGCTCGAGGGTGAGTGGGCGGTTTATCCGACTGGAGGCGGTGTTATCATCGTCATCAGCCTGTTCCACCTGGCGCCGCTCATTCGAGCGGCGTTCTGGTTTCTGGGAACCGGCTACCCTGAACAATCGCATGGGCAGCGCTCGGTCGTGCTGCCCGCAAGCCAAGGTTGAAAGATGATGCGGAGCAAGGTGACAGGTGCGCGGCGTTGGGTCGTGAAGATCGGCAGCGCACTGCTGACGGCGGACGGCAAGGGTCTGGATCGCGCCGCAATGGGTGTCTGGGTCGAGCAGATGGTGGCGTTGCATGAGGCGGGCGTCGAGTTGGTGCTGGTGTCTTCCGGTGCGGTGGCGGCGGGCATGAGTCGCCTGGGCTGGACGCTGCGACCGACAGCCATGCACGAGTTGCAGGCGGCCGCCGCCATTGGCCAGATGGGCCTGGTGCAGGCCTGGGAATCGAGCTTTGCCGAGCATGGCCGGCATACCGCGCAGATCCTGCTGACCCATGACGACCTGTCCGATCGCAAGCGTTACCTCAATGCGCGCAGTACGTTGCGGGCACTGGTGGAACTCAAGGTTATCCCGGTGATCAACGAGAACGACACCGTGGTCACCGACGAAATCCGGTTTGGCGACAACGACACCCTGGCGGCGCTGGTGGCTAACCTGGTGGAGGCGGACTTGCTGGTGATCCTCACGGATCGCGATGGCATGTTCGACGCCGATCCGCGCAACAACCCCGATGCCCAGCTGATTTATGAGGCGCGTGCCGACGATCCGGCGCTGGATGCGGTGGCGGGTGGGACAGGTGGGGCGCTGGGGCGTGGTGGGATGCAGACCAAGCTGCGCGCGGCGCGACTGGCGGCGCGTTCCGGGGCGCACACGATCATTGTCGGTGGGCGCCTTGAGCGGGTGCTGGATCGCCTGAAGTCGGGCGAGCGCATTGGCACCTTGCTGTCGCCCGAGCGCGGCATGCTGGCGGCGCGCAAGCAGTGGCTGGCCGGGCACCTGCAGACCCGTGGCACGCTGGTCCTCGATGATGGCGCGGTGAATGCGCTGGCGCGGGATCACAAAAGCCTGCTGCCGGTAGGGGTGAAGCTGGTTCAGGGGAGTTTCCGTCGCGGTGAGATGGTGGTGTGCGTGGCGGCGGACGGGCGTGAGATCGCTCGCGGGCTGGCGAACTACAGCGCGCTTGAGGCGCAGAAAATTATCGGGCTGCCGTCGGATGCAATTGTCGGTGTGCTGGGGTATATGGCGGAGCCTGAGCTGGTTCACCGCGATAACCTGATTCTGGTGTGATGGTTTGAGGGATATGGGTATGGGTATCGCAAAGGGATTGTTGGGATTGGGATTGCTGTTGGCGATGCCGTTGCTGGCGTCGGCGGAAGAGATTGGTCAGGTGTCCACGGTCTTCAAGTTTGTCGGGCCGAACGATCGCATCGTGGTCGAGGCGTTTGACGATCCCAAGGTCGAGGGTGTGACCTGCTACCTGTCCCGGGCCAAGACCGGCGGTTTGAAAGGTGGTCTGGGGTTGGCCGAGGATCGCGCCGAAGCGTCGCTGGCCTGTCGTCAGGTCGGACCGATTCGCTTCAGTGGTGAATTGAAGGATGGCGAGGAGGTGTTCAAGGAGCGCACCTCGCTGGTATTCAAGACCATGCAGGTGGTGCGTTTCCTCGACAAGAAGCGCAATACCCTGGTGTATCTGGTCTACAGTGACCGCTTGATCGAGGGCAGTCCACAGAATGCGGTGACGGCAATTCCGATTCTGCCTTGGTCGCATCAGTGAGGTCTTGAGGTCGCCATCGCCAGCAAGCTGGCTCCTACAAGTGAGCATTTCAACGCAATAATATTGTCATGCGCAAAAAAAACTGTAGGAGCCTGCTTGCTGGCGATAAGGCCTCTGAGTCTTGCATCGATCTCGGGGCTGCCGGTGTCATCTGTATGCTTTCTTGCAGGCAATAAAAAACCGACCCTAGGGTCGGTTTTTTAACACGCGTGTCGCTTAGGCTGCAGCAGCAAGGTTCAGGGCCTTGATGTGGCCGTTCAGACGACCCTTGTGACGAGCGGCCTTGTTCTTGTGGATGATGCCTTTATCGGCCATACGGTCGATAACAGGAACAGCCAGAACATAAGCGGCTTGAGCTTTGGCAGCGTCTTTTGCGTCGATGGCTTTAACCACATTCTTGATGTAGGTACGAACCATGGAACGCAGGCTGGCGTTGTGGCTGCGACGCTTCTCAGCCTGTTTTGCACGTTTTTTGGCGGAAGGTGTGTTGGCCACCGTCGAGCTCCTCGAAAGACTTTTTAGGAAATAGCAAACAAAATAGGCCGCGAATCATGCCGATGAGTTAGAGACTTGTCAAGGGCAGGTGATGCGTTCCGCTGAGTGGTCGATCTTGAAGTGACGGGTGATTTATTTCCGGCGCCTGACCTGTAAACTCGCGAGCTTTGGCTCTGTGCTGTTGCGGCGCGGAGTATCGCACAACTGGGCGCTTTGTTCGCCTGCTCTTTCTCCAAAGGCGCACTCTCTTTTAATGAATCTGCTCAAGTCGTTGGCTGCCGTCAGCTCTATCACGATGATTTCCCGGGTTCTGGGCTTCGTTCGCGATACGATTATCGCGCGTATCTTCGGGGCCGGAATGGCCACCGATGCCTTCTTTATTGCCTTCAAACTGCCCAATCTGCTGCGCCGGATATTTGCCGAGGGGGCTTTTTCCCAGGCCTTCGTGCCGATCCTGGCGGAATACAAGAGCCAGCAGGGCGAGGAGGCGACCCGTACGTTTATTGCTTATGTCAGCGGTTTGCTGACCCTGGTGCTGGCGTTGGTAACGGTGCTTGGCATGGTCGCCGCGCCCTGGGTGATCTGGGCCACGGCCCCGGGTTTCACCAACACGCCGGAGAAATTCAAGCTGACCTCCGACCTGCTGCGGGTGACTTTTCCTTATATATTGTTGATCTCACTGTCCTCTTTGGCGGGAGCGATCCTCAATACCTGGAACCGTTTTTCGGTGCCGGCCTTCGTGCCGACCCTACTGAACGTGAGCATGATTATTTTTGCCCTGTTCCTGACGCCGTACTTCGATCCGCCGGTAATGGCCCTGGGCTGGGCGGTATTGGCCGGTGGCCTGGCGCAGTTGCTCTACCAGCTGCCGAGCCTGAAAAAGATCGGCATGCTGGTGCTGCCACGGCTGAATCTGCGTGACAGCGGTGTCTGGCGAGTGATGAAGCAGATGCTACCGGCGATTCTCGGGGTCTCGGTCAGCCAGATTTCCCTGATCATCAACACCATCTTCGCCTCCTTCCTGGTGGCGGGCTCGGTGTCCTGGATGTACTACGCCGACCGGCTGATGGAGTTGCCGTCCGGCGTGCTCGGCGTGGCCCTGGGCACGATTCTGCTGCCGATCCTGTCCAAGACCTATGCCAGCAAGGATCGCCACGAGTATTCGCGGATTCTCGACTGGGGCCTGCGCCTGTGCTTCGTGCTGGTGCTGCCGTGCTCCCTGGCGCTGGCGATTCTCTCCAAGCCGCTGACGGTTTCGCTGTTCCAGTACGGCCAGTTCAGTGCCTTCGATGCGTCCATGACCCAGCGTGCGCTGGTCGCCTACTCGGTGGGGCTGCTGGGCATCATCATGATCAAGGTGTTGGCGCCGGGCTTCTACGCGCAGCAGAACATCCGCACGCCGGTGAAGATCGCGATTTTCACCCTGACCGTCACCCAGTTGCTCAACCTGGTGTTTATCGGGCCGTTGGCCCATGCCGGGTTGGCGCTGGCCATCAGCGCCGGGGCCTGCATCAACGCCGGGTTGCTGTTCTGGCAATTGCGCAAGCAGCAGCTGTTTGTGCCGCAGCCGGGCTGGTGGTCGTATCTGGCGAAGCTGGTGCTGGCGGTGGCGGTGATGTCGGCGGTGTTGCTGGGGTTGATGCACTTCATGCCGGCCTGGGACCAGGGGCATATGTTCGAGCGTTTCCTGCGCCTGGGGGCCTTGGTGGTGGCGGGTGTGCTGGCCTATTTCGGCGTGTTGCTGGCGTTGGGGATGCGCCTGCGGCATTTCAATCGCAAATCGCTGATGTAGCGTGTGGCCCCCTGTAGGGGCGAGCTGGCTCGCGATGGTGGCCCAGGCGCCTCGAGGAATCAGGCTCCCCGCGTTATCGTTGACGTCCATCGCGAGCCGGCTCGCTCCCACAAACGGAGGCGGCGCAGGAGAGTTTTGTCGGTTCGATCGATTTGGGTAGTGCTGTTGCCTGTCGTCAGCCGCCGGGTGTGGTTATAATCGACCACTTTATGAGCAAGAAGCGCGTTATGCAGCTGGTTCGAGGCCTTCACAACCTGCGCCCCCGGCATCGGGGCTGCGTCGCCACCATTGGCAACTTTGACGGTGTTCACCGTGGTCACCAGGCTATCCTGGCCCGACTGCGCGAGCGTGCGCTGGAGTTGGGCCTACCCAGCTGCGTGGTGATTTTCGAACCGCAGCCGCGCGAGTTTTTTGCCCCGGACACCGCGCCGGCGCGTCTGGCACGGTTGCGCGACAAGCTGAAACTGCTGGCCGCCGAGGGCGTCGACCGGGTCCTGTGCCTGGCCTTCAACCAGCGCCTGAGCAAACTCAGCGCCGCCGAGTTCGTCGATACCATCCTGGTGGACGGTCTCGGCGTACAGCATCTGGAGGTCGGCGACGATTTCCGCTTCGGCTGTGATCGCGTCGGCGATTTCGCGTTCCTGCAGCAGGCCGGCAGCGCCCGTGGTTTTACCGTCGAGGCGGCGCAGACCGTCGAGCTCGATGGCCTGCGGGTCAGCAGCACCCAGGTGCGTAATGCCCTGGCGGCGGCGGATTTTCCCCTGGCCGAGCGGTTGCTCGGCCGCCCGTTCCGCATTGCCGGACGGGTGCTGCATGGCCAGAAGCTGGCGCGCCAATTGGGCACGCCGACGGCCAACGTGCAGCTCAAGCGCCGTCGCGTGCCGTTGACCGGGGTTTACCTGGTCAGCGTCGAGCTCGACGGCCAGCCGTGGCCGGGCGTCGCCAATATCGGCGTGCGGCCCACGGTTTCAGGTGATGGCAGCGCTCACCTGGAAGTGCACCTGCTGGATTTTACCGGTGATCTGTACGACCGGCGTTTGACCGTGGTTTTCCACCACAAGCTGCGCGATGAGCAGCGATTCGCCTCCCTGGAGGCGCTCAAGACGGCGATCAATGCGGACGTCGCCGCCGCCCGTGCCCACTGGCAGGGTTCACCGCTTAAAAAGAGCCTGAAATGACCGACTACAAAGCCACGCTTAACCTTCCGGACACCGCCTTCCCAATGAAGGCCGGCCTGCCACAGCGCGAACCGCAGATCCTGCAGCGCTGGGACAGCATTGGCCTGTACGGGAAGTTGCGCGAGATTGGCAAGGATCGTCCGAAGTTCGTTCTTCACGACGGTCCTCCGTATGCCAACGGCACGATTCACATCGGTCATGCGCTGAACAAGATTCTCAAGGACATGATCATCCGTTCCAAGACCCTGGCCGGCTTCGATGCCCCTTATGTGCCGGGTTGGGACTGTCATGGCCTGCCGATCGAGCACAAGGTCGAAGTGACCTATGGCAAGAACCTGGGCGCGGACAAGACCCGCGAACTGTGCCGTGCCTACGCCACCGAGCAGATCGAAGGACAGAAGTCCGAATTCATCCGCCTGGGCGTGCTCGGCGACTTCGCCAACCCCTACAAGACCATGGATTTCAAGAACGAGGCCGGTGAGATCCGCGCCCTCGCCGAAATCGTCAAGGGCGGTTTCGTGTTCAAGGGCCTCAAGCCAGTGAACTGGTGCTTCGATTGCGCTTCGGCCCTGGCCGAGGCCGAAGTCGAATACCAGGACAAGAAGTCCTCGACCATCGACGTGGCCTTCCCGATTGCCGACCAGGACAAGCTGGCCGCCGCGTTCGGCCTGCCGTCGCTGAGCAAGCCGGCGGCGATCGTGATCTGGACCACCACCCCGTGGACCATCCCGGCCAACCAGGCGCTGAACGTCCACCCGGAATTCAACTACGCCCTGGTGGATGTCGGTGATCGCCTGCTGGTGCTGGCCGAAGAGCTGGTGGAGTCGTGCCTGGCGCGCTACAAGCTGGAAGGCTCGGTACTGGCCATGGCCAAGGGCGAAGCCCTGGAGCTGATCAACTTCCGTCACCCGTTCTATGAGCGCCTGTCGCCGGTGTACCTGGCCGACTACGTCGAATTGGGCGCCGGTACCGGCATCGTGCACTGCTCGCCGGCCTACGGTGAGGATGACTTCAAGATCTGCAAGCAGTACGGCATGGTCAACGATGACATCCTCAACCCGGTGCAGAGCAACGGCGTATATGCCGAGTCCCTGGAGTTCTTCGGCGGCCAGTTCATCTTCAAGGCCAACGCAGGCATCGTCGACAAGCTGGCCGAAGTCGGTTCCTTGCTGCATACCGAAACCATCAGCCACAGCTACATGCACTGCTGGCGCCACAAGACCCCGCTGATCTATCGCGCCACCGCGCAGTGGTTTATCGGCATGGACAAGGCCCCGGTGGCCGGCGATACCCTCCGTGAGCGGGCGCTCAAGGCCATCGAAGAGACCCAGTTCGTCCCGACCTGGGGCCAGGCGCGCCTGCACTCGATGATCGCCAACCGTCCGGACTGGTGCATCTCCCGTCAGCGCAACTGGGGCGTGCCGATTCCGTTTTTCCTCAACAAGGAAAGCGGCGAGCTGCACCCGCGTACCGCCGAGCTGATGGAACAAGTGGCCCTGCGCGTCGAAGTCGAAGGCATCGAAGCCTGGTTCAAGATGGATGCCGCCGAACTGCTGGGCGACGAAGCGCCGCTGTACGACAAGATCAGCGACACCCTTGACGTCTGGTTCGACTCCGGCACCACCCACTGGCACGTGCTGCGCGGTTCGCATCCGATGGGCCATGAGAGCGGTCCACGCGCCGACCTCTACCTGGAAGGTTCGGACCAGCATCGCGGCTGGTTCCACTCGTCCTTGCTGACCGGTTGCGCCATCGACAACCACGCGCCGTACCGCGAGCTGCTGACCCACGGCTTCACCGTCGACGAGGCCGGTCGCAAGATGTCCAAGTCCTTGGGCAACGTGATCGCGCCGCAGAAAGTCAACGACACCCTGGGCGCCGATATCATGCGCCTGTGGGTGGCCTCGACCGACTACTCGGGCGAAATGGCGGTGTCCGACCAGATCCTGCAACGCAGCGCCGACGCCTACCGGCGTATCCGCAACACCGCACGCTTCCTGCTCTCCAACCTGAGTGGCTTCAACCCGGCCAGCGACCTGTTGCCGGCCGACGAGATGCTCGCCCTGGACCGTTGGGCCGTGGACCGCGCGCTGCTGCTGCAACGCGAGCTGGAACTGCATTACGGCGAATACCGCTTCTGGAACGTCTACTCCAAGGTGCACAACTTCTGTGTGCAGGAGCTGGGCGGTTTCTACCTCGATATCATCAAGGATCGCCAGTACACCACCGGCGCCAACAGCAAGGCCCGGCGTTCCTGCCAGACCGCGCTGTTCCATATCAGCGAAGCGCTGGTGCGCTGGATCGCCCCGGTTCTGGCCTTTACCGCCGACGAGCTGTGGCAGTACCTGCCGGGCGAGCGCAACGAATCGGTCATGCTCAACACCTGGTATGAAGGCCTCAGCGAGCTGCCGGAAGGCTTCGAGCTGGATCGCGCCTACTGGGAGCGGATCATGGCGGTCAAGGTCGCAGTCAACAAGGAGATGGAAAACCTGCGGGCGGCCAAGGCCATCGGCGGCAACCTGCAGGCCGAAGTGACCTTGTTCGCCGAAGAGGCCCTGGTGGCCGACCTGGGCAAGCTGAGCAACGAACTGCGTTTCGTCCTGATCACCTCCACCGCGACCGTTGCGCCATTCGCATTGGCCCCGGCGGATGCGGTGGTCACCGAAGTCGCCGGGCTCAAGCTCAAGGTGGTCAAGTCGTCCCATGCCAAGTGCGGCCGTTGCTGGCATCACCGAGAGGATGTCGGGGTCCACCCGGAGCATCCGGAAATCTGCGGTCGTTGCGTGGACAATATCAGCGGCGCCGGCGAGGTACGCCACTATGCCTAATGCCAGTGTCGGCCGTTTCGGCCGCCTGGGCTGGTTGTGGTTGAGCGTGCTGGTCCTGGTCATCGACCAGGCCAGCAAGCTCCACTTCGCAAGCTCGCTGTCGCTGTACCAGCAGATCGTGATCATCCCCGATTACTTCAGCTGGACCCTGGCCTACAACACCGGTGCGGCGTTCAGCTTCCTGGCTGAAAGCTCCGGCTGGCAGCGCTGGCTGTTTGCGCTGATCGCGCTGGTGGTCAGCGCGGTGCTGGTGGTCTGGCTCAAGCGCCTGGGGCGCAACGAAACCTGGCTGGCGATCGCCCTGGCCCTGGTGCTCGGCGGTGCCCTGGGCAACCTGTATGACCGCATCGCCCTGGGCCATGTGATCGACTTCGTCCTGGTGCATTGGCAGAACCGTTGGTACTTCCCGGCGTTCAACTTTGCCGACAGCGCCATCAGCGTCGGTGCGGTGATGCTGGCGCTGGATATGTTCAAAAGTAAAAAGTCCGGAGAACCCGCTCATGGCTGAACACGCAGTGGCTGAGCAACGCATCGGTCAGAACACCCAGGTCACCTTGCACTTCGCCTTGCGCCTGGAAAACGGCGACACCGTCGACAGCACCTTCGACAAGGCCCCGGCGACCTTCAAGGTCGGCGACGGCAACCTGCTGCCGGGTTTCGAGGTGGCGTTGTTCGGCTTCAAGGCCGGCGACAAGCGTAACCTGAGCGTGGCTCCGGAAAATGCCTTTGGCCAGCCGAACCCGCAGAACGTGCAGGTCATCCCGCGCTCGCAGTTCCAGGACATGGAGCTGTCGGAAGGTTTGCTGGTGATCTTCAATGACGCGGCCAATACCGAGCTGCCTGGTGTGGTGAAGGCTTTCGACGACGCCCAGGTGACTGTCGACTTCAACCACCCGCTGGCGGGCAAGACCCTGACTTTCGATGTCGAGATCATCGAGGTCAAGGCGCTTTAAGAACATCGCGAGCAAGCTCGCTCCTACAAGGTTTGTGGCGTGCACAGATGTCGAGTACGACACCAACCCCTGTAGGAGCGAGCTTGCTCGCGATAGACCGCCCCAGCGGTCCCACGATCAAGACACGAGGCACAGCATGCACATCAAACTCGCCAACCCCCGTGGCTTCTGCGCCGGCGTGGACCGGGCGATCGAAATCGTCAACCGGGCCCTGGAAGTCTTCGGCCCGCCGATCTACGTGCGCCATGAAGTGGTCCACAACAAATTTGTCGTCGAAGACCTGCGCGCCCGTGGCGCCATCTTCGTCGAAGAGTTGGACCAGGTCCCGGATGACGTGATCGTGATCTTCAGTGCCCACGGCGTTTCCCAGGCCGTGCGCACGGAGGCCTCGGGCCGTGGCCTGAAGGTGTTCGACGCAACCTGTCCGTTGGTGACCAAGGTGCATATCGAAGTGGCGCGTTACAGCCGCGACGGTCGTGAATGCATCCTGATCGGCCATGCCGGCCATCCGGAAGTCGAAGGCACCATGGGCCAGTACGACGACGCCAACGGCGGTTCGATCTACCTGGTGGAAGACGAGAAAGACGTCTCCGACCTGCAGGTGCGCAACCCGGAAAAACTGGCGTTCGTCACCCAGACCACCTTGTCCATGGACGACACCAGCCGGGTTATCGATGCCCTGCGGGCGCGTTTCCCGGCCATTGGCGGGCCGCGCAAGGACGATATCTGCTACGCCACGCAAAACCGCCAGGACGCGGTCAAGCAACTGGCGGACGAGTGCGATGTGGTGTTGGTGGTGGGCAGCCCGAACAGCTCCAACTCCAACCGCCTGCGTGAGCTGGCCGAGCGCATGTCGACGCCGGCCTACCTGATCGACGGTGCCGAAGATCTGCAGCGCAGCTGGTTCGACGGTGTCGAGCGGATTGGCATCACCGCCGGGGCCTCGGCGCCGGAAGTGCTGGTGCGTGGCGTGATCCAGCAGCTCCAGGCCTGGGGCGCGACCGGCGCCGATGAGCTGGCCGGGCGTGAAGAGAACGTGACCTTCTCCATGCCCAAGGAACTACGCGTTCGCTCCTTGCTGTAAGCCTGGGGAGGTGCAGAGCGACTCTGCCATTTCTCTCTTTTCGAGCCTGATCCGCCCGGTCCCCGCCAGTATCACTTGATGGTGGCTGACCGGGCGATCACTGGCACAGATATGCAGCGTCCCGCCCATCGAGGCGCCGTTCTGCGGATTGACCCATCCGCTAGCCGTGAAGCGAACAAACTGCTGAAGCAACCGGTTGCCTTTGATCGGTGTCAGTCCGGCATTCCGTCGTTCGACCAGCACCGGGTTGTCCGGGTCCAGGTGACCTTGCCCGCTGCGGTCGACGATGATTCGCCAGCCTCGACTCCAATCTTCTTCCAGGGCATGCATGACAACGGCCTGCTGGCGCAGAATCGCCTCGGTTCTCGCCAGTTGCAAGCCATTTGCCATCTCATTGGCGCTCACCTGGCGACGCTGTGAGGCGATCAGTTCACTGAATGTCGGACTGGCGAGTTGGGCAAGAATGCCGATGACGGCCAGGCCAATCAGTAACTGAACAAGACTGAATCCTTTCTGATCCATCTGGGCTCCCTCCTGGAGACTGGGTGTTTCAGCGCGATCCGAGCGCTGGTCCTTGGAAAACAACCGTACGTCCTGATGAAGAATGTTTTGGCTTGTACCGCTAGTTATAGTCGATGAGCCAGGCCGACCACGGCCAGCGCAGCCCGGAGCACCGATCTGGGGGCTGTGGTTGTCACCTGTACGCTGGGCGCACAAAGTCGCGTGATCAATGTGTGCCTCAATGGTCGGGGTTCATTGGGAGGGAGTTGTTGATGCGACGGACGAGGAGCGTGAGGCAATCAGGGATGACCCTGGTGGAGGTGCTGATTTCGGTGTTGATCCTCGTCGTCGGCCTGTTGGGGGCGGCGGCTATTCAGCTCAATGCGCTGATCTACACGGACAGCTCGAAGATGAGAAGCCAGGCCAGTTTCATTGCCTACGACATGATGGACCGTATCCGCGCCAATCCGGATGCGGACTACACCCTGGTCAGCGCTACAGCTAACACCGCAACGGCGGGTTCGACAGTGGTCCGGGATGCCGATTTCCATGACTTCAAGACCAACATCAGTCATTTCGCCGGGGCTCCCGGGGATGGGAGCATTTCCGTGAACGGCAGGGCGGTCACTATCGTCATCAGCTGGAATGATCAGCGGGCCGCCAATATGGCCAGCGACACGGCGAGTAGCCGTTTCACGCTCAATAGCCGCGTTGCAATCGATCCGGTAGCCGGGCCATGAGTCGTCGCAGCAGAGGCTTCGGCCTGATCGAGTTGATGATCGCCATCACCCTGGGACTGATCGTCGTCTTGGGCATTACCCAGATATTTGTCGCGGCCAAGACTACCTATATCAGCCAGAACAAGGCCGCCGGCATGCAGGAGGATGCGCGTTTCATCCTCAGCAAGATGGTCCAGGAGATTCGTATGGTCGGCATGTTCGGCTGCCTGGCCACCAGCGCCATCGATACCTCGACGGCGGCGGATTTCGCGACCATTGCCGCCACGCCGATCACTTGGCATAGCGCCAGCAATACCCTGACGCTGGTGACCGCCGATATTGGCAGCAGTGGCGGGGCGCCAACCTGGACCATCGTCTCCGATTGCCGCAAGGCGGCGAAGGCCGTCCAGGGCTCGGCCTCGCCGGCCCCCGGGCAAATAGCCTTTTCCTTGCGCAAGCAGATCTATGTCTTCGGCAACAACCAGATTAGCGTCGCCACCGGGGCCGGCCAGGCGGCCGGGTTGGTGAGCAATGTCAGGAGCTTCAGCGTTTCCTTCGGCGTTGCGACATCCGCGACCGATATCGCGGTCAGTGCCTACAGCAACAACCCTGCGGACCCGGCAACCATCCGCAGCGTGCGCCTGCAAATGACCCTGTACGATCCGAACGGCCAGGTCGCCGATCAGCAGTACAGCGTGGTTGCGGCACTGCGTAACCGGCTCCGCTAGGTGGACTTCGTATGATGTACTCGCCGCGAAAACACTCAGGCTTGAGGTCCGCTCCACAGCGCGGAATGGCATTGCTGATCAGCCTGATATTCCTGCTGCTGTTGACCCTGATCGGTATTTCCTCGATGCAGAATGCGACGTTGCAGGAAAAAATGGCCGGGAGCGTGACCTTCCGCAACACCTCGTTCCAGACTGCCGAGGCGGCGCTGCGTATCGGTGAAAGCGCGGTGCAGCGAAGCAGCTATGTCCTGGCGGTGTGTGCCACCCTCATCACCTGTGCGCCGCCGGCGGAGTCCGCCACGGTGGTGGCGGCTGGGTCGGGCGGGGCCTCGGGTGTGACCTGGATTGCCGCTGGCAACGGTTTTTATGCGGTGCAGAACCTCGGTACCACGGTGTTGGCGGTCAACGTGCCGAGCAATACCTCGGCCACCCTGTACCGGGTAACCGCCGTGGCGATCAACGGCAATGCGCGGTCAATCGTGGAGAGTGTCTATGCCAAGTATTAAGGGCCGCAGAAGTCGTTTCTCCGGTGGGGCCTGGCGGATTATCGGTGCTTTGCTGGGGTTGTATCTGGCGGTGCCGGGCAGCACCGCCGCTGTCGATACCACCGCTCCTTGCTCCAGCTTCGGTACAGGCAAGGTGGTTGAGTGGGATGCGTTTACCGGCAAGATCTTCAGCGATTCCAGCGGCGGCATCACCGCCATGGCGGAACAGGGCGGTGTTGCTGGCGGTCGGCGGATCATGTGGCGACAAATCCAATAGGGAAGGCGGTGTATGCAAAAAGTCTCCAAAGGCTTTACCTTGATCGAACTCATGATCGTCGTGGCCATTGTCGCTATCCTGGCGGCGGTGGCTTACCCCAGTTACATCGAGTATGTGAAGAGCACACACCGCTCGGAGATCGCCGGGTTGTTGTCCGAGCAGACCCAGAACCTGGAGCGGTTCTACTCGAAGAACGCTACCTACTCGGCGGCGACGGTCAGTGCCGGCAATAGCTATTACGCGATTACCCCGACCTTGAATGCCCAGGATTTCACCCTGGCGGCGACGGCGGCGCCCGGGTCGATGATGGTCGGTGACAAGTGCGGTGGTTTCACCATCACCAACACCGGCCAGCGTACCAACCCCGGGGCTACCGCGGGTTTGACGAGCAAGGATTGCTGGGGCCGCTGACTGCTGCTTTCCAAGGCGCAACCCGCGCCGGTTTCTTTTTCTGTTGGATGACGCGATGGCAACGAAACAACATGTGGTAATCATTGGCGGCGGCGTGATTGGCCTGCTGACGGCCTTCAATCTGGCCGCCGAGGTCGGGCAAGTGACATTGCTCGACCGTTCCGGTCTGGGCCAGGAGTCTTCCTGGGCCGGCGGCGGTATCGTTTCTCCGCTGTACCCCTGGCGCTACAGCCCGGCGGTCACGGCCCTGGCCCATTGGTCCCAGGATTTTTACCCGCAACTGGGCGAGCGCCTGTTCGCCACCACGGGTGTCGATCCCGAGGTGCATACCACCGGACTGTACTGGCTCGACCTGGATGACGAGGCCGAGGCCCTGGCCTGGGCCGAACGTGAACAGCGTCCCCTGAGCGCGGTGGATATCTCGGCGGTGCATGACGCGGTGCCGGTGATGGGCGACGGCTATTCCCGGGCCATCTACATGGCCGATGTCGCCAATGTGCGCAATCCGCGCCTGGTGAAATCCCTCAGGGCAGCCCTGCAGGCCTTACCCAATGTGACGCTTCGCGAGCAGTGCGAGGTCGCCGGGTTTCTCCATGAGGGTGAGCGGGTGGTCGGCGTGCGCACCGCCACGGGCGAACTGCGTGCCGATCAGGTGGTGCTCGCGGCCGGGGCCTGGAGCGGCGAGCTATTGGGCCGCCTGGGACTGGCGCTACCGGTGGAGCCGGTCAAGGGACAGATGATTCTCTACAAGTGCGCGGCGGATTTTCTTTCGAGCATGATCCTGGCGAAGGGGCGTTATGCGATTCCTCGGCGCGATGGACATATCCTGGTGGGCAGCACGCTGGAGCACGAAGGCTTCGACAAGACACCGACGTTGTCGGCGCTGGAAAGCCTCAAGGCGTCGGCGGTCGAGTTGATTCCGGCGCTGGCGGAGGCCGAGGTGGTCGGGCATTGGGCGGGATTGCGGCCGGGCTCGCCGGAGGGCATTCCCTATATCGGTCGGGTACCCGGGTTCGAGGGCCTGTGGTTGAACTGCGGGCATTATCGCAATGGGCTGGTGCTGGCGCCGGCGTCCTGCCAGCTGTTTGCCGATCTGTTGCTGGGGCGTGCGCCGATTATCGATCCGGCGCCTTATGCACCCGAGGGGCGAATCTGAGGCGGCTCCGGTGATCTTGAAAACACTGCAACCCCTGTAGGAGCCCGGCTTGCCGGCGATGGCGGCCGATCAGGCGATGCAAGGCTTACGGGCCTCATCGCCAGCAAGCCGGCGCCTACAATGGACCGTGTCAACCGATGGGCGCTCAATCCAGCCCGAGCTTCTTGAGCCGATAACGCATCGAACGAAACGACAGGTTCAAGCGCTGGGCCGCCGCCGTGCGGTTCCAGCGGGTTTCCTCCAGCGCCTGGAGAATCAGCTTGCGCTCGATGCTCTCCAGGTAGTCCTCCAGATTGTCGATCTGCGCCAGGCTCGGTTCGCCAATTTGCGCGCAGCTCCCGCCGCCTTCGGCCAGGCGCAGGTCGCCGGCTTCGATCTGTTCGTTTTCACACAGGGTGTAGGCCCGTTCGAGCATGTTCTCCAATTCCCGGACATTGCCGGGGAAGCGGTAGCCCTTGAGCGTATCCAGCGCCAGCGGATGAAGCCGGGCCGCTGGCATGCCGCTGCCCGACGCCAGTCGATTGAGAACATTGGTGGCCAAGGGTTCGATATCGTCGCGGCGCTCGCGTAAGGACGGCACCCGCAACTCGATGACATTCAGGCGATAGTAGAGGTCCTGGCGAAAACGCTCGGCACTGACCTCGGCGTTCAGATCCTTGTGGGTGGCGCAGAGGATCCGCACATCGACGATTTCCTCCTGCTGGCCGCCGACGCTGCGCACGGCCTTTTCCTGGATAGCGCGCAGCAGCTTGACCTGCATCGCCAGCGGCAAGTCGGCGACTTCATCGAGAAACAACGTGCCGCCATTGGCGGCCTGGAACAGTCCAGGCTTGTCCTCCACCGCGCCGGTAAAACTGCCTTTGCGATGGCCGAAAAACTCGCTTTCCATCAGTTCGGCCGGAATCGCCCCGCAGTTCACCGGCACGAACGGTCGTTCCGCACGCGGCCCCTGCTCGTGGATCAGCCGCGCCACCAGTTCCTTGCCGCTGCCCGATTCGCCGCTGATATACACCGGTGCCTGGCTGCGGGCCAGCTTGTCGATCTGCTTGCGCAGGGCGCGCATGGGCAGTGAGTCCCCCAGCAACCGGCTGTCGATGGACGGCTGCTTGCCACCACTGGTCGGCAAACGCAGCGCGCTGCTCACCAGTTCGCGCAGGCGCGCCAGGTCCACCGGTTTGGTCAGGAAGTCGAAGGCGCCGGATTTCAGGGCGTTGATCGCGGTGTCGAGGCTGCCATAGGCGGTGATCATCGCCACTGGCAGCTGGGGATAACGTTGCTGGATATGCTGCACCAGCTCTAGACCGGTACCGTCTGGCAGGCGCATGTCGGTCAGGCACAGGTCGAAATTTTCCTGGGCCAGCTTTTCCCGGGCTTGCGCCACATTGCGGGCACTGCTGGTGTCGAGTTTCATCCGGCCCAGGGTTATTTCCAGGAGTTCGCGGATATCCGGTTCATCATCGACGATCAGGATTCTTTGCCGTGGGCTCATGTTCAACTCTGTTTGCGTGCGTGAGCGAAGGTGATGCGAAAGCAACTGCCGCCTTGGCGTACCGAGTAGTCTAGGCGGGCCTGGTTGCTTTCGCATAGCTCGCGGGACAAGTAGAGGCCCAGGCCGGTGCCTTGGCTCTCGGTGGTGAAGAAAGGTTCGAACAGATGCTGGCGTTGCTCGGCGGCGACACCGGGGCCGTTATCCAGGACTTCCAGGGTCGGCAGGCCATTTTTCGGGTCCACTGACAAGGTCAGCCAGACCTGCGCCAGTTCATGCAACTGGGCACTGTAGCGCAGGCCGTTTTCCAGCAGGTTGTTCAGCACCTGGGCCAGTTGCAGCGGATCGGCACGGGTCTGCAGGGGCGCGTCGTCGATCTGCAGGTGCAGGCACTGTCTGGGCCGGGCGCGCTCGCGCCATTCGTTGACAAAGGCCCGCAGCCATTCATTGAGGTCGAGCAGCTGTGTTTGCGTCTGACGCCGCCGGGACAGCTGGAGCACGTTCTCGATCACCAGGTTCATGCGTTTGGATTGGTCCTGGATGATTTGCGTGAGGCGCCGGTCCGCCTCCGGCATCTGCTCCGACTCCTGCAGCAACTGCGCCGCATGGCTGATGGCACCCAGCGGGTTGCGGATTTCATGGGCAATGCCGGCGGTCAGGCGGCCGAGGGCGGCCAGCTTGAGCTGCTGGGCCTGCTGGGCGATCTGCGACAGGTCTTCGAGGAACACCAGTGTCTGGGTTTGCTCGCCGCGTTTCAGGGCGATGAAACTGGGTTGCAGGATCGGTCCGGCGCCGAGGATCTTCAGGCTGCGCGGGCGCAGAGTCGGGTTGCTTTGCCACACCTGCAGGCGCTCGACCAGTTCCAGGGAGTAAGCGTCGATCAGCTGCCCACTCAGGTCCTGCTCGCCTATCAGCGTCAGTGCGCCTTGATTGGCCAGTTGCACCCGGTGCTGCTCGTCGAGTACCAGGATACCGGTGCGCATGCGTTGCAGGATCAGGGCGTTGAGCTCTTCCAGGTTGGTGACGTCACTGGCGCGTTGTTCGGCGAGGTTTTCGCTTACCGCCAGCAGCCGGGTCAGGCCCTGCACCAGTACCGCGGCAGCGAAGCACAAGATGCCGAGCAAGCCGGCCTGCACGTAATAGTTGGCGGCGGCCGGTCGGCTGAAGCTCAGGTAGAAGGTCAGGTAGATGATGCCGATGGCCGAGACGGCGGCGATCAGAAAGCCGATTCGACCGCGCAGCAGCACGTTGCTGATGGCCACCGAGGCGATCAGCAGGTTGCCGAGGCCGCTCGGTGCTCCGCCGGCGGCATAGAACAGGCCGGACAGCATCACCGCATCCGCCAACGCCAGGATGAAGACTTGGCCCTGGCGCTTGGGGTTTTCCAGCAGCGCCACTACCAGGATATTCAGGATCAGGTAGATCCAACTGCCGGTGCGAAACAATTCGCCGTCGGCCAGCTCCAGCAGCTTGTCGTCCATCTTGCTGGAGATCAGCAACACCAGGGCGATGCCGATGCTCAGGCGGTAGAGGTGATAAAGCCGTAGCAGGCGCTGGGCCTGGGCACCGCCGAGACTGAAGGTCTCAGCGCTCACGAGGGCTCGGGCCTTGCTCGAGGTGGGCCTGGCTGCAATACCAGGTCTGTTGCACGTTCAGGGCGCGATCACGGGGCAGGTGCACGCCGCAATGGGCACAGCGGACCATGGGCGCGGCATCCAGTGTGTCTGCCGGGCGGGTGGGGGTGGAGGGCCGATTGAATTTGCGCCAGAACCATACGGCGGCCGCAATCAGTGCAATCCAGAACAGTAGGCGAACCATGGCAACCCGCTTATTGGCAAATGATCCGGCAGTTTAGCCAAGGACATGCCGGGCGCACAGCGCATTTGGTGGGGGGCGTTGCGAAGGCAAAAAAAAGAGCCTCGAAAGGCTCTTTTCTTGGGCACGATGGAATATGCCTCTGTAAACACTACAAACCTGTAGGCGCTGGCTTGCCAGCGATAGCGGTGGTGAATGTTGCATCGCTATCGCTGGCAAGCCAGCTCCTACATTAGGGGCGTGGACTCAGTCGAACACGCCGAAGGTCATGTAGCTGAACCAGGAGCGGTTGCTGTTGCTGCCTTCGGCCTGGTGCTGTTCTTCCTGGACCGCATCGCCTTCAAGCGGCTTCAGGTCCGACGGAATCGCATCTTTGGCGTCCTGGAACTGCCTGACCACGTCCTGGTTGGCGCGGGTTTCGCCCGGCGGCAGCGGTGGACGCGATTCGATCAGGCCGAGGGTGGCCTTGCTTATCCACGAACGGTTGTCGGCCTCGGCTACTCGTGGCACGAACTGACCGTCCACCAGCGATGGATGGGTCGGGTAGTTGGCTTTCAGCACTTCGAGGCTCGAAGCCGCCAGTTCGTCCAGGCGCAGGCGCTGGTACGACTCGACCATCACCGCCAGGCCGTCAGCGACCGAAGGGGTTTCCTGGAAGTTTTCCACTACATAGCGACCACGGTTGGCCGCGGCGACATAGGCCTGGCGGGTCAGGTAGTAGTCGGCGACGTGGATCTCGTAGGCCGCCAGCAGGTTGCGCAGGTAGATCATGCGCTGCTTGGCGTCCGGCGCGTAGCGGCTGTTCGGGTAGCGGCTGGTGAGCTGGGCGAACTCGTTGTAGGAGTCGCGGGCCGCGCCCGGGTCACGCTTGGTCATGTCCAGTGGCAGGAAGCGCGCCAGCAGGCCGACGTCGCGGTCGAACGAGGTCAGGCCCTTGAGGTAGTAGGCGTAGTCGACGTTCGGATGCTGCGGGTGCAGGCGAATGAAACGCTCGGCGGCCGACTTGGCAGCCTCCGGCTCGCCATTCTTGTAGTTGGCGTAGATCAGTTCGAGCTGGGCCTGGTCGGCATAGCGACCGAACGGATAACGCGACTCCAGAGCCTTGAGCTTGGCGGTGGCGCTGGTATAGCTGTGGTTGTCCAGGTCGGCCTGCGCCTGCTGGTACAGCTCGACTTCGCTCAAGTTTTCGTCGACGACTTCCTTCGACGAGCAAGCAGCAGTCAGTGCGAGGATGGCGATCAGCAGCAGGTGTCTCACTTGCATGGCGGCTTGCGTCCCTATGACGGCCGCTGTCTTGGGCGGGGCCGTCCTGTTATGATGAGTGCCCCGTTGATAGCCTCGGGGCAAAAGACGCCGTATTTAACCACAAGCGCGCAGCCGAAACCAAAGGCTGTGCCGACGCCTAGTCCGAGCATGTCCGATAAAATTGAACTTCGCGCAGAGGTGCCGTCCGAACTGGGCGGTCAACGCCTCGATCAAGTCGCCGCCCAACTCTTCGCTGAGCACTCACGCTCGCGCCTTTCCGCCTGGATCAAGGACGGCCGCCTGACTGTGGATGGGGCGGTTATCCGCCCGCGAGACATTGTCCATGGTGGTGCTGTTCTTGAACTGACTGCCGAGCAGGAAGCTCAGGGTGAGTGGATCGCCCAAGACATCGAACTCGATATCGTCTATGAAGACGACGATATCCTGGTGATCAACAAGCCCGCGGGCCTGGTGGTGCATCCGGCTGCCGGTCATGCCGATGGCACCTTGCTCAACGCCTTGCTGCACCACGTGCCGGACATTATCAATGTACCGCGCGCGGGCATCGTGCATCGCCTGGACAAGGACACCACCGGTCTGATGGTGGTCGCCAAGACCATCCAGGCCCAGACGCAACTGGTTACGCAATTGCAGAGCCGCAGCGTCAGCCGGATCTACGAATGCATCGTGATTGGCGTGGTCACCGCCGGCGGCAAGATCAATGCGCCCATCGGTCGTCACGGCCAGCAGCGCCAGCGCATGGCGGTAATGGAAGGCGGCAAGCAGGCGGTGAGTCATTATCGCGTGCTGGAGCGCTTCCGTTCCCACACCCATGTACGGGTCAAGCTGGAAACCGGTCGCACCCACCAGATTCGCGTGCACATGGCCCACATCAACTTCCCGTTGGTCGGCGATCCGGCCTACGGCGGTCGCTTCCGCATTCCGCCGGCGGCCAGCGTGACCATGGTTGAATCGCTGAAAAACTTCCCGCGCCAAGCCCTGCACGCGCGTTTCCTCGAGTTGGATCATCCGACCAGCGGTAAGCGCATGAGCTGGGAATCGCCACTGCCGGACGATTTCGTCTGGTTGCTGACGTTGCTCAAGCAGGACCGCGAGGCGTTCATCGGGTGAGTGACTTCCTGATTCCCGACTGGCCCGCGCCGGCCCGGGTCAGGGCCTGCGTGACCACGCGGGCGGGCGGCGTCAGCCTGGCGCCGTTCGACAGTCTCAACCTCGGCGATCATGTCGACGACGATCCGCGCGCCGTCACGGAAAATCGCCGACGCCTCACCGATACCTTCGCTATTCAGCCCGCCTGGCTACGTCAGGTACATGGTGTCGGGGTAGTCGAGGCCGATCCGACGCTGACCGCCGAAGCCGACGGCAGTTGGACCAGCACGCCGGGCATCGCCTGCACGTCGATGACCGCCGATTGCCTGCCGGTGCTGTTTTGCGACCGTGCCGGCAGCCGTGTGGCGGCGGCCCATGCCGGTTGGCGCGGATTGGCCGCGGGCGTGCTGGAAGCCACCGTCGATCAGATGGGCGTGCCGGCCTCGCAAATCCTCGTCTGGCTCGGCCCGGCCATTGGTCCCGGGGCGTTCGAAGTCGGGGCGGAAGTGCGCGAGGCCTTTCTCTCCACGCATCCCGAAACAATCAAAGCCTTCGTCCCCAGCGTCAATGCCGGACGCTTCATGGCCGACATTTATGCCCTGGCGCGCCTGCGTCTGGCCGCCCGTGGAATCACCGCCGTCCATGGCGGCGGGCTGTGTACGGTCAGCGACCCGCGCTTTTTCTCCTACCGGCGCAGTCCGCGTACCGGTCGCTTCGCCTCCCTGATCTGGCTGGAAGACTAGACTCTTCTGATCTTCGTCAAGCTTATGACGCTTGAAACTCGCAGAATAGGCCGCATCTACTTGGGCATCTGGCAGGTTTCTTTATTCAGGTGCGTCCTTTGCTCCGGCCTGCTCCAAAGGAAGGTGACTCATGCGTATAGATCGTTTAACCAGCAAATTGCAGTTGGCGTTGTCAGACGCCCAATCCCTGGCGGTCGGCCTCGATCATCCGGCCATTGAGCCGGCGCACTTGATGCAGGCGCTGCTGGAGCAGCAGGGTGGCTCGATCAAGCCCCTGCTGTTGCAGGTCGGTTTCGACATCAACAGCCTGCGCAAGGAATTGAGCAAAGAGCTCGATCGCTTGCCGAAAATCCAGAATCCCACTGGCGACGTGAACATGTCCCAGGATCTGGCGCGCCTGCTCAACCAGGCCGATCGCCTGGCCCAGCAGAAGGGCGATCAATTCATCTCCAGCGAACTGGTGCTGCTCGCCGCCATGGACGAGAACAGCAAGCTGGGCAAGTTGCTGCTCGGCCAGGGCGTGAGCAAGAAGGCCCTGGAGAACGCCATCAACAACCTGCGCGGCGGCGAGGCGGTCAATGACCCCAACGCCGAGGGCGCGCGCCAGGCCCTGGACAAGTACACCGTCGACCTGACCAAGCGCGCCGAAGAGGGCAAGCTCGACCCGGTGATCGGCCGTGATGACGAGATCCGCCGCACCATCCAGGTCCTGCAACGGCGGACCAAGAACAACCCGGTGCTGATCGGTGAGCCTGGCGTGGGCAAGACCGCGATTGCCGAAGGCCTGGCCCAGCGCATCATCAATGGCGAGGTGCCGGATGGCCTGAAGGGCAAGCGCCTGCTGTCCCTGGACATGGGCGCGTTGATTGCCGGGGCCAAGTATCGCGGCGAGTTCGAAGAGCGCCTGAAGTCGCTGCTCAACGAGCTGTCGAAGCAGGAAGGGCAGATCATTCTGTTTATCGACGAGCTGCACACCATGGTCGGCGCCGGCAAGGGCGAAGGCTCGATGGATGCGGGCAACATGCTCAAACCGGCCTTGGCCCGTGGCGAGCTGCATTGCGTCGGGGCGACCACGCTCAATGAATATCGCCAATATATAGAGAAGGATGCGGCCCTCGAGCGGCGCTTCCAGAAAGTGCTGGTGGATGAGCCGAGCGAGGATGACACCATTGCCATCCTCCGTGGTCTGAAAGAGCGTTATGAAGTGCACCACAAGGTGGCGATCACCGACGGCGCGATCATCGCGGCGGCCAAGCTCAGTCATCGCTATATCACCGACCGCCAGTTGCCGGACAAGGCCATCGACCTGATCGACGAGGCCGCCAGCCGTATCCGCATGGAGATCGACTCCAAGCCGGAAGTGCTGGACCGTCTGGAGCGCCGTCTGATCCAACTCAAGGTTGAATCCCAGGCCTTGAAGAAAGAAGACGACGAAGCGGCGAAAAAACGCCTGGAAAAACTCCAGGAAGAAATTCTCCGCCTGGAACGCGAGTACGCCGACCTGGAAGAGATCTGGACTTCGGAAAAAGCCGAAGTGCAGGGCTCGGCGCAGATCCAGCAGAAAATCGAGCAGTCGCGCCAGGAGTTGGAGGCGGCACGCCGTAAAGGCGATCTCAACCGCATGGCCGAGCTGCAATATGGCGTGATTCCGGACCTGGAGCGCAGCCTGCAGATGGTCGACCAACACGGTAAGAGCGAGAACCAACTGCTGCGCAGCAAGGTGACCGAGGAAGAAATCGCCGAAGTCGTGTCGAAGTGGACCGGTATTCCGGTGTCCAAGATGCTCGAAGGTGAGCGCGACAAGCTGCTGAAGATGGAGAGCCTGCTGCACCAGCGCGTGATTGGCCAGAACGAGGCGGTGGTGGCGGTGGCCAACGCCGTGCGGCGCTCCCGGGCCGGCTTGTCCGATCCGAATCGGCCGAGCGGTTCCTTCATGTTCCTCGGCCCGACCGGCGTCGGCAAGACCGAGTTGTGCAAGGCGCTGGCCGAGTTCCTCTTCGATACCGAGGAGGCCATGGTGCGCATCGATATGTCGGAGTTCATGGAGAAACACTCCGTGGCGCGTCTGATCGGGGCGCCACCAGGCTATGTGGGCTATGAGGAGGGCGGTTATCTGACCGAGGCCGTGCGACGTAAGCCTTACTCGGTGATCCTGCTGGACGAGGTCGAGAAGGCCCACCCGGATGTGTTCAACATCCTGCTGCAAGTGCTGGAAGACGGTCGCCTGACGGACAGTCACGGGCGTACCGTGGATTTCCGCAACACCGTGATCGTGATGACTTCCAACCTGGGCTCGGTGCAGATCCAGGAGCTGGTGGGGGATCGCGAAGCGCAACGGGCGGCGGTGATGGATGCGGTGAGCACGCATTTCCGGCCGGAGTTCATCAACCGGATCGACGAAGTGGTGATTTTCGAGCCCTTGGCGCGGGATCAGATCGCGGGCATTACCGAGATCCAGTTGGGTCGCCTGCGCAGTCGCCTGGCGGAGCGCGAGCTGAAGCTGGAGCTGAGCGACGAGGCCTTGGACAAGCTGATCTCGGTGGGTTACGACCCGGTCTATGGCGCGCGGCCACTCAAGCGCGCGATCCAGCGCTGGATCGAGAACCCGTTGGCGCAACTGATCCTGTCGGGGCAGTTCCTGCCGGGAACGAGCGTGACGGCCTCGGTGGCCAACGACGAGATCGTGTTTGCCTGAGTCCCCAGGGCCTACACGACCCCCCCGTGTAGGAGCCAGCTTGCTGGCGATGAACGCAAGAGCAGCGCGGTGATCCAGATTCTCCGCGTTATCGTTGACGCCCATCGCCAGCAAGCTGGCTCCTACAAGGGTGCATTGCGATTTCGGAAGACTTTTTTTCGCTAGGGCGTTGAACTCAGTGGCAAAGGCTTGTAAAGTGCGCCCCGCAGCACGTCACCCCTCGGACTTCTCTTACAAGGGAAATTCGGAAAAAAGATTGCAAATCATTGTCTTGAAAGCAATTTAGGGGGTTGACAGAGGTTTTCAGAGTTGTAGAATAGCGCGCCTCAGACAAGCGAACGCAGCGATGCAAAAGCCTGGTTGAGGAAGCTTTCAGCGATGGAAGTCTGCGGTAAAGGTTGTAACTTGAAATATGTAGTTCCGTGATAGCTCAGTCGGTAGAGCAAATGACTGTTAATCATTGGGTCCCAGGTTCGAGTCCTGGTCACGGAGCCAATTTCAAATCGGGGTATAGCGCAGTCCGGTAGCGCGCCTGCTTTGGGAGCAGGATGTCAGGAGTTCGAATCCCCTTACCCCGACCATTTTTGGGTCGTTAGCTCAGTTGGTAGAGCAGTTGGCTTTTAACCAATTGGTCGTAGGTTCGAATCCCACACGACCCACCATTTTTGATACCAGTTCGCTGGGATTAAATCTTAAGATCAGAGGCCAAAAGCGCTGATCGCAGAAGGCGCCTTTAACGGGTGCCTTTTTTTTACCGGGGTATAGCGCAGTCCGGTAGCGCGCCTGCTTTGGGAGCAGGATGTCAGGAGTTCGAATCCCCTTACCCCGACCATATACAAAAAAGGCGTCCAATAGGACGCCTTTTTTTTTGTGTTTGTCCCGTCGGAAAGCAAAAAACCAAGCAGCCGCGGGTCCATCACCCATGCAATGGTCTCCAATACTGTTCTGATCTTTATCAACGGCTGCGCATCAGGCACGGCATCACCTGCTCGATGGTGGATGGTTGTGACTGCTATCAGAACGCCATGGCGGAGCGGGTAAACGGAATTTTGAAGATCGAATTCCTGCTGCACCGCTCAAGGGGCTTGGCAGAAGCGGAGAAATGGTGGGCGAATCGGTCCTGATCTACTGGGGGGGGGGGGGCGGCCGCACTTGTCCCTGAAATACAAAGCGCCGATGCAGTGTATCGGGTGGTTTGAGTGAGGTAGGTGTCACACAGTAGCCGTCCCTCACGTCCAAAAAAATATCTCTCGCCCCTTGGCATGGGGTAAAATTTATCGGCTACTCAATGCGGGGTAAGCTGTTGCATGATCCCTGACGGTCGACGGCCAGATTTTTACTGCAGCAATGGACTGTTTTAGTCATTACGTCTCGTAGCAGGCAGGCATGAGGGACAAAAATCAATCATGCTGGTCTTCACCAGATGCTTTTTTATTTTTCAACAGCATCTGGATCCCGAGCAAGGAATGCCAGTATCTGGCTTTTTAGGCTTTTTGTTCAAGTAGATCACTGATGACATTCAACTCAATCACCCCAGTTATTCTCTGCGGCGGCTCCGGTTCTCGACTTTGGCCGCTGTCGCGTAAAAGCTTTCCGAAACAGTTTGTCCCACTGATAGGTGAAAAAAGCCTGCTGCAGCTAACGCTGGAACGAGTGTCTCACTTGGCAGACCGTGTGCTGATGGTGGCGTCTGAGGAACATCGCTTCCTGGTATCTGACAGCCTACTATCGGTACAAGTGCAGGGAAGTATTATCCTTGAGCCCTGTGCTCGCAATACTGCAGCAGCCATGGCCCTGGCCGCCCTGGATTGCATGCAAGAGGGGCGCGACCTCCTCCTGTTCTGCCCTGCTGACCACCATATTCCTGACGTCGAAAGCTTTTCGAAAACTATCTGGAGCGGCATCGCACAGGCAGAAGCCGGAGCCATAGTTACCTTTGGCGTTGTGCCGAGTTACCCGTCCACCGCATATGGGTACATTCAGCAAGGTGCCACCCAAGAGCTGGGAGGTCGCTGCGTCGAGCGCTTCATAGAGAAACCAGATGCCCCCACCGCGCAAAACATGCTCCTGGCCGGAAATGTACTGTGGAACGCTGGCATTTTTCTATGCAAGGCCAGCACGCTCATTGATGCGCTGGCACAACATGCACCCGATATTCTGGTGAGTTGCAGAGCGTCTCTTGATTCTGGAACGTCAGAGCGCTTCTCAAAGGACACCTCTTTTATTCGTCCCGACCCTGCTATCTTTTCAGCATGCCGCTCACAAAGCATTGATTACGCCGTCATGGAAAAACACGATAATATCGTGGTGGTTCCTTTTAACGGTCAGTGGAGCGACGTGGGCAGTTGGAATGCGTTGGCCGAGTTGACAGTGGCCGATGACGCCGGAAACAGAGTCCATGGAAATGGCACGATCAGCCGGTCGGTCAATACATTTATTCATGCCCCCCATCGCCCGGTTGTCGCACTGGGTACTGAGAACCTTTTAATCATCGACACGCCGGACGCCGTCCTGATTACACACAGGGACTATGTTGAGCAGGTCAAAGACATTGTCGTGCAACTCGAAAAGGAAAATTGCAGCCAAGCCATTTCCCATCGCAAGGTTTCACGCCCCTGGGGCTGGTACGACAGCATTGATATGGGGGAGCGTTTCCAGGTAAAACGCATCGGTGTCAAGCCGGGTGCCTCGTTATCCTTGCAAAAACATCATCACCGCGCCGAACACTGGATTGTCGTCAAGGGCACTGCGGAGGTGACGCGAGGTCAAGAAACTTTTATATTGACGGAAAATCAGTCCACTTACATCCCTATCGGGGAAATCCATCGCCTGAAGAACCCTGGAATGGTTGAGCTTGAAATAATAGAAGTTCAATCAGGCAGCTATTTAGGTGAAAACGATATAGTCAGATTTGAAGATAATTATGGAAGAACCAATGATTAAGAAAGCACTGATAACCGGCGTCACCGGACAAGATGGCGCCTATCTTGCAGAACTTTTGCTGAGCAAAGGTTACGAGGTGCATGGTATAAAACGCCGCAGTTCGTTGTTCAACACTGCTCGAATTGATCATCTGTTCCATGATGTCCATGATAAAGGTCTGCCATTTTTCCTGCATCATGGAGATATGACGGACTCCTCCAGCCTGACTCATATTATTCAAAAAGTACAACCCGACGAAATCTATAACTTGGCCGCACAAAGCCATGTTGCTGTTTCGTTTGAGGAACCGGAATACACCGCCAACTCGGACGCCTTGGGTGCATTGCGCATTCTGGAAGCCATTCGAATTCTCGGACTTGAGAAAAAGACTCGTTTCTACCAGGCTTCTACATCCGAGCTGTATGGTTTGGTTCAAGAGACACCACAGAAAGAAACCACACCTTTTTATCCACGTAGCCCTTACGCTGTCGCCAAGCTATATGCCTATTGGATCACCGTAAACTATCGTGAAGCTTATGGCGTCTATGCCTGCAATGGGATTTTATTTAACCATGAAAGCCCTATCCGTGGGGAAACATTTGTAACACGTAAAATCACCCGAGCGCTCGCACGAATCAAGCTGGGGCTGCAAGAGTGTCTCTACCTGGGTAATATGGATTCACTGCGCGATTGGGGGCATGCTAAAGACTATGTCGAAATGCAGTGGTTGATGCTTCAGCAGGAAAAGCCAGAAGACTTCGTTATCGCTACCGGCGTGCAATATAGCGTGCGTGATTTTGTCAATGCCGCTGCGCAGGAGCTGGGGATCAATATCACTTGGCAGGGCAAAGGCGAAGAGGAAAAAGGCTACAACGACGCGGGTCAATGCATCGTTGCTGTCGATCCGCGTTATTTCCGACCTACCGAAGTTGAAACCTTGCTGGGCGATGCCTCTAAGGCGAAATCGAAACTTGGCTGGACACCAAAAATTACGTTTGCCGAGCTCGTCAGCGAAATGGTCCGTGAAGATCTGAAAAGCGCCGAGCGTGATGAGTTGATTAATCAGCATGGCTACGCCACTTTCAGTTATAACGAATAATTTCACTTGGCGGCCCATTAAATGAGCAAGATGCGAATATTGTTGACAGGCAGCGGCGGAATGGTTGGGCGCAATGTGCTCGAACACCCCAGCATCGGTGACTATGAAGTGCTGGCACCGCGTAGCAACGAACTGGACTTGCGAGATTTTGGCGCCGTTGAGGCTTATCTGGAACAACACAAGCCTGATCTGGTGATTCATGTTGCGGGTAAAGTGGGTGGCATCCAGGCGAACATAAGAGAGCCCGTGAGCTTTCTGCTGGATAACTTGGACATGGGCCGTAATATTGTATGGGCCACCTACAAGGCCGGTATAACGCGCCTGATCAATCTGGGCAGCTCATGCATGTACCCGCGCAACCATTCCGACCCTTTAAGTGAGGAGATGGTCCTCAAGGGCGAACTGGAGCCGACTAACGAAGGCTATGCACTGGCCAAGATCGCTACCGCGCGCCTTTGCGAATACATCATGCGCGAGGATGCTCGCTTTCAATATAAAACCCTCATTCCCTGCAATATCTACGGCCGCTTCGACAAATTTGATCCCGTTCACTCGCATCTCTTGCCCGCCATCATTCACAAGATCCATATGGCGAAAGAAAATGGCGAACAATCCGTTGAAATCTGGGGCGACGGTACGGCTCGACGTGAGTTCATGTACGGTGGCGATCTGGCCGACGCGATAGTGCATGCGATAAAGGAGTTCGATTCGCTGCCACCCTATTTGAACATCGGGCTAGGGCACGACTTCTCTATCAACGAATACTACCAAGCCGTGGCTGCAGTGATGGGATATGACGGGCGGTTTGAGCATAACCTCGACAGACCTGTGGGGATGGCCCGTAAACTAGTAAGCATCGAGCGTCAATCGCTGTGGGGGTGGAGTCCGCGCCACGGCCTGCAAGAGGGCGTCGAAAAGACCTATCGTTATTATCTGGAGCATCAGCAATGAGTATTCAATTTCCGCTGGCAGCCTCTTCCTGGGAAAAGGAAGAGCTTGACGCAATGCAACGTGTTATCGCCACTGGCATGTTTACCATGGGCGAACAGGTTAAAGCATTTGAGCGGGATTTTGCGCAATATGTTGGTAGCAAACATTGCGTCATGGTGAACTCCGGCTCCTCTGCAAACCTGTTGATTGTGGCCGCGCTGTTCTATACTCAAAACACTGCTTTGAAACTGAAACGTGGCGACGAAATCATTGTGCCCGCCGTATCCTGGAGCACGACCTACTACCCGCTTTACCAATACGGCCTGAAGATAAAATTTGTCGACATCGATCTGCAAACACTTAATTACGACCTCGAGCAACTTGAGCTTGCAGTGACCGACAAGACTCGGGCGATTATGGCTGTGAACCTGCTCGGCAATCCCAATGACTTTGGGCGCATTCAGGAAATTATTGGTAATCGTAATATAGTTCTAATCGAAGACAACTGCGAGTCCATGGGCGCCACTTACAACGGTAAACCGGCTGGCACCTTTGGCGTTATGGGTAGTTTCAGTTCCTTCTTTAGTCATCATATCTCGACGATGGAAGGCGGCCTGATTGTGACCGACGACGAAGAACTCTATCAGATTCTGCTTTCACTACGCGCGCACGGCTGGACACGCAATCTACCCAAGCAAAATCTGGTGTGCGGCGAAAAAAGCGATGATCCGTTCGAGGAGTCCTTCCGTTTTGTCTTGCCCGGATACAACGTTCGGCCGCTCGAACTGGAAGGGGCACTTGGCGTGGAACAAGTGAAGCGCCTCCCTCGGATGATTGAGGCGCGGCGTGAAAACGGCGCTCTTCTGCAAGCCGCCATGAGTGATCATCCAGAGATCATGATTCAACTTGAAGTCGGACAGTCCAGCTGGTTTGGCTTTAGCCTGGTGATACGACCTGGGAGCACATTGACACGCAAGGCACTGGTTTCCAAACTGAATAATATTGGATTTGAATGCCGCCCTATTGTTGCAGGGAACTTTGCGAAGAACGAAGTGGTCAAATATTTTGACTCAGAGGTTCATGGGGTACTGAAGAATGCCGAACATATAGACCAATTTGGCCTGTTTGTTGGCAATCATCATTATGCCATTCCAGAAGCATTCACCTTACTCAGCAGCATTCAAGCCTGATGCGATTTATATCTTTCTTTAAAAATAAGATACTGATCGGCCTGGTGAATATTCGTGGTGGCAACCGCATTCGCTCGCACGCCGTCTCAGCACCGGCTGTTGACGGTTCTACGGGCGTAGAAACCCTGCATGACGTAAACGTAGACGCTGCCAGTAACATTGGCAGCTATACCTATATCGGCTCCCACAGCGCAATCACAAAAAGCACAATAGGGAAATATTGCTCCATTGCAAATAATGTATCAATTGGACAAGGTGAGCATTTGCTCGATCGCGTTTCGACTTCAGCGTCTTTTTATAAATCACCTTGGGAGACGCTCACCCAAAAAGAATGCATTATCGAAAGCGACGTCTGGATCGGTGTAGATGCGGTTGTTTTGAGAGGCGTGAAAATCGGGTTTGGTGCGGTGGTTGCTGCAAATGCGGTTGTCACCAAAGATGTGCCTCCGTTTGCCATCGTGGGCGGTGTTCCTGCACGGCTTATTCGGTTCCGTTTTTCAGAAGAGCATCAAAATCTGATTCTGGCCTCTCGCTGGTGGGAGCATGGGCATGCAGAGGCTGAGTTGATAGTCACACGGCTAGAAGCAGAGATGGCGCTGGAGAACATATGAAACATTCTCTTTTACGCGGCTTTGGGCTGCGCAAGAATATTATCTTTGATATTCATAGCTCCTATAACAGAGATAACTGCTTTGCTCCTTATGCTCGGCTTAAGGAGGCTTTAAATGCACGTAATATAGAAATCAACACGTCAGATTCAACCCAAAAAGGTGTTGTTCTTTTTGAGCTCCACCAGGATGTTCAGCTCGAATCAGATGCCGCTGATAACTATCTACTCTTGTTTGAAACCCCATTTATCAGGTCCGAAAATGGCGATCGCTCTCATTTTAATCGCTATCGAAAGATTTTTACTTGGGATGATGAACTGGTTGATGGTAAGCGATTTATAAAGATAAATTTCCCTAACAACCTAGAGGTTCACGGTGTAGACGGTTTCTCTTCAAGAAGCCAGTTTTGCTGCCTTATTTCAAGCAATCGTGCGCTGTCGGTCCCAGACAGCAGAGACTTGTATATTGAACGTGTTGCCGCTATACGTTGGTTTGAAAAGAATGCACCACAAAATTTTGATTTGTACGGCGTGGACTGGAATTTCCCAGCCGCAAAAGGTGGAATCAGAGGTCGAATCGAACGTCGACTCTGGAAGCTTTTAAATCGAGTTATAAAACTCCGCTCTTTCCCAAGTTATCGCGGACGAATTGATAGTAAACATGACGTCCTGAAGAAGACACGCTTTTCTATTTGTTATGAAAATGTAAGTGATTTGCCTGGATATATAACTGAAAAAATATTTGATTGTTTTTTTGCAGGGTGCATACCCATTTATTGGGGGGCGAGCAATATAACCAAGCACATCCCGGAAAACTGCTTCATTGATCGCCGTCGATTTAATAGCATGTCAGAGCTTTATAACTTTCTGCAAGCAATGACCGAAATTGAGTTTATCAGCTACCAACAGCGGATTTCAGATTTTTTGAACAGCGATGCGGCTTACCCTTTTGGAGCGGATTTCTTCGCGGAGACTATCGTTAACACGGTAGCTGAAGATCTTGGCATTTAAGCGTGACTTTCTAGTTATCAGCTTCGGGCGCTTCGGAACGACGCTCATTGCTCTGATCTCGATCCGTGCAGTGACGTCCTTTTTATCACCCGAAAAATATGGCGAACTGGCCATTTTAATAACGATACAGATGTTATGTGGTTTATTCCTGATAAATCCTGTCGGCCAGCATATTAATCTGCATACACATGCCTGGTGGGATGAAGGTACGTTGATTCAACGACTCAAGTCGTACAGCTTATACATCATCACCGCGTCTACTCTTGGTTCTATTGTCGCTTTGGCTGTCACCCATTCGACTTCACCTACCATCGCCGCCTATACGGTGGCTATTGTTTTTATGATGGTGGCTGCGGGAACCTGGAATGCAACACTGGTCCCGATGCTGAATATGCTCGGTTTCCGCACTGCCTCCGTCGGCTGGTCTGTCGCCACGGCAGCAACCGGTCTGATTGCCTCGATCTCCTTCGTCACCCTTTGGCCATCAGCGATTGCCTGGTTCGCTGGCCAAGCGGTGGGGATGCTCGTTGGAGCAATAGGCGCGCGTTATTACCTCAAGGCCCATGTCTCTGCGACTGCTTACAGCCAACCACGATTGCCACTGCTCAACAAAAAAACAGTCACGACATACTGCGCCCCGCTGGCAGTAGCGGCCGGTTTAATGTGGATACAGCTTAGTGGATATCGTTTTGCCATTGAACACTATTGGGGACTCGCTCAACTGGGTTTCTTTGCCGTGGGCCTGCAGCTGGCCGGGCAAATATGGGCCTTGGTAGAGTCCCTTGCCATTCAGTTCCTGTATCCGTTTTTCTTCCGCCGAGTCAGCGAGCACTCTAACGACGCCGAGGTACGATTAGCTGTTTCCGACCTTTTGAATACGCTGCTACCAGCCTATTTACTTCTGGCAGGCCTGACCGTTCTCGCAGCACCTTATCTGTTAAAATTACTCGTTGCTTCCGAGTACAGTAATGCATGGCAATTTGTGGTAGTGGGTGCAGTGATTGAGCTGTGCAGGGCATCAGGAAACGTCTTAAGCAACGCCGCACACGTCAAAAGAAAAACCACCTCATTAGCACTACCTTATGCATCAGGTGCGGCAGTTATTTTAGTGTTTATCGTGGCCGCAGGCACCTACAGGATGGACATCCGGTGGGCAGGTCTCGCTCTGATCGCGGGCGCATTACTGATGCTCTTCACGATGTATGTGAATATGCATAAGCAGGTAAAATTCAAGCTGGATCGCGTGCGTTGTTCAAGTGCCTTTTTTCTGATGATGGGCATGGTGGGCCTCGTCGCGTATATGCCGCAAGCGCTCGGTTGGACTGCCGCTATTGCTGATCTTCTGGTCATATCAATACTGGGAGGGGGGGTATTGCTTCTGATGCTTTGGAAAAACCCCGCCCTCTCAAGGCTGCTCAACGTGCAGCTAAGGAAGAGTTAAGATGGTTATTGCACACCTTATTGGCGGTCTGGGCAATCAGATGTTTCAGTACGCGGCTGCTCGTGCGCTTTCGTCCCGAAAAAATACGGAGCTATTGCTGGATACGGAATCCTTTGAATCCTACACACTTCATCAGGGTTTCGAGCTGGATAGATTATTCTCAGGGGAAATCCGTATTGCCCGTCACTCAGATATTCAACAGGCACTTGGCTGGCAGGCCCCATCTTCAGTCCGTCGCATTTTGCAACGTTCAAAACTATCCTGGTTACGAAAGGCAGGCTTGGCCATCGAGCCAACATTCCAGTATTGGGATGGCCTGCAGACGGTCCCGGACGACTGCTATATGATGGGATACTGGCAGAGCGAGCGCTACTTTCGAGATGCTGCAGACATCATTCGAAAAGACTTCACCTTCAAACCGCAGATGACGGTTGAAAACGCTGCAATTGCTGAAAAAATCCATCAGACCAATGCCATCAGCCTGCATGTACGGCGTGGGGACTATGTGAACAACTCAGCCTATGCTGCTTGCTCGCTGAATTATTATAAGTCTGCTATTCGGCACCTTTCCAAAGACATTCAATCGCCCACGTTCTTCATTTTTTCTGATGACATTGAATGGGTAAAAAACAATCTAAAAATAGAACATCAACACACTTACGTTGACCATAATAAAGGCCAAGAAAGCTATAACGACATGCGGCTCATGAGCTTATGTAAACACCATATTATTGCTAACAGTTCGTTCAGCTGGTGGGGGGCATGGCTAAGTTCAAATACTGACAAAATCGTCGTCGCCCCTAAACAATGGTTCGCTAATAACACCTGTGTGAATGATCTATTTCCACCAGCATGGGTACTATTATGAGTATCAAGAACACCTCAAAAATATCGACCCTCGTTATCGGAGGCGGTGGCTATATTGGTGCATATCTTGCGTTTCAACTCATTGCCTCGGGCAGGCGAGTCACCGTCTTGGGACGCAGTCAGCAGCCGCGCTTCAAACTACCGTCCGAAGCAACTTACATTGCAGGAGATTTTGCACAACAAGAACTGATTTGCAGCCTCTTGGACGCCCATCAGGAAGTGATTCACCTTGCTTATGCTACCGTACCGAACACGTCTTTCGAGAACCCGTTGGCAGACCTGTTGCAAAACCTGCCGGCAACAGTACAGCTGTTCACCGAAGTATCACGGCGTCATCGAAAACTGGTACTGATATCCTCTGGTGGTACGGTCTATGGAGAGGCCTTGTCGTTACCCATTAGCGAGACGCACCCGGCCAAACCGATTTCTCCCTATGGCGTGACCAAACTCACACTTGAATGCTACGCTTATTTATACGCAAAAACCCATGGCCTCCAATTTGTTTGCGTACGTCCGGCCAACGCCTACGGTGTTGGCCAACGGCCCTTCGTCGGCCAAGGGTTTATTGCAACAGCAATAGCCTCTTCAATAAAAAATATCCCGATCAAAATATTTGGCGAAACAGGGTCTATTCGAGATTATTTATACGTCAGTGACGTCGCTTCCGGTATTGTTCATGCCTTGAACCATGGAAAGCTCTTTGAAGTTTACAATTTGGGCTCATCGTTTGGAATGAGCAATATTGAGGTTATAGAGGCTATTGAACCCCTGATGCGTCAAGTAGGATGCGGCATAAATATTCAACACCTTCCTGAGCGCGCTTTCGACGTAAAAGCCAACGTGCTGGATGCTTCAAAATTAAAAAGAGACACCGGCTGGTCTCCTCAGATAAATTTCAACGATGGATTGTCTATTACACGGGATTGGTTATGGAGCAACAAACATGACTTCTAGTGCTCCGGTCAGCTCTCCGTTAATTTCGGTTGTCTTGCCTGTCTATAATGGCTCAGATTTTTTAGCCGCTGCTATAGATTCCATCCTCAAGCAGACAATCTCTGATTTCGAACTCATTATAATTGATGATGGTTCGACAGATAACTCTTTGGCCATTCTGCACTACTACGAGGAGCGCGATCCCCGTATCAAGGTCATTACTCGTGCAAATAAAGGACTGGCTAATACGCTAAATGAATCACTCACTCTTGCGACAGGAGAGTGGATCGCGCGAATGGACCAAGATGATATCGCGCTTCCCTTGCGATTTGAAAAGCAACTCGCTTACCTGAGATCTTCGGGCGCCGATATAGTTGGGAGCTGGGTTAAACGTTTTGGCGCCGCAGACAATCGAATCGTCAGGCTACCCGAGTCCGACAATGCCATAAAAATGGAGATGCTATTTCTCTCTCCTTTCGCTCATCCAACCGTTATGATGCGTGCGGCACTGGTCAAGCAACTACGCTATGAACACAAGTGGGACAAAGCCGAAGACTATGATCTCTGGGTAAGAGCGGCTATCGCCGGATGGAAAATGGGAAATGTGCCTGAGGTCCTACTTCTGTATCGCGTCCATGCTGCTCAGATTTCTACGGCAGCTTCTAATCGTCAACTGAAACTTTCTCAGGGTATAAGAAAAGCCTACTGGAATTATATTTTTAATTTATGGAACATAGACAAGTCGTGTATCGACTCAGTGTTGAACAGTCGCGTGACAGGCCTAAAGGCCGACATAAACGAAATTGAAAAAGCAATGACTGAAGTGTTGCGAAACTGCCAGGAAAGCTCTCGGGAAGTAGTCCTAAGCCACGCCTTGCGGATCTATTATCGGATGGCAGCAGACTGCCCTGATATTGTTTCGCGCTGGAAAAAACTGAGCAACGAATTTGCAGAGGGAGCTTCTCTAAAAAGCAGACTCATGCTGGGTGGATTACGATTCTTCAGAGTCAAACCGGAAGGCAATTTTTTCATCGGAATACGGGCTATATTGATTTTTTTGCAGGCCCGATAGCCGTCAATCATAAAGTACTTAATTACACTATCAATTTCGGTATTATATGAGCATGCAGAGCATTATTAACGTATCATTTTTTTCAAGAAAAAATTTAATATCCTTCGTATTATTTTCTATCTGGCTGACTCTTTTCTTTTACGGAGTCGTTCGATACCAAGGTGCTTGGTATGTTTATACTGTTTTTTCCTTGGCTTTTTTATTGTTGTTGCTTTCCGGCCTCTGCTGGAAAGTCACGTATGGGTATATCTTTCTAGCAGTAATATTTTGGCTCGGATTTTGGCTCAAAACGGTTACACACCTGCTGATAGATTACCCCTTTGAGGAGCCAGTAGGCCTTTTCAGCAACACGGGCGCAGAGTGGGATGCTGTTCTGGTTATTGCTAGCCTTGGAGCAGTAGGGATAATTATCGGAAGACTGATTTACCATGGTTTTTTTGGCAGGGTGCCTACAATGACTGTTGATGTCAGCTACCCACAGCCCACGTGGTACAAACAGTACAAAGTCTCTTTGTGGAGCGCGATCGCGATCGCGATGATCGTTTTTTCTGTACTGAATATGCTTTTTTCTTTTCAACAAATCGGTTTGGTTCCAAGAACCATCATCTGGCCCCTAAACGCGCTCACCTTCTGGTTACAGTCTACAGGCTTCGCTATGGCTGTGGCGACTCTTTTATGGTGGGAAGTACTGTCAAAAAAGGGAAACATAAACACTGTTTATTTCGTACTATTTGAAGCCACCACCTCATCTATCTCGCTTCTGAGTAGAGGTCTATATATATTTCACATTATCCCTTTGTTTTTCTCCCTCTTCATAAATCGACGTCACCTGTACAAGGTCAACCTTAAATGGGCAAGCATGTTGCTCAGCTCCTGCCTTCTCTTATTTCTGCTCTGCTATCCCATTGTCAACTCTGTCCGTGACTATTACTACTCATCCGTCCCTTTAACAATGCCTTGGCAGCCTCAAGAAAAATCATCGACCTTGGAAAAGGGCATGTTATTGGAAAAGGGCATCTTAAAATTAGCTAAATTTTCAGTGGATCGCTGGATCGGCATCGAAGGGCTGATGGCCACCTCAGCTCATCCAGATAAAAATCTTTCCCTGTTCCTATCGGCTGCGGTGGAAAAAGGCAGTATTGGTAAGGCGTCTATCTTCCAAGAAATAGCCTTGTCGCACTACAGATTTATGGACCTGAATAAATTTGTATTTGCCACTTTGCCGGGCCCGGTATCTTTCTTTTATTTATCGGGGAGCTCATGGCTGGTAGTCATTGGAATGGCGATATTGTCTTTTCTTGTACTAACGAGTGAAAGGCTACTTTATAAGTTTTTACCCAATCCCTTTTTGGCTGCCCTCTGGGGAAGTATTCTTGCCACCACGGTCGGGCAAATGGGTGTCAATATTCCTGGACTTATTTTTTACCTGTTTTTGTGCTCGCTTGGTATTTTGACACTTTACTTATTTCAACATTCTTTTTTTGTAAAGCACTTCCCTTTGGGGAAACACAAGTCGTAACGATTGGGGGACCCTGTGAAAAAGGTAAAAGTACTGACATTTTCTGTTTATTATCTCCCTGGTTACAAAGGAGGAGGACCGATACGAACCATTGAAAACATGGTTTCGCATCTTGACGATGACCTCGAGTTCTGGATCGTTACTCGTGATCGTGACTCGGGCGACACCTGTCCATATCCTGCAGTAACGCGCGGTGAGTGGCATAAACAGGGAAACGCCTACGTCTATTATCTCCCGCAGGAAGAGACGAGCTTAAAGGCTATTGGTAGCATTATAAAAAATACCGCTCACGACATTGTTTACCTGAATAGCTTTTTTGATCCTGTGTTTACAGTTTTTCCACTGTTGCATCGATATTTTGGCCGAGCGACCATGAAGCCGTTTGTACTCGCACCACGTGGTGAGTTTGCCGAAGCGGCTCTAAAAATAAAAAAATTCAAGAAATCATGCTATTTAAAAATATGCCGTATTCTAGGCTTGACGAAAGGATTGCTATTTCAAGCTTCCAGCGAATATGAGCTTAATGACATCAAATACATACTGGGTGTCAATGAGTCCTCAATCAGGATTGCACTTGACCTGCCCAGCAAAAAAACTCATGCCATCGCAGAGGCCTCGTTGGTTTCTGCTACCGTGGGTGACCCTCTGCGCGTGATATTTCTTTCGAGGATATCACCCATGAAAAATCTTGATTTTGCGATTCGAGCCTTGATGTCATTGCGTAGCAGTGTGCAGTTCGACATTTATGGACCGAAAGAGGACCTTTCCTATTGGGCCCAGTGCGAGCAGTTACTGAATCAGCTGCCTCACAACATAAAATCCAGCTATTGCGGTAATGTATTGCCAGATAATGTGAAGGACACATTCTCTCGATATGATTTATTTTTATTCCCTACCCGGGGAGAAAACTATGGTCATGTGATAGCCGAGTCCATCAGTGCCGGTACCCCGGTTTTATTGAGCGATAGAACTCCTTGGCGCACACTTGATGAGAATGGCTTGGGTTGGGTTATACCCTTGGACTCTCCTGAGTTGTTCTCTAAAAAAATTGAGATGTTCTCAAGCCTGCCTTGCGAGCAACGAAATGAAAAACGCCGTCAAATATTGAAGTTTTCCGAGGAGAACTTTTGCAATCCAGAATCAATAAATCAAAACCGCGACCTGTTTCTGTCCTTGACTAATAGCAGAAGTCAGTAGTTCGACTAGAGAGAAACGGGTCGAACACGGCGACTTTGATATCCCGCTCGACCAGGGCAGCGAGATCGTCGATGGGCTTTCGAAAGTCCATAGGCTGGTGGTTGAGGGGGATGCTCCCGGCTAAGCTGCCTCTCGTCATGGGGGAATATCGTGAGTCGTAGCACCTTGCCTGGGGACAGCAATCACTGTCAAAATGTAAGCGCATTTCTGAGGCAGGGTCCTAAAATCCAGGCACTTATTTCAACCGAATAGAATGTGACTTTTTTGAAGCTATTAATTTTTTCCCAGTACTTTAGTCCTGAAAGCTTCATTATCAATGATATAGCGCGAACTCTCGCGGCTCAGGGGCATGAGGTTGTAGTTGCTACCGGTAAGCCCAATTATCCAGATGGCAAGATATTTCCCGGATACCGTGCTTGGGGTTGTCAGCGTGAGCGTTATCTTGAGGGTATCGAAATTCTGAGAGTGCCCTTATGGCCGCGAGGTGAAGGCGGCGCGAAAAACATGGTTCTCAACTATCTTTCATTTGTTATTGGGGGACTGTTGTTTTTCCCTTGGTTGCTGCGAAAGCGAGAATTTGACGCCATTCTGGTTTTCGCCCCGTCACCTATCACCCAGGCTATTCCTGCGATTGTGCTCAAGTGGCTGAAAAAAGCACGTCTTGCCTTGTGGGTGCAGGATCTTTGGCCTGAGAGTCTTGCCGCAACAGGGTTTGTAAAAAATCGGTATCTGCTAAGGATGGTTGGCTGGATGGTCAGGGGGATCTATGCTTGTTGCGATCAACTGCTGGTCCAGTCTCATGCCTTTATCGAACCCGTCGCTGACTATGCATCCCGGAACAAAATTGTCTACTACCCCAACTCTGTAGATGTTCAGGCACCCAAGGTCGTGGTGCCAATTCCTCATGATTTGTCTGCGGTACTGGAGCGTCATTTTTGTGTCGTCTTTGCTGGCAATCTCGGGACTGCCCAGGCGCTGAGCACACTTCTGCAGGCGGCAATACATTTGCGTGATGACCGCGATATCTGTCTGGTGCTGGTTGGCAGTGGTAGCCGACTGGATTGGCTCAAGGAGCAAAAGCAAGCGCACGGACTGGAAAACCTGATTCTACCAGGCCGTTTTCCCGTTGAAGCCATGCCGGAAATTTTTGCGCGCTCCTCGGCTCTATTGGTTTCTCTCAATGATGAGAGCATTTTCTCCCAAACCATTCCGAGCAAAATCCAGTCTTACCTGGCCGCTGGAAAGCCTATCATTGCGTGCTTGAACGGTGAGGGCGCTCGAATTGTCCAAGAGGCCGGTGCGGGTTTATCCTCTCCTGCCGAGCAGGTACTGCCGCTGGTCGCCACTATTCGTAAGATGCGGAGCCTCAGTGACGTCGAGAGAGAGGCAATGGGACGCTCTGGTCGTGACTATTTTGATCAGCATTTCGAAATGGGGCGGCAGGTCAGTCGTTTGGTCGAGTTGCTGCGGGGCTGATTTTGGCGCTTTAGCCCACCAGCACGCAGTGAGCAGGATTAATTCAAGATTTGGATCTGAGTGGCATCATGAAGATATTAGTGTTGGGCATTACCGGAATGCTCGGTAGTGCTGTATTCAAAGCATTCAGCCAAGATTCTCAGCATGAGGTATGGGGGACTCTGCGTGGTTCGGCGGCCCTCAAGCATTTTTCTGCATTCGATTACGAACGCATTCTGACGGGAGTCGATGTGCTGGATCAGGACACGCTTGTGACGGCGTTCGCACAGGTACGTCCGGACGTGGTCATCAACTGCGTCGGGCTGATCAAGCAACTGGCCGATGCCAAGGACCCGCTGACGGCGCTGCCGATCAATGCCATGTTGCCGCATCGGCTGGCACGGCTCTGTGCCCTGAGCGGTGCGCGCCTGATTCATGTCAGCACCGATTGCGTCTTCTCTGGACGTAAAGGTGGTTACCTGGAAAGTGATCTTTCGGATGCCGAAGATCTGTACGGAAAATCCAAGTACATCGGCGAACTGCACGACCTGCCCAATGCGATCACCCTGCGCACCTCGATCATCGGTCATGAGTTGAACTCCAGTCACTCTCTGGTGGATTGGTTCCTGGCGCAACAAGGCAGTGTGCGAGGCTTTTCCCGGGCTATTTTCTCCGGGCTGCCCACCGCTGAGCTGGCTCGGGTCATGAAAGACTTCGTCCTGCCGCACCCGGAGCTCAATGGCCTGTATCATGTCGCGGCAGAGCCGATTGCCAAGCTGGACCTGTTGACCTTGATTGCCGGTCAATACGGCAAGTCCATCGAGATCCACCCAGACGCGGCACTAGTGATCGATCGTTCGCTCAACAGCGAACGCTTCACTCAGGCTACTGGATACAAAGCCCCAACCTGGCCCCGGCTCATCGAGCTGATGCACGCCACTCGCTAACGAATTCGGAAGGTTTACATGTTCGACGACAAGGTATTGATGATCACCGGTGGTACCGGTTCTTTCGGCCATACGGTCCTCAAGCGTTTTCTCAATACCGCTGTGCGCGAGATTCGCATCTTCAGTCGTGATGAGAAGAAGCAGGAAGACATGCGTATTGCCTTGGCCAATGACAAGGTCAAGTTCTACATCGGCGATGTCCGCGATTACGACAGTTTGTCCCAGGCGATGGTCGGTGTGGATTACATCTTCCACGCCGCGGCACTGAAACAGGTGCCGTCCTGCGAGTTCTATCCGATGGAAGCGGTGCGCACCAATGTGCTGGGTACCGAGAACGTGCTGAATGCCGCGATTGCCAGTGGTGTGCAGCGGGTTGTGGTGTTGAGCACCGACAAAGCCGTCTATCCGATCAACGCCATGGGTATCTCCAAGGCCATGGCGGAAAAGCTGATGGTGGCCAAGTCGCGCATGATCCCGGCCAAAGGCCCGGTTATTTGCGCCACCCGTTATGGCAACGTCATGGCCTCGCGTGGTTCGGTGATTCCATTGTTCGTCGATCAACTGCGCTCAGGTGAAGTGCTGACGGTGACTGACCCGCACATGACCCGCTTCCTCATGTCGCTTGAAGACTCGGTCGACCTGGTTTTGCATGCTTTCGAACACGGCCAGCAGGGTGATTTGTTCGTCCAGAAAGCCCCGGCTTCTACTGTCGGTGATTTGGCCGAAGCGCTCAAGCAACTGTTTGGCAAGAGCAACGAAGTCAAGGTTATCGGTACTCGCCACGGCGAGAAACTCTATGAGTCGCTGGTTTCCCGAGAGGAAATGGCCAAGGCCGAAGACATGGGGCGTTACTACCGGATTCCGGCGGATAACCGCGACCTGAACTACAAGAAGTACTTTGTCGAGGGCGAACAGCGGATCTCCGAGCTGGACGATTACACCTCCCACAATACAACGCGCCTGGATGTGCCTGGGATCAAGGAACTGTTGCTCAAGCTCGACTACATCAAGGAGCAACTCGATGCTTAAGGTCATGACGCTGGTCGGTACACGTCCCGAACTGATCAAGATGAGCCGGGTTATCGCCGAGCTGGATCGCCAGGTCGATCATGTGCTGGTGCATTCCGGGCAGAACTACGATTACGAACTCAACCAAGTGTTCTTCGACGATCTGGAGATCCGCAAACCGGACCATTTCCTTGGTGCTGCCGGCGATACCGCGGCCAAGACCATCGCCGAAGTCATTGCCAAGTCCGATGAAATCTTCGAGCTGGAAAAGCCTGACGCGTTGCTGCTGTATGGCGACACCAATACTTGCCTGGCGGTGATCGCAGCCAAGCGCCGCAAGATTCCGGTGTTCCATATGGAAGCGGGCAACCGCTGCTTCGATCAGCGGGTGCCTGAGGAGCTGAACCGCAAGGTGCTGGATCACCTCAGTGACATCAATATGGTGCTGACCGAGCATGCTCGCCGTTATCTGATCGCCGAGGGCATTCGTCCTGAAACGATCATCAAGACCGGTTCGCACATGCAGGAAGTCCTCGACTACTACATGCCCAAGATCGAACAGTCCGATGTGTTGGAACGCAGTGGTCTGGAGCAGGACAAGTTCTTTATCGTCAGTGCTCACCGTGAGGAGAACGTCGATACGCCGGATAACCTGCGTGATTTGCTCGATACCCTGCGGGCCCTGGCCGATCACTATGGCTTCCCATTGATCGTTTCGACGCATCCACGTACCCGCAAGCGTCTGGAAGCTTTGGGGGAGTCGCTCGATCACCCGTTGATCCGCTTCGTCAAACCGTTCGGCCTGCTGGACTACATCAAGCTGCAGATGTCGGCGTTCTGTGTGCTCTCTGACAGCGGCACCATCACCGAAGAAGCTTCGCTGCTGAACCTGCCCGCTGTCACCCTGCGCAATGCCCACGAGCGTCCCGAGGGGATGGATGAAGGCACGCTGATCATGAGCGGCTTGAAGCGTGGATCGGTGATGGATGCGGTACGGGTGGTTACCAGCCAACATTCTCGCGATGAGCGCAAAGTGCCGTTGGTGCCGGACTATCAAGGTGGGCCGGTTTCGTTGCAAGTGGTTCGTGTGGTGCTGAGTTACACCGACTACATCAATCGCACTGTCTGGAACAAAGCCTGAGCACGCCATGACGCTAATCCTTTTGACGGGTGCCAGTGGTTTTGTTGGCTCTGCGGTCCAGGCTGAGTTGCTGAACGACAGGCGCTTTACATTGCGTGCGGCCTACCGACAGTTGCCGACGCAGTCGGTACCTGGCTTGCAGGTGTGCCAGATATCCGGTTTGACCCAGGATACCGATTGGCAAGCCGCCTTGGAGAGCATCGAGGTGGTCATTCACTGCGCGGCCCGCGTGCATGTCATGAATGAGCATGAGGCGGACCCCCTGGCTGCTTTTCGCCGGGTGAATGTGCAAGGTACGTTGCGCTTGGCGGAGCAGGCGGCCCAGGCGGGGGTTCGGCGGTTCGTTTACCTGAGTTCGATCAAGGTCAACGGTGAGGGTACGTTGCCGGAGCGTCCGTATACGGCAGGCGACCAACCGAATCCGCAGGATCCCTACGGTGTTTCCAAGTGGGAGGCCGAGCAGGGCTTGCAGGCGCTGGCGACGCGGACTGGCATGGAGGTCGTGATCATTCGACCAGTGCTGGTCTATGGGCCCGGAGTGAAGGCAAATTTCCGCAATATGATGAGTTGGCTGAGCCGGGGAATCCCTCTGCCGCTGGGGGCCATTGCCAACAAGCGCAGCTTGGTGGCAATGGATAATCTGGTCGACCTGATCGTGAGATGCATCCATCATCCGGCTGCTGCCCACCAGGTTTTCCTGGTGAGTGATGATGAAGATCTGTCCACCAGCCAATTACTGCGTCGGATGGCACGAGCGCTGGGCCGCCAGGCTTATCTCTTACCAGTACCGATGAGACTGTTGAACAGTGTTGCGCAACTTCTGGGGAGAAAGGCAATGTCCCAGCGTCTTTGCGGATCATTAACGGTCGATATCGAAAAAACCAAAAAACTGCTCGAATGGTCTCCTCCACTCGGTGTAGATGACGCCTTGGCAAAGACGGCAAAAGACTTTCTGGCGCATCGAAAGTGATGCCTGTGGGAAAGATTGCCGCGATTTGATCAAGTCTGTGTGTCCCCACGCTATTGGTGGGGACACACAAGCGATCAGTGCAACTTCAACCGCGGATCCGTCCCACGTCCGATCCGGCTGCCGAGCATCAGCATCAGGGTGCGGAAGGTGCCATACAGCGCCATCTGGTGCATCCGATACAGCGACACATAGAACATCCGCGCCAGCCAACCTTCCAGCATTACGCTGCCAGTCAGATTACCCATCAGGTTGCCGACGGCGGAAAAGCGTGACAGCGAAATCAGCGAGCCGTAATCGGTATAGCGATACTCCGGCAAGGTCTTGCCTTCGATACGCAGTTTCAGCGACTTGGCCAGCAATGACGCCTGCTGATGCGCGGCTTGCGCCCGTGGCGGTACATTGCGGTCGCTCCCCGGCTGCGGGCAGGCGGCGCAATCGCCGAAGGCAAAGATATTCTCGTCGCGGGTGGTCTGCAGCGTCGGCAATACCTGCAGCTGATTGATCCGGTTGGTTTCCAGGCCATCGATTTCCTTGAGAAAGCCCGGCGCGCGGATCCCCGCCGCCCAGACCTTGAGGCTCGCGGCAATCACCTGACCGTCGGCAGTCACCAGGTTTTCCGCGGTCACTTCACTCACGGCCGCATTGGTCATGACCCGCACCCCGAGTTTTTCCAGGGTCTTGTGCACCGGTCCGCCGATGCGCTCCGGCAAGGCCGGTAATACCCGAGGACCGGCCTCGATCAGGGTGATGTGCATGTTTTCCGGTTTGATACGGTCCAGGCCATAGGCCGCCAGTTCATGGGCGGCGTTATGCAGTTCGGCCGCCAGCTCCACGCCGGTGGCGCCAGCGCCGACAATGGCCACGCTGATCTGCTCGACCGCATCGCTTTGCCCGGCATGGGCGCGCAGGTAATGGTTGAGCAGTTGCTGGTGGAAACGCTCGGCCTGTTTGCGGGTGTCGAGGAACAGGCAGTGTTGCGCCGCGCCTTCGGTGCCGAAATCGTTGGTGGTGCTGCCCACCGCAATCACCAGCGAGTCGTAGCCCAGTTCCCGGGCAGGCAGCAGCTCCACGCCGTGTTCGTCGTAGGTGGCGGCCAGCTGGATCTTTTTCTGCTCGCGGTCGAGCCCGCTCATGCGCCCCAGCTGGAACTCGAAGTGGTTCCATTTTGCCTGGGCGACATAGTTGAGCTCGTCGGCCGAAGAATTCAGCGAGCCGGCCGCCACTTCATGCAGCAGGGGTTTCCAGATGTGGGTCAGGTTCGCGTCGACCAGCATGACGCTGGCAATGCCGCGCTTGCCCAGGGTCTTACCCAGGCGGGTCGCCAACTCCAGGCCGCCGGCGCCGCCGCCGACGATCACGATACGATGGTTCATGGGGATATCTCGCAAGGCTAAAGGAAATCTGTGCCTGCGTTATCCGGGCGAGCGCGAAGCAGCTCATAGCAGCAGATAACTCAGGAAGCGGCTCAACAGGCCCAGGCCGATGACCACGGCGAGCACCACCACCAGGAGTATCCACGGCCGAAATGGCCGGCGCTCGACTTGGTGTTGGGGGAGCTGCAGGTACTGATCGACATGCTGCTGGTCGTCGGGGTTCAGGCGGCTGGTCATGGGAGCCTCGTCAGGTAGACGTTACCAAGATGCTTTGTATCACTGGTGCGGTGATTACGCCATGGGCTTACAAACTGATGCCGACGTCGAAAACAATGCTGCGCCCCAGGTTGCCGCGCAGGAAGTCCGGGGCGTCGGGGTGGGCGAACAGCACCCGGGCGAAGGTCGGCCCCACCAGCGACAACGAGCGCCAGCCCTGGCGCAGGTATTCGGTCGGGGGCGGGAAGTGGCTGTTGAGGTCGAGCACTTCGCGCTTGAGACTGGCGAAGGCGATGATGTCCAGCTCGCCCAGGTCCAGCCCGCGCTCCTGGTAGTTGTGGGCTTTTTTGCGCAGGGTCGGCGCCAGCCGCTGCAGTAGCTCGGAGGCGGGAATACGCCTGGGTTTGGCCTCGCGGCGCACCAGCTGGCTGAGGGAAAAAGCGCTGCGTCGGCGCTGCAACTCTTCGCGCCACTCATCGTTGAGGCGCCGGCCTTCGTCGAGGACGAAAAACACCTCGAAGCAGGCGTCGCGAAACAGCACGTCCGGCGGCTCCTGGGCGGGGTGGAAGTCTTCGGCGCGATAGGCAATGTTCAGCCCTTGCAGCAGGCGCTGGCAGACCCAACGCTCACGCTCCCATTTGCGGGCATTGGAAAGAAACGTGTTGGCTTGCTCCGCCTGGATGGTCAGCAAGCGTAAAAAGTCTGAGTCGTCCATGGCCCAAGCTTAGCGTTGAAACCGTAAGGTCTGGAAGTCTGGAGCAATTTTTGTCGACATGGTGCGTCGTAACCGGCGGTGTAGACTTCAGGACTCAAGCAGGCAAGGGTTGTCGAGCCCGCGGAGGGTGGAGAGGTTTTATGATCGGTGCGCAACTGCTGTCGCCGGCCAGCCTGGTTATTGGCTGGCTGATCTATCTGCCGGTGGTGGTCTGGGCGATCTGGCGTTCGCCCTGGGTCGAGCTGTTCACCGACAGTCGCCGCCAGCACCTGCTGTTCGGCACGGTCTTCGCGCTGTTCCTGCTCTGGTTGGTGCGGCGCGACTTCGACACCGGGGTGTCCTATCACTTTATCGGCTTGACGGCGGTGACCTTGCTGCTGGACTGGCCGCTGGCGATTGTCGGCGGGCTGGTGGCGCAGCTCGGCTTGGTGCTGTTGGGGCACCAGGATCTAGTCGCGCTCGGCGTCAATGGCAGCTTGTTGATCCTGCTGCCGGTGCTGGTGACGGAGAGCTGCGCAATCCTGGTGGAGCGGGCGCAGCCGCGTAATCCCTTTGTGTATATTTTCTGTTCGGGGTTTTTCGCCGCCGCCCTGGCGGCCTTGCTCTGCCTGCTGGCGAGCCTGGGCCTGCTGTGGTTCGACGGGCGTTTCGCCCTGCCGGAGTGGCTGGGGGATTTTGTCGGTTACCTGTGGCTGATCATTTTCCCCGAGGCCTTTATCAACGGCATGGTGGTCAGCGCGCTGGTGGTGTTCTGTCCGGAGTGGCTGGAAACCTTCAACCGCACCCGCTACCTGTCGGCGCCGTGGAAGGACAATGAGCCTCGTTGACCTGGGTCAACCTCGCAGACGCGCCCCGCGACCATGCTGCGGAAAAAACCGGGAGCAAGGTCATGAGTGTGTACGAATGGGCGCGTCAGCAGGTGCAGGCCAGTCTGGAAGATGCGCAAGTGGAGGGATTCGAGCCGGGGCTGGGCCTGCGCGCCTTGCTCAGTGCGGTGGTGCAACAGAGCAAGGCGCTACGCAGTGCCGAGGATCTGGCGGATGAACTGCAATTTCTCGCCGAGAACCTCGATGACGACCAGGACTACGGTTTTATGCGGCCCTGATCCCTGACAATCAGTGGGCGCGGGGCGGCAGATCGTCGGAGAACAGGTCGTCCTCGGCATCAGGGCTGACGGGAATCTTGTGTTCCTCCGAAGCCCAGGCACCGAGGTCGATCAGTTTGCAGCGGTCGGAGCAGAACGGCCGCTGGGGATTGGTGGCGGTCCATTCCACGGGGGCGCCGCAGGTCGGGCATTCAACGGTCAAGGGTTGGCTCATCAGTGGCCTCCACGCAAAGTCAGATAAAAGTGATGCAGACGCTCGACCTCGCTACGTAGCCAGGCCTGGTCGCGGTCGTTGACCAGCACATCGTCGGCATGGCGCAGGCGCTCTTCGCGGCTGGCCTGGGCCTTGAGGATGGCCTGCACCTGTTGTTCGCTGGTCTGGTCCCGTTGCTGGGTGCGCTGGATCTGTAGTGCCTGCGGAGCATCGATCACCAGCACGCGCTGGGTGTTCTTGTATTGCCCCGATTCGATCAGCAGCGGTGAGACCAGGATCGCATAGGGCGATTGTGCCTGGGCCAGATGGCTGGCGATCTCTTCGCCGATCAGCGGATGCAGCAGGGCCTCGAGCCAGCGGCGTTGTTCCGGCGCTTCGAAGATCAGCGTGCGCAGGGCGGCGCGGTCCAGTTGGCCGTCGGCTTGCAGCACACGGGGGCCGAAGTGTTCGACGATCTTTTCCAGCGCCGGACGACCGGGCTCCACCACCCAGCGGGCGGCGTGATCGGCGTCCACGGTGTGGATGCCGAGGTCGATAAAGTGTTGGGCCGCGGCGCTCTTGCCGCTACCGATGCCGCCGGTAAGGCCTAGAATCCAGGGTGTTGAAACGGCTGTGGTCATTTGAAACCGGCAAACTGCAGATAGGAAGCGGTTATTTGACCACCCCAGAGCAAGGCAATCCAGCCGGCAATCGCCAGATAGGGACCAAAGGGGATCGGCGTCGAGGTCTGGGCGTTGCGCAGGCGTAGCAGAATCAGACCGAGCACGGCGCCCACCAGGGATGACAGCAGGATGGTCAGCGGCAGGATCTGCCAGCCGCCCCAGGCGCCGAGCATCGCCAGCAGCTTGAAGTCGCCATGGCCCATGCCTTCCTTGCCGGTGAGCAGCTTGAACAGCCAGTAGACCGACCAGAGGCTCAGGTAACCGGCCACGGCGCCCCACAGGGCGGCGTCAAGGCTGGTGAAGAGGCCGAAGTGGTTGGCGATCAGGCCGAGCCAGAGCAGTGGCAGGACCAGGGCGTCAGGCAGGAGCTGGTGGTCGGCGTCGATCAGGCTCATGGCCAGCAGGCCCCAGGTCAGTACCAGCATCAGGGCGGTGGACCAACCGAAACCGAAATGCCAGGCGACAAAGGCTGAGAGCAGGCCGCAGGCCATTTCAGTGAGGGGGTAGCGCTTGCTGATGGGAGCCTTGCAGCTGGAGCATTTGCCGCGCAGCAGGGTGTAGCTGATCAACGGGAGATTTTCCCAGGCGCGCAGTTGATGGTTGCAGTGCGGGCAATGGGAATGGGGTAGCAGTAGGTTGTAGGTCGGGCCGGGCGCGGGTTGGGGCAGGCCGAGCACTTCGTGGGCCTGGGTGCGCCAGTCGCGGTCGAGCATTTTCGGCAGGCGCCAGACCACGACGTTGAGGAAGCTGCCGACGACCAGGCCGAGGAGCAGGGCGAAAAAAACAAAAGCCAGCGGTTGGCTGGCCAGGAAGTCGGGTAGGGGCATGTTCAGACTACTGAGCCGAGTTTGAAGATAGGCAGGTACATGGCGATCACCAGGCCGCCGACGATCACGCCGAGCACGGACATGATGATGGGTTCCATCAAGCTTGTGAGGCTGTCGACCATGTTGTCGACTTCGGTTTCGTAGTAGCCCGCCACTTTGTCGAGCATATCGTCCAGTGCTCCGGATTCCTCTCCAATAGCGGTCATTTGAATGGCCATGTTCGGGAATACACCAGTGCTGCGCATGGAGAAGTTCAACTGCATGCCGGTGGAGACGTCCTGCTTGATGCGATTGACTGCATTTTTGAAAACGATATTGCCGGTAGCTCCAGCCACGGAATCAAGTGCTTCGACGAGCGGTACGCCAGCAGCGAATGTGGTGGATAGAGTGCGAGCATAGCGGGCGACGGCGGATTTGTAGAGTAAGGGGCCGATGATTGGCATCTTCAGCAGTGTCCTATCCATCCAGTTACGAAAGCGTTCGGATGTCTTGTGCGCCCGTCTCAGACAGTAGATGCCTCCAACCAGCGCTAGAATAATGATCCACCACCATTCCTGCACTATGTTGGAGAGTCCGATCACCATCAGGGTGAAGGCCGGAAGCTCAGCGCCAAACCCCTTGAAGATCGCCTGGAACTGCGGCACGACCTTGATCAGCAGGATCCCGGAAACGATGATCGCCACGAGCACGACGGCAATGGGGTAGTTCATCGCCTTCTTGATCTTGGCTTTCAAGGCTTCGGTTTTTTCCTTGTAGGTCGCAACTCGTTCCAGCAAACTTTCCAGAGCACCGGCCTGTTCGCCCGCATCCACCAAGTTGCAGTACAGATCGTCGAAATACTCCGGTTGCTTGCGCAAGGAGGTCGCGAAGCTGTTGCCAGCGGCGACTTGTTGCTTGATGTCATCCACCAGTTTGCGCATGTTCGGGTTCTCGAAACCCTCGCCGATGATGTCGAAAGATAGCAACAACGGTACGCCGGCTTTCATCATCGTCGCCATCTGGCGGGTGAACAGCGCGATATCCAGAGGCTTGATACGTTTGCCTTTGCTGAAGATCGAATTGCTTTTTTTCCGCACTCGGCTCGGGTTGATCCCCTGTTTGCGCAGCTGTGCCTTGACCAGTGCCGGGTTGTGGCCGGTGAGCTCACCGGACATCTTGTTACCTTTCTTGTCGGTCCCTTCCCAGGCATAAAGGCTGATTTTGACTGCTTTGGTCGCCATGGTTTAGTCCTTGGTCACGCGGTTGACTTCTTCCAGGCTGGTCAGCCCTTGCATGGCTTTTTGCAGGCCTGAGGTGCGCAGGTCATTGAAACCATCCTTGCGCATCTGGGTGGCGATCTCGATGGAGTTACCTTCGGCCATGATCAGCCGTTGCAGGTCCGGGGTGTTCTTGACCACCTCGTAGATCCCGATCCGGCCTTTGTAGCCACCATTGCATTGCTCGCAGCCGACGGGCTCGTAGATCTTGAAGGTGCCGATCTTGTCCGCAGGGAAACCCTCCTTGATCAGGGCTTCTTCGGGGATATCGATTTCCTTCTTGCAGTAGCTGCACAGTTTTCGTGCCAGCCGTTGGGCGATGATCAGGTTTATCGAAGTGGCGATGTTGAAACCGGGAATGCCCATATTGTGCAGGCGGGTCAGGGTTTCCGCCGCGCTGTTGGTGTGCAGGGTTGAGAGGACCATGTGGCCGGTCTGGGCGGCCTTGATGGCGATCTCGGCGGTTTCCAGGTCGCGGATCTCACCGACCATGATAACGTCCGGGTCCTGGCGCAGAAATGAGCGTAGCGCCTGAGCAAAGTCCAGGCCCTGTTTCGGGTTGACGTTGACCTGGTTGATGCCTTCCATATTGATTTCCACCGGGTCTTCGGCGGTGGAGATGTTGATGTCCACGGTGTTGAGGATATTCAGGCCGGTGTAGAGCGAAACGGTTTTACCCGAGCCGGTCGGGCCGGTGACCAGAATCATGCCCTGCGGTTGTTTCAGGGCTGCCATATAGAGTGCTTTCTGGTCCGGCTCATACCCGAGTGCATCAATCCCCATCTGGGCGCTGGACGGGTCGAGGATCCGCATCACGACTTTTTCGCCCCACAGCGTCGGCAGGGTGTTGACCCGGAAGTCGATAGCCTTGGTCTTCGAGATACGCATCTTGATGCGTCCGTCCTGGGGTTTACGGCGCTCGGAGATATCCATGCTGGCCATGACTTTCAGGCGTGCGGCGATACGGCTGGCGAGATGGATCGGCGGTTTGGCCACTTCGCGCAGGATTCCGTCGGTACGCAGGCGAACGCGGTAGACCTTTTCATAGGGCTCGAAGTGCAAGTCCGAAGAGCCACCTTTGATGGCATCCAGCAACATCTTGTTGACGAAACGCACCACGGGGGCATCGTCGGCATCCTGGCCGGCGATCTGTTCGTTCTTCTTGTTCTCATCGACCGACTCGATATCCAGGCCTTCGAGGTCGACGTCCCCCATCTCTTCAAAGCCGCCGCTGTTACTGTCGAAAAACTTGTCGATGGCATCGGCGAGCTTGTCGTCCTCTACCAGGATGGCCTCGGTCGTGAGACCGGTGCTGAACTGGATATCGGTGATAGCCTGGTGATTGCTGGGGTCGGAAATGCCTACGAACAATTTATTGCCACGCCGCCAAAGTGGCAGGACGTGATGCTGGCGGATCAGCTTTTCGCTGACCAGGCCTTTGGGCTGGCTCTCTTTGTCGAGGCAGCTCAGGTCGAGCAAGGCGACACCGAAATGCTCCGAGGCAATTTCCGCGACCTGGCGGCTCTTGACCAGTTTGTTCTGGACCAGATAGCTGACGAGAGACACCCGAGTGCGCTGGGCCTGTTGATACGCCTGCTGAGCGTTCTTGTCGGTAATCAGCTCGGCGGCAACCAGTTGCTTGGCCAGACCGGAAAGGGCGATATCGTTCATTTGAGCACCAAACGCAAACAGTCGGAGTCTTATAGCGTAGTCGGGCGATAGTGCCAAATCGGGGGAGAGAAAGTGACAAAAAATGTCATGTTCTGTTGTTCTGGAGCAGAGGTCTGGACCTGAAAGGACTACGCTGGCGTGCCGCAGAGAAATGGCACGGGCTGTGCTTTGGCTAGTCGAGTCATCACGCCTTTGCTCACGTCTGGAGACGAAATATGAACGCTCAAAAGGGTTTCACCTTGATCGAACTGATGATCGTTGTAGCGATTATTGGTATTTTGGCGGCGATTGCGTTGCCGGCCTATAACACCTACACGCAGAAAGCGCGGTTTGCCGAAGTGATTTCGATTGCGGATGGCTACAAAGCTGCCGTAGGCGTCTGTATGAGCGATCTTGGAAACACGAACGGAGCCGGTTGCAGCACTAGCACCCAAGGTATTCCGGCTGCTGCTGCCGCGACAGGCAGTTTGGCCAGTGGTATGACAGTAACGAACGGTGTGATTAGTATGTCGGGTACCTCTGCTGCAGGTTCACATACTTTTATTCTGACCCCAACTATGGTGAATGGCGCAATTACTTGGGCTCAAACAGGTGATTGCCTTGCTGCTGGGTTCTGTAAGTAAGGAGTGACGTCGACTCGGGTTATTGAAAGAAGCCGTAAATGAAGCCAGCATTTTCTTTGAGAATGCTGGCTTTTAGTATGGGGTGGATTAAATAATTTTAAGTGTAGAGAATTCTATGGTATCGCGGCGCTTTGGCTTTCTGTTATTGTCAGTGTTGGCGGTTGGTTTGCTGCTTGTGCTGTGTTTACCATTTCTCAATAATGATCTGGTTTTTGATGATGAGCCATTTTTTAGGCTGGGTGCGCCCGCAGAGCTACTGGCCAGAGGCTTCCGCTTCTCTCCTAGGGAGTGGGTGTATGATTCTCTGGCGGCTAGCTTTGTCTACCTCAGTGATAAAATTGTCTGGCTGAGAGTAGAGAACCTTTTTCTTCATGGCTGTACAGCTTTTGCATTGTTTGGATTGTCGCGTCAGTTTTTGAAAAAGCTAGACTCACAGGGGGCTTTTTTTCTGAGTGTCGATGCTGCTGCATTTGTCATCGCTGTTTTATTTTCCATACACCCACTGGCCATCCTGACTCAAGGGTATCTCATTCAGCGGACCATAGTCTGTGCAACGCTCTTTGCCTTACTTGCACTATGGGCTTTTTGGCAGGGGCTTGAGGGAAAACGTTGGGCACTCTGGGTTTCCTGTCTATGTGTATTGTTGTCGTTGTATGCTAAAGAACATGCTGTAATGCTACCGGTACTGTGTTTTTTGTTATGGGTATTGCATCGCCGCAGTCGGTTCTATTCTGCTCTGAGCTCCAGAGAGATATGTTCAGTCTTATTGGTTCAAGGCCTGATTGCTATTTCAGTGGTGTTGTGGTCAAAAGGTGTGATTGGCCATGCTTACGAAATCATGAGCGATGAAGTGCTGAGCGACGAAAAGTTCCAGCCTGACGGCTCACTTTATCTGTTGAGTGTTTTGAATCAGGTAACTCTGTTTTTCAAGTATCTTTCCGTTTTGGTTTTACCTCAGGGCAAAACAATGGGACTGGATCTGCGGGTGCCTTTTCCTTTGAGTTACGCTGTATGGTGGATTTGGGCTGGAGTCGCAGGATTTATTATCTATGGGGCTTCGGCCTTTATGTTGCTTATTCGTGGCGGGAGCAAAGGACTTCTGGGTTTTGCATTGCTGTTCCCTTGGGTGCTATTTTCAACCGAGTTGGTCACGGTTCGCTTGCAAGAGCCTTTTGTACTTTATCGTAGCTATCTTTGGGTTCCCGGCGTGTTTATTGCTTTGGCATTGGCACTCCGGCGCCTTAAGCGTATCTACGTTGTGACCTTGGTTCCCGTTTTTGGGCTTTACTTTTTTGGGCTTTCTTATGACCGCTTGCTGTCATTGTCCACGCCATTTTTCGTATGGAGTGAGGCTGCACAGTATCTTGAGTCTCAGGGAGAACAACCCGGTATTTTTGGTGGTTATCGAATTTATTATAACCTTGGGACTGCTTACCTAGATGCCGGCTTTGTTGATCAGGCAATGGTGAGTTTTGATAAGTCTATCCTCTTGAAGCCAACTTATGCTTATGCCTACCATCAGCGTGGCCGAGCTTTTTTCCTGAAAAACGAATTGGAAAAATCCAAGCTGGACTATGAGCACGCTATCGAACTCAAGCCCAGCTACGCTAAGCCATACTTGAGTATGGCCGAAACCCTGAGAAGCCTCGGCGAATTTGATGAAGCGCAACGTTATCTGGAGCTCGGATGCAGCAAAGGCAATCAGCCGGCCTGTGAGCGGGCGCACCCCAAGCCTCTCTTAATGTTGGCTCCGAAATCCTGATCTATCTGTACACCGCTTGAAATGGAAATTCCGAGGTCGTAATGGACGCTGCCAGGACTGGGCGAACAAAGATTTGGCTGGTACTCGCGCTGCTTATCGCTGTCATGATGGTCTTTGGGCACGGTCTGGGCGGGCATACGCTTCAGCGTCTTGGGCAACTCGTCGTTGTCGGTACGGCAGTGGTTTTCCTTCTTTGCTGCCGAATGCCCCGGGCGTTCGGTCTTGTCGATCGGCCCACGCTCTTGGCCTGCGGGCTGATTTTGCTGGCAGGTATCGTCTCTTCCCTCTATGCGCATCAGCCACTCTGGGCACTCACAGAGGTCGCCTTGATCGCTGCCTCTTGCCGCTGCGCTGAAGCCTTTGCCTATATGCGTCGATCCAATGGGGTCTCCGCTGATCGACTGCTGATGCTGTTTGTCGTGTTTATCTGCGCCTTCAAGAGCTTTGATTTCCTGACATTGGCGTTCCGTTCGTTTTTCGCTGGCACAGGGATACTGGATACCGGTGGACTTCTGAGCGGGTTTTCCAACAAACGCTTCTACGGCCAGTTCCAGACCTTCACCTTGCCGCTTTTAGCGCTCCCACTTTTGCTGTCTACCACCAAGCGTTCAGCCCAAGCCTGGGTTTTCTCGCTCTTGAGTGTCTGGTGGCTGATTGCGGTAGCTGGCGGTACTCGCGGCACTTGGCTGGGTATGGGTGTGGCGCCCTGCGTGCTCTTCATCTGCGGTCACTCCGGCAGGCGCTGGATCACCTGGCAGTTGCCCGCTGTCGGGGTGGGTGTAACGCTCTACTGGCTGTTGTTCAGTGTCCTCGCCGGCTATCTCGGCATGGAGGTAAGCAACGCCGCCAGCGGGCGCCTGACCACCACGCTCTCCGACCGAGGTCCGCTCTGGCAACAGGCCTGGGACATGATCCGCGAGCGGCCCTGGCTCGGCTTCGGCCCCATGCACTTCGCTGATATCCACAACCCTATTGCTGCCCATCCGCATCAAGCCATCCTGCAATGGGCCAGTGAATGGGGCATCCCCTCCACTTTGCTGGTCATGGGCTTGGTTGGACGCGGCCTGTGGGCCACCTTGCGCCTCATCCGCGAGCGCGCGACTTCCGATGATCCAACTGACCTGCTGCGCCTGTGCCTGTTCGCCAGCCTGATCGGCGCCCTGACCCAATCCATGGTCGACGGCGTGATCGTGATGCCTTACTCCCAGCTCTGGCTGTCGCTGGTCGTCGGCTGGTTAGTGGCCCTGCATGTCTGGAAGCGCGAGCCGGCCAAACCCAATGCTTTTATCCATTGGTCGTGGATGGGGATCGGCACTGCCGCCGTGCTGTTCCTGGTCTATGTGGCGATCCGCGATGTTCCTCACCAGGACGAGCGCAACAAACTCTACCAACAGCAATATGGCGGCCATTTCCAACCGCGCTTCTGGACCCAGGGCGTGATTGCGATCAAGCCCGAGTAACTTGCCCGCAGCGGCATCGGATGCTAGCTTTAGCGCCACGCCGGTGTAGCTCAGTCGGTAGAGCAGCGCACTCGTAACGCGAAGGTCGTAGGTTCGATTCCTATCTCCGGCACCATATCAAGATCAGTTCGTATCAACCCATCCGAAGAATCCCCCTGGGCCAAGACCTTGCGGGGATTTATCTGCCTCAACCCATCCTGACCTTTACGCTTTTCCAGATACGGAAATCAGTCAGGCTCGTGTTCTTCGAGAGCCTTACCACGTCGAACCTGCAACACCTTCGATAGGGTGTTGCGAAGATGATTATCGACTACGCCAAGCAGACGTTTTCCATGCTCTTCAGGTCGGCCGCTGAATGAGGTCACATGGAAATACTCGTCATTATCAGGCGACGTCTTCGAGAAGTAGTAGTTGGACACGCAGCAGCGTGGGGTGTCGACGACGACCTTACTGACGGAATGCCATGAGTCACGGTTCGTATCCATGACGACCAGTCTGTTGAATGCGGAAACGATGGTCTTTTGTTTCTTGACCTTGGTATCCCACAGCTCAAAGTTTCCACCATTCTCCAGAACCCAGTCGGGGGTCACGTAATAGAGGAGGTTCAGGCGCCGATAAAGGCCTCGACCGCCGTCGTGACTGTTGTCGATGTGCGGGTTCAGAAAATTATCCTTGAACATCATCGACAAGCCGCCAGCGTAAAGGGACGGGTCGGGGATGATGCTCTCGACGCCAACCAGTTCGGCGACCTTGCCAACCACCTCCTGACTCTGCATGGCGTAGGTGACATCGCGCAGAATCTGCGGGCGATCAGCTAGATTGGCCAGGGTTTTCTTTTTTTCGCGGAACGATTGCTGGTCAAGAAAACCGTCAGCGTTGCGCGGAAAAGCGGCATAAATATCCAGGGCTATTTCTTCAGGAAGAAGGCCGTCGATAACGAAATGGCGCGTATGGGTGTCTTGCGGGTTGTTCCACTGATTTTGGATATCTGCCCGGCAGCCCTCAAGGCGCTCGACGATGAGTGCTGCGATGTCTTTGACGTCCATTTCGATTCCTGACTGACGTGATGGCTTATTCATGGCAGGCATTTTCATGTTGGGGGCCGGATTTATCAAACTATTTTGATTGGGGTACAGATCGGCTTGCTGGCGGTTGGGCCAGTGAGTCTTGTATCGCCTGAGCGGACGCCATCGCCAGCAAGCTGGCTCCTACAGGGGCTGTGTGCAACCCGAAAAATGTCGCCGCATTCACGTCCGAAAATGGCGAGAACAGCCCCATCACCGGTGCTAGTCTCTGCCCATGAACACGATTATTGCCTCCTCATTTCCCTCGGCCGATATCTGCGAAAAGGCCCGCCTGAGCCGCGATGCGCGCTTTGACGGAGTCTTTTTTACCGCCGTTCTCAGCACCCGGATCTACTGCCGTCCCGTCTGCCCGGCGCGTCCGCCCAAGGTCGAGAACGTGCAGTACTACCCGAGTGCCGCAGCCGCCGAGGCCCTGGGTTTTCGGCCCTGCCTGCGTTGCCGCCCGGAACTGGCGCCGGGCAACACTATCTGGCTGCACGGCGAACATCTGGTCGGCCGTGGGCTGAAGCTGATCCACGAAGGTTTTCTCGCCGAACAGTCCCTCGACGATCTCGCCGCCCGGCTCGATGTCGGCGCCCGGCAGCTGCGGCGCCTGTTCGTCAAACACCTTGGCGCTCCGCCCATCGCGGTCCATGCCACCCAGCGTCTGTTGTTCGCCAAGCAACTGCTGACCGAAACCGCGCTGTCGATTACCGAAGTGGCGCTGGCCTCGGGTTTCCAGAGTCTGCGCCGCTTCAACTCGGCCTTTGCCGAGGCCAACCATGCACCGCCCCGGGAGTTTCGCCGCAAGCCGTTGACCAATCCCAACAACGCACTGGTCCTGCGCCTGGGCTATCGACCACCCTATGATCTCAAGGCTGTGTTGGCGTTCCTCGCCAATCGTGCCTTGCCGGGCATCGAAGTGGTCGACGAGCAGGGCTACAGACGTGTGTTCGGCAATCGCGAGTCGCCCAGTTGGTTGCAAGTCAGCACCTGGCCGGACGGTGGTCATGCCTTGAAGCTGGAACTGTTCAATGTCCCGCCCGGCCAGATGTTGCCGGTGGTCACGCGGATTCGCCGGATGTTTGACCTGGATGCTGATCCGCAGGCCATCGCCGCTACCCTGGGTGCTAGCCCCGTGCTAGCGCCTCTGGTCGAACGCTATCCCGGTCAACGGCTGCCGGGTGGCTGGGATGGTTTCGAGATTTCGGTGCGCGCGGTGCTGGGGCAGCAGGTCAGTGTGGCGGCGGCACGTACCCTGGCATCACGGCTGCTGACTCGTTTCGGCACTGTTCTTGAGACACCGCCGGCACCCGGCCTGGATCGGTTGTTTCCGGCGCCGGAGCAGCTGGTCGACGCGGACCTGGGTTCAATCGGCGTGATCAGGACGCGCACCGCCACCATTCAAGGGATCGCCCAGGCCTTGCTCGATGGCCGGGTGAGTTTTCGTACAGAACAACGTCTCAATGATTTCGTCAAAAGCTGGGTCGCGCTCCCGGGTATTGGGGAGTGGACCGCGCACTACATCGCCATGCGCGCCCTCAATCATCCCGATGCCTTCCCGGCGGCGGATCTGATCCTGCGCCGCGAAGTGGTCAGGGATATGCCGTCCTTGAGTACCAAGGCCCTGGAATTGCTCGCCGAAGACTGGCGCCCATGGCGCGCCTATACGGTGATGTACCTGTGGCGTGGGGCGAGTGAGGCAGAATCGATACGCAGGAGTCAAAAATGACAGCAAGCCCGATTTACTACGACATCATCCCTTCGCCCATCGGCCCCATGATGCTGGTGGCCGACGACGATGGACTACGCGAGCTGCGCTTCGAGCTGGACTATCGGCCGCAGACGCCATCAGTTGGCTGGGTGCATGCGCCGGACAAACTGGCGCGGGTGCGTACGCAACTGGAGGAGTACTTTGTCGGCGAGCGCGTCGAGTTCGAGCTGAAGCTCAATATGCAAGGGACGGATTTCCAGAAAGATGTCTGGCAGGCCCTGGTGACCATTCCCTACGGCGTGACCACCAGCTATGGCGAAATTTCCCAGCAGATCAATCGACCCAAGGCTTCACGGGCGGTCGGGGCGGCCAATGGCCGTAATCCGGTGCCGGTGATCGTGCCTTGTCATCGGGTGATTGGCAGCAACGGCAGCCTGACCGGGTTCGGTGGCGGGCTGGCGGCCAAGCAGTGGTTGCTGGAGCTTGAGTCGCGGCGCTTTTCGTTGCGTTGAGCTGCTGGGAATCCAATCCCGGGGGGAGCTTGTCGGCGATGGCGATATTGCAAGCGCCGTCGAAAGACCAGCCTGCCGGCTGATCGCGAGCAAGCTCGCTCCTACAGTGGAGAGGGGGCTCAGGCTTTCTGTCAGAGACTCAGGCGCATCGACAGGTCCACTGCCTTCACATCCTTGGTCATGGCACCAATGGAGATGTAATCCACACCCGTCTCGGCAATCGGTCGCAGCGTGCTTTCATTGATCCCACCGCTGGCTTCCAGCTTCGCCTTGCCCGCATTCAGGCGCACCGCTTCACGCATATCGTCCAGGCTCAACTCATCGAGCATGATGATGTCCGCCCCCGCCGCCAGCGCTTCCTTGAGCTCGACAAGGCTTTCCACCTCGATCTCCACCGGCTTGCCCGGGGCGATCTTGTGCGCCGCGTTGATCGCCCGGGCGATCCCGCCGCACGCGGCGATATGGTTTTCCTTGATCAGGAACGCATCGTACAAGCCAATCCGATGGTTATGGCAACCACCGCAAGTCACCGCGTACTTCTGCGCCAGGCGCAGGCCCGGCAAGGTCTTGCGGGTATCCAGCAGCTTGACCGCGGTATCGGCGACCTGGTCGGCGTAATAGCGCGCATGGGTCGCGACCCCGGACAGCAACTGGAGGAAATTCAGTGCGCAACGTTCGCCGCTGAGCAGCGAGCGCGCCGGGCCTTCCAGGTGGAACAGCGGCTGGTTCGGCTGTACCCGGTCGCCATCGTGCACCTGCCAATGCACGGCCACCCGCGGATCGAGCTGGCGAAACACCGCATTCACCCAAGCCGTGCCGGCGATGGTCGCCGCGTCGCGAGTGATGATGGTGGCCTTGGCCAGGCGCTCGGAGGGGATCAACTGGGCGGTGATGTCGCCACTGCCGATGTCCTCGAACAACGCACGGCGCACGTTGGCTTCGATTTCGGCGGTCAGGTCGGCGAGGCGTAGATTCGGCATAACGGACTCCACAAACAAAGTGTCTCGATTATAGGGCCTGGGTGCCGCCCAACCCAAGGCGTGTGGCCGAGACTGGCTGCTCGGACTTTGCCTTTGGTCGCTTGCCGCGAGCGTTTTGCCCGTTCGACGGTCTATTTTCATATCGATATAAAAAGGCATTGCGGAGGCACTAGTAAAAGTGACATCTTTTACAAGATAATCTGCCTTGTAATTGACGTCATGGATTTGACGTTCGTGTGATTCCCCGATTATCGATAGCCGGTGAACGCCTGAGGTGTTCGCCGAGAAGCGGTCGTGGGCCATTTGGCTTACGCCCCGCACAGACCGATCTTTCACGCAGAACTGACAGAACCGCTGCGGCAGGAGGCTTTGATGCAAAATGACGGGAAGGTCGTGCCTTTGCACAAGGCCGCCGACGATCAAGCGACGCCGTCGCCGCTTGCCCGTTTGCCCGTGGTTCTCGTCCAGGTCCGTGACAAGGCCGCGCTGCAGCTCAAGCAGGGCTTGCAGGTGCTGTTCGATAATGCCGACGACACCTTGTTCGAAATGGCCGACAAGGCCCAGAACAACGTCGACCAGAACACCTTTTTCGAAGCCATGCGCGACCTGCGCCTCAAGCGCAAAAGCATCGAGCGCGGTTTTCTCGAGCGCTTTTTCGAGGCCTTTGATAGCCTTGGCCAGTACGACATCAGTGAGCCGACGCTGTCCACGGCGGTGTCCTACGAAACCCTGGCGCTGGTGCCCAACGATGAGTTGGAACGCACCGTGGCCCTGGACGCCATGGTCTCCAAGGTCCTCAGCCGCGACGGTTTTGCCCTCGGGCAACTCAGCACCCGCTTCAACGCCCTGATCGCCCGACGTGTCGACGACGCGAGCAATCCCATGGGTCCGGCGATGCTCTGCGGGTATTTCCTCGAGGCCGGGCGCAACCTCGGGGTGGAGATCAAGGTCAAGCTGATCATCCTCAAGCTGTTCGAGAAATATGTCCTCCGCGATGCCGACCAGTTGTTTACCGAAGCCAATCAATTGCTGATTGCCACCGGTGTGCTGCCGGAGCTCAAGGCCGCCCCGGCGCGCCGTGCCAGTGATCGCTCGGCGGCCAGCGCCCCTGGCCGGCAGTCCCCGAGCGCCGGCGCCAAGCCCCTGGATGAAAGCGTGCAAGAGGTGTTCGCCGCCTTGCAGGAGCTGCTGCTGCATGTGCGTGGCAGTGTCGCGCCCAAGCTTGAGGCCGGCTCCGAGGTCCAGCCGATTTCCACCAACGACCTGCTGCGTCTGCTCTCGCATTTGCAACAATATGTGCCGGAGCCCAATTCGGTGGAAGATTTCGACCTGCGCAACCAGTTGGAACAACTGTTGACCCGGGTCAGCGTAAAAAGCGGCAAGTCCCGGGTGGTCGGGGGCATGGACGAGGACGTGATCAACCTGATCGCCATGCTCTTCGAATTTATCCTCGATGACCGCGTCTTGCCGGACTCGCTGAAAGCGCTGATTGGCCGCTTGCAGATCCCAATGTTGAAAGTGGCGGTGCTGGACAAGAGCTTTTTCAGTCGTGGTAGCCATCCGGCACGACGGCTGTTGAATGAAATTGCCTCCGCCGCCCTGGGCTGGGGTTCTCGTGACGACTATCAGCGCGATGCTCTGTACGTGCGCATCGAACAGATCGTGCAACGGCTGTTGAATGATTTCGTCGACGATCCGGCGATCTTTTCCGAGTTGCTGGTGGAGTTCCTCGCCTTTACCAGCGACGAACGCCGGCGCAGCGAATTGCTTGAGCAGCGCACCCGCGATGCCGAAGAAGGTCGGGCCAAGGCCGAACAGGCGCGCCAGCGGGTCCAGGAAGTGTTGAACGAACGGCTGTTGGGTCGCACCTTGCCCGAGGTGGTGGTACGCCTGCTCCAGGAGGCCTGGAGCAAGGTGCTGTTGCTGACCTGGCTCAAGCAGGGCGAAGCGTCCGCCGAATGGCAGGCCGGTTTGCAAACCATGGACGATTTGATCTGGAGTGTCGAACCCCAGGACCCGGTCGATGCCCGGCTCAAACTGCTGGAGTTGGTCCCCGGTTTGCTCAAGGCCCTGCGTGACGGCCTGACCAGCGCCGCGTTCGACCCCTTCGCCACCAGCGAATTTTTCAGCCAGTTGGAAGGCCTGCATGTCCAGGTGCTCCAGCAGCTTGCCAGGAAGAGCGCCGAGCCCGTGGTGAGCACCCAGGCACCGGCGATGGTCGAGGTGGTGGAGGAGATTGTCCTCAGTGCGCCCCACGAGCCCCTCGCCGAAGACACCGCCTTCGAGTTGCCGGCCGATGACGCGGCACTGCTCTGGGTCCGGCAATTGCACATCGGCCAGTGGGTGGAAATCCGCGAGGACGCGGAGAACAGCCTGCGCTGCAAACTGACGGCGATCATCGAGCCGGGTGGCAAGTACATTTTCGTCAATCGCACCGGCCTGAAGGTGCTTGAGCGAACGGCCCAGGCCCTGGCCGTGGAGTTCCGCCGTGGCGCGGTGCGCCTGCTGGACGACGCCTTGTTGTTCGACCGGGCGTTGGCCTCGGTCATCGGCAATTTGCGGCGGATGACGACGCGCTGAGTGCGCCTTGCTTGTCCCGTCGCCGTGCGTTCGCCGAGAAAATTTCCGGCATAAGCGCGGATTGCTGACCCATCCGCGTGCCTATCGCGGCATACTGAGCCTGTCGTTTTTGTCTTCGAAGGAATCGGTATGCAGTTGGATCCCGCCAGCGGTTGGTGCCAGGACGTGCGTCACTGTCCGTCGCCCAACTTCAACCAGCGTCCGGCTGGGGAAATCTCCCTCCTGGTGATCCATAACATCAGCCTGCCGCCGGGGCAGTTCGCCACGGGCAAGGTGCAGGAATTCTTCCAGAACCGCCTGGATGTCACGGAACATTCCTACTTTGAAGGCATCGCAGACTTGCGCGTGTCCGCGCATTTTCTGATTGAGCGTGACGGTATAGTCACTCAGTTTGTCTCTTGTCTGGAGCGCGCCTGGCATGCCGGGGTGTCGTCTTTCGAGGGGCGGGAAACCTGTAACGATTTTTCCCTGGGCATCGAGTTGGAAGGCACCGACGATCTGCCTTTCAGCGAGGCGCAGTACGTGGCGCTGATCGGTTTGACCCGTCAGCTGCGGGCTGCTTACCCGGCCATTACCCCGCAACGGATTTGCGGCCATAGCGATATTGCCCCGGGCCGCAAGACCGATCCGGGGCCGGCGTTCGACTGGGGGCGCTTTCGTGCCGCCGTGCTGGAAAAAGGAGAGTCACAATGAGTTTTCTGGTGTTGCTGCTGGCGGTCTGGGTCGAAAAATTCTCGGCCTTGCGTCAACGGGTCCAGCGTGACGGCGCCTGGCTGCGGGAGCTGGCCAGGCTGGAGGCCGGCCCGCGGACGGCCGGGCAGCCATGGCTGGTGTTGATCCTGCTGGTGCTGTTGCCGGTGGTCGTGCTCGGTCTGGTACTGATGGCGCTGCAACCGCTGGCCTATGGTTTGCTGGCTTTGCCGGTGCACCTGCTGGTGGTGATTTACAGCCTGGGCCGTGGCGATCTGTTGGCGGCCCTGGGGCCGTTTCGCGATGCCTGGCGGCGCGGTGATGTGCAGGCGGCCGTGCATGTGGCCAAGCGTGACCTGGAGGTGTGCGCCGAGGATGGCGACGATCTGCTGGAACGAGTCCAGGGTTATCTGTTGTGGCAGGCCTACCAGAGTTTCTTCGTGGTGATTTTCTGGTACTTCCTCCTGGGCCCGGTGGCGGCGCTGAGTTATCGGCTGCTGGCGCTGGCGGCGGAGCGCGGCCAGAACCCGGCGCTGGTGGAGCGCGCGACCTTGCTGCGGCACGCCTTCGACTGGTTGCCAGTGCGCTTGCTGGCGGCCAGCCTGGCGTTGGTGGGCAACTTTGTCGGGGTCAGCCGGGTGATGCTGCATGAGTTGCTCAACTGGGACATCACGGCGCGGCAACTGGTGGAGAAAGTCGGTCGTGTCGCAGGGGAGGTCCCGGCGCCGGTGGTGGGCGCCGATGGCGTCACCAGCCTGGACAGCCTGTGGGAGTTGCTGCTGCGGGCGGCGGTGCTCTGGTATGCCGGGTTTGCCCTGTGGACCCTGTTGATCTGATCCGAGGGAACACACGGCCCTCACAAACACCGCGGACCTTGTAGGAGCCCGGCTTGCCGGCGATGGCGTCCTTATAAGCGGCGCAAGGCCCAAGGGCCTCTTCGCGGGCAAGCTCCGCTCCCACAATGTCCGGGGCTGACCGAGGGTTTGCGGTGTGACTCGGTCCTGTGCTAGCACCGCGAACCTTGTGGTCCGGCTTGCCAGCAATGGCGTCCTTATAAGCGGCGCAAGGCTCAAGGGCCTCTTCGCGGGCAAGCTCCGCTCCCACAATGTCCGGGGCTGACCGAAGGGGGCGGTGTGGCTCGGTCCTGTGGGAGCGGAGCTTGCCCGCGAAGAGGCCGGCTCGGGCAGCGCAAAAGGCACTGTGGTCAGGCCGCCGTACGCAGCGCCATTAACCTTAAGTTACAAAACTCCCGTTCAAATTAAGTTATACAAGCAGTAGCTGCGGATACTGGCTTTGTGCCTTGCCGTGCTTGTCACTATAAAAATAATAGAAAGGGAGCGTTCCAGTGAAGAGCTTGCTATATCCCGCCGTGGCCCTGATGAACCGCTTGAGCTTCGGGATGAAGTTCAGCCTGATCAGCGTGCTGTTCTTCGTGCCGATGCTGGTGACCAACTTCTACCTGGTGCGCGATTCCTATCGCGAATTCTCCGGCACCCAGATCGAGCTGAAAAGCCTCGACCTGCTGGGCAGCAGTCTGATTCTGCGACGTGACCTGGAAACCCTGAACAACCAGGTGCAGATCAACGCCGTCCTCGGTCAATCCGGCAAGGCGGGGGACCTGGAAGGCAAGATCCACACCTTGGAGCAGAGCGTCCTGGCCCGCCTGCAAGGCCTGGCAGCAGTGACGATCGATCCGGAACAGATCGACGCCTTCAACGCCAAGCGCGATGAAATGATCAGCGCCTTCAAGGCCCAGCAGGCCGAAACCTCCTTGCAAAGCAAAAGCGCACTGATTACCAAGCTGTTGGCCAAGGCGCAGATTTTCAGCCAGATCATCGCCAGCCAGTCGGGGCTTAGCCGCGATAACCAGAGCGATCTGCGGCAGTTGAGCGAACTGGTGACCAGCGTTACACCACAAGTGACCCAGATCCTCGGCGAAGGCCGCTCCATTGGCGCCTATTCCCTGGGCCAGGGTTTTCTCAATTCGGCGTCGAGTACGCGCTTCGACGAGCTGTTGCTGCAGATCGAGAAGGTACAGGCTGAATATGCCCTGAAGCTCCAGGATGCCTTGGGTACCAGTAGAAATGCCCACGCCGCCCTGGACACACAAGCCGCCGCCAGCAAGGCGTCGTTGAAAAAAGCCAGCGAGCTGTTCGAAGAGCAGGTGGTCATGGCTGAAACCCTCGACGCACCTTGGCCGGCCTTCTACGATCAGGTCAGCGCCCTGATGGCGCAAACCTACCAGCTCAATGACGCGACCCTGGCCTATCTCGGTCAGGAGCTTGAGCAGCGCCTGGGGCAAAACCGCCTGCATATGCTGTCACTGGTGGTCGCGCTGGCGGCAGTGTTCTTCTCCATCGTCTACCTGTACGGCGGTTTCTATGCCTCGACCCGGACCACTTTGCGGCGTCTGGGGGAAATGATGAACAAGGTGGCGGCGGGTGACATGACGGTCAATTTCGTCGCCCATAGCCGCGATGAGCTAGGTGAGCTGGGGGATGTCTTCAACGGCACCGTGGCGAAGATCCATGATCTGATCGAGCGGGTCGGGCAGACCGTCAGTGAGGTCGAGCGCCAGGCCGGGCAGGTCGAGTCGGTGTCGGCCCGCAGCAATCTGGCGGTGGCCGGTCAGCGCAGCCAGATCGAGCAGGTGGCCACCGCGATGAACCAGATGTCCGCCACCGCCCAGGAGGTGGCTCGTAGCGCCGCGGCCGCGGTGAACAGCGCCCACAGTGTCAATGGCGAAACCCTCAGCGGTCGCGGCCTGGTCGAGTCGCAACAGAACAGTATCGTGCAGTTGGCCGGTGAGATCGATCAGTCGGTGCAGGTGATCAATCAACTGGCCACTGACAGCCAGTCCATCAGTCGGGTGCTGGAGGTGATCAAGAGCATTGCCGAGCAGACCAACCTGCTGGCCCTCAACGCGGCCATCGAGGCGGCCCGGGCTGGCGAGCAGGGGCGGGGCTTCGCGGTGGTGGCTGACGAAGTGCGCACCCTGGCCAAGCGCACGCAGCAGTCGACCGGGGAAATCGAGCAGATGATCAGCCGGCTCCACGGCGGTGTGGGGGCGGCGGTGAAAGCCATGGGTATCAGCCATGGAATGGCGAACAGCACGGTGAGCCAATCGGAAAAGGTCCAGCAGGCGCTGGAAAATATCCTCGGCGCGGTGGGCATGATCGTCGATCAGAACCAGCAAATCGCCGCCGCCGTCGAGCAGCAAACCGCCGTGGCCCATGATATCGACCAGAATATCGTCGAGATCAACCGCGCGGGCGAGCGTACGGCTGAAGGCGCTCATCAGACCGAAAGTGCCAGTCGCCTGCTCTCTGTGCAGGTGGTGGAGCTCAAGCAATTGATCGGGGCGTTCAGAGTCTGAAGCGGGCCGTTCAGTTAAGGCCGAACACGGTCCCTGTAGGCGCTGGCTTGCCGGCGATAAGGCCTTTTAGTCTTGCGGCGCCGATCCGGACGCCATCGCCGGCAAGCCAGCTCCTACAATGATCGCGTTGATCCTGGAGGGCTAACCGCTGCTCAGGCCGCCTTTGCCGGCCAGTTGAAGAGCGCACAGGCATTGACGGTGCTGGCGTTCGCCAGGGTTTCTGGACTAACCCCCATCAACCCGGCCAGCGCGGCACAAATCGCTGGCAGGTGCTCGGGGCTGTTGCGCTGGCCGGCGAACATCACCGGCGCCATGTCCGGTGAATCGGTTTCCAGTACCACGCTGTCCAGCGACAGGTCGGCGATGACCTTGCTCAGGCGCAAGGCCTGCGGCCAGGTGCCGGCACCGCCCAGGCCCAGCTTGAAGCCCAGCTTGAGGTATTCCCGGGCTTCCTCGCGACTGCCGGCAAAGGCGTGGATGATGCCACCGCGAGCCGGGCGAAAGCGCTTGAGGGTGGCAATGGTCGCCGCGTGGCTTCTGCGCACATGCAGCAGCGCGGGCAGGGCGAAGTCCACCGCCAGTTGCAACTGGGCTTCGAACAGCACTTGCTGGCGTTCACGATCCAACTGTGGCAAAAAATAATCCAGGCCAAACTCGCCCACCGCGCACAGCTGCGGATGGCCCGCGCAGCGCGCTAGCCAGTCACCGAGTTCGTTGAGATCCGCCGGGCGGTGATCATCCAGATACACCGGGTGCAAACCGAACGCTGCGTGCAACCGCGAGTCGCTTTGCACCAGGTCCCAGACCCGCTGCCAGTTCGCTTGATAGACTCCCAACACGACCATCCGGCCCACGCCCAGGGCACGGCTGCGTTCGAGGACCTCGCCACGATCGGCATCGAAATCGGCAAAGTCGAGGTGGGTGTGGGTGTCGATCAACTCCACTGTCAGACCTCGTGGATGCGCTGCTTGAAGGTCCGGGCGATGGCCTGGACGCCAGGTTGGTAGTTCTTTTCCTCGATGGCGGCCAGGGCCAGTTCCAGGGCCTTATCGGCAATCAACTGATGCTGCTGGGCCATGGCGTTGACCGGCAAGGGCAGGAAATCCAGCAGTTGGGTATCGCCGAAGGTCCCCAGACGCAGCGGTTGCGGCTTGAGCGGGTGATCGTGCAGGGCATCGAAGACGCCTTGTAGCAGAACGTAGGAGGTGGTGACCAGGGCATCTGGCAGATGGCCGAGGCGCTTGACCAGATCGTCCATCAACCGACGCCCGCACTCGCGGCTGAAAGCTTCGCCATGCTCGATCAGCACTTCACCCTTGAAGCCCTTCAAGGCCTCCTGGAATCCGGCGGCGCGCTGACGGCTGATGCTCAACTCGGAGCGGGCACCAATCAGGGCGATATGCCGCGGCAAGGGCTGCAGCAGGCTGCGGGTCAATTGCAGGCTGGCCTGATGGTCGTCACTGACCACTGAGCAGAAGTGCGCCGGTTCCATTTCCCGGTCGATGGCAATCACTGGTGTGCCGCGTGCCTGCAGCAGGTGATAGCTGTCGTCATCAGCCGGCAGGCAACTGGCGACGAACAGCGCATCGCAGCGCCGCGCGCGGAACAGTTGCAGCAGTTGTCGCTCGCTGTCGGGGGCGTCGTCGGAACTGGCAATCAGCAACTGATAGCCGCGGGCGCGGGCGCCTTGCTCGAGCAGCTTGGCGATGCGCGCGTAACTGGGGTTTTCCAGGTCCGGCAGAATGAAACCCAGGGTTCGCGTATTGCGACTGCGTAGCCCGGCCGCCTGCGGGTTGGGCGTGAAGCCATGTTGCTCGACCACTGCCCGCACCCGCTCGACGGTGCTGCTGCTGATACGCTGTTGCTCGGCCTTGCCATTGATCACGTAGCTGGCGGTGGTGACGGACACACCGGCCAACTGGGCGATATCACTGAGTTTCAAACGGGGAGTTCCTTATTTTGCTGCAGCGTTCATGTCTGCATTTTCGCTGATCGTATCCTATTCCAGCAGCCGACTGTGTGGGCGCGGAGCTTGCCGGCGAAGAGGCCCGTGAGCCCGGCAAAAGATTCGCTGACAAACGCCGTGTGCCCATTCCTGCATTTACCAGGGGATGATCGAGCGCTAGCTGACAGGTTGGGCTTCAACACGGAACAATAATCGAGTAACGTAACGAACACTCTAGATTAAACGTTTCAGCAAGCGTATTTTTTGGACATTCGGCCTGTGTCACGGTCCTGCCGAAAGACCGTTGCACATTGTTCAGGCCACCCGCCTAAGCTGATTCATTCAAAACAATACCTAGCGCCCCTATGGCGCTGAATAGGAGAAAGGCATGCTCGAGCTTACCGTTGAGCAGATTTCCATGGGCCAGTCGGCCGTGGACAAGTCTGCGGCCCTGCAACTGCTCGCCAACCGACTGGTGGCTGACGGCCTGGTGGCCGAGGGTTACCTGGCGGGCTTGCAGGCCCGTGAGGCCCAGGGCTCGACCTTTCTCGGCCAAGGTATTGCGATTCCCCACGGCACGCCGGAAACCCGCGACCTGGTGTTCGCCACCGGCGTGCGCCTGTTGCAGTTTCCCGATGGTGTGGACTGGGGCGACGGCCAGATCGTCTACCTGGCCATTGGTATCGCGGCGCGTTCCGACGAGCACTTGCGCCTGTTGCAACTGCTGACCCGGGCCCTTGGCGAAACCGATCTGGGCCAGGCCCTGCGGCGTGCCAGTTCCGCCGAAGCGCTGCTGAAGCTGTTGCAGGGCGCGCCGCAGGAACTGGCGCTGGATGCCCAGATGATCGGCTTGGGCGTGGCCGCCGACGATTTCGAAGAATTGGTCTGGCGCGGCGCGCGGTTGTTGCGCCAGGCCGATTGCGTCAGCAACGGTTTTGCCGCCGTGTTGCAGCAGGTCGAAGCCTTGCCCCTGGGGGACGGCCTGTGGTGGTTGCACAGTGAACAGACGGTCAAGCGTCCGGGCCTGGCCTTCGTCACCCCGAACAAACCGATGCGCTACCTCGGCCAGCCCCTGAGCGGCCTGTTCTGCCTGGCCAGTCTCGGCGCAGCACACCAGGCTCTGCTCGAGCGCCTGTGTGCGTTGCTGATCGAAGGCCGAGGTCATGAGCTCGGTCGCGCCACCAGCAGCCGCGCGGTGCTCGAAGTCCTCGGCGGTGAGTTGCCGGCCGATTGGCCGAGCGCGCGGATTGCCCTGGCCAATGCCCATGGCTTGCACGCCCGGCCGGCGAAAGTCCTGGCACAACTGGCGAAGAATTTCGAAGGTGATATCCGCGTGCGCATCGTCGATGGCGCCGCTAGCTCCGTGTCGGTGAAAAGCCTGAGCAAGCTGCTCAGCCTCGGCGCCCGGCGTGGCCAGGTGCTGGAATTTATTGCTGAACCAAGCATTGCCGCCGATGCCTTGCCCGCGCTTCTGGCGGCAGTGGCGGAAGGCCTGGGTGAGGAAATCGAGCCATTGCCGGTGGTCAGTGTCGCGTCCCTGGCCGCGGAGGAAGTGCTCGTGCCGCTGCTGGCGCCGAGTGCTGGCAGCCAGCTCCAGGCCATCGCCGCCGCACCGGGGATCGCCATCGGCCCGGCGCATGTCCAGGTGCTGGCGCAGTTCGATTACCCGTTGCGCGGCGAGTCCGCGCTGGTTGAGCGTCAGCGCCTGCAACAGGCCCTGGACCTGGTGCGCCAGGATATCGAAGGTCTGATCCAGCGCAGCAAGGCCAAGGCCATCCGGGAAATTTTCATTACCCACCAGGAAATGCTCGACGACCCGGAACTGAGCGACGACGTCGAAGCCCGGCTCAAGCAGGGCGAAAGCGCCGAGGCCGGCTGGATGACGGTGATCGAGGCGGCGGCCCGTCAGCAGGAGGCCTTGCAGGATGCCTTGCTGGCCGAGCGCGCGGCGGATCTGCGGGATGTTGGCCGGCGCGTGCTGGCGCAATTGTGCGGCATCGAAACCCTGGCCGAGCCCGACCAGCCTTATGTGCTGGTGATGGATGAAGTCGGGCCATCGGACGTGGCGCGGCTGGACCCGGCGCGGGTCGCCGGGATTCTCACGGCCCGCGGCGGGGCCACGGCCCACAGTGCGATCGTGGCCCGGGCCCTGGGCATTCCGGCCCTGGTCGGTGCCGGCGCGGCGGTGCTGCTGCTGGCGCCTGGCACGTCGTTGCTGATCGATGGGCAGCGCGGTCGCCTGCATGTGTCGCCGGATGAGGCGACCCTGCAGCGCGCCTTGCAGGAACGTGACACCCGCGAACAACGCCTGCGGCTGGCCTCGGAGCAGCGCCACGAACTGGCGCTGACCCGCGATGGCCATGCGGTTGAGGTGTTCGCCAATATCGGCGAAAGCGCGGGCGTCGCCAGCGCGGTGGAGCAGGGTGCCGAAGGCATTGGCCTGCTGCGTACTGAACTGATTTTCATGGCCCATTCGCAGGCGCCGGACGAGGCGACCCAGGAAGCCGAATACCGTCGCGTGCTCGATGGCCTGGCGGGGCGTCCGCTGGTGGTGCGGACCCTGGATGTGGGCGGCGATAAACCGCTGCCGTATTGGCCGATCGCCAAGGAGGAGAATCCCTTCCTCGGTGTACGCGGTATTCGCCTGACCCTGCAACGTCCACAGATCATGGAAGGGCAGTTGCGCGCCTTGCTCCGCGCCGCCGACAACCGGCCGTTGCGGATCATGTTCCCGATGGTCGGTAGTGTCGCCGAGTGGCGCCAGGCCCGGGACATGACCGAACGCCTGCGGCTGGAAATTCCGGTGGCCGACCTGCAACTGGGGATCATGATCGAGGTACCGTCGGCGGCGTTGCTGGCGCCGGTGCTGGCCAAGGAAGTGGACTTCTTCAGTGTCGGCACCAACGACCTGACCCAGTACACCCTGGCCATCGACCGCGGTCACCCGACCCTCTCGGCCCAGGCCGATGGCCTGCACCCGGCGGTGCTGCAACTGATCGATATCACCGTGCGCGCCGCCCATGCCCATGGCAAATGGGTCGGCGTGTGCGGCGAGCTGGCGGCGGACCCCTTGGCGGTGCCGGTGCTGGTCGGGCTGGGGGTGGATGAATTGAGCGTCTCGGCGCGCAGCATTCCCGAGGTTAAGGCCCGGGTCCGTGAACTGAGTCTGCCCCAGGCCCAAGCGCTGGCCCAGGCCGCCCTCGCGGTGGGCAGCGGCGATGAAGTCCGTGCGCTGGTGGAGGCTTTGTAATGGCGCGGATTCTGACCCTGACCCTGAACCCGGCGTTGGACCTGACCGTGCAGTTGGCGCGGCTGGAGCCCGGCCAGGTCAACCGCAGCGAAGCGATGCAGACCCACGCCGCCGGTAAAGGGATGAATGTCGCCCAGGTGCTGGCGGACCTGGGCCATCAACTGACCGTGGGCGGTTTTCTCGGCGACTGCAACCCGCAAGCGTTCGAGGCCCTGATGGCGCGTCGCGGCTTTGTCGATGCCTTTATTCGGGTGCCGGGGGAAACCCGCAGCAATATCAAGCTGGCCGAGCATGACGGACGGATCACCGATCTCAATGGCCCAGGCCCCCTGGTCAGTGAACAGGCGCGACAAGCCCTGTTGGACAAACTCGACCTGATCGCACCGGGTCACGACGCCGTGGTGGTGGCCGGCAGCTTGCCGCAAGGGGTGAGCCCCGAGTGGTTGCAGGCATTGTTGCTGCGTTTGAAGAACCTCGGTCTGAAAGTCGCTTTGGACACCAGCGGCGCGGCATTGCGTGCCGGCCTCGCGGCGACGCCCTGGCTGATCAAGCCCAATGGCGAGGAACTCGCCGAGGCCTTGCGGATCCCCGCGACCTCGCTACAAAGCCAGGTCGAAATCGCCGCACGGCTGCATGCCCAGGGGATCGAACACGTGGTGATTTCCCAGGGTGCCGAGGGGGTGAACTGGTTTTCCAGCGCACCGGCGTTGCAGGCCGTACCGCCGAAAGTGAAAGTCGCCAGCACGGTCGGTGCCGGTGACTCCCTGCTGGCCGGCATGTTGCACGGTCTGCTCAGCGGTCACGCCGCCGAGCAGACCCTGCGCACTGCCACCGCGATTGCTGCCCAGGCGGTGACCCAGATCGGTTTCGGTATCAGCGACAGGGCGCAGTTGGCGCAGCTTGAAAGCGGCGTCCGCGTGCACGCCCTGACAGAACAATAAGAGGGATAGTGATGAAATTAGCCATTGTTACCGCCTGCCCGAACGGCATGGTTACCAGTGTGCTGTGTGCCCGTCTGCTCGATGCAGCGGCCCAGCGCCAGGGTTGGAGCACCAGCGTCGAAGTCCACGACAGCCAGCACCCGGAGCGCCAATTGTCGGCGGCGACGGTGGAGGCCGCCGAATGGGTACTGCTGGTCAGCAGCGTGCCGGTGGAGATGTCGCGGTTTATCGGCAAGCGGGTTTTTCAAAGCACCCCGGCCCAGGCCTTGCAGGATGTCGAGGCGGTGTTGCGGCGCGGTGCCGAAGAAGCGCGGGTATTGGTCGCGCCCGAGGTTGTGCCTGACGCGGTAACCGAACCGGTGGCAGCTGCCAAGCGCGCACCACGGCTGGTGGCGGTAACCGCCTGCCCGACCGGGGTGGCCCACACCTTCATGGCCGCCGAAGCCTTGCAGCAGTCGGCCAAGCGTCTGGGTTATGACCTGCAGGTGGAAACCCAGGGTTCCGTCGGCGCCCGTAACCCACTGAGCGCGACGGCGATTGCCGAGGCCGATGTGGTGCTGCTGGCGGCGGATATCGAAGTCGCCACCGAGCGTTTCGCCGGCAAGAAAATCTATCGTTGCGGTACCGGCATCGCCTTGAAGCAACCGGACGCGACCCTCAACAAGGCCCTGGCCGAAGGTCAGCCAGAACAGGCCGCGACGGGCAACGTCGGGGCTCCGGCCAAGCAGGAAAAAACCGGTGTCTACAAGCACCTGCTCACCGGTGTTTCGTTCATGTTGCCGATGGTGGTGGCGGGCGGCCTGATGATCGCCTTGTCGTTCGTCTTCGGCATCACCGCCTTCAAGGAGCCCGGCACGCTGGCGGCGGCCTTGATGCAGATCGGTGGCGAAAGCGCGTTCAAGTTGATGGTGCCGTTGCTGGCCGGCTATATCGCCTACTCGATTGCCGACCGTCCAGGCCTGGCGCCGGGGATGATCGGCGGCCTGCTGGCGAGCACCCTGGGCGCGGGTTTTATCGGCGGCATCGTCGCCGGTTTTCTCGCCGGCTACAGTGCCAAGGCGATCAATCGTTATGCGCGGCTGCCCAGCAGTCTTGAGGCATTGAAGCCGATCCTGATCATTCCGCTGCTGGCGAGCCTGTTTACCGGTCTGGTGATGATCTACGTGGTGGGCAAGCCGGTGGCCGGGATGCTCGAAGGGCTGACCCATTTCCTCGACAGCATGGGCACCACCAACGCCATTTTGCTCGGGGTGCTGCTGGGCGGAATGATGTGCGTCGACCTTGGTGGGCCGATCAACAAGGCGGCCTATGCGTTCTCGGTCGGCCTGCTGGCATCGCAGAGTTATGCACCGATGGCGGCGACCATGGCGGCGGGCATGGTGCCACCGATCGGCCTGGGGATTGCCACGCTGATTGCGCGACACAAATTCGCCCAGAGTGAGCGCGAGGCGGGCAAGGCGGCATTGGTGCTGGGGCTGTGCTTTATCTCCGAGGGAGCGATTCCGTTTGCCGCCAAGGACCCGTTGCGGGTGATTCCAGCGAGCATCGCGGGCGGCGCGCTGGCCGGCGCCTTGTCGATGTATTTCGGCTGCAAGCTGATGGCGCCCCACGGCGGGTTGTTCGTGATGCTGATCCCGAATGCGATCAACCATACGTTGCCGTACCTGCTGGCGATTATCGCCGGCAGCCTGCTGACGGCGCTGGCCTATGCGCTGCTCAAGCGGCCGGAAGTGGTTGAGTTGACGGTGGAGCCGGCGCGGGCCTGATTGCGTTCGGCTTCGGATGCGGCAGCGGCAGTTGCTCCGCCATTGCCAGCAAGCTGGCTCCTACAGGTTATTGCGTCGTATATGGCTATCTGACTCGACGCGGACACTGTAGGCGCTGGCTTGCCGGCGATGAACGATAACGCGGTGTCTCGCCGGGCCTCAGTACACATCGCGCCGATACCGCCCTTGCTCTATCAGTTGCTCGACAGCCTCGGCCCCGAGCAATTCCACCAGCACCTGATCGACACCCGTCGCCATCCCCTGCAAGCTGCCGCAGATATAGATCGCCGCCCCACCCGCCAGCCATTGGCGCAGTTCAGCCGCTGCTTCACGCAGGCGATCCTGGACGTAGATCTTTTCCTGCTGGTCGCGGGAAAACGCCAGGTCTAGGCGCGCCAGGTCACCGCTGGCCAGCCAATCTTTCAACTCTTGCGCGCAGTGGAAATCGTGGGCGATATTGCGCTCGCCGAACAACAGCCAGTTGTCCCGCTGGCCATCGGCGATGCGCGCCTTGAGCAAGCTGCGCAATCCCGCCAGGCCCGTACCGTTGCCCAGCAGAATCAGCGGACACGGCACCGTCGGCAGATGGAAGCCGCTGTTGCGCCGCACCCGCAGGCTGATGCTGGAACCTGGCGCCGCGTGCTCGGTCAACCACCCGGAGCCCAGGCCCAGGCTGCCATCGGCATGGCGTTCCTGGCGCACGAGCAACTCCAGTTGCCCATCGCTTTCAAGGGAGGCGATGGAGTACTCACGCGGGCTCAGTGGGATCAGCGCATCCACCAGCGCCTGGGCATGCAGGCCGAGCAGATGGATCCGGTTCTCCGGTAACTGGCGTCCGCCCAGGGCCTGGGCGAGGTTCTCCCGCAGTCCGTCGAGTTGCACCGGGCTATTGGCCTCAAGCCCGAGTCCGGCGAGGAAGCGTTCCACCGCCTGGGCACTCTGGCGTGGGAGGATTTCCACCAGGTCGCCAGCTTGCCATGGGATCGCTGTCGCGGTTGTCAGGCCCAGCAGGTAGACCGCCGAACCGGTGCTGCCCGGATTGAGCAGGTCGCGCTGGCGCAAGCTCCAGTTGGCGAAACCCGGTGCCTGCCAGGCTACCGGAGGCGCGCCGCCGGTCAGTTGGTTGAGTTGCTGTTGCCAGTAACGCAGGGCATAGGGATCGCCGTTGTCGACTTCGATCGGGGTGAACAGGGGATTGCCGCCGCGCGCTTCCAGCCACTGATGCAGACGTCGGGCGAAACCACAGAAGTGCGGGTACTGCCGGTCGCCGAGGGCCAGTACCGAATAGTTCAAGGTGTCGAGGGGCAGCGGCTGGCCGAGCACCTTGCGCTCGAATCCGCGGGCGCTGTCCGGCGCTTCGCCGTCGCCGAAGGTGCTGACAACGAACAACGCATGCGGCGATTCGCGCAGGTCCCGTGCATTGATGTCGGCCAGCGGACTGACCCGCACCGGCACGCCAGCGGCCTGCAACTGACTGGCGCTCTGCCAGGCCAGTTGTTCGGCGAAACCGCTCTGGCTGGCGAAACCGATCAGCCAGGCTGGCGCATCGCCGTGTTGCGGTTCCAGCTCCAGGCGGGCCTGCCGTACCTGGCGTTTCTTGCGCCGCCGATCGAGGTACAGCAGCCAGCCAGTGACGAAGAACAGCGGCATGCTCAGGCTCGACAGGGTCAGCAGGACTCGCCCGCTGATCCCGAAGTAGCTGCCGACGTGCAGCGCGTAAACGCTGGTCAGCAATTGCGCCTTGAGGCTTTGCTCGGCGTAGCGCAACTGGTCGCGGATACCACCCGTGGCCGGGTCCAGGTTGATCTGGTTGAGGGCGCGCTCATGGGGGGAATCCTTGAGCAGGTAGTAGACCGTTGCCGGTTGACCGGCCACCGCCGGCATGCGGATGTTGTAGGCGCTGAGCTCGGGCCCCGCGGCCCGTTGGAGACTGGCCCAGATGGCATCGTAGTCGGCGTTCGGTGCCGGGCCGCTGGGGGGCGGCTTGTGTTGTCCAGCCCCACGATGCTGTATCGGTGAATCGGCCAGCAGTTTGTTCAGGCCGTTGTTGTACCACTCGTAGGACCAGAACAGGCCGGTCAGCGCCGACAGCAGGTAGAGCAGCAGACACCAGGTACCGACGACCGCGTGCAGGTTCCAGTTGAAGGCGCGACCTTTTTTCGCCCAGTCGAAGGTCAGCCAGACCCGCCAATTGAGGGCCTGGCGCGGCCAGCGCAAATAGAGTCCGGAGAGGCAGAAGAACACCAGTATCAGGGTGCACGCGCCAGTGATCTGCCGGCCGGTATCGCCCAGGGCGAGAAAACGGTGCAGTTGTAGCATCAGAGCGAAGAAGTCCTGGCCTTGCGCCTCGCCCTGGTAGTCCCCGGTGTAAGGGTCGAAGTAGCGCATCTGCCCACGGCGTTCACCCGGCGGGGGGCTGAAGGCGACCCGCGCGGCGTGGTCGCCATGGGGGGAAACCCAGAGCATGGCAACGCTCTTGCCCTCGCGAGCTTCGAGCTTGCGCACCAGTTCGGCCGGGGGCAGGGCTTCGCCATGGGCCGGCACGTCGAGTTGCAGGACACTGGGATTGAACAGGCGCAACAGCTCGTCCTGGAAGGACAGCGTGGCCCCGGTGATCCCCATGAAGGCCAGCACCAGACCGGCGCTGATGCCGAACAGCCAATGCAGTTGGAACAGTGTTTTCTTCAACACGGCGACCGCCTTGCTCTCTCGAAGTGATTCTTCCGGCGCGCATTATGCCGTGTGTTTGTGAGAATGCGACGAATTCATATTCGCGGTATTTTTCTCGTGTAACAAGGCAGACAAAAGCCCCACTCACAGGCATGAGCGGGGCTGAGGGCACTGTCGCTGCCCTGGCTTTAAAAGTGGAAGCTGGTGGTGAGCAAGGCAGTCCGCCCCGGCGCCTGGTTGGCGAAGTGGGCGGCATAGGCCTTGTCGTAATAGGTCTCGTTGGTCAGGTTCTGAACGTTCAACTGCAGGTCGATGTTCTTCGTCAGCTTGTAGCTGGCCATGGCGTCGTAACGGGTGTAGGCCGGTACATAGACGGTATTGGCCGCGTCGCCGTAGACCTCATCGACGTAAAAGGCACCGCCCCCGACGGTCAGCTTCGGCAGCACTTCATAGGTTGTCCACAGACTGAAGCTGTTCTTCGGCGTGTTCGGCATCTGGTTGCCGCTGGCCTGTGCGGCCCCGGCCGTGATCGCCCCACTGCGCCCGGTCAGGCCAGCGTCCACCAGCTCGCTCTTGAGATAGCTGTAGCCGGCGAACAGCTGCCATTTGTCGGTGATCTTGCCGCTGGCCGACAGCTCCAGGCCATCGACCCGGGACGTACCGGCATTTTCGTAGATGTTTTGGGAGACCAGGATCCGGGTGTTTTCCTTCTCGGTGCGGAAGATCGCGGCGGTCAGGGACAGGCGGTCGTGGAACACATCCCACTTGGTGCCCAGCTCGTAGTTGGTGGTGGTTTCCGGTTCCAGATCGCTTTGCAGCGTACTGTTGCCGGCGGTCAGCGGGTTGCCGTCGCTGCCCTGGCCGAGCATCGCACCGGGTGGCGTGGCGGACGTGGCGTAGGACACATAGACGCTGCCGTTCTCGAGCGGTTTCCACACCAGGCCGCTCTGCCAGTTCCAGAAGTGACTGTCGTTGCTGGTCTTGCCGGTGGTGGTGTTGTCGGCCTTGGTATTGAAGGCGTCATACCGCAGGCCGACGTTGAGCAGCCATTTCGGATCGAGTTCGAGGGTGTCGAAGACATAGGCCGCCCGGGTGTCGCCAGTGGTCTGGGTGCCCGCGTAGTTGCGGGTAATGGCGCCGGTCCAGGGGTCATTCGGGTTGGGATTGCTCAGCGAGGTGCAGCTTGGCGTCGTGCCCGGGTTGCAGACTTGTGCGGTATTGCCGGCGACGTTGTAGCTGCTGGTGCGACTTTCCTCACGGCTGAACTCGACCCCCGTCGAGTAGGTGTTTTTCAGGCCCAGCAGGTGGAAGTTGCCGAACAGATCCGTCTGGTTGGTGGTGGTTTCGGTGTTCGACACCAGGGTGTTGGCGCGGCGCCAGACCGTCCCGTACTTGTTGACGTTGTTCTTGCTATCGTCCGGTTGCGTCAGGATGTAGTCCTGGCCGGTGTTGCCATGGCGCAAGGTGTTCTTGAGGGTCATCGCATCGCTGAGGTCGTGCTCGAAGGCAAAGGTGCTGATGTCGCTGCGGGTTTTACGGAAGTCGCGGTCTTTCAGGCCGTAGAAGTTGTCGCTGTCGCCGCCGTCGGTCGGTTTGTCGTGAACGTGAGCCGTGGCGGTTGGCGAGCTGAAACCGTAGGGAATGCCCGAGTCCGGCAGGTCGTTGCTTTGCATATGGTAGTAGCTGAGGTTGACACGGGTATCGGTGCCGAGGCCGAAGCTCAACGAGGGGGCGACGCCCCAGCGGTCGTAGTTGACCGCGTCGCGACCGGCAACGTTCTGCTCGTGGCTCATCAGGTTCAGGCGAAACGCGGCGCTGTCGAGGAACTGGCGGTTGACGTCCAGGGTGTAGCGGCGAGTCTGGTCGGAACCGTAAGTGAAGCCGCCATTGGTGAAGTCCTGCTGCTTGGGCAATTTGCTGACCAGGTTCAGGCTGCCACCGGCCGAGCCGCGGCCGCCGAAGGACGAGTTCGGGCCCTTGCTGACTTCTATGGATTCGACGTCGAAAATTTCCCGCGATTGCGCGCCGGTGTCGCGTACGCCGTCGACATAGGTGTCGCCCTGGGCGTCGAAGCCCCGAATGAACGGTCGATCGCCTTGCGGGTTACCCCCTTCACCGGCACCAAAGGTGATCCCGGGTACGGTGCGCAACGCATCTTGCAAGGACGTGGCGGCGGTGTCCTTGAGCACCTGTTGCGGGACGACGGTCACCGAGCGCGGGGTGTCGGTCAAGGGCGCGGTGTACTTTTGCGAGGAGGCTTTTTCCACTTGGTAGGACGTCGACTCCTGGGCTTCTGCGGTCACGCTCGTGGCGTCCAGCGCAATGCTGTTGCGTGGGTGCTTGCCGTCAGTGTCCTCGGCCGCTTGCACCATCTGTGTGGCGGCGGTGGCGGTCATGGCCACCCCCATCGCCGAAGCGAGCAGACGTGGTGAACTGACTGGAAGATGTGGCTGTTGGCGTGACATGTGGCATTCCCTCCCCAAGGTTTCGAGGCGGCGGAATATAGGGTAAACGAGTATTTGTATCAACTGCGATAAATTATTATTCGCAATAAATCACGTTCCTTGCACTTTCCCTTTACGGTTTTGACGTTCTGCTGCGCGCGGCGGCGGATAAGGGTTTTACAGTGGCAATAAGAATCAATACCATTGGCACTCATTCGTTTTCAGGTATCGACCATGCTGTTGCACATTCCCGGCTTGTTCTCCCGTGAAGAGCTGCTGCGCATACGCCAGGCCCTGGAGCAGGCCGATTGGGCTGACGGCAAGGTGACGGCCGGCTATCAGTCGGCCAAGGCCAAGCACAACCTGCAACTGCCCGAAGGCCATCCGCTGGCGCAGGAAATCGGCGCGGCGATGCTGGAGCGGTTGTGGAAAAATCCGCAATTCATGTCGGCGGCGTTACCGCATAAGGTGTTTCCACCGTTGCTGAACTGTTACACGGCCGGTGGCAGTTTCGATTTCCATATCGATAACGCCGTGCGCCAGCCCAAGGGCCACTCGGAGCGGGTCCGCACCGACCTGTCTTCCACGCTGTTTTTCAGCGATCCGGATGAATACGAGGGCGGCGAACTGGAGATCCAGGACACCTTCGGCAGCCGTCAGGTCAAGTTGCCCGCCGGCGACCTGTTGCTCTATCCGGGCACCAGCTTGCACAAGGTCAATGCCGTGACTCGCGGTTCCCGCTATGCCGCGTTCTTCTGGACCCAGAGCCTGGTGCGTGAAGACAGCCAGCGCAGCTTGCTGTTTGAAATGGATGGGGCGATCCAGAGCCTGACCCGCGATGTCCCCGAGCATCCGGCGCTGATCCAGCTCACCGGGACCTATCACAACCTGTTGCGGCGTTGGGTCGAGGTCTAGGGCATGGGCTTTCATCTGCGTCGGGAGGAACTGCTCGACGGTGACTCACTCAAGGCGATGCTTGAAGAGAATCCGGCCCGGGCGGCCCAGGCGGTGTTGTTGGCGGCCGCCCAGGGCGTCCTCGAAGCCCAGGCGCTGCTGGGGCAGATCCTGCTGGACGGGCAGGGCATCGAGCAGGACCCGGCGCTGGCCTTGCGCTGGTTCCGGATCGCGGCGAACGGCGGCCACTTGATGGCGCGCAATATGCTCGGACGTTGCCTTGAACAGGGCTGGGGTTGTGCGCCCGACGCCCGGGCGGCGGCACAGGAATACCGTCTGGCGGCCGAAGGCGGCTTGGACTGGGGCTTGTACAACTATGCCAATCTGCTGGCGACCGGGCGTGGAGTCGTCGAGGATCAGGTTGCGGCGCTGGCCTGCTACCGGCGTGCCGCTGAACGGGGGCATGCCAAATCGATGAACCTGCTGGGGCGCTATCTGGAGGACGGACGTTTCTGTCCGGTCGATCTCGTGGCGGCCTGCGAATGGTATCGGCGGTCGGCCGAGGGCGGCGACTTTCGCGGACAGTTCAGTTATGCCGCGGTGCTGGCGGACCTGGGGCAGATCGACCAGGCGCTGGACTGGTTGCGCCAGGCATGGGTGGGAGGCAACCTGAAATTCCTCCGGGTCGCTCGCCAGGCCCTGCTGGCGGTGGCGCATCCCGAGATCCGCGCGCTGGCGCTGGACTACCACCAGCGAGCGGCGCTGCTGGGCGATGAAACCGATGCTGCAGCATTGCAGGCGCTGGTGGGGTGAAGGCTCAGACGCCCTGCAACACGCGCAAGGCCGCGCTGGCCAGGAAGCCGGAACGGCTCTTCTGCTCGGGATGATTGCGCACGTAAGCGTCGATACGGCTCAACAGGTAACCCGGCAAGGTGATATTGAGTTTTTCCGACTTGCCCAGGTACTGGGTGATATCGATGCTCACCAGGGCCCAGATGCAGCCCGCGTAGTCTGGATTTTTTGCGTGCTGGGTCACGGTGCCCGCGCGAGGGATGGGGGCGTCGTCCTCGGCGAGAATTTCCAGATGCCCTTCGATGGCTTCACGGGCCATGGCCAGGGCGTCGTCCAGGTCCTCGCCCGCCGAGAAGCAGCCCGGAATATCCGGAACCTCTACGCCCCAGGCGTGCTGCTCATCACCGGGTTGAATCGCAATGGGGAAAAGCATGATGGTCTCCTGCTTGCAACTGTGCTTGTTTCAGGATGCTGGTGACTGTCTTGGTCAGTAGGTCCTTCTTCGGATGGGGGATGGTCACCAGCCCTGGTTTGTACAGGTGCTTGAAGTGGTGGTGACTGCCCTTGATCATGACCAGATACCAACCGTCCGCTTCGATAAGCCTGATCAGCTGTCGGCTATTCAAGACGACGTTCCTTGTCGATGGGTTTGGTGGTTACTGTACCCACCAAATTCCACAGAGCAACCGTACACCGCTTCGAAAGGTTTTGCAGCATGTGAAATAGAAAAGGCCCGTGAGGGTTCACGGGCCTTTCGGGAGCAACGCGCGGTGTCTGCAAGGCCGCCTTTCAGCGGCCCGGCGTCTTACACGTAGAAGGACTTCAACGGCGGGAAGCCATTGAATTCCACGGCGCTGTAACTGGTGGTGTAGGCACCGGTGGACAGCCAGTACAGGCGGTCGCCGATAGCCAGGTTCAGTGGCAGGCCGTACTTGTAGTTTTCGTACATGATATCGGCGCTGTCGCAGGTAGGACCGGCGATGACCACTTCTTCCATCTCGCCTTTCTTCTCAGTCCAGATCGGGAACTTGATGGCTTCGTCCATGGTTTCGATCAGACCGGAGAATTTACCCACGTCGGTGTACACCCAGCGCTCGACGGCGGTACGCGATTTCCGCGCGACCAACACCACTTCACTGACCAGGATCCCGGCGTTGGCGATCAACGAACGACCTGGTTCGAGGATGATTTCCGGCAGGTCGTCGCCGAAGTCTTCCTTGAGGAAACGGATGATTTCTTCAGCATAGGTTTCCAGGCTGTTGGTGCGGGTGATGTAGTTGGCCGGGAAGCCACCGCCCATGTTGATCAGCTTGAGATTGATACCGTCTTCTTCCTTCAGGCGCTCGAAGATCACCTTGACCTTGGCGATCGCCGCGTCCCAGACGCTGATATCGCGCTGTTGCGAACCGACGTGGAAGGACACGCCATAAGGCACCAGGCCCAGGTCGCGGGCGAGGATCAGCAGGTCCATGGCCATGTCGGTCTGGCAGCCGAACTTGCGCGACAACGGCCAGTCGGCGGTGGTCGAGCCTTCGGTGAGGATCCGCACGTAGATCTTGGAGCCCGGCGCGGCCTTGGCGATATTGCGCAGGTCGGCTTCGGAGTCGGTGGAGTACAGGCGCACGCCCTTCTCGTAGAAGTAGCGGATGTCTTTGGATTTCTTGATGGTGTTGCCGTAGCTGATACGGTCGGCGCTGACGCCCTGGCCCAGGACCTTGTCCAGTTCGTAGATCGAGGCGATGTCGAAGCTGGAGCCTTTTTTGTTCAGCAGGTCGATGATCTCGACGGCCGGGTTGGCCTTGACCGCGTAATAGACCTTGGCGAATTCGAAACCGGCGCGCAGGTCATCGTAGGCCTGGCTGATCATCGCGGTGTCGATCACCACGAACGGGGTTTCTTGTTTGTCGGCGAACGCCTTCATTTTGTCAAAAGTGGCGCGCGCGAAATAGTCTTCGACCTGAATCGACATGCTGGGAACTCCTACTGGCAAACTAGATTGATCAATGGGTGCAAATGAACGTCCTCCGTATCCCCACTTTGGTTCGCCTACTTCCCAAGGCATGTCGCCGAAAGCAAAAAGGCCATGGGAACAACCGCTTCCCTTGGCCTTGCTGTCTCGTCGTCAGTACTTGAGCCGGATGGATCGTTTCCAGCATGGACGTTCGGCGCGAACTTTAGGACTTGAGGGGCTTGAGATCAACTAAAAATGTCGCGTTTTTGCACGCACCCGTCGCGTGGTCCGGATCAGTCACCTATTTAACCGACCCGGATGACAGTCTGATGTTCCCCGAGAAGAGCGATCTGGGAGATTTTGTGCCAATCCCAAAGTGGGGCATTGGCTGGGAGCGGAGCTTGCCCGCGAAGCTTTTGGCGGCCTCAAGGGCCTCATCGCTGGCAAGCCAGGCTCCTACAGGGTTGTGTCGTCTACAAGATCTGCGTTCTGCGCGGTCCCCATGTGGGAGCGGAGCTTGCCCGCGAAGCTTTTGGCGGCCTCAATGGCCTCATCGCTGGCAAGCCAGGCTCCTACAGGGTTGTGTCGTCTACAAGATCTGCGTTTGGCACGGTCCCCATGTGGGAGCGGAGCTTGCCCGCGAAGCTCTTGGCGGCCTCAATGGCCTCTTCGCTGGCAAGCCAGGCTCCTACAGGGTTGTGTCGTCTACAAGATCTGCGTTCGGCGCGGTCCCCATGTGGGAGCGGAGCTTGCCCGCGAAGCTTTTGGCGGCCTCAAGGGCCTCTTCGCTGGCAAGCCAGGCTCCTACAGGGTTGTGTCGTCTACAAGATCTGCGTTCGGCACGGTCCCCATGTGGGAGCGGAGCTTGCCCGCGAAGCTTTTGGCGGCCTCAAGGGCCTCTTCGCTGCGGTGCGGCGTCCCGACAAACCAGGCTCCTGCAAGAGCCGGCAGTCTGTCAGACCGCCGCCAGCTCGGCGGGCGAGACAATGCTGGTCTTGGCCCCACGCGAGCGCCCGGAACTCAGGTAGGCGGCAATCGACTCCTGGGTCACCTCGCCAAGGAATACCCGCTCGGCGTCCATCACCGGCAGCCACGAACGGTTGAACTCGTACATCCGCGACAACAGGATGCGCAGGTGTTCGTCGTACGCCGCCGTGGCGTTGAACTCGCGCAGGAACTGCGCGCAGGTCCCGGCCTGACGGTGCAGGTCGCGGCGGCGCACATAACCCCGCGCCCTGTTCCCAGCGTCAGTAACCACCATGTAGCGCCGATCATGCTCGTCCATCAGCTCCAGGGCATCGGCCACCGGGGTCTCCGGGCTCACCGATGGCGCGTTGTCCGCGGCGTCTTCGGCCTTCACCAGCAGCAGGCGCTTGAGGGTGCTGTCCTGGCCGACAAAGCTGCTGACGAATTCGTCGACCGGGTGGGCCAACAGGGTGTCCGGGTGATCGAGCTGCAACAGCTTGCCAGCGCGAAAGATGGCGATCTTGTCACCCAGCTTGATGGCTTCGTCGATATCGTGGCTGACCATGATCACGGTCTTGTTCAGCGCCCGCTGCATTTCGAAGAACTCGTTCTGGATCATCTCGCGGTTGATCGGGTCGACCGCGCCGAACGGCTCATCCATCAGCAGCAACGGCGCGTCGGCCGCCAGGGCGCGGATCACGCCGATCCGCTGTTGCTGACCACCGGACAGCTCACGTGGGTAGCGGTGCAGGTACTGCCTGGGCTCCAGCTTGATCATGCTCATCAATTCACGGGCGCGGTCGTGGCATTTCTGCTTGTCCCAGCCCAGCAGTTTTGGCACCACCACGATGTTTTCCTCGATGGTCATATTGGGGAACAGACCGATCTGCTGGATCACATAACCGATGTTACGGCGCAGGGTCACGGCGTCCAGGTCGCTGGTGTCTTCGCCGTTGATCAGGATCTTGCCCGAGGTGGGCTTGATCAGGCGGTTGATCATCTTCAGCGTGGTGCTCTTGCCGCAACCCGAAGGGCCGAGAAATACACAGATCTCGCCTTCGTTGACGGTCAGGCTTACCGAGTCGACGGCGCTGATGGTCTTGCCGTTGCTTTGAAAGGTCTTGGTCAGGTTTTGAAGTGCGATCATTTGAGCAGTCCTTTTGGAGTCAGCGTGCGTTGCAACCATTGCAGAAGCAGGTCGGCGACGATGGCCAGGAGGCTGACCAGTACCGCGCCGACGATCAGCATCGACATGTCGCTGCGACTGATGGCGGCGAGGATCAATACCCCCAGGCCGCCGGCACCGATGGTGGCAGCGATGGTCATGACGCCGATGTTCATCACCACGGCGGTGCGGACACCGGCGAGGATCACCGGCACCGCGATGGGCAGCTCGACCCTGCGCAGGCGCTGGCCGAAGGTCATGCCGATGCCGCGCGCGGCTTCGCGAATACCCGGCTCGACACTGGTCAGCGCCAGGTAGGTGTTGCGCATGATCGGCAGCAGGGAGTAGAGGAACACCGCGCTGATCGCCGGCAGCGGCCCCAGGCCCTGGCCGAACCTGGAGTAGAACGGCAGCAGCAGGCCGAACAGGGCGATGGACGGCACGGTCAGCAGCACCGTGGCGCTGGCTTGCAGTGGCCCGGCCAGGCTGGGAAAACGGGTCATCAGCACGCCCAGGGGCACGCCGACGACAATTGCGAGCATGACGGCGATGCCCACCAGGGTGATGTGCTGCCAGGTCAGGTGCAGGACCTGTGTCCAGTCGAGATGGGAAAAGGCCTTGAGAAATTCCATGTCTTCTCCTCAGTTGATCGGATGTTGGCGCAGGAAGTCGGCGGCCACGGCGGACGGGCTTTCATGCTCGACATCGACCCGCGCATTCAGCTGGCGCATGGTGTCGTTGTCGAACAGCGCCGCCAGTGGCTTGAGATCGGCGGCCAGTTGCGGGTGGGCGTCCAGGTAAACCTGGCGCACCACAGGGGCGGCGGTGTAGTCCGGGAAGTAATGCCTGTCGTCTTCCAGCAGCTTCAATTTGAAGGCGTTGAGGCGACCGTCGGTGGTGTAGACCAGGCCGGCAAACACCTGGCCGTTACGCAACGCCGTATAGACCAGGCCGGCGTCCATCTGCCGGGTGTTCTTGCGGGTCAGGTTCATCTGGTACAGCTTGACCATGCCGGCCAGGCCGTCGGAACGGTTGGCGAACTCGGTGTCCAGGGCCACCAGGCGGTTTTCCTGGCTGTCTTTGGCCAGGGCCTGGGTCAGGTCGCTGATGCTGTTGATCTGCGGGTATTCCTTGGCCACCTGCTCCGGCAGGGACAGCGCGTAGGTGTTGCTGAACTTCGACGGCGCCAGCCAGACCAGGCCCTTTTTCGCATCGAGCTCCTTGACCCGGGCGTAGGACTGTTCGCTGTCGAGTTTCTCGTCGACATGGTTGTAGGCCACCAGCGACACCCCGGTGTATTCCCAGATCAGGTCCAGTTGCCCGCTTTCCTGGGCACTGCGTGCCAGGTTGCTGCCCAGGCCGCCGGTCACCTGGGGGTTATAGCCCTTGGTGCGCAGGTACTGGGCGGTGATTTCCGCCAGCAGGGTCTGTTCGGTGAAGACCCGGGCGCCGATGCGGATCAAGGGTTTTTCAGCGGCCTGCGCTATTCCCGCGGACAGCAGGACGCAGACCAGTATCGCAGTCAGTTTTTTCATATCGATTCCTTTGCCGAGTCTTAAGACACTCGGACTCCGCGTTCCAGCCAGAAGCGGCTGGTCATGCTCACCAGGCCGTCAAGCAGCAAGGCCAACAGCGCGGTGCAGGCGGCGCCGAGCAGCAGTTGCGGCTGATTGTTCAGGGCAATGCCGGGGAAAATCAGGCTGCCGAGGCTGTTGGCGCCAATCAGGAACGCCAGGGGCGCGGTACCGACGTTGATCGCCAGGGCCACCCGCACACCACCGATGATGATCGGCGCGGCGTTGGGCAGTTCCACCTGCAACAGCACCTGGCGCGGGGTCATACCGATGCCGACGGCGGCTTCTTTCAGGGAGCCCTGGACGTTTTTCAGGCCTTCGTAGGTGTTGCGCACGATGGGCAGGAGGGAGGCGAGGAACAGGGCGAGGATCGCCGGGCCACTGCCAATGCCCAACACGCCGAGGGCGATGGCCAGCACGGCCAGGGGTGGGACGGTGTTACCGATATTGAAGATCTGCATGAAGCGTTCCGCGCGCCCGACCATGCTCGGTCGGCTCAGCAGGATACCGGCGGGAATCCCTGCAATCAGGGCGGCAAGCATGGAGACAAGGACCAGGATCAGATGAGCTTGCAGGTAAAACAGCAAATCGTCGCGGTACCGTTCGATCGTGTTGATGCCAATCCAGTGGACCAGCAGGGCCAGGAGAGCGACGACAACCGCTCCACCTATCAGCCCTTTGTCATAGCGAATAGCCACAGGCGGACTCCTTTTTTCTGTCGGCGAACACCGCTTCGTGTGGCAATGCCATTCCTGGCCGCCGAAGAAAGTGTTCGCGAAATGCAGCTCGCCACTGCCGGCAAAGCGGCAGGCGGTCGGGCCATAAGCGCAGCCTCGTCAGGCTGACTTGCTGATATTTCAGCCCCTGGTACGAGTCAGGTAGCAGGGGAGTGGACGCCTCCACCTTTTAAAAGGTTCCATAATTGGCAGCATTTAGCCACCCTTGAAGTCACTGCAAGCGGGTGAGCGGTGGTCCGTGGACCTCGGTTTGCGCTATACTCGCCGCCCTTTTTTGACTCACCTGCCAGGCGATTTCCCATGACCCACCAGGCCGCCGAAGTCGCGAAACGCCGCACTTTCGCCATTATTTCCCACCCCGATGCCGGTAAAACCACCATCACCGAGAAGCTGTTGCTGATGGGCAAGGCGATTGCGGTTGCCGGCACGGTGAAATCTCGCAAATCCGACCGTCATGCCACCTCCGACTGGATGGAAATGGAAAAACAACGGGGTATCTCGATTACCACGTCGGTCATGCAGTTCCCGTATCGCGATCACATGATCAACCTGCTCGACACCCCGGGCCACGAAGACTTCTCCGAAGATACCTACCGCACCCTGACCGCGGTCGACTCGGCGCTGATGGTCCTCGACGGCGGTAAGGGCGTCGAGCCACGGACCATCGCCCTGATGGACGTCTGTCGTCTGCGTGACACGCCCATTGTCAGCTTTATCAACAAGCTCGACCGCGATATCCGCGACCCCATCGAACTGCTCGACGAGATCGAAGCCGTCCTGAAAATCAAGGCCGCGCCGATCACCTGGCCGATCGGTTGCTACCGCGATTTCAAGGGTGTGTACCACCTGGCCGACGACTACATCATTGTCTACACCGCTGGTCATGGGCATGAACGTACCGATGTGAAAATCATCGAGAAGCTCGACTCCGACGAAGCCCGCGCGCACCTGGGTGACGAGTACGACCGTTTTGTCGACCAGTTGGAACTGGTGCAGGGTGCCTGTCACGAGTTCAACCGGCAGGAGTTCCTCGACGGCCAGCTGACCCCGGTGTTCTTCGGTACTGCCCTGGGCAACTTCGGTGTCGATCATGTGCTGGACGCGGTTGTTGATTGGGCGCCGATGCCTCTGGCTCGCGTCGCCAACGAGCGCACCGTGGAGCCGGTGGAAGAGAAGTTCGCCGGCTTTGTGTTCAAGATCCAGGCGAACATGGACCCCAAGCACCGCGACCGGATCGCCTTTATGCGCATCTGTTCGGGCAAGTACGACAAGGGCATGAAAATGCGCCATGTGCGCACCGGCAAGGATGTGCGGATCGGCGATGCGCTGACCTTCTTCTCCTCCGAGCGCGAGCAACTGGAAGAAGCCTACGCCGGCGACATCATCGGCCTGCACAACCACGGCACCATCCAGATCGGCGACACCTTTACCGAGGGCGAGGCCCTGGGCTTTACCGGTATCCCGCACTTCGCTCCAGAACTGTTCCGTCGCGTGCGCCTGCGTGACCCGCTCAAGTCCAAGCAACTGCGTCAAGGTTTGCAGCAGTTGGCGGAAGAGGGCGCGACCCAGGTGTTCTTCCCCGAGCGCAGCAACGACATCATCCTCGGTGCCGTCGGTGTGCTGCAGTTCGATGTGGTCGCCAGCCGCTTGAAAGAGGAATACAAGGTCGAGTGCTCGTATGAGCCGATCACCGTGTGGTCCGCGCGCTGGATTGATTGCAGCGACAAGAAGAAGCTTGATGAGCTGCGGGTCAAGGCCGTGGAAAACCTCGCGTTGGATGGCGGCGGTCACCTGACCTACCTGGCGCCGACCCGGGTCAACCTGGCGCTGATGGAAGAGCGCTGGCCGGACGTGAAATTCCGCGCGACGCGCGAACATCACTAAATAAAGAAAAGCTATATAAAAAGGCAAAACATTAATGTTTTGCCTTTTTTATTAAAGGGTGATTAGTCGGCCAGGTGCTCTATGAGAGGAGTGAGTTTGACCTGAAGATTTTTATCTTTCGTAATGGTCAGAAATTTATCTCTTTCGGCTTGAGAAATGTTTCTATATTTTTCGTGACGTTCTCTGTCGAAGCTGTCGTCTATACCAAAATACGTGCTTAGTATTTCGTTGTAAGTTTTAAAATCTATAGAGTTTTTCTCTGTCGATGTCAGATGGTCCAAGAGTTCCAGGTGTTTGCGGACGGCTATATTTTCTTCAGCTTCGACGCAGGTTTTGAGTCGTTGCCTGATTTCTACTCCGAGCAAGATAGCGGCTTCTGATTTTTTGAAAACGCTAAGGTCGTTGGGGGTGATCGCTGTTTTGGTCTTTTCCTGCGACAGGCACTCGTCAGATTTTTTGTGATAGTTGTCCGTGGCGTCTTTGAATTGACTGATCAGCTCTTCTTTTACGCTCAAGCCATCAGCCTGTGCGATTGCTGAAAGCAGAACGGCGAAAAAAACAGCTGTATGAGTTAAGCCGCATTTATTATGCACTTCCAGAATTCTCGTTCATTGTAAGTTATAGCGTTATCTTGGCTAAGGTCCCAGGCGATTTGCTGGATGCCGCTCCTGATAATACCCGGTGATGATTGCATGGCGTCGCTAAATAACTTGAAGTCGTAGTTGGAGATGGCGTAGCTGCTACCGATGACGCCATTCTTGAAGAATAAATTGACTAACGTTCCTGCTGAAATGGCAACGTTGAATACCTTCAGCTTTTTATAGAGTGTGCCGATTTTTTCAAGGCCATTTTTGCTTTTCTCTCCGAAGGACACATTGAGCGTGCTGCAGATCATGATGGAGTGGCTTTGTCTGGCTGAGGAATAGATGAATATATTTTCCTGAGGACAGCGAAAGCTATCGGGAAATTGGATTTGTTTTGTAGGTATTTTCTTTGTTGTTTGAGGCCTGTTTCTATTTTGGATGTGTGTGCGTTTTAGGTATGATCTCGGAAAACCTTGCTGTATAGAGTTGATTTTTATTAGTGTCCATGGTTCTGACTTGCCGAGAGCCCTGCAGGAACCCTGCTTGCTGGCGTTGACTTTTGTGTGGCAGCGTTTGAGTCGACACGCTTTGTGGTACATGGTTCTATAGAGTCGAGAGGATGGTGAGTCATGCATCCCACCCGCACTTTCACTGAAAAATTGGTTGGTTTCGTAATGTTCATCCCGGTTGGGATAGACTATATTCGTACTGGCTGCATATGGCCTGACGCGTCGGAGGCGCTATGAGTCTAGCTATATGAGGTGTCTATGAATAATGTAATAACCCATGCTTGGTACTTTGTTCGTAATTCAAGCTTTTTGAAATATTTAATTCTGCTGTTAGCCCCGGCATTCGTTCGGCCTGCGGCATTTATTCCCGGTCTCAATCAGCCCCAGCGCGGGCAAGCCCGCTCGCCACAAATACCGGCAAGCTGAAGATTGCCCTTAACTGAGTTGGATTAGGTTTTGTCTGGGCTTTTCCGATTTCTTATTCTTCGAGGTGTTGCTGATGCTGAGAAACGCTATCGAAGTGGCCTATATTCTTTTTGAATCTAATGGTCATTCAGAATAATTCTATCGCCAGCCAGCAGTTTTCATCTAGCCAGTATGGAAAAGTCCGTTCAACGGGTCTAGGTTCAGACAAGTTGCGGTTGCCTTCTTGAAGTCGGCTGCAAGGTGCTGGTGATTTATCCACAGAGGGACGGAAGCGACGATGAAAATTTTTCAACGCGGCGTGCTGCTGATCAAGGTGCTGGTGTTGTTGATGGTGGGGGCTTCAAGTGCCTGGGCCAGTAATGCGGTGTCGGATCATGGGGCGGTTTCTCCTTCGAAATCCGCGGTGCACGCGCTTTACGCCGATGACACCGACAAGAAAGCCGATCCTGGTCAGGATGATTCGGGCGATGACAGCGGCGATGACAGCGACAGCGATACCTGAGTCGCACGAATGAAAAAGCCCCTTGCGCCCAGCGGATAACTCGCTCGACGAAAGAGGCCGTACTAGCGTTTTCAGCGTTCTCGCTTACTCAGGAGAGCGCTTTTTTGTTGCCTGTCAGCCGAGGAATTGCTCCGCGTAATGGCAAGCCACCTGCCGCGAGTCGAGCTCGCGCAAGGCCGGCTCTTCCGTGCTGCAACGCTCGGTGGCGTATGGGCAGCGCTTGTGGAAGGCGCAGCCGGACGGCGGGTTGAGCGGGTTAGGCAATTCGCCGGCGATCTTGATCTTCGGCTTCAACGGATCCGGGTGGATCGCCGGCGTCGCCGAGAGCAGGGCCTGGGTGTACGGGTGCAGGGGACGGGCATAGATGTCTTCCTTCGGGCCCATTTCCACCGGCCGGCCGAGGTACATCACCAGCACCTGGTCGGCCACGTGACGGACCACTGCCAGGTTGTGGGAGATGAACACGTAGGCGGTGTTGAACTCCTGCTGCAGATCCATGAACAGGTTCAGCACCTGGGCCTGGATCGACACGTCCAGCGCCGAGGTCGGTTCGTCCGCCACCAGCACTTTCGGTTGCAGCATCATCGCCCGCGCCAGGGCGATACGCTGGCGCTGGCCGCCGGAGAACATGTGCGGGTAGCGATGATAGTGCTCGGGGCGCAAGCCGACCTGCTTCATCATCGCCTGGACTTTTTCCCGACGCTCGGCGGCGGACAGCTTGGTGTTGATCAGCAGCGGCTCGCCCAGTTGGTCGCCGATCTTCTGCCGCGGATTGAGCGAGGCATAGGGGCTCTGGAACACCATCTGCACGTCTTTGCGCAGTTGCTTGCGCTGGGCCTTGTCGGCCCCGGCGACTTCCTGCCCGGCGATTTTCAGCGAGCCGGACGACGGCTCTTCGATCAGTGTCAGGGCCCGGGCCAGGGTGGATTTGCCGCAGCCCGACTCGCCGACCACGGCGAGGGTCTTGCCGGCTTCCAGTTCGAACGACACGCCATTGAGCGCGCGCACCAGCGCATGGCCCTTGAACAGGCCACGGGAGACTTCGTAGTGACGGGTGAGGTCGCGGGCGGTAAGAACGACGGCCATTACGCCACCTCCTGGTTCAGCGGGAAGAAGCAACGGGCAAGGCTGTTGGCTTTTTGGTCCAGGGTCGGACGCTGCAGCCGGCAGCTTTCCTGCACATAGGGGCAGCGCGGCGACAGCAGGCAACCCTGCGGCCGGTCATAACGCCCGGGCACGATACCCGGCAGGGTCGACAGGCGCTCGGCCCCCAGGCTGTGCTCCGGAATCGCCTTGAGCAAGGCTTCGCTGTAGGGATGCGCCGGCACATCGAACAAGCCCGGCACCTGGCCGACTTCCACGGCCTGGCCGGCGTACATCACGCAGACCCGCTGGGCGGTTTCGGCAACGACCGCGAGGTCGTGGGTGATCAGCACCAGGCCCATGTTCTGCTCTTGTTGCAGGCTGAGCAGCAGATCCATGATCTGCGCCTGGATGGTCACGTCCAGGGCGGTGGTCGGTTCATCGGCGATCAGCAACTTGGGTTCGCCGGCAATCGCCATGGCGATCGCAACGCGCTGGCTCATGCCCCCCGACAGTTGGTGCGGGTAGGCATCCATGCGGCTGGTGGCGCCGGGAATCTCGACTTTTTCCAGCAGTTCGATGGCCCGCTTGCGCGCCGCCTTGCCGGACATTTTCAGGTGCAGGCGGAGCACTTCCTCGATCTGGAAACCCACGGTGTAGCTGGGGTTCAGCGCGGTCATTGGGTCCTGGAAAACCATTGCCAGGTCCTTGCCGACCACCTGCCGACGCTGGCGGGCGCTGAGCTTGAGCATGTCCTTGCCGTCGAAGCGCAGGGCGTCGGCGGTGACGATGCCGGGGTGCTCGATCAGCCCCATCAACGCCATCATGGTCACGGATTTACCCGAGCCCGACTCGCCAACAATGGCCAGGACTTCGCCCTTGTCCACGCTGATGTCGAGGCCGTCGACCACTGGAACGGCGGTCTTGTCGCCGAAGCGAACATTGAGATTCTTGATTTCTAGCAGTGACATGGGAATCTCCTCAGGCGGCGTTCTTGAGTTTCGGGTCCAGCGCATCGCGCAGGCCGTCGCCCATCAGGTTGATTGCCAGCACGCTGAGCAAAATGGTCAGGCCGGGCAGGCTGACGACCCACCAGGCGCGCTCGATGTAGTCGCGGGCCGAAGCCAGCATGGTGCCCCACTCCGGGGTGGGCGGTTGTACGCCCAGGCCGAGGAAGCCCAGGGCGGCGGCATCGAGGATCGCCGAGGAGAAACTCAGGGTGGCCTGGACGATCAGCGGTGCCATGCAGTTGGGCAGCACGGTGATGAACATCAGGCGCGGCAGGCCGGCACCCGCCAGGCGGGCGGCGGTCACGTAGTCACGGTTCAGTTCGCCCATCACCGCGGCGCGGGTCAGGCGTACATAGGACGGCAGCGAGACAATGGCGATGGCGATCACGGTGTTGATCAGGCCAGGGCCGAGGATGGCGACAATCGCCACGGCCAGCAGCAGTGAAGGCAGGGCCAGCATGATGTCCATCAGGCGCATGATGGTCGGGCCGAGAAGGCGCGGGAAGAAGCCGGCCAGCAGGCCCATCATGATCCCCGGGATCAGCGACATCACCACCGAGGACAGGCCGATCAGCAGCGACAGGCGCGAACCATGGATCAGCCGCGAGAGCAGGTCGCGGCCCAGTTCGTCGGTGCCCAGCAGGTACTGGATCTGCCCACCGGCAAGCCACGACGGTGGGGTCAGCAGGGCGTCGCGGAACTGTTCGCTGGGGTCGTGTGGGGCGACCCAGGGCGCGAAGATCGCGCAGAACACCACCAGCGACATGAACAGCAGACCGGCGACGGCGCCCTTGTTCTTGGCGAAGTGCTGCCAGAATTCCTTGTACGGCGAGGGGTACAGCAGGCTTTGATCGACGGTGGTCGAAGCGATAGTAGTACTCATGATCTTGATCTCAGCGCTGGTGGCGGATGCGTGGATTGACAAGGCCGTAGAGGATGTCCACGACGAAATTGACCACAATCACCAGGCAGGCGATTAACAGGATGCCGTTTTGCACGACCGGATAGTCCCGCGCACCGATGGCTTCGATCAGCCATTTGCCAATGCCGGGCCAGGAAAAGATGGTTTCGGTGAGCACGGCGCCGGCCAGCAGAGTGCCGACTTGCAGGCCGACCACGGTCAGTACTGGAATCAGCGCGTTGCGCAGGCCATGGACGAACACCACGCGCGCCGGCGACAGGCCCTTGGCCCGGGCGGTACGGATGTAGTCTTCGCGCAGGACTTCGAGCATCGAGGAACGGGTCATCCGGGCGATCACCGCCAGCGGGATGGTGCCCAGCACGATGGCCGGCAGGATCAGGTGGTGCAGCGCGTCCCAGAACGCCTCGGGCTGGTCGCTGAGCAGGGTATCGATGAGCATGAAGCCGGTTTTCGGCTCGATGTCGTAGAGCAGGTCGATGCGTCCGGACACGGGGGTCCAGCCCAGGCCCACGGAAAAGAACATGATGAGGATCAGGCCCCACCAGAAGATCGGCATCGAATAGCCGGCCAGGGAGATGCCCATCACCCCATGGTCGAACAGGGACCCTCGCTTGAGGGCGGCGATCACCCCGGCGAGCAGTCCCAGGACGCCGGCGAACAGCAGCGCGGCGCTGGACAGTTCCAGGGTGGCGGGGAACAGAGTGGTGAACTCGGTCCACACGCTGGTGCGGGTCCGCAGGGACTCGCCGAGGTCGCCGTGGGCGAGCTTGCCGACATAGTCGATGTACTGGGCATAAAGCGGCTTGTTAAGACCGAGGCGTTCCATCGCCTGGGCGTGCATTTCCGGGTCAACCCGGCGCTCGCCCATCATGACTTCCACGGGATCGCCCGGGATCATGCGAATCAACGCGAAAGTCAGCAACGTGATGCCGAAAAACGTGGGGATCAGTAACCCCAGTCGGCGGGCAATAAAACTAAACATCGTGTGGTGTACCTCATCAGCCGGTTAGGCGTGCTCATCAGTACCCGGGGTCGGGTACCGACGAGCGTTTGTTGTTCTACTTCACCTGGGTGGTGGCGAAGTTGTTCGTGGATAGAGGGCTCATGTGGTAGCCCTCTACGTTCTTGCGCATAGCGGTAAACATCTTCGGATGGGCATCGTTCGCCCACAGGACCTGGTTATGCAGGATCTCCAGAGCCTGTTCATAGAGTGCGGCACGTTGGGCGGGGTCAGTCTTGGCGCGAGCCTGGTCGATCAGCGCCTGGAACTGAGGATTGCACCAGCGGCTGTAGTTTTCGCCGTTTTTCGCCGCTTCGCAACTCAATAGCGGGCTAAGGAAGTTATCCGGGTCGCCGTTGTCCCCGCTCCAACCGGCGGAGACCATATCGTGCTCACCTTTTTTCGCTCGTTTGAGCATTTCGGCCCACTCCATGACGCGGATATCCAGAGTGATCCCGACCTTGGCCAGGTCGGCCTGCATCAGCTGGGCACCGAGTTGCGGGTTCGGGTTGGTCGGGCCGCCGCCGTTGCGAGTATAGAGGGTAAAGACCGTACCCTCGGGAACGCCGGCTTCCTTGAGCAGGGCGCGGGCCTTGTCCAGGTCCTGGGGCGGATTCTTCAGTTTGGTGTTGTAGCCCAGCAGGGTCGACGGGTAAGGATTCACCGCGGGGATGGCATTGCCCTTGCCATACAGGGTGTCGACGTAGTTCTGCTTGTCCAGGGCCAGCTCGATGGCCCGGCGCACCCGCACATCGCTCAGGTACTTGTGTTCGGTGTTGATGGCGACGTAGCCGGTGGCCATGGCCGCCATTCCGTCGATCTTCAGGTTCGGATCGGCCTTGATGTTCGGCACATCATCGGGTTTGGGGTACAGGGCGACCTGGCACTCGTTGGCCTTGAGCTTCTGCAGGCGGGTGTTGTTGTCGATGGTGATGGCCAGGATCAGGGTGTCCGCTGGCGGCTTGCCACGGAAATACTCCGGGTTGGCCTTGAAGCGGACCTGGGCGTCCTTGGCATAACGCTGGAAGATGAACGGGCCGGTGCCGACCGGCTTGCTGTTGAGGTCGTCAAGCTTGCCGGCCTTGAGCAGCTGGTCGGCGTATTCGGCGGAGTGGATCGAGGTGAAGGCCATGCCCAGGTCGGACAGGAACGGGGCTTCGGGACGATTGAGGGTGAAACGCACGGTCAGGCCGTCGACTTTCTCGACGCTTTTGAGCAGGTTCTGGAAGTCCATGCTCTCGAAATACGGGAAGCCGACGGTGGACGCTTTATGCCAGGGATGATTGGGGTCCAGTTGCCGCTGGAAGCTCCAGACCACGTCGTCGGCGTTCAGCTCGCGGGTCGGTTTGAAATAGTCGGTGGTGTGGAACTTGACGCCCTTTCTCAGGTGAAAGGTGTATTGCAGGCCGTCTGGGCTGATCTCCCAGCTTTCGGCCAGGGCCGGCTGGATCTCGGTGGTCCCGGGCTTGAAGTCCACCAGACGGTTGAACATGGTTTCAGCCGCGGCGTCGGCGGTGACGGCGGTGGTGTAGAGCACCGGGTCGAAACCCTCCGGGCTGGCTTCGGTACAGACCACCAAGGGCTTGGCTGAAACACCGATAGCCACGCTGAATACGGCGGCCGCGAGGGCGGCGCGCAGGGGAAGCTTCTTCATGTAAACCCTCCTTGATCGATTGAGCCAGATGAGACCCTGGGGCCGATTCGTCGAATCGGCCCCAGGGCAGTCAGGTGTCAGAGAATGTTGAATGGAATGGTGGTGACCAGGCGGAACTCGTTGATGTTGCCGTCACCCTGATTCGCGCTGGCGCGATGGGTGGTGTAGGTCGCACGAATGGAGGTGGCTTTCAGCGGACCACTCTGTATGGCGTAGGAAGTGCCGACGCCATATTCGTAGTGGTGCTCACCGTCGAGGTTTTTCACGTCGTAGGCGGTGCCGGTGTAATGGGTGCCGTCAATGCCCCAGCCGCGGACCGTATAGACGTTGAATTTCAGGCCAGGAACGCCGTACTGGGCCATGTTCAGGCCGTAGGCAATCTGGAAGGACTTCTCGTTCGGGCCGTTGAAGTCCGACAGCATGGAGTTGGCCAGGTAGATGCCGTTGGTTTCGTGCAGGTAGTCGAAGTATTCGTTACCAACGATTTGCTGGTAGGAGAAAGTCAGGCTGTGGGCCTGGTGGGTCAGTCCGAGAGACAGCGAGTAGGCGTCGTTGTCGATTTCGCCCATCTTCTTTTTGCCGGTGTCCAGTGTCTTGTAGTAATTCAAACCAGTCGTCAGGCCGAGCACTGAGGTGTCGCCCAATTCGTGGGTGGCGCCAAAGTAGTACTGGTTCCAGAAGTCCTCGACGTTGGCCATGTACAGGCTGGTCTTCAGACTTTTGAACGGCTGATAGTTCAGGCCGAAGGTATTGACGTGGTCGGTCTCGGCCCCGTTGTTGGAGTACTCGGTGCGGAACCGGGACAGGCTCTCCTCGGTGCGTGGGGATACGCGATCGAAGGTCGCTGCGTCAAACGACAGGTTGCTGAATTCTTCACTGTGAAGGCTTACACCCTCGAAGCTTGAAGGCAGTGGGCGGTTGCCGATGACATCGACGATCGGCGTGCTGAAGTTCTGGCGACCGGCGGTCAGCGTGGTGTTCGATACGCGGAACTTGACGTTGGCCAGGCCGAGTTTGCTCCACTGGTCGACCGCGTCGCCATTGCGGTTGGCCAGGGTGCGGTTGCCACCTCCGGCGATGTCCTCGCGACTGCGATCCAGGGCAATGGCGTTGTAGAGCGCGACTTCAGTGCTGACGCCTACGGTGCCTTGGGTAAAGCCCGAGCTGTAGTCGAGGATGGTCCCCTGGACCCAGTTGATGCGGCGCGGAATGGGGGTTGCCACACCGTGTTTGTCGTAACTGAAGCGGTCGTTACGGCGTTTCAACTCATTGGCGTACCAGTTACGAGTGGTGCCACCCAGGCTCTGGCCGTCGATGAAGCCCTTGGCTTCATTTTGTGCATTGGTCGAATTCAGGCCGGTCGGCACGAAATCCTGACTCTGGGTTTCCGCATGGGCCAGCACGGTGGCGCTACTGATGGCTAAGGCTAACAACGCTTTTTGAGAGAGTTTCAAGGCTAAAGCTCCATATTTTCTTTTTTAATATCGGCCTTTTGGGCCTATTTGGTCCGGGTTGGGTGGCGGACATTTTTTGTTACGCAATCGTTTGCTTGGCAGGGTTTTGCCGAATTTCGGCTGCAAGTTGCTCAGGGGCGAAATTCGCCCCCAGAGCGCGGGTCACGGTTTTATTGTTCGATACTGACGCCCGAGAACACGTTGCGACCGAAGGGACTGACCTTGAAACCTTTGACTCTGATGCTTAACGGCTGGTTGACCGTCGAGTGGGCGATAGGGGTAATCGGCACCTGTTGCTTGAGCAACTGCTGGGCCTGTTGGTAGAGGGCCACGCGTTGCTCGTGGTCGGTGACGAGCTTGGCCTGCTTGATCAGCTTGTCGTATTGCGGGTTGCACCACATGGAGTAGTTGTTGCCGCCAATCGCGTCGCAGCCGTAGAGGGTGCCGAGCCAGTTGTCCGGGTCACCGTTGTCGCCGGTCCAGCCGATCAGGCTGATGTCGTGCTCGCCATTCTTGGTGCGCTTGATGTACTCACCCCATTCATAGCTGACGATCTTCACCTTCAGGCCGATCTTCGCCCAGTCGGCCTGGAGCATTTCGGCCATCAGCTTGGCGTTGGGGTTGTACGGGCGTTGCACCGGCATGGCCCAGAGGGTGATCTCGGTGCCTTCCTTGACGCCGGCGGCCTTGAGCAGTTGCCGGGCTTTTTCCGGGTTGTAGGGTGCGTCCTTGATGTTCTCGTCGTAGGACCACTGGCTCGGCGGCATGGCATTGACCGCCAGTTGCCCGGCGCCCTGGTAGACCGCATTGAGAATGCTCGGTTTGTTCACCGCCATGTCCAGCGCCTGGCGGACCTGGAGTTGGTCGAAGGGTTTGTGCTGCACGTTGTAGGCGATATAGCCGAGGTTGAAGCCGGGCTTCTGGATGACCTGCAGCTTGGGGTCTTTCTTCAATGCCTCGACATCGGCGGGGCGCGGGTGCAGGGTGATCTGGCATTCACCGCGCTTGAGTTTCTGCACCCGCACCGAGGCGTCGGTGTTGATGGCGAAAATCAGCTGGTCGAGCTGGACCTTGTCCGGGTCCCAGTACTGCTTGTTGGCGACGTAGCGGATCTGCGCGTCTTTCTGATAACGCTGGAACACGTACGGTCCGGTGCCGATGGGCTTCTGGTTGATCTCGCTGGGTTTGCCGGCGGCGAGCAACTGGTCGGCGTATTCGGCGGAGAGAATCGAGGCGAAGCTCATGGCGATATTCTGAATGAACGCGGCGTCGACCGAATTGAGGGTCATGACCACGGTCAGCGGCCCGGTCTTTTCGACCTTGGCGATGTTCTTGTTCAGGCTCATCCCGTTGAAGTACGGAAACTCGGTGGGGTAGGCCTTGCGAAACGGTTGTCCAGCATCGAGCATGCGATTGAAGGTGAATACCACGTCGTCGGCGTTGAAGTCGCGGGACGGCGTGAAATACGCGGTGGTGTGGAACTTGACACCAGGGCGCAGGTGGAAGGTATAGACCAGGCCATCCGCTGAGATATCCCAGCTCTCGGCCAGCGCCGGTGCGACGGATGTCTCACCTTTGACGAACTCCACCAGCCGGTTGTAGAGCGGCTCGGCGGCGTCGTTGTCGGTGGCGGTGGTGTACTGCGCGGTGTCGAACCCGGCCGGGCTGCCCTCGGAGCAGAACACCAGGCTGCCGGCAGCCTGGGCAAAAGGGGCGCCCGCCCACAGGGCGGCTCCCACCAAAGCGGATAAAGTGAAGGTCTGGCGCATGACGGTCCCAATCCTTTTGTTATTGTCGTCGGCGAACAATGGCCGTGTTGGGGACACGGGAACGATCGCCGATCTAGTCAGTGAATGCAGCAATGCCGCTCGTGAACGCATATCAGCGAAGTCTTGACGTTACGAGGCCAAGTCGATGCGGTAAATGCGTAGAGCCTTAGAGAGTTGTAGGAAAACTCTGTGCGGCGGCCATCCGTTTGCGGGTTACCGCCAACGGATTCCGGACAATTCCTGCAATTCTGGCGGGGAGGCGAAGACAGCGTCCTAGGACGCCGTCTTCGCGCAACCTCACTTGCTGACGCTGACGCCGTAGAAGGAGTTCAAGCCGAACGGGCTGATCTTGAAATCCTGCACCTTGGCGCTCATGGGTTGGTACACCGTCGAGTGCGCGATAGGTGTATAGGGGGCTTGGTCTTTGAGGATGTGCTGCGCCTGCTTGTACAGCTCGGTGCGTTTAGCCTGGTCGGCAGTCGACTTGGCTTCTTTGATCAGGTCCTCGAAGGGCTTGTAGCAGAACTTCGAGAAGTTGTTGCCGTTGACCGCGTCACAGCCGAACAGCACGCCCAGCCAGTTATCGGGGTCCCCATTGTCGCCGCTCCAGCCAATCAGCATGGCTTGCTGCTCGCCACCCTTGGCACGCTTGAGGTATTCGCCCCACTCGTAGCTGACGATCTTGACGTTGAGGCCGATGTTCTTCCAGTCGGACTGGAGCATTTCAGCCATCAGCTTGGCGTTGGGGTTGTACGGACGCTGGACCGGCATGGCCCACAGGGTGATCTCGGTGCCCGGCTTGACGCCAGCTTCCTTGAGCAGTTCCTTGGCCTTTTCCGGGTCGTACTTGGCGTCCTTGACGGTGGTGTCATAGGACCATTGGGTCGGCGGCATGGCATTGACAGCCAATTGGCCGGCGCCCTGGTAAACCGATTCGATGATCTGCTTCTTGTTCACCGACATGTCCAGCGCTTCGCGTACGCGCAGGTCCGCCAGTGGGTTGGTGGCGGTCTGGCCCTTGAGGACCGGCATCACGTTGTAGGCGATGTAACCCAGGTTGAAACCGGCCTGTTCAGGCATCTTCAGGTTGCTGTCGGCCTTGAGCGGGGCGATGTCGGCCGGACGTGGGTAGGCGGTGATCTGGCATTCGCCTTTCTTGAGCTTCTGCGCACGTACCGACGGGTCGGTGGTGATGGCGAAGATCAGGTTGTCGACCTTGACGTCCTCAGGCTTCCAGTAGTCCTTGTTCCCGGTGTAGCGGATGTTCGAGTCTTTCTGGTAGCTCTTGAACACGAACGGACCAGTGCCGATCGGCTTCTGGTTGATGTCGCTGGCCTTGCCTTCCTTGAGCAGCTTGTCGGCGTACTCGGCGGACTGGATAGAGGCGAAGCTCATCGCCAAGTCCTGGATGAACGCGGCATCCACGGTCTTCAGGGTGAACTTGACGGTCTTGTCGTCGAGTTTTTCCACCTTGGTGATGTTGCCGTCCATGCCCATGTCGGTGAAGTACGGGAATTCGGTCGGGTAGGCCTTGCGGAACGGCATGTCCTTGTCGAGCATGCGGTTGAAGGTGAACAGCACGTCGTCGGCGTTGAAGTTACGCGTCGGTTTGAAGTAATCGGTGGTGTGGAACTTGACGCCTTCACGCAGGTGGAAGGTGTAGCTCAGGCCGTCCGGGGTCACGTCCCAGCTGGTCGCCAGGCCAGGAATCACGGCGGTGCCGCCACGTTCGAACTGGCTCAGACGGTTGAAAACGGTTTCCGCGGAGGCGTCGAAGTCGGTTCCGGCGGTGTACAGGCCTGGATCGAAACCGGCCGGGCTCCCTTCGGAGCAGAACACCAGGTTAGTCGCAGCGACGGCGAACGGTGCGCTGGCCAAGAGGCCTGCGCCGACTAAAAACGGAATGACTGCTTTTTTAAGCATGGTGGCCTCATGATTTGTTGTCATTTTTGGTTTTGAGGACGACCTCGTGAGTCGACCTGCCGATACTTATGCAGGCCCCATACCCATTGCAAGATGCAGAGGCGCGTGAAGCCTCAAAGAGTGGCACGAACGTACAGGAATGTCGCATATGTGTAAATTCTGACGCATTTGTCAGCTTTCGAGGGGGTTTTCAGGTGCGCGGGGCGCACTTCAAGCGAGCAACCGGGGCGTCGGGCGCACCCGGTTGGGGCGTTGAGTTACTGGCCCAGGCTCACGCCATAGAAGGGGGTCAGGCCGAACGGACTGATCTTGAAGTCATGCACTTCCCGGCGCATCGGCTGGAACACCGTCGAGTTGGCGATCGGGGTGATCGGCACCTGTTCCTTGAGGACTTTCTGCGCCTGCTGGTAGAACTTGACCCGCTCGTCGTGGTTGCTGCTGAGCTTGGCTTTCTGGATCAGTTGATCATAGGCCGGGTCGCACCATTTCGCGTAGTTGCTGCCCTTGACCGCGGCGCAGCTGTAGAGCACGCCGAGCCAGTTGTCCGGATCACCGTTGTCGCCGGTCCAGCCATAGATCATGACGTCATGCTCGCCGTTCTTGGCGCGCTTGATGTATTCGCCCCACTCATAGCTGACGATATTGGCCTTGATCCCGACCTTGGCCCAGTCGGCCTGGATCATCTGCGCCGACATCCGTGCGTTGGGGTTGGAGGCTCGTTGCACGGTCATCGCCCACAGGTCGATGGGGGTGCCTTCGGCCACGCCGGCTTCCTTGAGCAGTGCGCGGGCCTTGGTCGGGTCGTAGGGCGCGTCCTTGATGTTCGGGTCATAGGACCATTGGCCCGGCGGCAGGGCGTTCTGCGCCAGTTGCCCGGCGCTCTGGTAGACCGCCTTGATGATCGCCGGCTTGTCGATGGCCATGTCCAGGGCCTGGCGGACCTTGAGCTGGTCGAGGGGCTTGTGGGTGACGTTGTAGGCGAGGAAGCCGAGGTTGAAACCCGGTTGTTGCAGCACCAGCAGGTTCTTGTCCTGCTTCATGATCTCGATATCGGCCGGGCGCGGGTAACCGCTGACCTGGCACTCCCCGGCCTTGAGTTTTTGCAGGCGGGCGGCGGCATCCGGGGTGATGGCGAAGATCAGGTTGTCGAGTTTGACGTCCTCGGGTTTCCAGTAGTTCTTGTTGGCCACGTAGCGGATCTGCGAGTCCTTCTGGTAACGCTTGAACACGAACGGTCCGGTGCCCACCGGTTTCTGGTTGATGTCGGCGGCGCGGCCTTCCTTGAGCAGTTGCGCGGCATATTCGGCGGACTGGATCGAGGCGAAGCTCATGGCCAGGTTCTGCACGAAGGCGGCGTCGATATGGTTCAGGCTGAAGCGCACGGTCTGTTCGTCGAGTTTTTCGACGTTCTTGATCGTGGTGTTGAGGTCCATATCGCTGAAATAGGGCGATTCGGAAGGGTAGGCCTTGCGGAACGGGTGATTGGCGTCGAGCAGGCGCTGGAAAGTGAAGAGCACGTCTTCGGCATTGAAGTCGCGGCTCGGCTTGAAGTCGTCGGTGCTGTGGAACTTCACCCCGGAGCGCAGGTGGAAAGTGTAGGCCAGGCCGTCCGGGGCAACGTCCCAACTCGTGGCCAGGCCGGGTTCGACCTCGGTGCCACCGCGTTTGAACTGGGCCAGGCGGTTGAACACGGTTTCAGCCGAGGCGTCGAAGTCGGTGCCGCTGGTGTACTGGCTGGGGTCGAAACCGGCGGGGCTGGCCTCGGAGCAGTACACCAGGGTCGAGGCGGCCTGGGCCAAGGGTGTACAGGCCAGCAAGGTGGCGGCCAGCAGCAGCGGTTTGAAGGCAATCTTTTCCATTAAAAGGCCTCGAAGGTGCGTAATAGAGCGGGGAGAGGCCCGACTCTAGCACGCCCCATCGAGGCCTTGGTGCCCACAGCTAATGGAGACGACTGAGAAAATTCGCTCTGGAAAACGCCACAAATCCTGTAGGAGCCCGGCTTGCCGGCGATGACGGCCGATCAGGCGATGCAAGGCTTACGGGCCTCATCGCCAGCAAGCCGGCTTCTATAAAGGAGCGCGTTCAGCCTGCGAACCTGTAATTACTGCAGGACCTCGATCACCCCATCGGCATTCATGTTGACTTGTGCCTTGCCGGCTTCCACGTCCGGCGTTGGTGCGTCCTCCTTGGCCGAGGGTTTCATCATCATCATCGCACCACGCGGGAACGGCTGTGGATAACCGTTGCTGTTGAGGTTCAGGCTGACAATCTTGTAGCCCTTGCCACCCAGCGCATCGGTGGCCAGTTGGGCGCGGGCCTTGAACGCGGCGATGGCCTCCTTGAGCAGGGCATCCTCGCTGGCCTTGCGGCTGCTGGTGGAGATGGCGAAGTCCATGCTGTCCATTTTCAGGTCCTGCATCAGATCGCCGGTCAGCTTGGACAACGCGGCGAAATCGCTGCTTTCCAGGCGCAGCTCGGCGCGTTCACGCCAGCCGGTGATCTTCTGGGTCTTGTTGTCGTAGATCGGGTAGCTGTTACGGCTGCCCTGGCGCAGGTTGATCTCCTTGACTGCCTTGGCCTGGCCCAGCGCCTTGTTCAGGGTGGTGGTGATGTCGGCGGCGAGCTTGGCCGGATCGCTGTTCTGCGCCTCGGTATAGAGGGTCACGATCATCAGGTCGCGGGCCACTTCCTGGCTGGCTTCGGCGCGCAGGGAAATCCGGTTGTAGTGCGGTTCTTCGGCGGCCAGGGCCGGCAGGCTGGCAAGGGTGCTGAGGCTGAGGGCGAGCAGGGCGGCGCGGCGCGTGAAGTGCATATAGAGCTCCTTGGGATTCGATGCGCGGGTCTTGTCGGGCAGTCCCGCATGCAGGCATCAGACTACGCCGGGATTGTCCGGTTCGCGTTGTTACAACTTCAATACATATAGAACCACCGGGTGGCAGGTAACTCGACAGAGTGCGAAAAATCCCACTAATCAATTCCACATATGGGGGGAGTGCAACAATAGCCTCATGCGCAAAAAACTGTGGGAGCGGAGCTTGCCCGCGAGGGGAGCACCGCGGTCTTGCAGGTACACCGCGTCATCGTTCTTCGCGGGCAAGCTCCGCTCCCACATACAGAGTGTTTTCAATATTCCATTCCCTTAACTGAATGGCATCAGGGCAAGCCCCTTCACCGCAGCGCGTGCCCTTTGCCCAGGACCGGTGTTTGCCGGCTGTGGCGGTTTGCCGCACATTCGCCTGTCCGCCCCCCGGCTGGTTATACTCGTGGCGATCCGCCTGGAGCACTCATCAGGAGAGCTCATGCTCGCCCCCGTTCAATTGCTGTCCGCGACCCGTCAGAATCTCTGGCGCCTGACCTTTATCCGTATTCTGGTGCTGGCCGCCCAGGCCGGTTCCGTGGGCATCGCCTACTGGTTCCAGTTGCTGCCGTTGCCCTGGTTGCAACTGGCGATGACCCTGGGTTGTTCCATGGTGCTCTGCGCCTTCACGGTGGTGCGCCTGCGCACCACCTGGCCGGTCACCGAACTCGAATACGCCGTGCAACTGGCCTGCGACCTGTTTATCCACAGCGCCTTGCTGTATTTCTCCGGTGGTTCGACCAACCCCTTCGTCTCCTATTACCTGGTGCCCCTGACCATCGCCGCGGTGACCTTGCCCTGGCGCTATTCGGTGGTTCTCTCCGGCGCGGCGCTGGTGCTGTACACCCTGTTGCTGGTGCAGTTCTACCCGCTGGAAACCTTCCCGATCTCCCGTGAGAAGCTGCAGATCTACGGCATGTGGCTGAGCTTTGCCCTGGCCGCCGCGGTGATTACCTTCTTCGCCGCAAAGATGGCCGAGGAATTGCGCCGCCAGGAAGAATTGCGTGCCTTGCGCCGTGAAGAGGGCCTGCGTGACCAGCAACTGCTGGCCGTGGCAACCCAGGCCGCCGGCGCCGCCCATGAACTGGGTACGCCCTTGGCGACCATGAGCGTGCTGCTCAAGGAAATGCGCCAGGACCATCCGGACCCACTGCTCCAGGACGACCTGAGCGTGCTCCAGGACCAGGTCAAGCTGTGCAAGCAGACCCTGCAGCAACTGGTCCGCGCCGCCGAGGCCAATCGCCGGCTGGCGGTGGAGATGCAGGATGTCACGGTCTGGCTCGACGAAGCGCTGAACCGTTGGCACCTGATGCGCCCGGAAGCCAGTTATCGCTTCCAGCGCCTGGGTCAGGGCGAGGTGCCGCGCCTGGCACCGCCGGCGGACCTGACCCAGGCCTTGCTCAACCTGTTGAACAACGCCGCCGACGCCTGTCCCGAGGGGCTGGAAGTATGGCTGGATTGGAATGAGGAAAACCTCACCATCAGCATTCGCGACCACGGCGCCGGTGTGCCGCTGGCCATCGCCGAGCAGATCGGCAAACCGTTTTTTACCACCAAGGGCAAAGGTTTCGGCCTGGGCCTGTTCTTGAGCAAGGCCAGCGTGACACGCGCCGGCGGCTCGGTGAAACTCTACAGTCATGAGGAAGGTGGCACGCTCACCGAGCTGCGCCTGCCTCGTGTTGCCCGAGGAGACGAAGCATGAGTGACGAGATCCAGGTCGAAGGCGAGGAGCTGCCGCACCTGTTGCTGGTGGACGACGATGCCACCTTTACCCGCGTGATGGCGCGGGCCATGAGCCGCCGCGGTTTTCGCGTCAGCACCGCCGGTTCCGCCGAAGAGGGGCTGATCCTGGCCCAGCAGGACCTGCCGGACTACGCCGCGCTGGACCTGAAGATGGACGGCGATTCCGGCCTGGTGCTGCTGCCCAAGCTGCTGGAGCTCGATCCGGAGATGCGCGTGCTGATCCTCACCGGTTATTCGAGCATCGCCACGGCGGTGGAAGCGATCAAGCGCGGGGCCTGCAACTACCTGTGCAAGCCGGCGGACGCCGACGACGTGCTGGCTGCCTTGCTCTCCGAGCATGCCGATCTCGACACCCTGGTGCCGGAAAACCCGATGTCGGTGGATCGTCTGCAATGGGAGCATATCCAGCGCGTACTGACCGAGCACGAAGGCAATATCTCCGCCACCGCCCGCGCCCTGGGCATGCATCGGCGGACCTTGCAGCGCAAATTACAGAAACGGCCGGTGCGGCGCTGAACCGGCGCTGAACAGAATCCTTTCAATTCGCACGATATCCCGTGCGAATCATCTATGATCGGCTGGTGAAATTTCTTACGCCAACCGAGTCTTAGAATGACTAAGAACGCTGAATATTCCGCGGTCAACGATGCAGTAAAAGGACATTTTTTTCGTAGGATCTGGCAACTGGCCTCGCCTTACTGGCGTAGCGAAGAGAAGGGCAAGGCCTGGTTGTTGCTGATCAGTGTCGTGGCCCTGTCGCTATTCAGCGTCGGCATTTCGGTCTGGTTCAACAATTGGTACAAGGATTTCTACAACGCCTTGCAGGAGAAAAACAGTGAGGCCTTCTGGCACCTGATCCTGTATTTCTGCGGTATTGCCGCGGTTGCCATCCTCGGTGCGGTCTATCGGCTGTACCTGACGCAGATGCTGACCATCAGTTGGCGCCGCTGGCTGACCGAGCAGCATTTCAAACGCTGGCTCGAACACAAGAACTACTACCAGATGGAGGCGAGCGGAAACACCGATAACCCGGACCAGCGACTGAGCGAAGACCTCAACAGCTTTACCAGCGACACCTTGACCCTGGGCTTGGGGCTGTTTCGCACGGTGGTCAGTCTGGTGTCGTTCTCTATCATTCTCTGGGGGATATCGGGAAGTATCGAAGTCTTTGGCGTCACCATTCCCGGCTACATGTTCTGGTGCGCTTTCCTCTATGCGGTCATCGGCAGTTGGTTGACCCGGGTGATCGGTAGCCACCTGATCCCACTGAATAATCAACAACAACGCTTTGAAGCCGATATGCGCTTTTCGTTGGTGCGGGTGCGTGAAAACGCCGAAAGCATTGCCCTGTATGACGGCGAGCCCAATGAGAACCAGCGTCTCAGTACACGTTTCGGCAAGGTCTGGTCCAACTACTGGGCGCTGATGCGGGTCACCAAGCGCCTGACGTTCTTCACCTCCGGTTACACTCAGATCGCGATCATCTTCCCCTTCATGGTGGCGGCGCCGCGCTATTTCGCCGGCAAGATCCAGCTCGGCGAGCTGATGCAGATCAACTCGGCCTTTGGCAATGTGCAGGAAAACTTCAGCTGGTTCATCGATGCTTACTCCACTATCGCGGTATGGAAGGCGACCTGTGACCGGTTGCTGAGTTTCCGTCAGGCCATGGACGACAATGAAGGCCGTGCGCCTGCCATTGACGTGCAGAGCCAGGGCGAGGCATTGCAGGTGAGCAACCTGAACCTGGATCTGGCGGACGGTCGGCATTTGCTGACTGGCGCGAGCATGAGTGTGGCCCCCGGCGAACGCTTGATGCTCAGTGGGCGTTCCGGCAGTGGTAAAAGTACTCTGTTGCGCGCCATGGGTAATCTCTGGCCGCGTGGCGCCGGTAGCATTCGCTTGCCAGCCGGGCGCTCGCTGTTCCTGCCGCAGAAGCCTTACCTGCCGATTGGCAGCCTGCGTGAGGTGATGAGTTATCCACAGTCCGGTGATGCCTACCCGGATGAGCGTTACCAGGAGGTCTTGCAGACGTGCCGCCTGCCGCACCTGGCCGAACGGCTGGATGAGAGCAATCACTGGCAGCGGATGTTGTCGCCGGGCGAGCAGCAGCGGTTGGCTTTCGCCCGTGCGCTGCTCTATACCCCGCAATGGTTGTTCCTCGACGAGGCCACGGCGGCCATGGACGAGGAGGATGAAGCCGTGTTGTATCAGGCGCTGATCGATCAGATTCCAGGCTTGAGTATTGTCAGTGTCGGCCACCGCAGCAGCCTGAACAAGTTCCACCCGCGACATCTGCGTATCGAGCGCGGACACCTGGTCACTCAGGAGGCCGTCAGCGCATAGTCAACGGTGAGCGTACAACCCGGTTGAGCTATGATGCGCGCTCAGCCGTTCAGCCGAGATAGATGTTCGATATGGAAAACCAGAGCGCCGGGCTTCGCCCGACCCGAAAGCGCCGCAGTCTTGCCCAGGAGTTGGTCACGGTGCTCTCCGAGCAGATCCGCGACGGCCAGCTCAAGCGCGGGGACAAGTTACCCACCGAGTCGGCAATCATGGAGGCCCATGGTGTCAGCCGCACGGTGGTGCGCGAGGCGATCTCGCGCCTGCAGGCGGCCGGGCAGGTGGAAACCCGCCATGGCATCGGCACTTTTGTGCTGGATACGCCGAGCCCCAGCGGTTTTCGTATCGATCCGGCGACGGTGGTGACCCTGCGCGATGTGTTGGCGATTCTGGAGTTGCGTATCAGTCTGGAAGTCGAGTCGGCGGGGTTGGCGGCGCAACGCCGTAGCACCGAGCAGTTGGCGGCGATGCGCGCGGCGCTGGATGCGTTGAATGAAAGTGCGGCCCACGCCAGCGATGCGGTGGCTTCGGATTTCCAGTTCCACCTGCAGATTGCCCTGTCCACCGGCAACCGCTACTTCACCGATATCATGACCCACCTGGGCACCAGTATCATTCCCCGGACCCGTTTGAATTCGGCGCGGCTGGCCCATGATGACCAGCAGCACTACATGAATCGGCTGGGGCGTGAGCATGAAGAGATCTATGAAGCGATAGCGCGTCAGGATTCCGATGCGGCGCGGGCAGCGATGCGTTTGCATCTGACCAACAGCCGCGAGCGGTTGCGCCAGGCCCATGAAGAGGCCGAGGCGCAGAAGGGCTGATCAGCGATCAAAGCCTGAAATACGGATTCTGTGGGAACGGAGCTTGTGTGGGGGTTGAGCTTGTGTGGGAGCGGAGCTTGCCCGCGAAGCTTTTGGCGGCTTCAAGGCCGCCTTCGCGGGCAAGCTCCGCTCCCACATTCAGGTGCTTAACATTCAGGTGCTTTATACGCTTCTCAGGATCGTCCGATCCACACGCACCGCCCATTTCGCGGCTTTCGCCGGCCCATCAAATACCACTTTCGTGCAGCAGGAAGTCCTGCGCGCGCTGTTGGATGGCTGACATGTCTGGCTCCTTGATATGTCGTCTTTTCCGTTCAAAATAGCTGTATTGATATACAGTTAAAATTGAACTTTGATGAAAAAATCCTACATCAAGGAAGGAAAGTCTTGTGGGATCTGTTGAGCGATTCCTGTTGACCTTTGTTATTTAAGTTGTACGATGACGTACGACATCAGCCAGCCTGCGCTGTCTCTTTCATCACAACGTGCTTTCCAGGGTGTTCGAATAATGAATCCACAAGAACTGAAGTCCATCCTTTCCTCCGGCCTGCTGTCCTTCCCGGTGACCGATTTCAATGCCCAGGGCGATTTCCATCGCGCTGGCTACATCAAGCGCCTGGAGTGGCTGGCCCCTTACGGCGCGACTGCGCTGTTCGCCGCCGGCGGTACCGGTGAATTTTTCTCCCTGGCAGCCAGTGAATATTCCGAAGTGGTGAAAACCGCCGTCGATACCTGTGCCGGCAGCGTGCCGATCCTCGCCGGTGTCGGTGGTGCGACCCGCCAGGCCATCGAGTACGCTCAGGAAGCCGAACGCCTGGGGGCCAAAGGCCTGCTGTTGTTGCCGCACTACCTGACCGAAGCCAGTCAGGAAGGCGTTGCCGCCCACGTTGAAGCCGTGTGCAAGTCGGTGAAGATCGGCGTGGTGGTGTACAACCGCAACGTCTGCCGCCTGACCGCTCCTCTGCTGGAACGTCTGGCCGAGCGCTGCCCGAACCTGATCGGCTACAAGGATGGCCTGGGCGATATCGAACTGATGGTGTCGATCCGTCACCGTCTCGGCGATCGTTTCAGCTACCTGGGCGGCCTGCCCACCGCGGAAGTCTATGCCGCGGCCTACAAGGCCCTCGGTGTGCCGGTCTACTCTTCGGCGGTGTTCAACTTCATCCCGAAAACCGCGATGGATTTCTACCACGCCATTGCCCGGGACGATCACGCCACCGTCGGCAAGATCATCGACGACTTCTTCCTGCCGTACCTGGATATCCGTAACCGTCGCGCCGGTTACGCGGTGAGTATCGTCAAGGCCGGGGCGAAGATCGTCGGTTATGACGCCGGTCCCGTGCGCACGCCGCTGACCGATCTGCTGCCGGATGAATACGACGCTTTGGCCGCGCTGATCGACAAGCAAGGCGCGCAGTAACAACGAATAAACCAGGCCGCTGAGCAATCAGCGGCTTTTTCGGTTCAGGAGGTTTTCCGTGGCAGATGCAAAGCGTTTCGACAACTACATCGGCGGCCAGTGGGTCGCGGGTGCCGAGTATTCGGCGAATATCAACCCGTCGGATTTGTCCGATGTCATTGGCGAGTACGCCAAGGCGGACCTGGCCCAGGTGCAGTCGGCCATCGACGCCGCCCGTGAGGCGTTCCCGGCCTGGTCCACCTCCGGCATCCAGGCCCGCAGCGATGCGTTGGACAAGGTCGGTGCGGAAATTCTCGCCCGTCGCGAAGAGCTCGGTAACCTGCTGGCCCGGGAGGAGGGCAAGACCCTGCCCGAGGCTATCGGCGAAGTCAGCCGTGCCGGCAATATCTTCAAGTTCTTCGCCGGTGAATGCCTGCGTTTGTCCGGCGATTACCTGCCGTCGGTCCGTCCGGGCGTCAACGTCGAAGTGACCCGTGAAGCGTTGGGCGTGGTTGGCCTGATCACCCCGTGGAACTTCCCGATCGCGATTCCGGCCTGGAAAATCGCTCCGGCCCTGGCCTACGGCAACTGCGTGGTACTCAAGCCGGCCGAACTGGTGCCGGGTTGTGCCTGGGCCCTGGCGGAAATCATTTCCCGCGCCGGTTTCCCGGCCGGTGTGTTCAACCTGGTGATGGGCAGCGGCCGGCTGGTCGGCGAGGCCATGGTCAACAGCCCGAAAGTCGACGGCATCAGCTTTACCGGCTCGGTCGGCGTCGGCCGGCAGATCGCGGTCAACTGCGTGTCGCGCCAGGCCAAGGTGCAGTTGGAGATGGGCGGTAAGAACCCCCAGGTCATCCTCGACGACGCTGACCTCAAGCAGGCCGTCGAGCTGGCGGTGCAGAGTGCGTTCTACTCCACCGGCCAACGTTGCACGGCGTCCAGCCGTTTGATCGTCACCGCCGGGATTCACGACAAGTTCGTCGAGGCCATGGCCGAGCGCATGCGTTCGATCAAGGTCGGTCACGCCCTCAAGAGCGGTACCGATATCGGTCCGGTGGTGTCCCAGGCGCAACTGGAACAGGATCTGAGCTACATCTCCATCGGCCAGTCCGAAGGCGCGCGCCTGGTCTGCGGCGGTGAGTTGGTGACCTGCGATACCGAGGGCTATTTCCTCGCGCCGACGCTGTTTGCCGACAGCGAAGCCTCGATGCGCATCAGTCGCGAAGAGATCTTCGGCCCGGTGGCCAACATCGTTCGCGTAGCCGATTACGAAGCTGCGCTGGCCATGGCCAACGACACCGAGTTCGGTCTCTCCGCCGGTATCGCCACCACTTCGCTGAAGTACGCCAATCACTTCAAACGCCACTCCCAGGCCGGGATGGTGATGGTCAACCTGCCGACCGCGGGCGTGGATTACCACGTGCCGTTCGGCGGGCGCAAAGGTTCGTCCTACGGTTCCCGTGAGCAAGGTCGCTACGCCCAGGAGTTCTACACCGTGGTCAAGACCAGCTACATCGGTTCGTAACCCGCTTTACCCGCACGGGGCCCTTGCCTGAAGCCCCGTGCGGTACATCACTGAATGTTTTACCCGCGTAAAAAAATAAAGAGTGGGAGTACATCTACATGCAAGCGACCAAGCAGACACACGTCCGCTATTTGATTCTGTTCATGCTGTTCCTGGTGACCACGATCAACTACGCCGACCGTGCCACCATCGCCATTGCCGGCTCCAGCCTGCAAAAAAGCCTCGGCATTGACGCCGTCACCCTCGGTTATATCTTCTCCGCCTTCGGCTGGGCCTATGTGCTCGGGCAGATTCCCGGCGGCTGGCTGCTCGACCGTTTCGGCTCGAAGAAGGTCTATGCGCTGAGCATCTTCACCTGGTCGCTGTTCACTGCCCTGCAAGGTTATGTCGGCGAGTTCGGTGTCTCCACCGCCGTGGTCGCGTTGTTCATGCTGCGCTTCCTGGTGGGCCTGGCCGAAGCGCCATCCTTTCCCGGTAATGCCCGCATCGTCGCGGCCTGGTTCCCTACCGCTGAACGCGGCACCGCCTCGGCGATCTTCAACTCCGCGCAATATTTCGCCACCGTGCTGTTCGCGCCGCTGATGGGTTGGATCGTCTTCACCTTCGGCTGGCAGCATGTGTTCCTGGTGATGGGTTGCCTGGGCGTGGTGTTTTCGCTGATCTGGCTGAAAGTTATCCACAGCCCGCGCCAGCACCCGATGATCAACGACGCCGAGTTCACCCATATTGCCGAGAACGGCGGCATGGTCGACATGGACCAGGGCAAGGCCGCCGGCGGCGGTCCGAAGTGGGACTATGTGCGCCAACTGCTGAGCAACCGCATGATGCTCGGGGTTTACCTGGGCCAGTACTGCATCAACGGCATCACCTATTTCTTCCTGACCTGGTTCCCGGTGTACCTGGTGCAGGAACGTGGCATGACCATCCTCAAGGCTGGCTTCATCGCCTCCTTGCCGGCCATCTGCGGCTTTATCGGTGGCGTGCTGGGTGGGATCATTTCCGATTATCTGCTGCGTCGCGGCCATTCCCTGACCTTCGCCCGCAAGGCGCCGATTATCGGCGGTCTGTTGCTCTCGACCACCATCGTCGCCTGCAACTACGTCGATATCGAATGGATGGTGGTGGGCTTCATGGCCCTGGCGTTCTTCGGCAAGGGGGTCGGTGCGCTGGGTTGGGCCGTGGTTTCCGATACCTCGCCGAAGCAGATTGCCGGCTTGAGTGGCGGTCTGTTCAACATGTTCGGCAATATCGCTTCCATCACCACGCCGATCGTAATCGGCTACATCATCAGCGCCACCGGTTCGTTCAAGTGGGCTCTGGTGTTTGTCGGCGCCAATGCGCTGTTGGCGGTGATCAGCTATGTGGTGATCGTCGGTGAGATCAAGCGGGTCGAACTGCGCGAGCCACCGGCCGGCCCCAAGCACGATAGCGAACCCCGTCTGTCCCAAGCCCATTCCTGAGGAGCGGCGTCATGCAGTTGATTGAACATTCCGACTCGCCGCGCTACATCCGCCTGCACGAGCGGGACAATGTGGTGATCGTGGTCAATGACCAGGGTGTGCCGGCCGGCACCGAGTTCGCGGACGGCCTGGTGACCCGCGAGCACATTCCCCAGAGCCACAAGGTGACGCTGGTGGATATCGCCGAGGGTGGCGAAGTGATCCGCTACGGCCAGGTCATCGGTTATGCGTTGCTGCCGATTCCCCAGGGCAGTTGGGTCAAGGAAGATCAGTTGCGCATGCCCACCGCGCCGCCGCTGGACAGCCTGCCGTTGTCCACCGATGTGCCGACGGCCCAGGCGCCGCTTGAAGGCTTCACCTTCGAAGGTTATCGCAATGCCGACGGCACCGTCGGTACGCGCAATATCCTCGGTATCACCACCACGGTGCAGTGCGTCACCGGGGTGCTGGACCATGCGGTCAAGCGCATCAAGGACGAACTGCTGCCCAAGTACCCGCATGTCGATGACGTGGTGGCGTTGACCCACAGCTATGGCTGCGGCGTGGCGATTACCGCGACCGACGCCTATATCCCGATTCGCACCGTGCGCAACCTGGCGCGCAACCCCAACCTGGGTGGCGAAGCATTGGTGATCAGCCTCGGCTGCGAGAAGTTGCAGGCCGGCCAGGTGATGCACGAGGGCGACAGCTCGGTGGACCTGAGCGAGCCGTGGTTGTATCGGCTGCAGGATTCCAGCCATGGTTTTACCGAGATGATCGAGCAGATCATGGCGTTGGCGGAAACCCGTCTGAAGAAACTTGATCTGCGGCGTCGGGAAACCGTGCCAGCGTCGGAGTTGATTCTCGGTATGCAGTGTGGCGGCAGCGATGCGTTTTCCGGGATCACTGCCAACCCGGCCTTGGGTTATGCGTCCGATCTGTTGTTGCGGGCCGGGGCGACGGTGATGTTTTCCGAAGTCACGGAAGTGCGCGATGCGATCTACCTGCTGACCTCGCGGGCGGAAAGCCTGCCGGTGGCCGAGGCGCTGGTGCGCGAGATGGATTGGTACGACCGCTACCTGGCCAAGGGCGAGGCCGATCGCAGCGCCAATACCACGCCGGGGAACAAGAAGGGCGGGTTGTCGAATATTGTCGAGAAGTCCCTGGGCTCCATCGTCAAGTCCGGCAGCAGCGCGATCAACGGCGTGCTCGGTCCGGGCGAGCGCTTTACGCGCAAGGGCCTGATCTTCTGTGCGACGCCGGCCAGTGATTTTGTCTGCGGTACCTTGCAACTGGCGGCCGGGATGAACCTGCACGTGTTCACCACCGGGCGTGGCACGCCTTATGGGCTGGCGATGGCCCCGGTGGTGAAGGTCTCGACCCGTACCGAGTTGGCGCAGCGCTGGCCGGACCTGATCGATATCGATGCCGGGCGGATTGCGACTGGACGGGCTTCTATCGAGGACCTGGGTTGGGAGTTGTTCAACTACTACCTGGATGTCGCCAGCGGCCGGAAACGGACCTGGGCCGAGCAGCACAAGCTGCACAACGACATTACCTTGTTCAATCCGGCGCCGATCACCTGAGGCCTCAGCGACGCCATCAACCCTGTAGGAGCCAGCTTGCTGGCGATAGCGGTATATCAGACGACAACAATGTCGACTGCCAGATCGCAATCACTGTAGGAGCCAGCTTGCTGGCGATAGCGGTATATCAGACGACAACAATATCGACTGCCAGATCGCAATCGCCAGCAAGCTGGCTCCTACAGGGAGGGGGCGTGTTGGCCGGGCTGTCTACCGGCAACCAAGGCTTAGGCTGTTTTAGAACACCGACCAACCGATCCGTTGACTCAGCAACTCCAACACCGCCATCCCCACCAGCGAGTTGCCAGCCGCATTCAGCTCCGGCGCCCACACGCACACGGTAAAGCGCCCCGGAACCACCGCAACAATCCCACCGCCGACACCGCTCTTGCCCGGCAAGCCGACCCGATAGGCAAAATTCCCGGCCTCGTCATACAGCCCGCTAGTGGCCATGATCGAGTTGACCTGCTGGGTCTGGCGGCGGGTCAGGATCTGCTCGCCGCTGTGCTTGCAGAATCCGTCATTGGCCAGGAAGCCGAACGCCCGCGCCAGGTCGATGCAGTTCATGCGCAGGGCGCAGTGGCTGAAATAGCTGCGCAGCACGGCTTCGACATCGTTGTGAAAATTGCCGAACGACTGCATCAGATAGGCCATGGCCGCGTTGCGCGCCCGGTGCTGGTATTCCGACTCGGCGACCTTGCCGTCCACCATGACCTGCATATTGCCCGACAGGCGCCGGGCGAAATCGCGCATCGACAGTGCCGGCGCGGCGAAACGCGATTGATTGATATCGCAGATCACCAGGGCGCCGGCGTTGATAAACGGATTGCGCGGGCGACCGCGTTCGAACTCCAGCTGCACCAGTGAGTTGAACGGCTGCCCGGAGGGCTCATGGCCCAGTCGCTCCCAGATCGCTTCGCCGGAGTGATGGATCGCCTGCACCAGGCTGAAGACCTTGGAAATACTCTGGATCGAGAACGGCGTCTGCGCATCGCCGGCCTGGAACAGCTCGCCGTCGTTGCTGTACACGGCAACACCCAGCTGATTGCCAGGCACATCGGCCAGCGCCGGAATGTAATTGGCCACTTTGCCCTGGCCGATCAATGGCCGGACTTCATCGAGGATTTCGTTCAACAGCGCTTGCATGCTCGGGCTCGCAGTCACTTCCCGCCGGGTTGCGGGGCTACATGCTGCTAGACGCCACATGAGCGGTTGGGAGCACAGTTTTTATGCTCGGGGTTTAGCCATTGGCGCACTTGCGGACCGGATCAGTTACTACTCGTTGAGACCGGAGCAGAGGCGGGGGTAAACTGCCTGCCCCGTGTAATGTCTGTTGGCTGGAGCCGGTAATGCGCAAAGATAAGAAACAGGTGATTGGTGACGAGATCGGCGATGCGCAGATCAAGTTGTTTCTCGATTTCGAGCCAGTCGACGCCACCTCGCCGTCCCTGCACAAGCTGATCAAGGCCTACCGCGGCCTGCGTATCGACGATTTCGAGCGCTTCCTGGCGTTCTTCAAGGAAGCCGGTTATGACCTCGACGGCAAGGACGAGCACGGCCAGGACTTCGTGAGCCTGATCCGCGACCAGCGCAATGCCGGCGACTATATCGAGTTGATCGACAACGCTCGCGGGTAAGGTTCAAGACCGCGTCGCCTGCATCGCGAGCAAGCTTGCTCCTACAATGCTGCGGCGAACCGACATTTCGTGTTCGGCGCCGTTCCTGTAGGAGCAAGCTTGCTCGCGATGAACGATAACGCGGATTTTCGTTAAACCCCGAGCAAAAAAAACGCCCCGCTCTTCAACCGAAGAGCGGGGCGTTTTTTGTCAGCGCTCACCTCAAGCGTAGCTTTCGGTCTCGCTGCTCGGCTCAACCAGTTCCAGGCGGACGTTGTTCTGCGCGTTGATCTGGCGATACAACCGCGCATCCGTCTCCAGGACCTTTTCCCGTGCCGGGAAGATTTCATGGAGTTTGGCCGCCCACTCGCCCTTGGCCTTTTCCGGGAAGCAGCGTTCGATCAGTTCGAGCATGATCGATACGGTCACCGAAGCGCCCGGCGAGGCACCGAGCAGGGCGGCCAACGAGCCGTCCTTGGCCGAAACCAATTCGGTACCGAACTGCAGGACGCCGCCTTTCTTCGGGTCCTTCTTGATGATCTGCACCCGCTGGCCGGCCACTTCCAGGCGCCAGTCCTCGGCTTTCGCTTCCGGGTAGAAGCGGCGCAGGGATTCCAGGCGCTGCTCCATGGACTGCATCACTTCGCTGATCAGGTACTTGGTCAGGTCCATGTTGTCGCGGGCCACGGCCAGCATCGGGCCAATGTTGCCGGCCCGCACCGACAGCGGCAGGTCCATCAGCGAGCCGTGTTTGAGGAACTTGGTGGTAAAACCGGCATAAGGCCCGAACAACAGCGACTTATTGCCGTCGACCACGCGGGTGTCCAGGTGCGGCACCGACATCGGTGGCGAACCCACGGCGGCCTGGCTGTAGACCTTGGCCTGGTGATGCTTGACCACTTCCGGATTGTCGCAACGCAGCCACTGGCCGCTCACCGGGAAGCCGCCGAACCCCTTGCTTTCCTCGATGCCCGAAGCCTGCAGCAGCGGCAGTGCCGCGCCGCCGGCGCCGAGGAAGACGAACTTGGCATCGACGTCACGGCTGTTGCCGCTGTTCACGTCCTTGATGCTCACGGTCCAGCCGGCGCCGTTGCGCTTGAGGCCGGTGACACGCTTGCAGTACTTGACCTGGGTGTCGGGGGCGCTGGTCAGGTGCTTGAGCAACTGATTGGTCAGGGCCCCGAAGTTGACGTCGGTGCCTTTCATCACGCGGGTCGCGGCAATCGCCTCGTCGGCCGGACGGCCCGGCATCATCAGCGGCATCCACTCAGCCATCTTCGCCCGGTCTTCGGTGTATTCCATCTCGGTGAAGGCGTGGTGCGGATGCAGGGCCTCAAAGCGTTTCCTGAGGAACTCAACGCCTTTGTCGCCCTGGACGAAGCTCAGGTGCGGCACCGGGCTGATGAAGGACTTGCACGAACCGAAGGTGCCTTTCTGGGCCAGATAGGCCCAGAACTGCTTCGACACCTCGAACTGGGTGTTGATGTGCACGGCTTTCTTGATGTCGATGGAGCCGTCAGCCGCCTGCGGCGTGTAGTTCAGCTCGCACAGCCCGGCATGGCCGGTACCGGCGTTGTTCCACGGGTTGGAACTCTCCGCGGCACCGGAATCCATCAGCTCGACGACTTCCAGCTTGATCGCGGGGTCGAGCTCCTTGAGCAGCACCGCAAGGGTGGCACTCATGATGCCGGCCCCAACCAGGACCACATCAACTGCTTCGTTATGCGCCATTAACGCGTCTCCAAAATCTGCAGCACCACATTGACGGCATGGCTGCCGGGCATGGGCGGGGCTCGTTTAACGTTAGCCCAGCAATGACCCGACCAGGATGGCCATGTCCGATTCTTCGCAATTTCTTGCAACTTCAGCGGACGCTGCCGGTGGGCCCAAGGTGCGTATGAACGCATGTGTGGGCAACACGGGCAATTCGACTTATGGTCAAGAGCGTCCGATTCGTGCAACCAAATCCGTAAGCGAACAGGCGTCAAGCACCTGTCGGGGTGTATCGGGTCCTGTGTGATGAGGTCGTTGGGGACGCTGATGGTGCCTGTTCAGACGCGAAACTATTCATTTGTTCGCCACACTCTCGTGAAGTTGTGAAAACCCGTTTTTTCACGCTCTTTTGAAGACGTGAACCTCAAAAAAGGGCTGCCGCGGTCTGTCACCGGGCCCGCAGTGCGAATACCCGCCGGGAAGGGCAGGCGGCACGGGCCAACAACTCAGTGAGCGAGCACAAGGGCAGCTCTGGCAGATTCGCTGAAAACGGTGGTTTGCGCAGGTAACAGCAAGCTCGCCGGCTTCACTCGATCTGTGTGGGCGGCTCTCTGTGGGCAGTACGAAGGTGCCGATGCAAGCGCATTGGCGGTGCTGCGAGGCCCGATCAGGAGACGTCCTTATAATCGGGGTGAGATTGTAACTAAGAAACGGGGAAAAATGGTCGTGTTTAATGACTTTTATTCGGCATCTGGTCAGATGCCGGGCAACGGCGTCGATCAGAGCCCGTGGGCAGGGTCGCAGGCCGGTGTGACAGGCGTGTGACGGGAACGCCGGCCGGGCGTGCTTGTCAGACTTTTCAGCAAGCAGTGGCGGTGCTGGTTAGCGACGCCCGGGCCCCGCTATACTCAGTGCTTGAATGATGCCTGGTCCTTGGAGAGATGAGCATGTTGCAACGCCTGTTGTTCGGTTTGATCGCTGTAACCAGTTTGACGCTTGTCGGCTGTGCCAACAGCCCGCAACAACTCAGCCCGCAGCCCACGCTCACGACTCAGCTGGCGCCGGTCGGCCATGGCCAGCCGGTGGTGGTGCGGGTGGTGGACGGTCGTCGCTCGCCGGTATTGGGCACGCGGGGCGGCCTGTACCCTGAAACCAGCGCCATTACCGTGCAAGGTGCCGACCTGATCCCGAGACTGCAGGCCCAGGCCGACGCGGCCGTGCGCCTGTTGGGTTTTACCCCGACGCCGAATGCGATGAACGCGCCGGTACTGACCGTGACCTTGTCCGACCTGACCTATCAGTCGCCGAAGGAAGGCATGTATGTGACCGAGGCGACCATCGGCGCCAACTTCCGCTCTGACGTGACCAACGCCAACCGTCGTTACAGCGGTAGCTACGGAGCGTCCTTGAACCAGCGTTTCGGCATGGCGCCGAACGAAGAGGCGAACACCAAGTTGATCAGCGACGTGTTGAGCGATGCGCTGACCCGGGTATTCAAGGACCCGAAAATCGGCCAAGCGCTGAGCGAATAACCTGTAGGAGCCGGCTTGCCGGCGATGGGGCCCTCAAGGGCACCCAAAGGCTTGGCGTGGCAACCTCACGCCGCCTCCACATAAAGATCGAGCACACTGACCCCGGTCAGCAGATCGGCTTCCGGCAGGTCGGCGTGCTGGTGCCCGCCCAGGGCGCAATACACCAGCCAATGGCGGTCCTGGACGTTGAACGACATGGCGTCCACCAGCGCCTCCTGTTCGTCGCTGGGGGCGATCAGATAAAGACGATCCTGGTTCTCTGCGTGCAGCATGACAAGCTCCGTGGGCTATCGAGGGGCGACAGACTGGCTTGTTAAGGTGACGTTCCGGTGACAACGGAAATTAACCCGACCAACAGAAACAACAACGGCGCCCGTGGGCGCCGTTGTTGTTTATAAGCGTTGCTATTAAAGCGCCAGGCCGGCTTTGACCCGATACTGATTACGCACTGGTGTCGCATATTGCTGCACCAGGTAGGGACGGTGCTCGACCGGGCAGGCGTCCAGGCGACTCTGCCATTGCGCTTGGGCCTTGGCCAGTTCGTCGGCGGGGAACACCTGGGCGGCGGCGGGCACCGGCAATTGCGGATCGGCGTCGCTCCACTGGGCATACGCCAGGTAGTGCACCGGGAACAGGCGATAACCTTCGAGAATATGCCGGTCCATTTCCGTGGCCAGGACCTTGGTGTCCTCGAACTCGCCGGTCAGGGGCGCGGCGAAGTTCACATGTACCCGGCCCTTGTAGCCGGTGATACCCTTGGCGATGCTGACGTCATCCTCGCCCGGTGCCTTGGTGTAGCGGCCAGTGGTGGCGCGGATATACAGCTCGCGCGCCTTGGCCTGGTCACAGGGGTCGTACTCGTAGCTGATGGACACCGGGGTCAGGTTCAGCGAGCGGATGACCTCGGCGAACGGTTCGTCCTTGCGGCTCATGTGGAACATTTTCAGGATCGCCGACTCGGTACGGTCGTCACCGTCCTTGGCCCGTCCTTCGGCCTGGGCGATCCAGATCGACTGGCAGTCGTGGCGGATCGAGTGGTTGATATAGGCCGAGAGCAATTGATAGGCGGCCATCTTTTCCCGCCGTCCGGCGATCGAACGGTGCACGATAAAGCTCTTGTTCAGGCGCATCAGGTCGCTGACGAAGGGCTTTTGCAGCAGATTGTCGCCGATGGCGATGCGCGGCGTGGGCAAACCGGCGTGATACACGGCGTAGTTGACGAAGGCCGGGTCCATCACGATGTCCCGGTGGTTGGCCAGGAACAGGTAGGCCTGGCCTGACTTGAACTGTTCGACGCCGGTGTAGGTGACGCCGTCGGTGGCGTGCTCGATGGTCCGGTCGACGTAGACCTCGACCTTGTCCTGCAAGGTGGCGACCGAAGTCACACCGGCGAATTCACGGCGCAGGCGGTAGGCGATCAGCGGTTTGAGCAGCCAGCCGAAGGCACCGGCCAGACGCGGGAAACTGAAGTGGGTGAGGATATCCAGAAACGCCTGGTCGCGGAACAGCCGGGCCATGACGGCCGGTACTTCACTGTCGTCGTAAGGTCGGATGGTATCGAATTCGCCCATCATGCTCTCTTGTTGGAAACGGCTAGGGTAAGTAGAGGTTTGAGTGATAAATAACAAAGCCCGGTCTGGAAAATAAAGCCCAGACATAAAATGGCCTGGCAAATAGACCGGCGATTATACGCACAAGTCACTTCGGAGGCCGCGATGCTGGAAACTGAGCGTTACGAATGTCCCTATTGCGGTGAAATCGGTGAGGCGCTGCTGGACCTGTCCGGCGGCGACCAGACTTATATCGAGGACTGCGCGGTGTGCTGTCGGCCAATTACCTTTGTCCTGCAGACCGATGGCGAGGAATGGATGCTCGACGTTTACAGCGAGAACGAGTGATGAGGGCCTCCCTATGCAGCGTATCTACGAGCCGGAAAACCTGATGGAAGGCGAGTTGTTGCAAGGCATGCTCGCCAGTGAAGGGATTCAGGCGCATCTGGTGGGGCGTGACCTGCTGGGTGGGGCGGGCGAGTTGCCGATTTTCGGCCTGCTGGCCCTGGCGGTGGACAATGACCAGGCGCAATCCGCGCGGGCGTTGATCGCCGCGTACAATGCGGCATTGCCGATGGCCGGTGACGAGCCGGATAGCTTTCCGGATGTGCTGGTCTGTTAGCCTGTGTGCGCAATGTTGAATGCGCGTGAACGATTCCTCACTGCGCCGCGAACCCTGTAGGAGCCGGCAAGCCGGCTCCTACACGGACCGCGTGTACCTAGTCCCGAGTTTTTGAAAAGAGCCGTATTGCCCCATGTGTGGACGTTATGCCCTGTTTCGCTGGAACCCCACCTTCGCGGCCTTGCCCGGCTTTCCCGCCGACCAGCAGGCGCAGTGGAATATTTCTCCCAATGATTCGGTGCTGATTCTGCGTGCCGCCGAGGGGCAGCGTGAGCTGGCCCGTGCCCGTTGGGGGCTGACCCCGGCCTGGCTGACCGATCTGTCGAAGACCCCGGCCCACGCCCGCGCCGAAACCCTGGCCGAGCAGCCGATGTTTCGCCAGGCATTCCGCGAGCGGCGTTGCCTGTTGCCGGCCAACGGTTTCTACGAATGGCGCGGCACCCAGCGTAAGCGGCCTTATTGGCTGACGCCGGCGGAAGGTTCGAGCCTGTTTTTCGCGGCGATCTGGGAGGCCTATCCGGTGGCTGGGCATGTCTGGTTGAGCACCGCGGTGGTGACCCAGGCGGCGTCGAATCAGCGACGGCCGCTGATCCTGGATGCGGCGGAGCAGGAGGCCTGGTTGTCCGCAGACACCTCGATGACGGATTTGCAGGCGTTGCTGGCCAGTCCCCAGGCACCTTTGCGTGAGCGGGTGCTGGCCAACCTGGTGAATGATCCGAAGCTCAATGCGCCGGAGTGCCTGACGCCGGGATGAGGCACGCTGCCGACCGCTTGAGCCGCACCAACGACCGACACGGTACCTGTAGGCGCCGGCTTGGTCATTGCGCACGGGCTGCGCTCGACTCGTCGGCGCAGCCCGCCACTTCATTCGCTACCTGGCCACTATTGATCACATTGCGGTTGATGTCGTCGTGGGTTTATGAATATTTTCCTGCGAGAAAGGCGGGATGTATCTGAAATTGATGTACTGCGTGTCAGTTGTATCTGGCGCCGATACAATTCGCCGCCTAGGATAGCCGCAGTTTTCAGGAAGAGTATTCATGGCTAGAGCTTGGGTGTTGGGCGCGTTGAGCGCGAGTTTGCTGTTGAGCGGGTGCCAGGCGGTTAACACCACCAACGGTGGTGCGGTCGGGGTTGAGCGCAAGCAGTACATGTTCAGCCTGTTATCGAGCCAGCAAGTCGATCAGATGTACGCCCAGTCGTACCAGAAGACCCTGGGCGAGGCGGGCGGCAAGGGCGTTCTGGACAAAACCAGCGCCAATGCCAAGCGGGTCCAGGCGATTGCCAGGCGCTTGATCGCCCAGGCGCCGACCTTCCGTCCGGACTCGGCGCAATGGCAGTGGGAGGTCAATCTGATCAAGAGCGACGAGCTCAATGCCAACTGCGGTCCTGGCGGCAAGATCATCTTTTATAGCGGCTTGATCGACCAGTTGAAGCTGAGCGACGACGAGATTGCCGCGGTGATGGGGCATGAAATTGCCCACGCCTTGCGCGAGCACGGGCGTGAGGCGATGTCCAGGGCGTATGGGATCGAGATGGCGAAGCAGGGCGCGGGTGCCTTGTTCGGCCTGGGGCAGGACAGCCTGGCGCTGGCCGATACCGTGGCCAACTACGGCATGACCTTGCCCAACAGCCGGGCCAACGAAAACGAGGCGGACCTGATCGGCCTGGAGCTGGCGGCCCGTGCCGGTTACAACCCGAACGCGGCCATCAGCCTGTGGAACAAGATGAGCAAGGCGGCTGAAGGCGCACCGCCGGAATTCATGAGTACCCACCCGGCATCCGCCAGTCGTATTGCCTCGCTGGAGGCGGCGATTCCGAAGGTGATGCCGTTGTATCAGCAGGCCAGGAAGTCCTGACCGGTTGTGGCAAGTTGGGCAAGTGCCCTATACCGTTCAATTAAGGCCGAACACCGTCCCAGTAGGAGCCGGCTTGCCGGCGATGAGGCCCTTGAGCCTTGCGCTGCCCATTCGGACGCCATCGCCGGCAAGCCGGCTCCTACAGGTTACGTGGCGTTTTCAATATCCCAACAAGGGACCTGCTCTAGATCCAGCCGCTGCTCTGCATCGCCTTGTACACCGCGACCGCCGCGAGGATGAAGAACGCCGTTGCCGCCAGGCGCCGGATCAGGGTCAACGGCAATTTGTCAGCCGCGAAGTTGCCCGCCAGTACCACCGGCACGTTGGCGATCAACATGCCCAGGGTGGTGCCGATGATCACTAGCCACAGCTCCGGATATTGCGCCGCCAGCATCACCGTGGCGATCTGAGTCTTGTCACCGATTTCGGCGAGGAAGAACGCGATCAGGGTGGTCAGGAACGGGCCGAATTTGCGCGCCGTGGTGGTCTCGTCATCATCGATCTTGTCCGGCACCAGGGTCCACAGGGCGGTGGCGGTAAAGCTCGCCGCGAGGATCCAGTGCAGCACCGCATCGGAGAAGAAACTGCCGAACCAGGCGCCTAGCGCACCGGCTGCCGCATGGTTGGCCAGGGTTGCCGCGACGATACCGGCAATGATCGGCCAGGGTTTGCGAAAGCGAGCCGCCAGAATGAGCGCGAGCAGCTGCGTCTTGTCGCCGATTTCGGCCAAGGCAACGATTGCAGTGGGGACGAGCAGGGAATCCAGCATCAGGTTTTCCTAAGGGGCGGGTCGACACGGCTATGACACGTACAGCCTTCCCGCCCCGGGTAAGGTGTGCGTGTCATAGGTCTTGTCAAACCCTGGGCCCGTCTGTGCGGACCCTGGGTCGCATGCGCCATGGTCTGTTGACCAAGTATGTTGACGCATGCCGGACGAGCGTGGCGCTCGTGGGAGACTACTCCCCTAGGACGGAGCGGATTCTGCCTAGGCAAAATCCATTGCGCAAGCCTTCTTTTTCAGCCGCGCTTGGCGCTGTAGACCCGAAAGCCCTGGCCCTCGGCCTTGGTCACACAGCGCCCCAGATGCTCTTCTATCAACGGCTGATAGCGCAGGAAACTGTTCGCCACCAGTCGAAGTTCGCCGCCGTTTTTCAGATGTTTGGCGGCTTTTCGCAGCAAGTTCTCCGTTGCCAGGTAATCGGTGTGGACCCCGACATGGAACGGCGGGTTGCTCAGGATCGCACTCAAGCCCATGGGTGCGGCATCGATGCCGTCACCGGTCAGCACTTCGCCGTCGAGGCCGTTGGCGGCCAGGGTCAGGCGACTGCTGGCGGTGGCAAAAGCATCGACGTCGAGCAGGATGACGTGGTTGTGCGGGTAACGGCGTTTCACGGCCGCGCCGAGTACGCCGGCGCCACAACCGAAGTCCAGCAGGTTGCCGCTCGGCAGTTTGTCCAGATGCTCCAGCAGCAGGGCGCTGCCGCGATCCAGCCGGCCGTGGCTGAACACCCCGGGCAGGCTGACCACCTTGAGCGGCCCTTCGGCCAGGTCCAGTTCATAGTGTCGGGCCAGGCTTTCCAGTGGCTGGGCGAGCGGCGCCTCGGCCACGGTGACCTGCCACAGCTGGCAATGCCGGGCGCTGTCGAGCTTGCGCGGCTTGCCGAAGGGGTTGAGCTGCTTGGCCGCGGCTTCGATACCGCTGCGTTTTTCCCCGACCAGGAACACCTCGCCGCCGGGCAGGCGCGAGGCCACGGCGTTGAGCAGGTAGTCGGTCAGGTCTTTGGCCTTGGGCAAGAACACCACGGCGCTGTCGAACGGCATCTCGGGGATATTCACGCCAAACTGGCTGCGGCCTTCGAAGCGCGCTTCGAGTGCCGCCTGATCGCCGGCGTGCCAGCACCAGCCGTGGGCGTTGGGCAGGCGTCCGAGCAGGTCGTCGGCGGGCAGCCCGACGAGCAACAGTTTGCCCTGGAAATACTCGGCCTGACGAAGCAGTACTTCACTGCGCGGATCCATGGTCTGCTCCCTGAAAAAAAGTGCCGCAGTCTATCAACTGACAACCCGCAATGCTTCACCGTTGAAGAAACCCCGGGCGTTTTCCGCCAACTGCCCGACGATTCGTTGCCGGGCTTCACGGCTGCCCCAGGCGTTATGCGGGGTGATGATCAGGCGCGGGATATCGCCGGCCAGCAGTGGGTTGCCGTTGGTCGGTGGTTCGACGCTCAGCACATCGCTGGCGGCCCCGCCCAGGTGGCCGCTGCGCAGGGCATCGGCCAGGGCCAGTTCGTCGATCAGGCCGCCGCGGGCGGTATTGACCACGAAGGCCCCGGGCTTGAGCTGCGCGAGTTCAGCGGCGCCGATGAAGTGGCGGGTGTATTCGTTGAGCGGACAGTGCAGGGTCAGCGCGTCGACCTGTGGCAGCAGTTGAGCCAGCGGCACGCGATCGGCCCGGGCCGGGCGTCCGGGAATCTGCCCGAGCAATACGCGCATGCCGAAGGCTTCGGCGAGTCGCGCCACCGCACCGCCGAGTTCGCCATGGCCGAGCAGGCCGAGGGTCTTGCCTTCCAGCTCGACAATCGGGAAGTCCAGCAGGCAGAACTGTTTGGCCTGTTGCCAGCGGCCTTCGCCCACGGCTTTCTGGTAATCGGTCAGGCGCGTGGCCAGGGCCAGCAGCAGCATCAGGGTGTGCTGGGCCACCGACGGCGTGCCGTAGCCCTGGCAGTTGCTCACGGTAATGCCCTGGGCGCGGGCGGCGGCCAGGTCGACATTGTTGGTGCCGGTGGCGCTGATCAGGATCAGCTTCAGGTCGGGACAGGCGGCCAGGGTGGCGGCGGTCAACGGGACCTTGTTGCTGATGGCGACGCTGGCGCCTTTCAGGTGTTCGACGACCGTCTCCGGCGTGGTCGTGGCACACAGCCGCAGCTCGTCGAAGCAGGCCCGCAGCGGATCGAGGTCCAGATCGCCGAGATCCAGGGAAGGGTGATCGAGGAATACCGCGCGGCGGGAGTTGCTCATCAACTGTACCTTTTGTGCTGTCGGGTGAAGGCGTAAGGTAGCCAGCCTAACAGACCTATTCAGTGACTGAGGAGCCCACCAACGTGTCCATCTACCTGACGGAATTCCTGACCGTTGCCCTGATTCACCTGCTGGCGGTGGCCAGTCCCGGTCCCGACTTCGCCGTGGTAGTGCGCGAGAGCGTGACCCATGGCCGACGTGCCGGCACCTGGACCGCGCTGGGCGTCGGCACGGCGATTTTCCTGCACGTGGGCTACTCGTTGCTGGGTATTGGCCTGATCGTGTCGCAATCGATCGTGCTGTTCAACGCTTTGAAATGGTTGGCGGCGGCCTATCTACTGTACATCGGCTTCAAGGCCATCCGCGCCAAGCCGGCCAAGCCTGCGACCGACGACCTGGCCTTGCAGGTGGGCGAGCGCACCGCTCGCGGCGCCTTCACCTCGGGCTTTGTGACCAATGGCCTGAACCCCAAGGCCACGCTGTTTTTCCTCTCGCTGTTCACCGTGGTGATCAATCCGCACACGCCGCTGCTGGTCCAGGCCGGTTACGGCGTTTACCTGGCCGTCGCCACCGCGCTGTGGTTCTGCCTGGTGGCGATGCTGTTCAGCCAGCAGCGTGTCCGCGCCGGTTTCGCCCGCATGGGCCACTGGTTCGACCGGACCATGGGCGCGGTGTTGATCGCCATCGGGGTCAAGTTGGCCTTCACCGAGATGCATTGATCGCTTTGAACTGATTCAAGGCATTCAGGTAGTCCCGCGGGTTGTCGCCGAGCAGGCGGCGAAACATCGAACTGAAGGCCCGGGCGCTGCCATAGCCCAATACCTTGGCCACGTGCTGCACGCTTTCCCCGGCGATCAGGCGTGGCAAGGCCTCCATCAGGCGTAGTTGCTGGCGCCAGGCATTGAAATTCATCCGCACTTGCTGCTGGAACAACCGCGCCAGGGTCCGGGTACTGGCGCCGACCTGTTGTGCCCAGTCTTCCAGGCTGTTGGGGTGATCCGGGGTTTCCAGCAGGGCCAGGCAGATCCGTTGCAGGCGCCGGTCGGTCGGCATCGGGATATGCAGCGGCAGATTCTCCAGGGCGGCCAGTTCCTCCAGCATAAGCTGCTGGATCAGCGGATTTCTCGCCTGTTCCGGCCCTTGCACCGCCCGCACGATCAACTCTCGCAGCAACGGTGTCACCGCCAGCACGCAGCAGCCGTGGAGGTTGGCCGGCGAATATTCGGCGGCGATAAATAACGAGCGCATGCGCACCTCGCCGCTCATGAAAATCTCATGCTCGACCCAGGGCGGAATCCACACGGCGCGGGTCGGCGGGATGATCCACGCGCCTTCGGCGGTGACCAGGCGCATCACTCCGCACACGGCATAGAGCAACTGCGCTTCCTGATGGACGTGCAGTTCCTGGTGCGCGCCATCGACGTAATCGCGGGGATAGGCGCTGACCGGGCCGTGCAGGAAGTGGCTGATTAACATGTCCGATTCCATCAGTCTGTCTGGTTTGATGAGTTTGTTGGCAGGTATGCGTTTTATCGCCAATTTAGCATAACGGACCGCTAACCATCCTGACGTGTGCCGTGATGAACCAACCCCGAAACGTAATCCGCTACATCAATGCAGCCCATGTGATCGACCACATGTTCATGCTGATCTACCCCGCCGCCGTGCTGGGCATGGGCCAGGCCTTTGGTCTCGACTTCGCCCAGATGATCGGCCTGTCCCTGGGTGGCTTCATTGCCTTCGGCGCCTGTTCGCTGCCGGCTGGCTGGTTGGGGGACCACTGGAGCCGGCGCAGCATGATGCTGCTGTTCTTCTTCGGGATCGGCACCGCGTCGATCTTTACCGGCCTGAGCAGTACGGCGCCGATGCTGACCCTGGGGTTGACCCTGGTGGGTGTCTTCGCCGCGATCTACCACCCGGTGGGCACCGCGATGCTGGTCAGCTATGCGCAGAACCGAGGCCGTGAAATCGGCGTCAACGGCATGTGGGGCAACCTCGGCGTGGCGTTTTCGGCGCTGGTCAGCGGCTTTCTGGTGGCGCAGTTCGGCTGGCGTTCGGCGTTTATCCTGCCGGGGGCGGTGTCGATCATTCTCGGTGTGCTGTTTGCCCTGCAGGTGCGCGAAGAGCCGATCCCGCTGCAGCCCCATGTGAAACTGCGCAACGCCAGCGGCCAGCAGATTTCCATGATCATGGTGTTCAGCGTCCTGGCGCTGGTCACGGCCACCGGCGGGGTGGTGTTCAACGCCACCACCATGACCTACCCGAAGCTGTTCCAGGAGCGCCTGCATGAATGGCTCGCGTCGCCGCAGTGGCTCGGTGTGATCGTCAGCCTGGCCTACGCCTTTGGCGCGGTGGCGCAGTTGAGCATCGGTCGGATGCTCGACCGCATAAGTCTGAAATGGCCATTCGTGGTCCTGACCCTGTGCCAGGCGCCCTTGCTGTTCGGATTGGCCTATGTCGACGGCCTGGCGGTGATGGTCCTGGGCGCGGCGCTGATGTTCGTGGTGTTCGGCCAGGTGACGGTGAATGACGCGATGGTCGCCAACTTTGTCGCGCCGCAGTGGCAATCGCGGGTCTTTGCCTTGCGCTACTGCCTGTCGTTCGGGGCCAGCGCGACGGCCATTCCGTTGATCGCCTTTGTCGAGCCGCGCCAGGGTTTCGCCGGCCTGTACCTGATCCTCGCGGGCTTCGCCACGCTGACGTTTGTTGCCGCCCTGGTGTTTCCGCGCACCCCGGCCCAGCAGCCCGCCGGGCAGCCGGCCTGAGCTTTGGCGGAGGTTTCCGTGGGTGCTGGCTGTGAGCTAGCACTCACGTTCGTCTGCAAATCATTCCTTTGGGTGATTTAGTGAGTGCGCGACGGCTCTAGAGTGCCTATCTTTAGCCACGACCGTGCAGACAGACCAAGGAAGCTCCATGTTGCAGACTCGTATCATTCCGCCCGCCGAAGGGGCTTATCAATACCCCCTGTTGATCAAGCGCTTGCTGATGTCCGGCAGCCGCTACGAGAAAACCCGCGAGATCGTCTATCGCGACAAGCTGCGCTACAGCTATCCGACCTTGAGCGAGCGGGTCGCCCGGCTGGCCAACGTGCTCACTGCGGCGGGAGTCAAGGCCGGCGATACCGTCGCGGTGATGGACTGGGACAGCCATCGCTACCTGGAATGCATGTTCGCCATCCCGATGATCGGCGCGGTGATCCACACCATCAACGTGCGCCTCTCGCCCGAGCAGATCCTCTACACCATGAACCACGCCGAGGACCGCTTCGTGCTGGTCAACAGCGAGTTCGTCGGCCTGTACCAGGCGATTGCCGGGCAGCTGACCACGGTGGACAAGACCCTGCTGCTCACCGACACCGAGGACAAGAGCGCCGAGTTGCCGAACCTGGTGGGCGAGTACGAGCAACTGCTGGCGGCGGCGAGCCCGGTCTACGACTTCGAGGATTTCGACGAGAACTCGGTCGCCACCACCTTCTACACCACCGGTACCACCGGCAACCCGAAAGGCGTGTACTTCACCCATCGGCAACTGGTGCTGCACACCCTGGGCGTGGCGACCATCATGGGCTGTATCGACAGCGTGCGCCTGCTGGGCACCAACGACGTCTACATGCCGATCACCCCGATGTTCCACGTGCACGCCTGGGGCCTGCCCTATGTGGCGACCATGCTCGGGCTCAAGCAGGTCTATCCCGGCCGCTACGATCCGGAGCTGCTGGTGGAGCTATGGCGCAGGGAAAAGGTCACCTTTTCCCACTGCGTGCCGACCATCCTGCAGATGGTGCTCAACGCCAAGGCGGCCCAGGGCACCGACTTCAAGGGCTGGAAGATGGTCATCGGCGGCAGTGCGTTGAACCGCACGCTGTATGAGACCGCCAAGAGCAAGGGCATTCAGTTGACTGCCGCCTATGGCATGTCGGAAACCGGCCCGCTGGTGTCCTGCGCGCACCTCAGCGACGAGCTGATGGCCGGCAGCGAGGACGAACGCACCACCTACCGGATCAAGGCCGGCGTGCCCGGGCCGTTGGTGGAAGCGGCGATTGTCGACGAGGACGGCAACTTCCTCCCGGCAGACGGCGAGACCCAGGGCGAACTGGTGCTGCGCGCACCCTGGCTGACCGAGGGGTATTACAACGAACCGCAGAAGGGCGCCGAGCTCTGGGCCGGCGGCTGGTTGCACACTGGCGACGTGGCGACCCTGGACGGCCTGGGGGTGATCGACATTCGCGACCGGATCAAGGACGTGATCAAGACCGGCGGCGAATGGATCTCCTCCCTGGCCCTGGAAGACCTGGTCAGCCGCCACCCGGCGGTACGTGAAGTAGCCGTGGTGGGCATTGCCGATCCGCAATGGGGCGAGCGTCCGTTCGCCTTGCTGGTATTGCGTGAAGGCCATGTGATCGGTGCCCGCGAACTCAAGGAGCACCTCAAGCCCTTCGTCGAGCAGGGCCACTTGAGCAAGTGGGCGATCCCGAGCCAGATCGCCCTTGTTACTGAAATTCCCAAGACCAGCGTCGGCAAACTGGACAAGAAGCGCATCCGCATCGATATCGTCCAATGGCAGGCCAGCAATAGCAGTTTCCTCTCGACCCTTTGAGGTGTCCCCGCCACGCCCGAAAGGGCGTGGCAGCCCCACCAAGCAAGCGCTTGGCTTGTCGAATTCGAATTTTCAGTCATTCTTGCCCGCCGCTTTTCAGCGGCTTGGCGAACGCATTGTTTGTGCAGTGGCCCCAGGGTGCAAATCACACTTTAGAGGGATCAAGCGGTACTGGCTGCTGGCTATAGTCCGCGGACAGATTTTCAGGAGTGGGGCAGGCCGGCGATACGCCGGGCCGCCACTTCGGGCGATGGATGGGAGTGTCTGCTTCCCTTTCGTCCGAGGCGTTCCTGAAGGTGCTCACTGCCAAAACAATAAAAGCACATGGAGTATGTCGATGATCGTGTTAAACCCGTTCTGGCGCCGGGCGAAACTGCCCTTGGCCGTCAGCCTCGCCTCTACGCTCGCCGGTCCCGCTTTTGGTGTCAGTTTCAATGTCGGTGAGATCGAGGGCAGCTTCGATTCGTCCCTGTCGCTGGGGGCCAGTTGGTCGACGCAGAATCCCAACAAAAACCTGATCGGCGTCAACAATGGCGGCGCGGGGTTGTCGCAGACCTCCGATGACGGACACTTGAACTTCAAGGCCGGTGATACCTTTTCGAAGATCTTCAAGGGTGTGCATGACCTTGAATTGAAATACGGCGATACCGGTGTGTTCGTGCGCGGCAAGTATTGGTACGACTTTGCCTTGCAGAACCAGGACCTCGACTTCAAGAACGTCAGCAACGATGGCCGCCAGGAAGGTGCCAAGTCTTCCGGCGGGGAGATCCTCGATGCTTTCGTCTATCACAACTACAGCATTGCCGACCTGCCGGGCACCGTGCGCCTGGGCAAACAGGTGGTGAGCTGGGGCGAAAGCACCTTTATCGGTGGCGGGATCAACTCGATCAACCCGATCGATGTGTCGGCATTCCGTCGTCCAGGCGCCGAGATCAAGGAAGGCCTGATTCCGGTCAACATGTTCTACATGAACCAGAGCCTCACCGATAACCTCTCGGCGGAAGGCTTCTACCAGATAGGCTGGGATTCGACGGTCACCGACAACTGCGGCACCTTCTTCTCGCAGTCGGACATTTCCTCGCATGGTTGTGACAATAACCTGCGGGTCTTGAACTCGACCGCCACGATCAGCCCGGCTCAGCAAGTGGGGCTACGGCCATTGGGTGTCGATATCAACGGCGAAGGTGTCCTGGTTCGACGTACACCCGACCAGGACCCCAGCAGTGGCGGCCAGTTCGGCTTGGCCATGCATTACAACTTCGAGCCGCTGGACACCGAGTTCGGCGCCTATTTCATGAACTACCACAGTCGCGCGCCAATCTTCAGTGCCAAGGGCGCCTCCCAGGCGGTCTTCAATAGTGCTCCGTTCCTCGGTACGGCGGCCCCCTTGGTGGTGGCCGGCAACTCCAGCTACTTCATGGAGTACCCGGAGAACATTCGCCTGTATGGCTTGAGCTTCTCCACCACCTTGCCCACCGGTACCGCCTGGAGTGGCGAATTGAGCTACCGGCCGAATGCGCCGGTGCAGATCAGCTCCACCGATATCCTGTATGCCGGTGTCACACCGTTGCCAGGCCTGGGGAATGCCTCGATCATCAAGGGTTCGCCGGGGCAGACGATCAACGGCTATAACCGCAAGGAAATCACCCAGTTCCAGACCACCTTCACGCATTTCTTCGATCAGGTCATGGGCGCCAGTCGCCTGACCCTGGTCGGTGAAGCCGGGATCACCTATGTGGGCGGCCTGGAAAGTCGGGACAAGGTTCGCTACGGCCGGGATCCGGTCTATGGGCCGGGCACCTTGCCGAACGGTTTTTGCCCAACCCTCAATAGCGGCACGATCAATGGCGCCGGGCCCGGCGCGGACGCCAGCAACCGCAGCAGCAACTGCAACAACGACGGCTTCACCACCGCCACTTCCTGGGGTTATCGCGCCCGGGCCATCTGGGAATACCCGGATGTCTTCGCCGGGGTGAACCTCAAGCCCAACGTGGCCTGGTCCCATGATGTGAAAGGTTATTCGCCGGGCCCTGGCGGCAACTTCGAACAGGGGCGCAAGGCGGTCAGCCTGGGCCTTGATGCCGAGTACCAGAACACCTACACCGCGAGCCTGAACTACACCAATTTCTTCGGTGGCGACTACAGCACGGTGGATGACCGTGACTTCGTCGCGCTGAGCGTTGGCATGAACTTTTAAGTACGCTGAATTTCAGGAAGAACAAAAAGATGAAAATCACCAAGAATCTGCTTCAGGTCGGTGTGCTGGGATTGTCGTTGCTGGCCAGCGGCGTGATGGCGGCGGTGTCCGCCGACGAAGCGGCGAAACTGGGCGCGAGCCTGACCCCGATGGGCGCGGAAAAGGCCGGCAATGCCGCCGGCAGCATCCCGGCCTGGACGCCGATGGCGAAGACCATCGGCACGGCCGACAGCAAGGGTTTCCTCTCCGATCCGTACGCCAGTGAAAAGCCGCTGTTCATCATCACCGCGCAGAACGTCGAGCAGTACAAGGACAAGCTGGCCCCGGGGCAATACGCGATGTTCAAGCGCTACCCGGAGACCTTCAAGATGCCGGTCTACCCGTCCCATCGCGGTGCCACCGTGCCGGATGAGGTGTTTGCCGCGATCAAGGAAAACGCCTCCAGGACCAACCTGGTCAGCGGCGGCAACGGTCTGGAAAACTTCAAGACCGCCGTGCCGTTCCCGATCCCGAAAAGTGGCGTGGAGGTGATCTGGAACCACATCACCCGCTATCGCGGCGGCAGCGTGACCCGTCTGGTGACCCAGGCCACGCCCCAGGCCAATGGCTCTTACAGCCTGGTGTACTTCCAGGACCAGTTCGTCTTCCGCGACAAGATGAAGGACTACGATCCGGCCAACCCCGGCAATATCCTCTTCTACTTCAAGCAGAAAGTGACCGCGCCGGCACGCCTGGCCGGTGGCGTGCTGCTGGTCCACGAAACCCTCGACCAGGTCAAGGAGCCGCGTTCGGCCTGGGTCTACAACGCCGGCCAGCGCCGTGTGCGACGTGCCCCGCAAGTCTCCTATGACGGCCCGGGTACCGCCGCCGACGGCCTGCGCACCTCCGACAACCTGGACATGTACAACGGCGCGCCGGACCGCTACGACTGGAAGCTCGAAGGCAAGCAGGAGATGTACATCGCCTCCGACAGCTACAAGCTCGATTCGCCGCAGCTCAAGTACGCCGACATCATCAAGGCCGGCCATATCAACCAGGACCTGGCGCGTTACGAGCTGCGCCGTGTCTGGCACGTGGTCGCGACCCTGAAGGAAGGCCAGCGCCATATCTACGCCAAGCGTGACTTCTATATCGACGAAGACACCTGGCAGGCGGCGGTGATCGACCACTACGACGGTCGCGGGCAACTCTGGCGTGTCGCCGAAGCCCATGCCGAGAACTACTACGACAAGCAAGTGCCGTGGTACGCCCTGGAAACCCTCTACGACCTGCAGTCCGGTCGCTACCTGGCGCTGGGCATGAAGAACGAAGAGAAGCAGGCGTATGACTTCGGCTTCACCGCCACCACCAGCGATTTCACCCCAGCTGCCTTGCGCCAGGACGGCGTTCGCTGAAACTGTGGGAGCAGCGCCGGTCGATGATCGATTGCCCGCGAAAGGGGAATGAGGTCAATGTCCATCACTGAAGGTTGAACACAGTCCCTGTGGGGGGGGGGGGGGGGGGGGGGGGGGGGGGGGGGGGGGGGGGGGGGGGGGGGGGGGGGGGGGAGGAGGGA
>NZ_JBWKUQ010000002.1:151020-638988 GCF_059420925.1 Pseudomonas sp. GW821-FHT03C07
GTGCTTGCCCGCGAAGGGGCCGTTAAAGTCGCTAAAAGCTTCGCGGGCAAGCACCGCTCCCACAAAAGTTCTGCCCCCAAACAAGTTCTGCTCCCAAATAGACATCGCTCCCACATGCAACCCCGTTACAAGCGCAGGCGCATCCTGCGTTGAAACGCCCCGGCTGGTTCGGGGCGTTTTTTTGCTTGCGGGATATATGTCGCTAAATATTTCAAAGTCGATGCTTTTCGACAAAATTACGACAATAAGCCTTCATTACGGCGCTTTTTACCGCTAGTCTGCGAACAACTGCCCGCCGATAACAGCCCTTCAACAAGAGCCGGCCATGACTGATCTGTCCCGTATGCAAGGTCCCATGGGCCCGGCCATACCTGCCTCGGAAGGACGCTTCTACCGTCCGCCATTGCCGGACGGCTATGTGTTGCGACCCCGCCTGTGCGAACGCCTGGGTGCCGGGTTGCACGGCCGTCTGTTGCTGGTCAGCGCCCCGGCCGGTTTCGGCAAGAGTTCGTTAGCGGTGGAGTTCTGCCAGAGCCTGCCCGAACACTGGCAAAGCCTGTGGCTGGGGCTCAGTCCGCGGGACAACGATCCGGGACGTTTCCTCGAGCGCCTGCTCGACGGCCTGCAACACTACTTTCCAGACCTGGGCAGCCAGGCGCTGGGCCTGTTGAAAATGCGCCAGCGCCATCAACCCTTCGCTTTCGAGGAGTGGCTGGACGGCCTGCTCGACGAACTGGCGCTGCGCCTGTCCAGCAGCACACCGCTGTTGCTGGTGCTCGACGATTACCATCTGGCCCAGGGCCCGGTGCTGGATCGTTGCCTGCAGTTCTTCCTCAACCACCTGCCCGCGGGTTTGCTGGTGCTGGTCACCAGCCGACAGCGGCCGGAGTGGCACCTGGCACGCCTGCGACTGTCGCGGCAACTGCTGGAGTTGAACGAGCAAGACCTGCGCCTGACCCACGGCGAATCCCTGGACCTGTTCGAGCGCCACAGCAGTTCCTTGCGTGGCGAAGCGCTGAACAACCTGATCGAGCGCAGCGAGGGTTGGGTCGCCGGTTTGCGCTTCTGGTTATTGGCCGCGGCGCAGGCCAGCAGCGATACGGCGCTGCCTCAGGTCCTGCAAGGTGGTACCGGGTTGATTCGCGACTACCTGCTGGAGGAGGTGATCGACTGCCTGCCAGCCGAGGTCCAGAGCTTTCTCTACGACACCGCGCCCCAGGAGCGCTTTTGCAGCGAACTGTGCGATGCGCTTCGCGAGTCCCACGACAGCGCGCAGATCCTCAGCTACCTGCAATCGCACCAGGTGTTCCTGGTGCCGCTGGACCAACACGGCCACTGGTTCCGTTATCACCACCTGTTTTCCGATCTGCTGCGCAGCCGTCCACCGAGCAATGCGCTGGTCCCGGCCGCCAGTCTGCATCTGCGGGCCTGCCGCTGGTTCAGCAGCCAGGGCTTGCTCGACGAGGCGGTGGAACAGGCCCTGCGCGCCGGGCATCTGGATGTGGCGGCGAACCTGGTGCAGAACCTCTCGGAAGAGCAACTGCTGGCCGAACAGAACGTCGGCATGCTGCTGCGCTGGAAAAGCGACTTGCCCGATCGCCTGCTGGTCAGCACACCGCGGCTGATCGTGCTCTACGCCTGGGCTTTGGGACTGGCCTGCCAACTGGATGCGGCCGAAGAGCTGGCCAGTCACTTGAGCCGCTTCCTGCCCGCACCCTCGGCCACCGCGCAGAAGTCCATGCTCGCGCAATGGCTGGCCCTGAGCGGGATCATCGCCCGTGGCCGTGGCGATCGCCAGAAGACCCAGGCCTATTGCGGCGAAGCCTTGCTCAGCCTGCCGCACAAGCGCTATGGCCAGCGTCTGGTGTGCCTGTCGACCCTGTCCAACCTGGCGATTGCCGACGGTGACCTGTGGCGTGCCCGTGGCCTGAATCGTGAGTCGTTGGAGCTGGCCCAGCGGGTCGGCAACCCCTTGTTCGAGGCCTTGGCCCATTACGATCGGGCGCGGGTGCTGCAGGCCCGTGGCGAGGTATTGCGTGCGCTGGATGAGGTCCGCCAGGGCTTGCAGCGCCTGGAGGGTTTGTCCGCCCAGCGGCTGTATGCCGCCCGCGCCCGGTTGACGCTGTACGAGGGTTACCTGCTGACCCTGCGCCAGCAACCCGAAGCCGGGCGCCTTCGCTTGTTGGCGGGTCTTCACGAGGCCCGGGCCTGCCGCGATATCAGCGTGCTGGTGGGGCATTGCGTGATTGCCGGCCAGGAAGGGCGCAACGGTGAGTTCGCCAAGGCCTTTGCCGAACTGGCCGAGGCCGAGCGTCTGATGCATATCTGGGATGTGCCGCCGATTTATTACCTGGCGATGATCACCTTGATGAAGTGCCAACTGTGGCTGGCCCAGGGCCGCATCGACCTGGCCGAAGCCTGGCTGGGGCGCCTGGAACAGACCTATAACGGCGCTCAGCCGGCGGCGGCGCCGGAGTTCCACCCGCAACTGCCCTTGCATATCCAGTTGCAGCAGGCCTTGCTCGAAGCCATGCGCGGCCAGCCCGCGGCCGCGCAGCAGCGCCTGGCGAAACTGGTGGAGCAGGGCCAGGCCAGCGGCGCTCAACTGCTCAGCGTGATGGCCTGGAACCAGTGGCTGCTGGTGTTGCTGGCGACGGCCCGCGAGGCCGAAGCCCGGCCGCTGTTCGCCCGCGCGGTGGAAGCCACCACGGGCGGCGCTTTGTTGCCGTTCCAGGCCTTGGCCAAAGCGCATCCGCAGTGGATGCGTGAGCAATTGCTGCAAGGCCCGGACACGCCGCTGCGGCAAAGCCTGCTGGCGCTGCTGCCAGCCCAGGCGGTGCGCGAGGCCGGAGAGCTGGCGCAGCCCATCGACAGCCTGAGTAGCCGTGAACTGGCCGTCCTGCATTTGATCGCCCAGGGCTGTTCGAACCAGGAGATCAGCGACCAGTTGTTCATTTCCCTGCATACGGTGAAAACCCACGCCAGCCATATCAACGGCAAACTGCGGGTCGAACGGCGCACCCAGGCGGTGGCGCGGGCGCAGGAACTGGGGTTGCTGGGCGAATCGCGCTGACTGGCTTGAGCCGGGCGCTGGACAACACCACGACTCCTTGTAGGCGCCGGCTTGCTGGCGATAGCGATGTATATGACGCAGATGATGTGGTGGAGGTACTGGCCTCATCGCCGGCAAGCCGGCTCCTACGGGTTCGCGTATACCGGGATACCTGCTATTTGACCAAATGTACCGTCGAAGACGCTTCGGCGGGGTGGCTATGTGCCTTGCGTCAGCTATAACCAATAGACGTCTACCCTCCCTTTCAACGCCTGGAGTGACTGAAGGCTGGCGAGGGTGCAAAGAATGGGGCCACGTCAGCGCTCTTTGTTCATGAATTACAAAGGAATTGCCTGGGAGCAAGGAATGCGCGAGTCCACATTTAGCCCCGCTCCAGTCGTCCTGATCGTCGACGACCAAGCGACCGACGCGCTGATCCTCCGCGAGTCGGTACGGGATCTGGCCCAGGTGCATGTCGCCACCAGCGGTGAAGAAGCGTTGCGAGTCGCGCGCCAATGCCGTCCCGATGTGGTCCTGCTCGATATCGAGATGCCCGGCATGAACGGCTTCGAGGTCTGCAAGGCGCTGAAGGCCGACCCCAAGTTGTCCGACGCCGCGGTGATTTTCGTCACCTCCCATGCCCAGGCCGATTACGAACTCCAGGCCCTGGGCTACGGCGGCATCGACTTTATCCAGAAACCCTTGAATATCCCGGTGGCCAGGGCTCATATCAACGCCCATATCACCCTGCGCAATGAAGCCAAGCGCCTGGCCAACCACGACGCCCTGACCGGCTTGCCCAACCGTATGCTGTTGCAGGATCGTGCCGAGCAGGCGCTGAAAATGGCCCGGCGCAATCACGGGCGGCTGGCGATGCTGTTGCTGGACCTGGACAACTTCAAGGCCATCAACGATTCCATGGGGCATTCGGTCGGTGACCAGATGCTCAAGTACGTGGCGACACGCCTGTCGATGCTGCTGCGCGGCATGGATACTCTCAGTCGCCAGGGCGGCGACGAGTTCATCATCCTGTTGTCGGAGGTGGACGGTTTCGAGGCGGTGGGGGATTTTGCCGAGCAGGTGCTGACGGCCATTTCCAGCCCGTTTTCGCTGCAGGGCACGCGCTACGACCTGAGTGCCAGCATTGGTATCGGGGTCTTCCCGGAAGACAGCGACGACCTTGAGTCGCTCTACCGACATGCCGACGCCGCGATGTATCAGGCCAAGCTGGCGGGGCGTAACCGCTACCTGTTCTTTTCTCCCGGTATCGAAAGCGGCATGCGCGCCCGGCACCTGCTTGAACGGCATATGCGCGCGGCCATCGAGGAAGGGGTGTTCGAGGTGTTCTACCAGGCCAAGGTCGATGCCCGGGACCTGCGCGTGGTCGGCATGGAGGCGCTGATCCGCTGGCGCAACGGCGACGGCAACCTGGTCTCGCCGGCGGACTTCATTCCCCTGGCCGAAGAAACCGGCTTGATCATTCCCATCGGTAAATACGTGCTGCTCCAGGCCTGCAAGGACACCTGCAAATTGCATGAACTGGGCCATCCAGTCTGTGTCAGCGTGAACATCAGCGCCGTGCAGTTTCGTGAAGAGTCGTTCCTCGGCATGGTCAAGGGCATCCTGCGCGACTCCGGTCTGGCGCCGCAATGGCTGGAGCTGGAAATCACCGAAGGGGTCCTGGCCCGGGACATCGACAACGCCCGGGAAACCCTGATGGCGCTCAAGGAGTTGGGCGTACACGTGGCCATCGACGATTTTGGCACGGGTTATTCGAGCTTGGCCTATCTCAAGCGTTTTCCCATTGATGTGCTGAAGATCGACCAGAGCTTCGTGCGCGACATGCTCCTCGACAAGAGCGATCTGGCCATTGTCGAGGCGATCATCAAGCTGGGGCAGGCGCTGGGTCTTGAGCTGGTGGCCGAAGGCGTGGAGACCCAGCAGCAGGCCGACCTGCTGCTGGAGCAGGGCTGCCGGATCATGCAGGGCTTTCTGTATTGCCGACCGGTGCCGTTTACCCAGATAAGCACCTTCTTGTCTTCATGGTCACGAACGGTATGAGGGCAGCAAGGCCAGTCGCCGAAGATCGACATCCCGGCCCCCGGGATAGCCGCATTGCTCAAAGGAGTCTGTATTGAAACGAAAGAGTCTGTCTGCCCTGAATGGGCGCGCTGCGATGATCCTGGCCCTTGGGTTGGTGGTGACGGTCATCGGATGTCTGCTCCTGCAGAACAGTAATGAACAACGCACCCGCGAAGCTCTCGGCGTCACCGCCGAAAGAGCGCTGCAGTCGGTGGTGACCCGGTTGGAGTTGTATCAGTACGGGTTGCGCGGTACCCGTGGCGCGATTGTCACTGCCGGCGAGGATGGCATGACGCGGGAGATCTTCCACCGCTTCAGCCAGATGCGCGACGTGTCCAAGGAGTTTCCCGGTGCCCGCGGGTTCGGTTTTATCCGCCGGGTGTCGCCTCAGGACCTCGGGACATTCCTGCAGCAAGCCCGCGCCGATGGTGAGCCGGACTTCAGCATTCACCAGTTTGCGCCCCATGAAGGCGACCTTTATGTGGTCCAGTACCTGGAGCCCAACGCCGATCACTCCGCGGCGTTCGGCCTGGACATCGCCTCGGAGGCTGACCGGGCCGAGGCGGCACGGGCGGCCGCGCGCACGGGCGAAGCGCGGCTCACCGCGCCGATTACGCTGGAGCAGTCGCTGGACAAGCCGGAACAGGCGTTCTTGATTCTGTTGCCGATCTACAAGCACGGTATTGTGCTGCCCACCGAGTCGGAGCGAGAGGCGGCGATTGTCGGTTGGGGCTATGCGCCTTTGCAGATCGAGAATGTTCTGGAGGGGTTGGTGCCGCAAGGCGAGGCGGTCAACCTGCGGCTCAGGGACATCACTGTCCCGGGAGCCCCTGAGCAGTTTTACCAGAGCACTTATGAGTCGGGCGCCCAGCCGGCGGCCTTGATGAGCCATACCCTGGAACGGAATGTCTTCGGTCGGCGCTGGCAGATAGAGGTGCAGGCACTGCCGCTGTTCGCGCAGCACCTGCACCTGGTGTCGCCGATGCTGGTGCTTTTCCTTGGCATCCTGGCCAGCTTGCTGCTGGCCGCGCTCGCCGCCATTGCCAGGATCAGTTCCCAGCGGCGTCTGCAGGTGATCGCCCAGCAGGCCCGGTTGGCCTCGATCGTCGAAGGCTCGGCGGACGCGATCATCGGCAAGACCCTTGAAGGTATCGTCACCAGTTGGAACAAGGGCGCGCAGAACCTGTTGGGCTATACCGCGCAGGAGGCGGTGGGTCAGCCGTTGGTGAAGCTGATCGTGCCGCCTGAGCTGGTCTCGGAAGATATCGAGATCCTGAGGGGCATTGCGGGCGGTAAGGCGATTACCCATTTCGACACTCTGCGGCGCTGCAAGGACGGTCGCCGCATCTATGTTTCGGTGAACGTTTCACCCATCTGTGACGAAAGTGGCCGGGTGATCGGCGCATCGAAGACGCTGCGCGATATCAGCGCGCAGAAAGCCGCCGAGGCGCGGATTCTCGAGCTCAACTCCAGCCTCGAAGAGCAGGTGGCAGCGCGGACCTCGGAGCTGCGGCGGATCAACCTGTTGTTCAGCAGTGTGCTGCGTTCGGCCTCCGAGGTGTCGATCATCGCCACCGATCTGGACGGTGTGATCAGTGTATTCAACGAGGGCGCCGAGCACATGCTCGGTTATCGCGCCGAAGAACTGCTGGGCAAGGCCACCCCGGCGATCCTCCACGTGGAGCAGGAAATCATCGAGCGTGCTGCTGAACTCAGCGCGGAGTATGGACAGGTCATCGAGGGTTTCAGGGTCTTAGCCCACAAGCCGGAGTTCGAGCACTCGGAAACCCGCGAATGGACCTATGTGCGCAAGGATGCCTCCCATGTGCCGGTCAGCCTGGTGGTGACCGACCTGCGTGATGACGAGGGGCAACTGATCGGCTATCTGGGCATCGCCGTCGATATCACCCAGCGCAAGGCCGCCGAGCATCAACTGGAAGTGAGCCTGCAGGCGAGCCGGGTGATCCGCGACCAGTTGCTGATGGCCGCCGATGTGGCCGAACTGGGTATCTGGACCTGGACCCTGGCGGACAACAGGTTGCAATGGAACGACCGGATGTTCGAGTTCTATAGCCAGCCGCTGAGCTTGCGCGATAACGGTTTGAACTATGCACACTGGTATGAGCGGGTACACCCTGAGGACGTCGAGGCGGTGGCCGCGCAGTTGACTGCGGCCGTTGCCGGGGAGGGGGTGTATGACCCGATCTTCCGGCTGCTGGCGCCGGATGGGCGGATACGTTTCATCCAGGCCGGCGCCCAGGTCGAGCGCGATGCCCAGGGCCAAGCTCTGCGGGTGACCGGTATCAACCGCGATATCACCACCCAACGCGAGTTGGAATCGCACCTGCTGCGGGCCAAGAACCGCGCCGACAGCGCCAGCGCCGCCAAGTCGTTTTTCCTGGCCAACATGAGCCATGAAATCCGCACGCCGATGAACGCGGTGATGGGCATGTTGCAGTTGGTCCAGCACACCGACCTCAATGCCCGCCAGCGCGACTACGTGGTCAAGGCCCAGACGGCGGCCAAGTCACTGCTGGGCCTGCTCAACGACATCCTCGACTACTCCAAGATCGAGGCCGGCAAGCTGCGCCTGGATCCGCACCCCTTCGAGCTCGAACCGCTGATGCGTGACCTGGCGGTGGTGTTGGCGGGCAATCAGGGCAGTAAGGAGGTCGAGGTGATGTTCGACCTGGATTCCAACTTGCCCGGCAGCCTGGTGGGCGACAGCCTGCGCTTGCAGCAAGTGCTGATCAATCTGGCCGGCAACGCCCTGAAGTTCACCCAGCAGGGCCAGGTGGTGGTCAGTATCCGGCAGTTGCGGCGCCTGCACGGCTCGGTGAAAGTTCGGGTCGAGATTTGCGATACCGGCATCGGCATCAGTGCCGAACAACTGCAGCGCGTCTTTGACGGCTTCACCCAGGCGGAAGCCTCGACCAGCCGCCGTTTCGGCGGTACCGGACTGGGTCTGGTGATCTGCAAGCGGCTGGTGGGCCTGATGGGCGGCGAGTTGCAGGTGGAGAGTGAGGTGGGTGTCGGCAGCCGGTTCTGGTTCGATATCAGCCTCGACGTGGCCCGCGAGGAAGCCCTGCGGCTGTCCTGCCCCGGTGTCGATTCGACGATGCGCCTGCTGGTCGCCGACGACAACTCCATGGCCTGCGAACTGCTGCTGCGAACCGTGCGTTCCCTGGGCTGGACCGCCGACACGGTGAGTGGCGGCACGCTGGCGGTCGAGGGGGTGCGCAAGGCGCAGTTGCGTGGCGAACCCTATGACGTGGTGTTGATGGACTGGCGCATGCCGGACATGGACGGCCTCAGTGCCGCCCGCTTGATCAGCTTGCAGGAGCAAGCCGCGCCGCCGCCGATGGTGATCATGATTACCGCCTACGGACGTGAGGTTCTGGCGGATGTGCACCACGAAGGCGATGCGCCCTTTGTCGGTTTTCTCACCAAACCGGTGACGCCGCGGCAGTTGGCCGATGCGGTCCAGCGCGCTTTCAGCACCAGCGAGCCGCTGCCCGAAGCGTTGCCCGGCCCCGCCCGTCCTCGGCGCCTGGCCGGCTTGCGCTTGTTGGTGGTGGAAGACAATGCCCTCAATCGCCAGGTCGCCGACGAGCTGCTGAGAGGCGAAGGCGCCCAGGTCAGCCTGGCGGAAGGCGGATTGGAGGGCGTCAGCCAGGTCATGTCGGCTTCGACGCCGTTCGATGCGGTGCTGATGGATATCCAGATGCCGGACATCGATGGCCTGGAGGCGACGCGGCGGATTCGCCGCCACGCGCATTTTGCCCTGTTGCCGATCCTGGCGATGACTGCCAATGCCTCCAACAGCGACCGTGAAGCCTGTATCGCGGCGGGCATGAATGACCATGTGAGCAAACCCATCGACCTCGAGCAACTGGTGCAGACCTTGCGCGTCCAGACCGGGCGCGAGGCACCTCAACCCCTGATGATGAGCGAGGTGCATGGGTATTCAGTCGATAGCGTGCTCGAGGCGCGTGCGTCGATCATGAGTCGCTTCGGTAGCAATCTCGAGCTGATCTCCACCGTCTTGTACAGTTTCGGTTCCGAGTTGGAAAAGCAGCTGGCGCTGCTCCCGGCGCACCTGCAGGACCGCGACGGGCCGGCGGTGGCGGCGGTGCTGCATGCGATCAAGGGCAGCTCCGGCACCATGGGCGCGCAGGCCTTGTCACTGCGCGCCAGTGCCCTGGAGCGTGAGCTGTTGTATGGTGATGCGGCGGCGGTGAGGCGCGTGCTGGAGGATCCGCAATGGTTGCCGGAGCTCAAGGAATTGTTGGTGCGCAGTGTCGAGCAATTGAAGGCGACGTTTGGGACCGGGTATCGAGGGGATTCGTCTCGGGAGGCCGCCTCGGGGTCGTTCTCCTGAAACCCTGGTCTGCGTTTGGAGAGGGATTGCACCCGGATGCTTGATGAAACTGTTTAGGCCGCTGCTTCAGCGGCCGGTGGCGTTGCTCTGGGGCGGGCTGGCGCTCTCGGCAATCGGCGATGAGCTGTTCGCGATCGCCGTGGCCTGGATGGCGGTGCAGGTTGCCGGCAGCGATGCCAGCTGGCTCGGGGCGTTACGCGGTGCCGCGGCGTTGGCGGGTGCCTTGCTGGGCGGGATCTGGGCCGAACGCTGGGACCATCGACGCACGATGATCGGTGCCGACCTGGTGCGGTCCGGGATTGCCCTGATGCCGATGCTGGCCTGGGCGCTGGGGCTGATGAGCCTGTGGACCCTGGCGGTGCCGGTCATGCTGATGATGATCGTCAATTCCTTGTTCGAACCGGCGTTGCGCGCCAGTCTGCCACGGATTGTCGCGGTGCCGGAGCAGTTGCAGGCGCTCAACGCGCTGTTCGACGCGATCATCCGGGTGGCGCGGGTGATCGGACCGATGCTGGCGGCGGCCATCACCCTGCTGATTCCGCTGGAGCAGCTGTTTACCCTCAATAGCCTGACGTTCCTGATCTCGGCCTGGGCGCTGATGAAACTGGGCAAGGCCTTGCCGCGTCAACCCGGCAGGCTGACCAGCCGGCGTGCCGCCTTCACCGCCGGTTGGCGCAGCCTGCTCGGCCGCCGGCGGATGCAGGCGGTCTATGTGTGTGCCGGGTTGGGCAATGTCGCCTGGAGCCTGGGCGTTTCCATCGGCATGGCGCTGGCCGTGGTCAAATACGATATCCAGGGCTTTGGTGTCCATGGTTTTGCCGCCTACGGCCTGATCATGGGGGCTTATGGCGCGGGTAACCTGGTCGGCATTTTTGTCGTCGGCAACCTGCAACTGCGCCGCCTGTATGGTGGTTTCAGCTTCGGCTCGGTGGTCAACGGCCTGGGCATCTCGATCATCGGCGCGGCGGTGCTGTACCTGCCGGCGGAGCAGGTGCTGGTGGGCATGATGTTCGGCGCCGGCCTGGCCGCACTCGGCGGTCCGCTGATCGATATCTCGTTTATCCTGCTGATTCAAACCACCTTCAGGCAGGGCGAAATCGCCGGCTTGGCCAGGCTGCGTTTTGCCGCGCTGGGGGCGTCGATCCTGATTGCCGGAGCCTGTGGCGCGGCGCTGTATGCCCGCTTCGAAGCGGGCATGGTCATCGCTGGCAGCGGGATTTTTGAAATCATCGCCGGTGCCCTGGTATTGCTCGTGCCCAAGGGCAATGAGCGCGTCCCCGTTGGCCCCGACAGCCGCCTGGGCGAGGAGGTGCGCGAGAACCCTTTTATTCGCGCATGAGAAGTTTCATGGAATTTTTGCCATTCGTCATGTTCCAAGGCCAGCAGGAGTCTATTGTCAACGACTGTTGCACCTTCAATGAGTAGGAGCTTGATTCATGTTCACCTCGCGTCGCTTGATTATTGTCGCTACCGCCGTCGCCCTCGTGTCCGGCTGTGCATCGCAGAACCCCAACCCGTATGACAACCAAGGACAGGCACAGCAGCAACAAGGTTCGGGGGGCATGAGCAACACCGCCAAGTACGGCGGTATCGGCGTGCTGGCCGGGGCCGCGGCCGGTGCGCTGATCGACCACAAGAACCATGGCAAGGGCGCGCTGATCGGTGGCGCCCTGGCCGGCCTGGCCGGTGCCGGTTACGGCTACTACGCCGACCAGCAGGAAAAGAAACTGCGCGAGAGCATGGCCAACACGGGTGTCCAGGTGCAGCGCCAGGGTGATCAGATCAAGTTGATCATGCCCGGTAGCATTACCTTCGCAACCAACTCTGATGCGATCGCCAGCAGCTTCTATCAGCCGCTGAACAACCTGGCCAACTCGCTGAAGGAGTTCAGCCAGAACCAGATCGAAATCGTCGGCTACACCGACGGCACCGGCAGCCGCCAGTTGAACATGGACCTGTCCCAGCGCCGCGCTCAGAGCGTTGCCAACTACCTGACCTCCCAGGGTGTCAGCGGCGCCAACCTCTCGGCTCGCGGTGCCGGTCCGGACAATCCGGTGGCCAGCAACGCCGACGTCAACGGTCGGGCGCAGAACCGTCGGGTGGAGGTCAACCTGAAGGCGATTCCCGGCCAGCAGTACGGCCAGCCGCAGGGGCAACAGCAAGGCCAGACGCAGTATCAGCAGCAGGGCCAACCCCAGTATCAGCAGCAAGGCCAACCGCAATACCAGCAGGGCCAGCAGTATGGCCAGCCGGTGCAGCAGTACCCTTGATCACCTGACTGAACCCCAGGCGTAAAAAAGCCCGCCCGATCACTGATCGGGCGGGCTTTTTAATTGCGCTGGCAACCGGCTTATTTTTTCAGGCCGTAGTGCTCATCCAGCATGCCGGGCGCATTCGGCGCCTTGGGCGCGTAGTCGCGCGGCGGCTCCTGGCTGCGCGGTGGCGTCAGGCGTTCCCGTGGACCCGGTACCGCATCGGCGTGCAGGGCGGCGAGCAGGCGTTGGCGAGTCAGTTCGTCGAGGGCCAGGCGGTTGGCGCCCTCGGCGAGATGATCTTGCACTTCCTGGTAGCTCTGGGTGAGCTTTTTCACCAGGTTCGCGGTGCTGTTGAAGTGGGTGACCACTTCGTTCTGATAACTGTCGAAACGTTCCTGGATATCGTCCAACTGGCGCTGCGTGCTGCTCGGGGCGGCACTCGGTACCAGACGGGCGACCAGGAAACCAATGGCGACACCGGCAACCAGGGCAAGAGTCGGCAACAACCAAACTAAGAGCGAGTGTTCCACGAGTCCTTCCTCTATAAACGGCTTTGCTTTACGTTAACGGCTCGGACCTGCGCTGTATACCGCGATCTTAAGGTCGCAGTCATGTCAGGCACAGACTTTAAGCTAGACGAGTCGACCCCTTGAGAGGTCACGGAGTTCCTTCCTTGCTGATGCGTGAAACCCCTGTAATGATCGATGGCCCTGTCGGCCAACTGGAAGCCTTGTACCTGGACATGCCCGAAGCGCGTGGCCTGGCGCTGATCTGCCATCCCAACCCGGTGCAGGGTGGGACCATGCTCAACAAGGTCGTCTCGACCCTGCAGCGCACCGCCCGCGATGCCGGCCTGATCACCCTGCGCTTCAACTATCGCGGTGTCGGCGCCAGCGCCGGCAGCCACGACATGGGCCACGGTGAAGTCGATGATGCCCAGGCCGCCGCGCAATGGCTGCGCGCACAACACCCGGACTTGCCCCTGACCCTGTTCGGTTTTTCCTTCGGCGGTTTCGTCGCGGCGAGCCTTGGCGGTCGCCTGGAAGCCCAGGGCCAGACCTTGCAGCACCTGTTTCTGGTGGCGGCGGCGGTCATGCGCTTGCAAGCGGTCGACCGCCTGCCGGAACATTGCCCGCTGACCCTGATCCAGCCGGAAACCGACGAAGTGATCGATCCGCAGCTTGTCTATGATTGGTCCGCCGCGCTCGAACGTCCCCATGAGCTGCTGAAAGTGGCAGAATGCGGACACTTTTTTCACGGCAAGCTGACCGATCTCAAGGATCTGATCCTGCCGCGCCTCTCGAATTGAACAAGCGATCATCCATGACCACACGTACGCGCATCCTCACCGGTATCACCACCACGGGCACGCCGCACCTGGGCAACTACGCCGGCGCGATCCGTCCGGCGATCCTCGCCAGCCGTGCCAGCAACGCCGATTCGTTCTATTTCCTGGCCGACTATCACGCCCTGATCAAGTGCGATGACCCGCTGCGCATCCAGCGCTCGCGCCTGGAAATCGCCGCGACCTGGTTGGCCGGTGGCCTGGATGTGGACCGCGTGACCTTTTATCGCCAGTCGGATATTCCGGAAATCCCCGAGCTGACCTGGCTGCTGACCTGCGTCGCGGCCAAGGGCCTGCTCAACCGTGCGCATGCCTACAAGGCGTCGGTGGACAAGAACGTCGAAGGCGGCGAAGACCCGGATGCCGGGATCACCATGGGCCTGTACAGCTACCCGGTGCTGATGGCCGCGGATATCCTGATGTTCAACGCCCACCAGGTGCCGGTCGGTCGCGACCAGATCCAGCACGTGGAAATGGCCCGGGATATCGGCCAGCGCTTCAACCACCTGTTCGGCCAGGGCAAGGAATTCTTCGTCATGCCCGAAGCGCTGATCGAGGAAAGCGTCGCCACGCTGCCGGGCCTCGATGGGCGGAAAATGTCCAAGAGCTATGACAACACCATCCCGTTGTTCAGCAGCGCCAAGGACATGAAGGAGGCGATCTCGCGCATCGTCACCGACTCCCGCGCGCCAGGCGAAGCCAAGGATCCGGACAACTCGCACCTGTTCACCCTGTTCCAGGCGTTTTCCACGCCGGCACAGGCCGCCGAATTCCGTGGTGAGTTGCTGGGCGGGTTGGGTTGGGGCGAAGCGAAGAACCGCTTGTTCACCCTGCTCGACAATGACCTGGGCGAGGCCCGCGAGCGTTATTACGAACTGATCACCCGTCCGGCGGACCTGGAAGATATCCTCCAGGCCGGGGCGAAGAAGGCCCGCAGCGTGGCCACCCCGTTCCTCGGCGAACTGCGCGAGGCGGTGGGCCTGCGCTCCTTCGTCAAGCAGACCCAGGTGGCTGCGAGCAGCAAGAAGAAAGCCGCCAAGGCCGCGCGCTTTGTCAGCTTCCGTGAGGACGACGGCAGTTTCCGCTTCCGCCTGCTGGCCGCCGACGGCGAACAACTGCTGCTGTCGCGGCACTTTGCCGATGGCAAGAGTGCCGGCGCGGTGACCAAGCAATTGCAGTCCGGCCAGGCCCTGGACATTCGCGGCGAGGCCGGGCGTTTCAGCGTCTGGCTGGAAGGCGAGTGCGTGGCCGATAGCGCCGAGTTCGCCGACGAAGCGTCGTGTGACGCGGCCATTGAGGCGTTGCGGGTCGCTTTGACGCCGGCGCAGGACTGATTCGAGGCCTTCCCCGACCAAGGGTTGATTGCCATTCCCACGGGCCGTCGCTAAAGTGACGGCCCGTTTTTGTTACCTTGCTAACGAAATTATGACGCCCCTAGAACGATATCAAGCTGATCTGAAACGCCCCGAGTTCTTTCACGACGCGGCCCAGGAAACGGCAGTGCGCCATTTGCAGCGCCTGTACGACGACTTGATCGCGGCTTCGCAGAACAAGCCGGGCCTGCTCGGCAAACTGTTCGGCAAGAAAGACCAGGCGCCGGTCAAGGGCCTGTATTTCTGGGGGGGTGTAGGTCGCGGCAAGACCTACCTGGTGGACACCTTCTTCGAAGCGCTGCCGTTCAAGGAAAAGACCCGCACGCACTTCCACCGCTTCATGAAGCGGGTGCACGAGGAAATGAAGACCCTGACCGGTGAAAAAAACCCGCTGACCCTGATCGCCAAGCGGTTTGCCGCTGAAACCCGGGTGATCTGTTTCGACGAATTCTTTGTCTCCGATATCACCGACGCGATGATTCTCGGCACCTTGATGGAAGAGTTGTTCAAGAACGGCGTGACCCTGGTGGCCACCTCGAACATCGTGCCGGACGGCCTGTACAAGGACGGCCTACAGCGTGCGCGCTTTCTGCCGGCCATCGCCCTGATCAAGCAGAACACCGAGATCGTCAACGTCGACAGCGGTGTCGACTATCGCCTGCGTCACCTGGAGCAGGCCGAGCTGTTCCACTATCCGCTGAACGAAGCGGCGCACGAGAGCCTGCGCAAGAGCTTCCGGGCGTTGACGCCGGAGTGCACCCAGGCCATCGAGAACGACGTGCTGATGATCGAGAATCGCGAGATTCGTGCGATCCGCACCTGCGATGACGTGGCCTGGTTCGACTTCCGCGAGCTGTGTGACGGACCGCGTAGCCAGAACGACTACATCGAACTGGGCAAGATCTTCCATGCCGTGTTGCTCAGCGGCGTCGAGCAGATGAGTGTCACCACCGACGACATCGCCCGGCGCTTTATCAACATGGTCGACGAGTTCTACGACCGCAACGTCAAGCTGATTATCTCCGCGCAAGTGGAACTCAAGGACCTCTATACCGGTGGGCGTTTGAACTTCGAGTTCCAGCGCACCTTGAGCCGCTTGCTGGAAATGCAGTCCCACGAGTTCCTGTCGCGGGCGCACAAGCCTTAACCGTGATAGCCGCGCGGCCCTTGAGCCGCGCGCTGCTCAGGGCTGCGCGGGGGCGGGGAAGGTCAGGATGTCTCCGTCCTTGGGGATCAGCAGGCGCGCTTCGACACCGGCCAACTGCGCCGCGTCGGCCAGCGAGCGGCGTGTCACCGGGCAGTGACTGAGGGCTTCAAGGTGATTGGCGATCACCAGGCCCGCTGACAGCCGGGTGAACTCGACCACCTCTTCAACGCCCATGATGATGTCTCCGCCCAGATCGAAGCGCGCGCCGCCTGCCGGCACGACCGATAGCTGTGGTTGATGCTTGGTGACGAACGCCTTGACGGTCGGCGTGAGCAAGGTATCGCCACTCAGGTAGAGGCTGGGCTCGCCCGGCATTTCAATCAGATAACCCACCCCATGTTCCATCAGCTTGCCCACCAGCCCTTGCCCGTGGGTGCACCGGACCGTGCGAATCCGACCGCCGAGGAAAGGGCTGGGTTGTTCATGATCACTGGGCAACGGCTGCACATTCAAATCATGGCTGGCCAGATAGGCCGCGTCGTGGGGCGTGCAGATCACTGGCGTGCCGGTGTCGCGCAGCCATTTCTTCGCGGCGCGATCCAGGTGATCGAAGTGACCTTTCTGGCAGTGGGTGATCAGACAGTGGGTCACCGACTCGAGCGCTGCCGTTGCCGATGCCGGCAAGTCGACCAGCGGGTTGCGCTGCCGGGCGCTGAATACCCGCAGGGGCGGCAAGGAAAGTTTTCGCGCCAGCATCGGGTCGAGCAAAATACGATGGCGGCCGAACTCCAGGATAATCGTCGCATTGCGTAGCTGATGGATGTGCATGCTCATACCTCTGAGAAGAGCTTGCATTGTGTTCGACCGGGCGGTCACGCAGAATGGCAGGATTGGACATAATGGATTCTGTTTCTGCCATGCGCCGTCCCCTTCGAATCGGTTTGCTGCTTTACCCGGGGTGTCTGCCAGCGGGGCTGCTGGCCTTTGCCGATTTGCTGCATGCCGCTAACCGTCGTTCGGGAAAAACGCTCTTCGAAACGCTGTTCGTCGCCCAGCAGGTCGGCGCGGTGGCGTGTGCCCAGGGGCTGTCGTTGCAGGTGTCCAAGGCTTTGTCGGAGGCCAACGTCGATGCGCTGCTGATTGCTGGCTTCTGGGCCGAGTCGTCGCGGCAGGTCGAGAAGGCCGTGAGTGATAACAAGGCCTTGGTGGCGGCCCTGGCGGCTTGTTCGACACAGCTGCAGTTGTGGAGTTACTGCACCGGTGTCTGCCTGATCGCCGCAAGCGGGCGGCTGGAGGGGCAGGCGGCCACGGTGACCTGGTGGCTGGCGGGGACCATGGCCCAGCGTTATCCCAAGGTGAACTGGCAGAGCCAGCGTCACTGGGTGATCAACCCGTCGACCGCGACCGCGTCCGGGGTCAATGGTTATCTGCCGATTGCCCAGGCGTTGATTGAACGGGCTGTTGGCCAGGATATGTTTCACGACCTGGCGAAGCTGATGGTGCTGGCGCGCCCGGTCCAGTCTCACCCGGCCTTTGCGGCCATGAGCCTGATCGAGCAGTCCAGTTCGCTGTTGCGTCAGTTGCATCGCTGTGTTGAACAATCGCCGGCGGAGCAGATCACCGTGCAGCGGCTGGCGGAGCAGCTCGGGCTGTCCCCACGCACGTTGGCGCGCAGGGTCAGTGCGGAAACGGGGATTGCCGTGGCGGCTTATGCGCGCTGCATCAAGCTCAACCAGGTCAGTGAGCGGCTGATGCTGACGTCCACGGCGGTCAATACCATCAGCGCCGACCTGGGGTTCAGCAGTGATTCGAACCTGCGCCGGATGTTCAAGGAACTGACCGACTTGACCCCGCTTGAGTACCGGCAGCAGTTTGGGCGGCGTTGAGGAAAAATACTGCCAGGCTCAATTGTAGGCGCCGGCTTGTTGGCGATGGCGCCCGCATAAACGGTGCAAGGCTTGAGGGCCTCTTCGCGAGCAAGCTCTGCTCCTACAGGTTTATGCCAAACGCAAAATCTGTGCTTGGCGCTGTACTGTAAGAGCAGGGCTTGGTCCGGCGGCGTTCCGACGAAGCTTTTGGCGGCCTTGACTTCAACAGGGTCTATTTGAAATGGCGGAGATAATCGGGCAGTTCAACGCTTCGCTGGCAGCCGATCAGCAACCACAACAGAATCCGCGCTTTACGCGGACACAGAAAACCCGCCATCTGCGCCCCGCGCTGGATCAGGTCGATTTCGCTGCCGACAAAGCCATAAGAGTGGCTCGCTGTTGAACCGGCTCCGGTACGTGTGCCGATCACCACCGGGATCTTCAACGCCAACGACGTGATTGCCTTGGCCCAGCTTTCGCTGACGTGACCGGCGCCGAAGCCGGCGATCACCAGGCCGTCGTAGCCCAGCTCCAGCAGCCTCTCCAGCAGCAGCGTATCGGCCGACAGCGACGCTTCGAGCAGGGCGATCCGCTGTCCGCGGCGAACCGGTGACGGCAAGATTTTTCTCGGGGTGGGAGCGTGCAGATAACGCACGGCATTTTCGATGATCAGACCGGTGGGGCCGAATACCGTTGAACTGAAGGCTTCCAGGGCCAGGGCATCGCTCTTGCGCACGCGGCTCGCGCCGTGGACCTGGCCGTTGATGACCACCTGCACGCCGCGCCCACGGCTGGCGCTTGCCAGGCCGACCAAGCCGGCGTGCAGCAGGTTCGCCGGGCCGTCGGCACTGATCTCGGCGGCCGAGCGCATGGCGCCGGTCAGTACCAGCGGCTCTTCACGATCCCAAAGCAGATCGAAAAAGAACGCGGTCTCCTCCAGGGTGTCGGTGCCCTGGGTGATCACCACGCCGCTGGCGCCTTGTTCAACTTGGCGTTTGGCCCAGTCGAGGACACCGAGCAGAAAGTCGAAGTCCAGCGACGCGCTGGGTTGCAGGCACAAGGTCTCGACGTGAATCCGGGCCAGGGTCGTCAGTAGCGGCACCTGCTCCAGCAGGGCCTGGCCGTTGACGCTGGGCACCACGCCTTGGTCCGGGTGGGCGGCTTGCATGCTGACAGTGCCGCCCAGGGCGGCGATGGACAGTTGAGGCAGGGACATGGAACTCTCGCTGATAAAGGTCGGGAAGAGGTGATGCCGGCCGCACCAGAGTACCGCCGGCTGGAGGGGAAAGCGCGCTCGGTGGTGTTGTCCAGGGCGGCGCAAGGCTTGACGGCCTCATCGCCGGCAAGCCAGCTCCTACCCGGACCGGGGACGCTGCGAGCATCTGCGTTGAGGCACCCACCTGTGGGGCTTGCTGGCGATGGGGCCAGCAAGTCTTGCATCGCCTGCCCGAACGCCATCGCTGGCAAGCCGGCGCCTACAAGGACCGTGTCAGCCAGCCGATCAGCGGCACGATCAGTAGCGTGCTGAGGGCCATCGACAGCACATTGCCGATATACGGGTGCATATGCCCCGGGACCCGCCGCGATAGAGCGACGGCCAGCGGCGGTGCGAGCAAGGCCCCGAGCAGGGCGCTGGCGAGTACCACCAGTGGACCGCCACCATGAGTCAGCACCGCGGCCGGGGCAACCGAGACAATAGGGATGTAGGTCGGGTACCAGCCTCGCGCAATCCATTGCCCTCGCCAGACGACTACACCGATGGCCGACGCCAGGGCCTGGGCCGCGAGTATCGGCAGCAGCAGGTCCGAGCCATAAGCCGGTCCGGCCGGGTTGAGCCCGTAGGCCAGCAATACCCCCAACAGCAGCCCCAGGCTCGCCCATTCGTTACCGAAGAACGGCGCTTCGGAAAAATCGGCGAGTACCCGGCGCATGCCCCAGATCAGCCCATGTTTGCCGGCTTTCGGCGCAGGTGCCGAGGTCGTGGCCAGCGGCAGCTCGGGTTTCACCAGGGCTGGCCAGCGTCGATAGAGGGTGAAGGCGATTACGCTGCCGATGGCCATTCCCAGCACATTGCCGATGACCGCCGGCAGGTCCAACGGGTTGCAGACAAAGTTGACCAACAGCAGGCACAGCGGCGTGACCAGCAGCGCGCCCATGACCGCACCGCTGACGGCGATCCGCGTGCCGGCGCCGAACAGCAGCACGGTGGCGGCGGGAACGGAGACGAAGGCGGCGAAGGTCGGTTGCCAGCCATGACGCGGCACGCTCCAGCCCCACAGCAGGTTGCTCAACAGCAGGCCCAGCAGCGCACTGCCGATCAGCCAGGGCCACAGGCCGCTGCCATAGCAAATGGCAAAGCCCTGCCAGGCCTTGCCCCGGCGATGAGCCCAATGGGCCAGGCCGGCACCGGCCAGCAGGCCCAGCGAGGCCAGCTCATGTTTGTAGAAGGCCATTTCACTGATATCACCGAGCACCCAACGCAGCCAGGCACTGGGAGCGGGCAGGTTCTCCATCATATGCAGGTAGCCGGCCCCGCCGAGGGTATTGCCGAACAGGGTCAGCCAGGCAAGCAACAGGCCGGGCACGATCAGGCCCAGGGTGAACAGGCAGGCGGGCAGGTAAGCGAGCCTGCCCTGGTTGGGGGTGTTATTCATGTTGGCCCCCTTCAGCGCGGCAGGCCAGGGTGCTGGGTATAGCCGAGCATGCCGTCGTAGAGGTCGGTCCGGCGGTCCCTGGGCAGGTCGTTCAGGTTGTTCCAGATCGGCGCGCTACGGGCGCTGACCAGATCGATATCGGCAAACAGCACGGCCTCGTCGATGGGCGAGGCCACCTCGCTAAGCGGCCAGCCGTTGGTTCCGGCGATCAGCGAGCAGCCGAGGAAGCGCTCGCCGCGATCGCTGCCGACACGATTGGCGGCGGCGATAAACACGTTGTTGACGTGGGCGGCGGTGATGGTCAGGTACGAGGCCATGCATTTGCCGGTCTCATCGAACAGCGGTGGCGGGGTCCAGACCCAGTTGTTCAGGCTGCAGATGATATCCGCTCCCTGCTGGCTCAGCAGGCGCGGCACTTCGGGAAACCAGATATCCCAGCAGATCAGCAGGCCGATCCGCCCGATGGGCGTGTCGAAGACCGGAAAACCCAGGTTGCCCGGGGTGAACCAGAGTTTCTCCTCGTTCCACAAGTGCGCTTTGCGGTACTTGCCGATAAAACCGTCCGGGCCCACCAGCACGGCGGTGTCGAACAACTGCACGCCGTCACATTCAGCGATACCGGCCGCCAGGTAAATCCGATGTTCCTGTGCGAAATTTGCCCATGCCTGCACGCTGGGTCCTGCTGGTACGGCTTCGGCATGGGCGAAAGCCTCCTGACGGTTCTGGAAGCTGTAGCCGGTATTGGCCAGTTCCGGCAACACAATCAGATCGGCTCCGCCGCGCACGGCCTGGCCCGCCAGCGCGAGGCCGCGGTCCAGGTTATACGGGGTGTGGGCAACGCCGGCTTGGGGATCGAACTGCACAACGGCAACGCGGACGGGACTGATGGCGGGGCGAGATTCGTTCATTTGAGGTGCTCTCATTGTTGTTATTCAACTCGAATGAGTTGATGTGACTATGAGAAGCCATTCAATGAGTGGTGTATGTCGGTGGCCCTCCGGTAAGCCAGTCGGCTATTTCCTAGACCGACCTGGGAATACTGAACGCCATTGGTGGGTTGTTGGCGATCGGTCGGCCACCGTATTCGGGGTAGTGCTTCAGGCTGAAGCCGCCATTGAATGCCGCGCCGGTGCGCTGGCACAGATGGATGGTGGCATCGAGGGCGCCCCGCAGGCAGGGCTCGGTCCAGCCGGCGTCGACCGAAAAGGATTCGCCGCACAGGTAGAGCCCGGAATGCGCGGAATAGTGGCGGTTGTAGTTCATCAGATCGATGGCCTCGTAATAGGTGCCGGGGCGATAGAGCTTGGCGGCGCCGAGGGCATTGCGATCACTCATCCAGCGATGTACGGCAGCGTTTTGGGTGTCGATGTAAGGCGAGATCCGCCGATTGATATTGCGCGCGTGCAGCAATATTCGATCGAGCTCGCCGACGCACTTGTCCACCAGTTCCTGATCGGAAAACAGCGCGAGCTTGGTCGCATCGTCCTCCCAGGTGTAACTCAGCAGGATGCAGTCATACGGGTAGCTGTCGTTGTAGCGGTAGGTGTACATGTCATGGATCAGGCTGTCGGTGACCAGTGCCTGAGGGATGCCATGGGGTTCGTCGAAAAAGCTTTTTTTCAGCGGTGCAAAGACCTTGCAGCTGGTTTCCCAGTGGGCGGTCTTGTAGGCGCTGCGAATGTGGAACGGCAGCATTCGCTCGTCGAAGCCCTTGAGCTCGACGGTGGTTTCGATCAGCCAGGACGGCAGGGTGAGAATCACCGAGTCGAAGACTTCGCTACGCTGCTCGCGGTGATCTGGATCGTTCCATTGCCAGGCGTAGTCGACGCGAATTCGCTGGTTGGGCAGTTTGCTCAGACCGTTGACCTGGGCCTGGGTGGCGAACCCGGCACCGCGCTGTCGGCAATGCTCGTAGAAGGACAGGCCACGCGCTTCGACCGGCATGAACAACAGGCATTCGTCGAGGGCGGCAACGCCCAGGTAGCGGGGGGCGTCGAAGGCCAGGCCGTTGCAGTCGAGCAGTGTGCCCGCCTGCAGGTGCGGCGACGGCAGCGGATCGCCGCGCTCATCGACGCGGCCGTGCATCAATTGGAGGCGATTGCTGAAACCAAAGATGGCGGTGCGGATCGGGTACAGGCTGCAGGCGTCATAGAACGCGCCCCAACTGCCGTCGCCGATGCCGATGGCATAGAAGATCGCCGACTCTTCGGCGCTCATGCCGACGCCGCCGAAATCGCCCGGATCGTCCGCTTGCCAGTGACTGATCGCGGGCAGCGTGACCAGGTTGCGAAACGACAGGCTCTCATAGCGCCGGACAATCGCCGACCAGAGGCTTTCCCAGCCCTCGCTGGCGTAGCGGGCCTCTACCTGGCGAGTCATGCGTTCGGCGAAGAGGCGCCATTTGTCGTGGACCTGTTTCAGCAGTTTTCCCGGTGGCGGGGTCTGGCCGTCGCGGTTGTCCCAGATCAGCATTCGCGGGGTTTCCTGGCCCTCCAGCAGGCCTTCACGGAGGAAAATTCCGGTGCTCCTGACCTGGGCGCTGCCCGGGTTGGCGAAGTCGGAAAGGCGCAGGTCGAACTGTTCGGTGTAGTGCGCCAGCACGGAGCGCCCCTGCAGCGGCGTTTCATCGGCGCGATTGAAATACGGCAGACGCATCGCGCCCATTTCGAAGGGGGTGGAACCGGTGGTGGCGGGTTGGCTTTTGTCGATCACGGTCAGGTGCCGGCCACCGATCCGCCGGGACTGTTCGAGCAGGGTGATGTCAGTGAAGCCGCAGCGCAGCAGTTCACGCGCCGCGCTGAGACCGGTGACGCCGGCGCCGATGATGCAGATCCGGTGGCCCGTGGCGGTGGCGCGGGCGACGCCGCCGGGTTGCTCGACCAGTCGGCGATAGTCGAAGCACAGGTCCGGCGGATTGGGGAACCGGGCGCGCCAGGCGCGGTTGGGGTCTACCGTCGGTGTCGGGAATGAGGGCTGCTGTTGAGCCAATCCAATAGGCATGTACGACGCTCCTTGTCAGTGGCAATCGGTAGTGATTGCCGGAGCGAGTCTACGAAGGTGAGGGCAGGGCGCTGTGGTAATTAATTATGCAAGGTCGCGCGCCTGTTTCCGCTAGTGTCGAAACAGGCGCACGGGCTTCATGCCGCTTGCTGGAACTGCTGGCGATACTGGTTGGGGGACAGCTCGGTGTGCTGGCGGAACAGGCGCGCAAAGAAGCTGGCATCGTCATAGCCGACTTCGTAGCTGATGGTCTTGATGCTCTTGCGAGTGCCCGAAAGCAGGCCCTTGGCGGTCTCGATACGCAGGCGCTGCAGGTAGTGCAATGGCTTGTCGCCGGTGGCTGTCTGGAAGCGGCGCATGAAGTTGCGAATGCTCATGCCGTGTTCCCGGGCGACATCCTCGAAGCGGAACTTGTCGGCGAAATGCTCTTCGAGCCACTGCTGGATTTGCAGGATGATCACGTCCTGGTGCAGCTTCTGTCCGCCGAAGCCGATACGCCCCGGGGCGTAGCTGCGCTGGACCTCATAGAGGATATCGCGGGCCACGGCCTGGGCGACATTGGCCCCGCAGAAGCGTTCGATCAGGTAGATATAGAGGTCGCAGGCCGAGGTGGTGCCACCGGCGCAGTAGAGATTGTCGGCGTCGGTCAGGTGCTTGTCCTGGTTCAACTGGACGTTGGGGTAGCGCTCGCTGAAGGCGTTGAAGAACCGCCAGTAGGTAGTTGCTTCCTTGCCATCGAGCAGGCCAGCTTCGGCCAGCCAGAACACCCCGGTGGCCTCGCCGCAGAGCACGGCGCCGCGGGCATGCTGTTCGCGCAGCCAGGGCATGACTTGCGGGTAACGCCGACAGAGGGTTTCGAAGTCGTCCCAGAACGCCGGCAGGATGATCACATCAGCATTTTCCAGGCCGCCGTCGACCGGCAGGATCACATCGCTGAAGCTGCATACCGGTTTGCCGTCGGGACTGACCAGGCGGGTTTCGAAGGCCTTGGTGAGGCCTTGGCCGAGCTGTTTGCCATAACGCAGGCTGGCCAGGTGGAAGAAATCCTTGGCTTGCATAAGAGTGGAAGCGAATACCCGGTCGATAGCCAGGATGCTGACGCGCCGCAAGGGCGTGGAGAGTGGATTAGCCATAATTCCATTGTTCTTATTAGCGGAAAGTTCTTATAGGGGAAAGTGGTCAACAGACGGCTGGATCGTCTTATTTTTTGGCGCATGTGTCCAGTGTTACCCGGCAAAACACTGGCATAGGCTCTACAGGCCAATCCCGGCCTCAGTGTCCTTGCAGGTAGCCCCGATGATTCCCAGAACCCTGTTCAGTTCCGAGCACGAGCTGTTTCGCAGCAGCGTGCGCAAGTTTCTCGAGCAGGAGGCGGCGCCCTTCCATGCGCAGTGGGAGAAACGCGGCTATATCGACCGCGAGCTGTGGAACAAGGCGGGCGCGCAGGGGATGCTCTGCTCCCATCTGCCGGAGGCTTATGGCGGCATGGCGGCGGACTTTCTCTACAGTGCCGTGGTGATCGAGGAGATCAGCCGACAGGGCTTGAGCGGCATCGGTTTTTCCCTGCACTCGGACATTGTCGCGCCTTATATCCTGCATTACGGCAGTGAGGCGCTGAAGCTCAAGTACCTGCCCAAGCTGGTGTCCGGCGAGATGGTCACGGCCATTGCGATGACCGAACCGGGAGCCGGTTCCGACCTGCAAGGGGTGAAGACCACGGCGCTGCTGGACGGCGACGAGTATGTGCTCAATGGCTCGAAGACCTTTATCACCAACGGCTTTCTCGCCGACCTGGTGATTGTCGTCGCCAAGACCGATCCGCAAGCCGGGGCCAAGGGTACCAGCCTGTTCCTGGTCGAGGCCGATACACCGGGGTTCGCCAAGGGCAAGCGCCTGGAAAAGGTCGGCATGAAGGCCCAGGACACCTCCGAGCTATTTTTCCAGGATGTGCGGGTGCCCAGGGAGAATCTGCTCGGGCAGGCCGGGATGGGGTTTGCCTATCTGATGCAGGAGTTGCCCCAGGAACGCCTGACGGTGGCGATAGGCGGCCTGGCATCGGCCGAGGCGGCGTTGCAGTGGACGCTGGAATACACCCGCGAACGCAAGGCTTTCGGCAAAGCCATTGGTGACTTCCAGAACACCCGCTTCAAGCTGGCGGAAATGGCCACCGAGATCCAGATCGGCCGGGTGTTTGTCGACCGCTGCCTGGAGTTGCACCTGCAAGGCCAGCTCGATGTACCGACGGCGGCGATGGCCAAGTACTGGGGCACCGACCTGCAATGCAAGGTGCTCGACGAATGCGTGCAGCTGCATGGCGGCTATGGGTTCATGTGGGAATACCCGGTGGCCCGGGCCTGGGCGGATGCGCGGGTGCAGCGCATCTATGCCGGGACCAATGAGATCATGAAGGAGATCATTGCCCGGTCGCTTTGACGTCTTGGGTGGGTTTGCGAAGTGTGGTTATAGCCTTAAGGGCCTCTTCGCGGGCAAGCTCCGCTCCCACAATGTCCGGGTTGTGCTCAAGATCTGTGCACGACCGAAAACCTGTGGGAGCGGAGCTTGCCCGCGAAGACGTAGGAACAGGCACCGCCTGATCCGCAGGCCAGTTACGGCGCCGGGTTCGGGTGATCCTTGTGGATCGCCTCGATGCCCGCCAGCACTTCGTCCGATAGTTTCAGATTGGCGCTGGCAATGTTGCTGTCCAACTGCTCCAGCGTCGTTGCCCCGATGATGTTGCTGGTGACGAACGGTTGCTGGGTCACAAACGCCAGGGCCATCTGCGCCGGGTCCAGGCCGTGCTCACGGGCCAGGGCGACATAACGGCTGCACGCTGCTTCCGATTGCGGGTTGAAATACCGGCTGAAGCGGCTGTACAGGCTCAGGCGCGCCTTGTCCGGCCGCGCGCCGCCTTCATACTTGCCCGACAGGAAGCCGAACGCCATCGGCGAGTAGGCCAGCAGGCCGCACTGTTCGCGCAGGGCGACTTCCGCCAGGCCGACTTCGAAGCTGCGGTTGAGCAGGTTGTAGGGGTTCTGAATCGACACCGCCCGTGGCCAGCCGCGGCGCTCGGCTTCAAGGAGGAATTTCATGGTGCCCCACGGGGTTTCGTTGGACAGCCCGATATGGCGGATCTTGCCGGCCTTGACCTGCTCGTCGAGGGCTTCGAGGATGTCCTCGATCGGGGTGAAGCTTTCATCGGCCTTGTGCTTGTAGCCCAGTTGGCCGAAGTAGTTGGTGCTGCGCTCGGGCCAGTGCAACTGGTAGAGGTCGATCCAGTCGGTCTGCAGGCGCTTGAGGCTGGCATCCAGGGCTTCGACGATATGCTGGCGGTTATGCTTGAGCTGGCCGTCGCGGATATAGCCGATGCCATTGCCGGGACCGGCGATCTTGCTGGCCAGGATCCAGTCGGCACGGTCGCCGCGCTGCTTGAACCAGTGACCGATCATGCGCTCGGTGCTGGCGTAGGTTTCAGCCTTGGGCGGCACCGGGTACATCTCGGCGGTGTCGAGGAAATTGATGCCAGCGGCCTTCGCCCGTTCGATCTGGGCAAAGGCTTGATCCTGGGTGTTTTGCTCGCCCCAGGTCATGGTTCCCAGGCAAATTGCGCTCACATTCAGATCGGTCTGACCTAGCTGACGGTATTCCATTGGCGGCTCCTGTGGGAAAACACCCATAAAAGCAGGTTGAAATTTTTTTGGCAATCTGCATAATTACGCACCTCTTTATGCAGTGGAAGTGATGCGCCGCCGCCAAAGAATCTTGCCGTTGAACGGACGCGCCGACCCGAGCCCCCGAAAGCGTCTGTATCCGGCTGCCTTTGACCTTGTCAAAGTACGCACTATTCAGTAAGATCCGCCGTCTTATTTACAGGCGGCCCCTGAGGCTATAAAGAATGAAAACTTTTACTGCTAAACCGGAAACAGTTAAGCGCGACTGGTTTATCGTCGACGCTGCTGGTCAGACCCTGGGTCGTCTGGCCACCGAAATCGCGAGCCGCCTGCGTGGCAAGCACAAAGTCGAATACACTCCGCACGTTGACACCGGTGACTACATCGTTGTTATCAATGCCGAGCAAGTACGCGTTACCGGTGCTAAAACCACCGACAAAATGTACTACTCCCACTCCGGTTTCCCGGGCGGCATCAAGTCGATCAACTTTGAAAAGCTGATCGCCAAGGCCCCTGAGCGCGTGATCGAGACCGCGGTCAAAGGCATGCTGCCTAAGAACCCGCTGGGTCGCGACATGTACCGTAAGCTGAAAGTCTATGCGGGCGCTGTCCACCCTCATACTGCTCAGCAGCCCCAAGAACTGAAGATTTAACGGAATAGTTCATTATGTCGGCGACTCAAAATTACGGCACTGGCCGTCGCAAGACTGCAACCGCACGCGTTTTCCTGCGTCCGGGTACTGGCAATATCTCCATCAACAACCGCACCCTGGAGACGTTCTTCGGTCGCGAAACTGCCCGCATGGTAGTTCGCCAACCGCTGGAACTGACTGAGACTACCGAGAAATTCGATATCTACGTCACTGTCATCGGTGGTGGTGTAAGTGGTCAAGCTGGCGCAATCCGCCACGGTATCACTCGCGCTCTGATGGACTACGACGAGACTCTGCGCGGTGCGCTGCGCAAAGCCGGCTTCGTAACCCGCGATGCTCGTGAAGTTGAACGTAAGAAAGTCGGTCTGCGTAAAGCGCGTAAGCGTCCGCAGTACTCGAAGCGTTAATTCGGTTCTCGTACCGTTTTACGTTTCAGTTCTACGTTTTAAAAAAAAGCCCGGTTTCCTTGTGGAACCGGGCTTTTTTGTGGGCGAAATATTTTCCTGTGACAACTTGCCACATCCGTAGACCCCCTATACTACAAGGCTTGGGGCAAGGTGGGGCTGGTAATTACCTTGTCAGGCGTGGGGCTTTTCATTACCATTCGGCAAAATTTATAAGTACAAAGTTTTACTTAGTAGACGCCTGATTTAACAGGCCACAAAGCTGATGGGAGAGGACTGAATGAGTAGCAATGACGGCGTGAATGCAGGCCGGCGTCGCTTCCTCGTAGCAGCCACATCCGTGGTAGGAGCTGCAGGAGCGGTGGGGGCTGCGGTCCCGTTCGTGGGGTCATGGTTTCCCAGTGCCAAGGCGAAAGCCGCGGGGGCACCGGTGAAGGTGAATATCAGCAAGATCGACCCCGGACAGCAGATGATTGCTGAGTGGCGAGGTCAACCGGTTTTTATCGTTCACCGTACCCCAGAGATTCTGGGCAATCTCGCCAAGATCGAGGATCGCTTGTCCGACCCCGACTCCAAGGATTCCGTACAACCCACCTATGTTGACCCCAAGAACCGTTCGATCAAGCCAGAGCTGCTGCTGCTGATCGGGATCTGTACGCACCTGGGGTGTTCACCGACCTTCCGTCCGGAAGTGGCGCCCGCCGATCTGGGAAAAGATTGGGTCGGTGGCTATTTCTGCCCTTGCCATGGTTCTCACTACGATCTGGCTGGCCGTGTCTACAAGTCGCAACCCGCGCCTTTGAACCTGCCGGTTCCGCCGCATTCCTATGAGTCCGACACGATAATTGTGATTGGCGTCGATACGGAGAAAGCGTGATGAGCAAGTTCATGGATTGGGTCGATGCGCGTTTTCCCGCGACCAAGATGTGGGAAGACCATCTCAGCAAGTATTACGCTCCGAAGAATTTCAACTTTTTCTACTTTTTTGGCTCCCTGGCGCTGCTGGTGCTGGTCAATCAGATCGTCACTGGTGTCTGGCTGACCATGAGCTACACCCCGTCGGCGGAAGAAGCTTTCGCTTCCGTCGAATACATCATGCGCGACGTCGAGTACGGCTCGATCCTGCGCCTGCTGCACTCCACCGGCGCTTCGGCGTTTTTTATCGTGGTCTACCTGCACATGTTCCGTGGCCTGCTCTACGGTTCGTACCAGAAGCCCCGTGAGCTGGTGTGGCTGTTCGGCATGCTGATCTACCTGGCGCTGATGGCCGAGGCCTTCATGGGCTACCTGCTGCCGTGGGGGCAGATGTCCTACTGGGGCGCCCAGGTGATCATCTCGCTGTTCGGTGCCATCCCGGTCATCGGCAACGACCTGACCCAGTGGATTCGTGGTGACTACCTGATTTCCGGGATCACCCTGAACCGCTTCTTCGCCCTGCACGTGGTGGCCCTGCCGATCGTGATCCTCGGCTTGGTGGTGCTGCACGTACTGGCGCTGCACGAGGTCGGTTCGAACAACCCGGACGGCGTCGACATCAAGAAGCACAAGGATGAAAACGGCGTACCGCTGGATGGCATTGCCTTCCATCCGTACTACACCGTGAAGGATATCGTCGGTGTGGTGGTGTTCCTGTTCATCTTCTGTTCCATCGTGTTTTTCTTCCCGGAAATGGGCGGTTATTTCCTCGAAAAACCCAACTTCGAGGTGGCCAACGCCTTCAAGACCCCTGAGCACATTGCCCCGGTCTGGTACTTCACGCCGTTCTACGCGATCCTGCGGGCCGTTCCGGACAAACTCATGGGCGTCATGGCCATGGGCGCGTCGATCGCCGTACTGTTCGTCCTGCCGTGGCTGGACCGTAGCCCCGTCAAGTCCATGCGCTACAAGGGCTGGCTGAGCAAAATCTGGTTGTGGGTGTTCTGCATCGCCTTCGTCACCCTTGGCTGGCTGGGGGTGATGCCGCCGACACCGGAGCGCACGCTGCTGTCACGGATCTGCACGGTCCTGTACTTCGCCTACTTTATTCTGATGCCGTTCTATACCCGGCTCGAGAAGACCAAACCGGTTCCGGAAAGGGTGACTGGCTGATGAAAAAATTATTTGCAGTCTTGATGTTTGCGGCCCTGCCGCTGCTGTCCTTCGCCGCTGAGCATGGTGGTCCGGAACTGGAAAAAGTCGATATCGACGTTTCCGACAAGGCCGCCATGCAGGATGGTGCGCGGACCTTTGCCAACTATTGCATGGGTTGTCACAGTGCCAAGTTCCAGCGCTATGAGCGTGTCGCCGATGACCTGGGGATTCCCCATGACGTGATGCTCAAGAACCTGGTGTTCACCGGCGCCAAGATCGGCGACCACATGACCATCGGCATGCAGCCAGCCGACGCCAAGGCCTGGTTCGGCGCGGCTCCTCCCGACCTCACCCTGGTAGCCCGGGTGCGCGGTACTGACTGGCTCTACGGCTACCTGCGGTCCTTCTACGAAGACCCGACACGTCCCTGGGGCGTGAACAACAAGGTCTTCCCGAACGTCGGCATGCCCAACGTGCTGGTGGGGTTGCAGGGACGTCAGGTCGTCGGTTGCAAGCAGGTTCAAATCGTCGAGGACGGCAAGAAGCAGTATGATCCGCTGACCGGTACGGCTTTGACCCATGAAGCGTGCGACCAGCTGACCATCGTGCCGAAAACCGGTGCCTTGAACGAAGAGCAATTCGACGAGAAGGTCAAGAACCTGGTGACCTTCCTGGCCTACTCGGCCAACCCGGTGAAGCTGGAGCATCAGCGCATCGGTACCTACGTTTTGCTGTACCTGGCCTTCTTCTTCGTGTTCGCTTATCTGCTCAAGCGCGAATACTGGAAGGATGTGCATTGATAACGTTGTAACATAGCTGTCAATCGTGCGCGCCCAAGGGTGCCTCTGAAGATGTAGCCAGCAAGGACGGGTGGGTGAACCGGCAACGGTCTCACCCTCTGTTTGTTTCGTGGCTGCGGGAGGCTTGTCTTGGGCGCGCTCGTTTTTCTGTTTTCAATAATTTCAACAAGCGAGGAGGACCGCCATGGGCGTGACCAACCGGTTGGCCTGTTACTCCGACCCCGCCGACCACTATTCCCACCGGGTGCGCATCGTGCTCGCGGAGAAGGGTGTCAGCGCCGAGATCATTACTGTGGAAGTGGGGCGTCAACCGCCGAAGCTGATCGAAGTGAACCCTTACGGCAGCTTGCCCACCCTGGTCGATCGTGACCTGGCGTTGTGGGAGTCGACCGTGGTGATGGAATATCTGGATGAGCGTTACCCGCATCCGCCGCTGCTGCCGGTTTATCCCGTGGCGCGGGCGAACAGTCGTTTGCTGATCCATCGCATTCAGCGCGATTGGTGTGCGCTGGTGGATCTGATTCTGGATTCGCGCAGCAAGGAGCCGGCGCGGGTGCAGGCGCGCAAGGAGTTGCGCGAGAGCCTGACAGGGGCGTCGCCGCTGTTTGCCGACAAGCCATTTTTCCTGAGTAATGAGCAAAGTCTGGTGGACTGCTGTCTATTGCCGATACTCTGGCGTCTGCCGATTATGGGTATTGAATTGCCGCGGCCTGCAAAGCCGTTGCTCGATTATATGGAGCGCCAGTTTGCGCGTGAGGCTTTCCAGGCAAGCTTGTCTGGTGTCGAACGCGATATGCGCTAAGGAGCTGTTTTATGAACTCCAGTCGCCCTTATTTGGTTCGTGCGCTGTACGAATGGATAGTGGATAACGATTGTACGCCGCACATACTGGTCAATTCCGAGTACCCCTCGGTCCAGGTGCCGCAAGGTTTTGCCAGCGACGGGCAAATCGTCTTGAACGTTTCGCCCAGTGCAGTGCGTCACTTGCACATGGACAACGAGGCTGTCAGCTTCGAAGGGCGTTTCGGCGGTGTACCGCATACGCTTTACGTGCCGATCAGTGCCATTCTCGGGATCTACGCCCGGGAGAATGGCCAGGGCATGGTGTTCGAGTTGGAAGCGCCCCTGGAGGATGACGATGGGGTCGAGCCGGATGACGACGGTCCGCCGCCGGGTTCCGAGCCGCCGCGTCCTAGTGGTCGGCCAAGCTTGAAGGTTGTGAAGTAATAAAAAAGGCGCCTGCATCCGAGGCGCCTTTTTTACATCTGTATTTCGGCTGGATCGCGATCCTGTAGGAGCTGGCTTGCCGGCGATGAGGCCAGTCAACCTTGCGTCGCCTGATCGGCCGCCATCGCCGGCAAGCCGGCTCCCACAGTTAAGCGTAAGGGCTGGGTCAGTCGATGTACTCGAACAGTTTGACGATCTTCTGTACGCCGCTGACGCTCTGCACCAGGTTGGTGGCGCGAGTGCCTTCGGCCTGGGTGACCAGGCCCAGCAGGTAGACGATGCCGTTCTCGGTGACGACCTTGATGCGCGAGCCGGGAATGGCGTTGTCGGTCAGCATCTGGGTCTTGATCTTGGTGGTCAGCCAGCTGTCGCTGCTGCGGGCTGCCAGCGAGGACGGTTCGAGGACCTGCAGTTCGTTGTTGACCTTCTTCACCCGCTGGACCGCGGCGGCGGCCTGTTCGGCCTTGGCCTTGAGGTCTTCGCGTGGGGTCTGGCCAGCCAGCAGGACAATGCCGTTATAGCTGGTGACGACAATGTGCGAGCCGTTTTCCAGGCCAGGGTCGGCCTTGGCGACGTTGACCGCCACCTTGGTATCGATCAGCGAGTCATCGATCTTGCTGCCCAGGGTGCGGGTTCCGCGATCGTCGTTGATCGGTTCGTCGCGGGTGGCGGTCAGTACCGAACTGCAGCCGCTGAGGCCCAGGCACAGGGTCAAGGCCAGCAGGCTAAGGCGATTGATGGTCATTCTTCACTCCCGAACAATTGGCTGTCGATCAGATCACAGAGGCAATGGATCGCCAGCAGGTGGACTTCCTGAATACGTGCGGTGACGTTGGCCGGGACGCGAATCTCGACATCTTCGGGCAGCAGCAGGGAAGCCATGCCGCCGCCGTCGCGTCCCGTCAAGGCTACGACAATCATTTCGCGATCATGTGCGGCCTGGATGGCTTGAATAATGTTGGCGGAGTTGCCGCTGGTGGAAATTGCCAGCAGGACGTCGCCCGGTTGGCCCAGTGCGCGGATCTGTTTGGAGAAGACTTCGTTGTAGCTGTAGTCGTTGGCGATCGAGGTGAGGGTCGAGCTGTCGGTGGTCAGGGCAATGGCCGGCAGGCTCGGGCGCTCGCGCTCGAAACGGTTGAGCAGTTCCGAGGAAAAGTGCTGGGCATCGCCGGCGGAGCCGCCGTTGCCGCAGGAGAGCATTTTGCCTTCGTTGAGCAGGGCATTGACCATGACCTGGCTGGCTTGCTCGATGTGAGGTGCAAGAACGTCCATCGCCTGTTGCTTGGTGTCGATACTGGCCTGGAAAAGCTGGCGAATTCGGGATTGCATGTCCATCTATGTGACCTTAAGTAGGGCGGCTGGTCGAGCGCAGACCGGGTTTTCCCGGTGGCTGCCCGGCACAAGAATGTGCAGCCCGCAAAGCAAAGAGCAAAAATCGGTGGGTGAAAAGAGTAACCGGGCCGACAGCCTGGATCAGCTGTCGAAGGCATTCCTTAGCCAGTTCAGCTGGGGTGTCGCGTCGACCGGGCCGTCTATGGCCACCACGTCGAAGCGGCAGGGGCAATGGGCCCAGCGTGACTCGCGTTGCAGGAAATACTGCGCGGCGAATATTACCTTCTTGCGCTTGCGGGCATCGATGCTGCCCAGTGCGCCACCCCATTGGGTGTTTTTCCTGTAACGAACTTCGACGAATACTACTGTATCGCCGTCGAGCATGACCAGATCAAGCTCGCCCCGTTTACATGTCCAGTTCTGCGCCAGCAGGCGCAGACCCTGTTGTTCGAGATGCCGCCGCGCGAGGGACTCGGCCTCCTTGCCGTGTTCCAGGTGCGCGGCGGGGGCCATCAGCGTGGCGTGTCCGGCAGGCGCTGGACCTGGCCGCTGACGAACTGGGCCCAGGGCAATTGGCGTTCAATCCGTTGCGCCGGGTCCATGCTCAAGCTGCCCGAGAGGCCTTCGATACGGCTGTCGGGCAGGGCCTTGAGTTGGCCCAGGCGCGGTGCCAGGCGATAGGCGTCGACACCCATGGCGTACAGGCGACCGAGGGCGCCGCCGGCTTGTGGCCATTGTGTGGTGACCTGCTTGCGCAGCGGGTCGTTGGCGTCCAGCAGCCAGGGGGTTTCGCAGAAGCGCACGCCGTTCATGTCGTTGTACTGATTCTGGTCGCCGGTGGCACTGAACACGTGGGAGGTGGCGTATACCGGCACATCGCCGGCGTACTGGAAGTTCAGGGTCGGTTTGATCTGCTGCGCCTGTTGCGGTGTCGCGGCGAGGAAGATGAACTCGATGTCCTGGCGTCGCGACGGTTGGGCGGCAACCTGGCCACCTACGGTGCTTTGCAGGCTCTTGGCGCGACCTTCGCTCTGACGCAACTGGAACAGCTCGGCAATCTGCTGGGCCAGGGCGACCGGTTGATCGACGCGCTCGATACCGACCACGGTGCCGCCGTTGGCTTCCCAGTTCTGGCGGAAGGCCTTGAGCACGCGATCACCCCATTCGCCTTTCGGCACCATGGCGGCAGCGCGGTGCAGGCCGTCGGCGCGGGCACGACGGGCCACTTCGCGGGCTTCGTCTTCGGCGGCGAGGCCGAACTGGAACAGTTGCGCCGGGTTCTGCGCGCTTTCGCTGTAGTTCAGTGCCAGGGTGGTGATCGGCAATTGCGCGCGGGCGCTGAGTTGCTTGACCAGCGGCTTCTCCAGTGGCCCGATCACCAGTTGCACGCCGGAGGCCTGCGCCTTGCGATAGAAGTCATCCAGGGAGGTGAGACGCGAGCTGTCGTAGAACTCGATGACCGGCGGCTTCTGGCCGGCCTGCTGGGCCTGGTAGTGAGCGGCCATGAAGCCTTCACGCAGGGCCTTGCCGACCGAGGCCAGCGGACCTTCCTGAGGCAGCAGCAGGGCGATCTTGCTCAGTGGCTGGCTGGCCAGCTCCTTGAGTTTCACCAGGGGCAGCGGCAATTGCACGGCGGCCGGGTGCTTGGGGTTCTGCGCGCGCCAGGTGTCGATAGCCGTCTGCTGTTGCTCCAGGGTGCCGGACGATTTCACCGCCAGCGCCAGGCTCAGCCAACCGCTGAGGTCGTCGTTGCCGGTGGGTTGCAGCTGGTCGGTCGGCAGGGCCGCGATCAGTGCCCAGATGGCTTCGTGGTTGTTCTTCGCCGCATCGCCACTGAGCAGCGGGGCGATAAAGATGCGCTCGCGGGCGGCGGCCAGGGTCTGGCCATCGGCTTCGAGGGCGCGGGCGCGCACGGTCTGGGTGCGAACCTGCTGGTCCACCGGCAGTTCACTGAGGCGCTCCAGGCTCGGATGGCTCAATGCAGTCAGTGCCGCCTTGGGCTGGTTGCGGGTCATGGCCAGTTCGGCCGCCAGGGTACTGGCGTACACCTGTTGCGCCGGTTTGAGGGGCTCCAGGGGCACCTGCGCGAGAATCTGCGCGGCACGCCCGCTGTCTTTCTGGCGGTAGGCCAGGTCGGCAGCGGTCAGGCGCAGCAAGGCGGCTTGTTCCGGCGTCTTGCTGGAAGCCGCCTGCTCGAGCAATTGCTCGATGCTGGCATTCGGGGTCCGTGGGAGTTCGCCAAGGCTGGAAGAGGGCGAGCTGGCGCAAGCCGCCAGCAAGGCAGCGAGGCAGAGGGCAGAGAACAGCCGCAGGCAAGCGATCATGTAGTGTTCCTGATACTCGATCATATGAGCGTGGAATTGTACCCAAGCACTGGCCGGGGCGCGATGTTACTGGCGTGAAACGGTCAAATTAGGTCGTACAAAGCGTGTCACGGCACTCGAATCGCTCGCCTTTCAGGCCCGCGCTCGCCGTTGTGAAGCATATCGGCAGGGCCGCTACGCGCTACAATGGCGTTTTCGTTCTTCTCGAGGTGTGCGCTTTGACTGCTCCAGGTGCTTTGAATTCCGCTGTCGGCTCGCTTTATGTGGTGGCGACGCCCATTGGCAACCTGGATGACATCAGTGCGCGGGCAATGAAAGTGCTGCGCGACGTGTCGCTGATTGCCGCGGAAGACACCCGCCACTCACTCAGATTGCTGCAGCACTTCGGGATTGCGACACCGCTTGCGGCCTGTCACGAGCACAACGAACGTGACGAAGGCAGCCGTTTCATCGCCAAGTTGCTGGCGGGCGAGGACGTGGCCCTGATCTCCGATGCGGGCACGCCGTTGATCTCCGATCCCGGTTATCACCTGGTGCGCCAGGCGCGGGCGGCAGGTATCAGTGTAGTGCCGGTTCCCGGCGCCTGCGCGTTGATCGCCGCGCTCTCGGCGGCGGGGCTGCCGTCGGATCGCTTCATCTTCGAAGGTTTCCTACCGGCCAAAGCGGTGGGACGTCGGGCTCGCCTGGAGTTGCTGAAGGAAGAGTCGCGCACGCTGATCTTCTATGAAGCACCGCATCGGATCCTTGAGTGCCTGCAGGATCTGGAGACGGTCTTCGGCGCCGAGCGCCCGGCGCTGCTGGCCCGTGAGCTGACCAAAACCTTCGAGACCCTCAAGGGCTTGCCGCTGAGCGAGCTGCGCGGCTTTGTCGAGGCGGACGCCAATCAGCAGCGCGGCGAGTGCGTGGTGCTGGTCGCCGGTTGGACCGCGCCGGAAAACGACGACGCGGTCGGCGGCGAGGCGATGCGCGTCCTCGACCTGTTGCTCCAGGAGATGCCGCTCAAGCGTGCCGCGGCCCTGGCGGCGGAAATCACTGGGGTGCGGAAGAACCTGCTGTATCAGGTGGCGCTGGATCGGCAGAAAAATACCTGACTGATTAGGCTGTAGGTTGGATCCTATGCAGGTGTGGGATCCGGCCTGGCGCTGTTTGCCGGGACAGTGCCCGGCGGCGAAACGGCTTTAAAGCTTGTCCTTCAGGGCATGTGCCGGTAACCTTCGCGGCGGAGAGTCGATTGGACAGTCGCTGCCCCCTATGAAAATTAGGGGGGGGAGGAAAGTCCGGGCTCCATAGGGCGGAGTGCCAGGTAATGCCTGGGAGGCGTGAGCCTACGGAAAGTGCCACAGAAAATAACCGCCTAAGCGCTTCGGCGCCGGTAAGGGTGAAAAGGTGCGGTAAGAGCGCACCGCACGGCTGGCAACAGTTCGTGGCTAGGTAAACCCCACTCGGAGCAAGACCAAATAGGGTTCCAAGGCGTGGCCCGCGCTGGAACCGGGTAGGTTGCTAAAGATGTCCAGTGATGGCCATCGTAGAGGAATGACTGTCCTCGACAGAACCCGGCTTACAGATCGACTCTCCACCTCTTTCCTTCCCTGCACGCAATCGCTGGCAGAAGCGCATTTGTAATACCGAAAAAATCTTACTCTTCATAAATCACTTTAACTTCCGAACTCAAAATTCTGAGTGCGTTGAAGTTCGTCTCCGGAAACACTCTCCCGATTGTCGAATTACCTCCCTTTATGCTCCTAAATCTCCGATCTGTAAGGCTTTTCCTTAAGACCGCGCCTTGACGGTGTGGTGGGCGCATTCCTATAGTGTGCGCAAGTGGCGGAAAGTGGCATGAAGTGGGTTTTTTTGACGTAAAACGCTAATATTTGGAGAAACGCAGCTGTGTTTCGCGGAGCCAACGCTATCAGTCTCGATGCAAAGGGCCGTCTCGCTATGCCGAGCCGGTACCGTGACGAGCTCGTTTCGCGTAGTTCCGGCCAATTGATCGTGACCATTGATGCCGTGGACCCCTGTCTGTGTGTGTACCCGCTCGACGAGTGGGAGCTGATTGAAACCAAACTGCGGGCATTGCCGTCGTTGCGGGAAGAGAACCGCCGGCTGCAGCGTTTGCTGATTGGTAATGCCGTCGACCTCGAGCTCGACGGCAGCGGCCGTTTCCTGGTGCCGCCACGCCTGCGCGAGTACGCGAAGCTGGACAAGCACGCGATGCTGGTAGGCCAACTGAACAAGTTTCAACTGTGGGACGAGGACGCCTGGAACGCTGTATCGGCAGCGGACCTGGCGGCCATTCAACAACCGGGCGCCATGCCTGATGAACTGCGTGATCTGATCCTGTGACTATTGATAGCGGCTTTAACCACATCACCGTACTGCTTGACGAAGCCGTCGAGGCTCTCGCCGTACGTCCTGATGGCTGCTATCTGGATGGCACCTTCGGTCGTGGCGGGCATAGCCGGCTGATCCTCAGCAAGCTCGGGCCGGGTGGCCGACTCCTCGGATTCGACAAGGATCCACAGGCGATTGCCACCGGGCAAGCGCTAGCGGCCGAAGACGGCCGCTTTGTCGTTGTGCAGCGTAGCTTTGCCGAACTCGGTTCGGAAATCGTCGAGCGCGACATGGCTGGCAAGGTCAACGGCATCCTGCTCGACCTGGGTGTGTCGTCGCCGCAGCTCGACGATCCGGAGCGTGGCTTCAGTTTCATGAACGACGGTCCGCTGGATATGCGCATGGACCCGTCCCGTGGCATCAGTGCCGCCGAGTTCATCGCCACCGCGCCGGCTGAAGAAATTGCCCGGGTGTTCAAGGAATACGGCGAAGAGCGTTTCTCCGGACGCATGGCCCGGGCCGTGGTCGAGCGGCGTGTCATCAAGCCCTTCGAGCGCACCGCCGACCTGGCCGAAGTGCTGAAGGTCGCCAACCCGGCCTGGGAAAAGGGCAAGAACCCGGCGACCCGTGCGTTCCAGGGCCTGCGCATCCACGTTAACAACGAGCTGGGCGATCTGGAAACCGGCCTCGAAGCGGCGCTCGACGCCCTGGAAGTCGGCGGTCGCCTGGTAGTGATCAGTTTCCATTCGCTGGAAGACCGCATCGTCAAGCTGTTCATGCGCCGCCTGGTCAAGGGCGAAAGCGACAACCTGCCGCGTAACCTGCCGGTCCGCCACCAGGCTTTCGAGCCGCGGATCAAAGTGCATGGCAAGGCCCGGTTCGCCTCCGAAGCCGAGCTCAAGGCCAATCCACGTGCGCGCAGCGCAGTCATGCGCGTCGCGGAGAAGTTGCGGTGAGCAAGCTGTACGCCAAGCCACTTCCCGGCGGAAGCTTTTTCATGTTCCTGCTATTTATCGCCGTGCTGGTCTCCGCCATCGGCGTGGCCTACAGCGCGCACTGGAATCGCCAGTTGCTCAACTCGCTCTACAACGAACTGAGCGTGCGCGACAAGGCCCAGGCCGAATGGGGTCGGCTGATTCTTGAGCAGAGCACCTGGACCGCCCACAGCCGGATCGAAACCCTGGCCACCGAACAACTGAAGATGCGCATTCCCAGCCCATCTGAAGTCAGGATGGTGGCGCCATGATGAAACTCGAAGGCGCGCTCTATCCCTGGCGCTTCCGCGTGGTGCTCGGCGCACTGGCGATCATGGTCGGCTATATCTGCTGGAAGATCGTCGACCTGCAGGTCATCGACCGGGCGTTCCTGATCGGCCAGGGCGATGCCCGGAGCATGCGGCATATCCCGATTCCGGCACACCGTGGCCTGATCACCGACCGTAATGGCGAGCCCCTGGCCGTCAGTACCCCGGTGACCACGCTGTGGGCCAACGCCAAGGAAATGCAACTGGCCAAGGATCGCTGGCCGGCGCTGGCGATGGCGCTCGGGCAGGACCCGAAGCTGTTGACCGAACGCCTGGAACAACAGGCCAATAAAGAATTCATCTACCTGGTCCGTGGCCTGACCCCGGAGCAGGGCCAGTCCGTGCTCGACCTCAAGGTTCCCGGCGTCTACGGCATCGAGGAGTTCCGGCGGTTTTACCCGGCCGGTGAAGTGGCGGCCCATATGGTCGGCTTTACCGACATCGACGACCACGGTCGCGAAGGGGTGGAGCTGGCCTACGACGAGTGGCTGGCCGGGGTGCCCGGCAAGCGCCAGGTAATCAAGGACCGGCGCGGCCGGCTGATCAAGGATGTCCAGGTCACCAAAAACGCCAAGGCCGGCAAGCCCTTGGCGTTGTCCATTGACCTGCGCCTGCAATACCTGGCCAACCGCGAGCTGCGCAACGCCCTGGTGGAAAACGGCGCCAAGGCCGGCAGCCTGGTGATCATGGACGTGAAGACCGGCGAGATCCTTGCCATGGTCAACCAGCCGACCTACAACCCCAACAACCGACGCAACCTGCAACCGGCGATGATGCGCAACCGCGCGATGATCGACGTGTTCGAGCCGGGTTCGACGATGAAGCCGATCTCCATGAGCGCGGCCCTGGAAACCGGACGCTGGAAACCCAGCGACACGGTGGAGGTCTATCCGGGCACCCTGCAATTGGGCAAGTACACCATTCGTGACGTGTCCAAGACCGAAGGCCCGGTGCTCGACCTGACCGGCATCCTGATCAACTCCAGTAACGTCGGTATGAGTAAGGTCGCCTTCGATATCGGCGGCGAAGCGATTTTCCGCGTGATGCAGAAAGTCGGCCTGGGCCAGGACACCGGCCTCGGCTTCCCCGGCGAGCGGGTTGGCAACCTGCCGAACTACCGTGAGTGGCGCAAGGCCGAGACCGCGACCCTGTCCTACGGCTACGGCCTGTCGGTGACCGCGATCCAGCTGGTGCACGCCTTCTCGGCCCTGGCCAACAACGGCAAGATCGTGCCGCTGACCCTGATCAAGTCCGACAAGATTCCCGACGGTACCCAGGTTATCCCGGAAAATGTCGCCAAGACCATGCAAGGTATGTTGCAACAAGTGATCGAGGCCCCACGCGGTGTCTGGCGCGCCAAGGTCCCGGCCTATCACGTGGCCGGCAAGTCGGGTACGGCGCGCAAGACCTCGGTGGGCACCAAGGGCTATGAAGAAAACGCCTACCGTTCGCTGTTCGCCGGTTTCGGCCCGATGAGCGACCCGCGCTACGCCATCGTGGTGGTGATCGACGAACCGAGCAAGGCCGGTTACTTCGGTGGTCTGGTCTCGGCCCCGGTCTTCAGTAAAGTCATGTCCGGCACCCTGCGCCTGATGAACGTCATCCCCGACGACTTGCCGACAACGCCCCAACAGCAAGCCGTTGTCGCGCCTGCCCCGGTTAAAGGAGGGCGTGGTTAATGTCCCTGAGCCTGAACAAGATTTTTGCCCACGCTGGTCGCGATCTGCTGATTCGCGAGCTGGCGCTCGACAGCCGTAAAGTCCGTGCCGGCGACCTGTTCCTGGCGGTGCCGGGCGGCAAGGTCGACGGTCGCAACCATATCGCCGACGCCTTGCAGCGTGGCGCGGCGGCGGTCGCCTATGAAGTCGAAGGCGCCACGGTGTTGCCGATTACCGATGTGCCGCTGATTCCGGTCAAGGGCCTGGCCGCGCAACTCTCCGATATCGCCGGGCGGTTCTACGGCGATCCGAGCCGTCACCTGAACCTGGTGGGCGTGACCGGAACCAATGGCAAGACCAGTGTCAGCCAGTTGATCGCTCAAGCCCTGGACCTGTTGGGCCAGCATTGCGGCATTCTCGGCACCCTGGGCACGGGTTTTTACGGCGCGCTGCACAGCGCCGTGCTCACCACGCCGGACCCGATTGCCGTGCAGGCGAGCCTGGCCGACTTGAAGAAAGCCGGGGCCAAGGCCGTGGCCATGGAAGTGTCTTCCCACGGTCTGGATCAGGGCCGGGTGACCGCGCTGGCGTTCGACGTGGCGGTGCTCACCAACCTGTCTCGCGATCACCTGGATTATCACGGCACCATGCAGGCCTACGGCGCGGCCAAGGCCAAGCTGTTCGACTGGACCGACCTGAGCTGTCGCGTCATCAATATCGACGATGAGTTCGGTCGTCAGCTGGCGGCGGAAAAACACGAATCGCGCCTGGTGACCTATAGCCAGGAAGACTCGAGTGCCTACCTGTATTGCCGCGACGCGCAGTTCAGCGACGAAGGCGTACGCGCCACGCTGGTGACGCCGCAAGGCGAGCATCACCTGCGCGGTGCCCTGCTCGGACGTTTCAACCTGAGCAATCTGCTGGCGGCGATCGGTGCCTTGCTGGGCCTGGATTACCCGCTGGACGAGATCCTGCGTGTGTTGCCGCAGCTCGAAGGTCCGGCCGGTCGCATGCAGCGCCTGGGTGGCGGCTCCCGGCCATTGGTGGTGGTCGACTACGCCCACACCCCGGATGCCCTGGAAAAAGTCCTGCTGGCCCTGCGTCCGCACACTAAGGGCCAATTGCTCTGCCTGTTCGGCTGTGGCGGTGACCGCGATCGCGGCAAGCGTCCGCTGATGGCGGAAGTGGTCGAGCGTCTGGCCGATGTAGTGCTGGTCACCGATGACAATCCACGTACGGAAACCCCTTCGCGGATTTTCGACGATATCCGTGCCGGCTTCGTCGCCGCGGACAAGGTCCGTTTTGTCGCCGGTCGCGGTCTGGCCATCGCCGAACTGATTGCCGGCGCCTCGGCCGATGACGTGATCGTCCTGGCCGGCAAAGGTCACGAGGACTATCAGGAAATCAATGGCCAGCGCCATGACTTCTCCGATCTGGTCGAGGCCACCAAGGCCCTGGATGCCTGGGAGGTCGCGCATGCTTGAAGCGATGAAACTCAGCGAAGTGGCCAATGCGCTGTCGGCGCGTCTGGTGACGGCCGATGCCAGTTTCAATGGCGTGAGCATCGACAGTCGGGCGATTCAGCCGGGCCAGTTGTTTGTCGCGCTGGCCGGACCGCGTTTCGACGGTCACGATTATCTGGACGATGTCGCCGCCAAAGGTGCCGTTGCGGCGCTGGTCGAGCGTGAAGTGGCCGGCAGCAAGCTGCCGCAGTTGCTGGTTGCCGACAGTCGTCTGGCTCTGGGTCAGTTGGGCGCCCTGAACCGCGCTGGGTTTACCCGGCCGGTGGCGGCCGTCACCGGCTCCAGCGGCAAGACCACGGTCAAGGAACTGTTGGCGAGCATCCTGCGCACCCGTGGCCTGGTCTTGGCCACCCGCGGCAACCTGAACAATGACCTGGGCGTGCCGCTGACCCTACTCGAACTGGCCCCGGAACACAGTGCCGCGGTCATTGAACTGGGGGCGTCGCGCGTCGGCGAAATTGCCTATACCGTTGCCATGACCCGGCCACAGGTCGCTATCTTGAACAATGCCGGAACCGCCCATGTCGGCGAGTTTGGCGGCCCCGAGAAGATCATCGAGGCCAAGGGCGAGATCATTGAAGGGCTGCCGGCCGATGGCGTCGCGGTCCTCAACCTGGATGACAAGGCTTTCGGCATCTGGAAAACCCGTGCCGCCGGTCGAAAAGTCCTGAGCTTTGCCCTCGAAAACACCGCCGCCGATTTCCATGGCGGACAGATTTCCCGTGATCCACGCGGCTGCCCGGGGTTCGAACTGCACGGTCCGCTGGGCAGTGCCCGGGTCCAACTGAACCTGCTGGGCACCCACAACGTCGCCAATGCCCTGGCCGCCGCGGCCGCCGCCCATGCCCTTGGCGTGTCCCTGCCGGGCATCGTCGCCGGGCTGGAAGCGGTGCAGCCCGTCAAAGGCCGCGCCGTGGCGCAATTAGCAACCAATGGCATTCGTGTCATTGACGACACGTACAACGCCAACCCTGCCTCAATCGCCGCCGCCGTTGATATACTCGCCGGCTTTTCCGGCCGCACCGTTCTGGTGCTCGGAGATATCGGCGAGTTGGGCGAGTGGGCGGAGCAAGGACATCGTGAAGTAGGCGCTTATGCCGCCGACAAGGTTTCAGCGCTGTATGCGGTGGGACCGATGATGGTTCATGCCGTCAACGCCTTTGGTCCACACGCCCGTCATTTCGCCACCCAGGCCGATCTGATCGAAGCACTGGGCGCTGAGCAAGACACGGACACCACCATTTTGATCAAGGGTTCGCGCAGCGCTGCGATGGAAAACATCGTGGCGGCTTTGTGTGGGCCCGCTTCTGACGAACACAAGGGAGAGAAACATTAATGCTGCTGCTGCTAGCGGAGTACCTGCAACAGTTCTACAAAGGCTTCGCGGTCTTTCAGTACCTGACCCTGCGCGGGATTCTCGGGGTGCTGACCGCGCTGTCTCTGTCGCTGTGCCTGGGTCCCTGGATGATCCGTACGTTGCAGCATCGTCAGATTGGTCAGGCCGTGCGTAACGATGGCCCGCAATCGCACCTGTCCAAGTCCGGTACGCCGACCATGGGCGGTGCCTTGATTCTTTCGGCCATCGGCATCAGCACCTTGCTCTGGGCCGACCTGCACAACCGTTATGTCTGGGTGGTGCTGTTGGTCACCCTGCTGTTCGGCGCCGTCGGCTGGGTCGACGATTACCGCAAGGTGATCGAGAAGAACTCCCGTGGTTTGCCGAGCCGCTGGAAATATTTCTGGCAATCGGTGTTCGGCCTCGGGGCGGCGATCTTCCTGTTCATGACCGCGCAAACTCCAGTGGAAACCACCCTGATCGTGCCGATGCTCAAGGATGTCAGCATCCCGTTGGGTGTCGGCTTCGTGGTCCTGACCTACTTCGTCATCGTCGGCTCGAGCAACGCGGTCAACCTGACCGATGGCCTCGACGGCCTGGCGATCATGCCGACGGTGATGGTCGGCGGCGCACTGGGGATCTTCTGCTACCTGTCGGGTAACGTGAAGTTCGCCGAATACCTGCTGATTCCTTATGTTCCGGGCGCGGGCGAACTGATTGTGTTCTGCGGCGCGCTGATCGGTGCCGGCCTGGGCTTCCTCTGGTTCAACACCTATCCGGCGCAGGTCTTCATGGGCGACGTCGGCGCACTGGCGCTGGGCGCGGCCCTGGGCACCATCGCCGTGATCGTGCGCCAGGAAATCGTCCTGTTCATCATGGGCGGGGTATTCGTGATGGAAACCCTGTCGGTGGTGATCCAGGTCGCTTCCTTCAAATTGACTGGCCGCCGTGTATTCCGCATGGCGCCGATCCACCACCACTTTGAACTCAAGGGTTGGCCCGAGCCACGGGTGATCGTCCGTTTCTGGATTATCACCGTGATCCTGGTGCTGGTCGGCCTTGCCACCCTGAAGCTGAGGTAGAGCACGTGTCACTGATCGCTTCTGACCACTTCCGCATCGTTGTCGGCCTCGGCAAGAGCGGCATGTCCCTGGTTCGCTTCCTGGCGAACCGGGGCATTGCCTTTGCCGTGGCCGATACGCGGGACAATCCACCGGAGCTGGCCACGCTGCGCCGTGACTATCCGCAGGTGGAAGTGCGTTGTGGCGAGCTGGACGTCGAATTCCTCTGCCGTGCCGACGAGCTCTACGTGAGCCCCGGCCTGGCCCTGGCGACGCCGGCCCTGCAAGCCGCCGCCGCGCGTGGCGTGAAGTTGTCCGGCGATATCGAGCTGTTCGCGCGTCACGCGAAGGCGCCGATTGTCGCCATCAGCGGTTCCAACGCGAAAAGCACCGTCACCACCCTGGTGGGCGAGATGGCCGCCGCGGCCGGTAAGCGTGTCGCCGTCGGCGGCAACCTCGGCACTCCGGGGCTGGACCTGCTCAGCGACGACGTCGAGCTGTACGTGATGGAACTGTCGAGCTTCCAACTGGAAACCACTGAGCACCTCGGTGCCGAAGTGGCCACCGTGCTCAATGTCAGCGAAGACCATATGGACCGCTACAGCGGCCTGCCGGCCTATCACCTGGCCAAGCACCGGATCTTCCGTGGCGCCAAGCAGGTGGTGGTCAACCGCCAGGACGCCTTGTCCCGGCCGCTGATGAGCGAAGGCTTGCCATGCTGGACCTTTGGCCTTGGCAAACCGGACTTCAAGGCCTTCGGCCTGCGTGAAGAGAACGGTGAGAAGTACCTGGCCTTCGAATTCCAGAACCTGATGCCGGTGAGCGAGTTGCGGATTCGTGGCGCCCACAACCAGGCCAATGCCCTCGCGGCCCTGGCTCTGGGCCATGCGGTCGGGCTGCCGTTCGACGCCATGTTGTCGAGCCTGCGCACCTTTGCCGGTCTCGAGCATCGCTGCCAGTGGGTGCGTGAGCTGAACGGCGTGAATTACTACAACGACTCCAAGGCCACCAACGTCGGTGCGGCCCTGGCTGCCATCGAAGGCCTCGGCGCCGACATTGCCGGCAAGCTGGTACTGATTGCCGGTGGCGATGGCAAGGGCGCGGACTTCAGCGGCCTGCGCGGTTCGGTCGCGAGCCATTGCCGGGCGGTGGTCCTGCTTGGCCGCGACGCCGAGCTCCTGGCTCAGGCCCTGGGCGACGGCGTGCCGCTGATTCGCGTGCAGAGCCTGAACGAGGCCGTGCAGCGCTGCGCCGAACTGGCCGAGCCGGGTGACGCGGTGCTGCTGTCGCCGGCCTGTGCAAGCTTCGATATGTTCAAGAACTACGAAGAACGCGGGCGCCTGTTCGCCCAGGCCGTGGAGGGGTTGGTATGAATTTCAACATTATCAAGCCTTACCCGTCGCCGATTATCAGCGGGCGTGGCGTCGACGTTGACTTTCCGATGCTGGCCGGCGCCCTGGGGCTGCTGGGCCTGGGCCTGGTCATGATTACCTCGGCGTCGTCGGAAGTCGCCGCCGTGCAGTCGGGCAACGCGCTGTACCACATGATTCGCCACCTGATCTACATGGTCATCGGCCTGGGGGCCTGCATCGCCACCATGATGGTGCCGATCGCCACATGGCAGCGCATGGGCTTCATGATGCTGGTCGGTGCCTTCGGCTTGCTGGTCATGGTGCTCTTGCCGGGCATCGGCCGTGAGGTGAACGGTTCGATGCGCTGGATCGGCTTCAGCTTCTTTAACGTGCAGCCCTCGGAAATCGCCAAGGTCTTCGTGGTGATCTACCTCGCCGGTTACCTGGTGCGGCGACAGAAGGAAGTGCGCGAAAGCTGGATGGGCTTCTTCAAGCCGTTCATCGTCTTGCTGCCGATGGCCGGGCTGTTGCTGATGGAGCCGGACTTCGGCGCCACCGTGGTAATGATGGGCGCGGCGGCGGCGATGTTGTTCCTCGGCGGGGTCGGGCTATTGCGCTTCGGCCTGATGGTCATGCTCGCGGTGGTGGCGGTGGTGGTGCTGATCAAGGCGCAACCCTACCGGATGGCGCGTCTGACCACCTTTACCGACCCCTGGGCCGACCAGTTCGGTTCCGGCTACCAGTTGACCCAGGCGCTGATCGCCTTCGGTCGCGGCGAATGGCTGGGCGTGGGCTTGGGCAACAGCGTACAGAAACAGTTCTACCTGCCCGAAGCGCACACCGACTTCGTGTTCTCGGTATTGGCCGAAGAGCTGGGGGCCGTGGGCTCGCTGGCCACGGTCGCGCTGTTCGTCTTCGTCAGCGTGCGGGCCATGTACATCGGCCTGTGGGCGGAAAAGTCCAAGCAGTTCTTTGCCGCCTATATGGCCTACGGCCTGGCGTTCCTGTGGATCGGTCAATTTTTGATCAATATCGGCGTGAACGTCGGCCTGTTGCCGACCAAGGGCCTGACCCTGCCGTTCCTCAGTTACGGCGGTAGTTCGTTGGTGATTTGCTGTGCCCAGCTCGGCTTGTTGTTGCGCATCGAGTGGGAGAGTCGAACCCATCTGGGCAGTGAAGAGATGGAGTTCGATGAAAGTGACTTCGCCGAGGAGTCGCCCCATGGCCGATAAAGTGCTGATCATGGCCGGCGGCACCGGCGGACACGTGTTCCCGGCGCTGGCCTGTGCGCGGGAATTCCAGGCGCGCGGCTTCGACGTGCACTGGTTGGGCACGCCGCGTGGCATCGAGAACGAGCTGGTGCCGGGCGCCGGCCTGCCGTTGCATCTGATCCAGGTCACGGGGCTGCGGGGCAAGGGCAAGTTGTCGCTGCTCAAGGTGCCGTTCGTCCTGCTCAAGGCGGTATGGCAGGCGCGCAAGGTCATGCGTGAACTGAAGCCGGTCTGTGTGCTGGGCTTCGGCGGTTACGTGACCGGCCCCGGTGGTGTAGCCGCGCGGATGGCCGGTATTCCGGTGATCGTTCACGAACAGAACGCCGTGGCGGGTACCGCCAATCGGCTGCTGGTGCCCTTGGCGACCCGGGTCTGCGAAGCTTTCCCGAATACGTTTGGCGCGTCGAGCAAACGGCGGACCACCGGCAACCCGGTACGTACCGAACTGTTCCTGGAAACGCCGCGCCAGGATCTGGTTGGACGCCGTGCGCGTCTGCTGATCCTGGGGGGCAGCCTGGGGGCCGAGCCGTTGAACAAGCTGTTGCCCGAAGCCCTGGCGCAAGTGCCGGCCGAGTACCGCCCGGAAGTGTTCCACCAGGCCGGGCGCAATCACGACGAAATCACCGCCGAACGCTACCGGGCGGTCGGCGTCGAGGCGCAAGTGGCGCCCTTTATCAAAGACATGGCCCAAGCCTATGGCTGGGCCGACCTGGTGGTCTGCCGTGCCGGCGCCTTGACCGTCAGTGAACTGGCCGCCGCCGGTCTGCCGTCGTTGCTGGTGCCCTTGCCCCATGCGATCGACGATCACCAGACCCGCAATGCCGAATATCTGGCCGGGGAGGGCGCTGCCTTCCTGCTGCCGCAAAGAACGACTGGCGCCGCCGACCTGGCGGCTCGCCTGACAGAGGTTTTGATGCAACCGGAACGACTGAACAGCATGGCGCGCACTGCCCGCCGCCTGGCCAAGCCAGATGCCACCCGCACCGTGGTCGAGATTTGCCTGGAGGTGGCCCATGGTTGAGAGTAAGAAAGCCATGCCGCAACCGGAAATGCGCCGCATCCGCCGCATCCACTTCGTCGGTATCGGTGGCGTGGGCATGTGCGGTATCGCCGAAGTGTTGTTGAACCTGGGCTATGAAGTGTCCGGTTCCGACCTCAAGACTTCGCCGGTGACCGAGCGCCTGGAGTCCTTCGGTGCGCACATCTTTATCGGCCACCACGCCGAGAACGCCGCCCACGCCGATGTGCTGGTGGTGTCGAGTGCCGTGAACAAATCCAACCCGGAAGTCGCCACCGCCCTGGAACGGCGCATTCCAGTGGTGCCGCGCGCCGAGATGCTGGCCGAGCTGATGCGCTATCGCCACGGCATCGCTGTCGCCGGTACCCATGGCAAGACCACCACCACCAGCCTGATCGCCTCGGTGTTCGCCGCCGGCGGCCTCGATCCGACCTTTGTCATCGGTGGCCGGCTGAATGCCGCGGGCACCAATGCCCAGCTTGGCACCAGCCGTTATCTGATCGCCGAAGCCGATGAAAGTGACGCCAGCTTCCTGCACCTGCAACCGCTGGTCGCCGTGGTCACCAATATCGACGCCGACCATATGGACACCTACGAAGGCGACTTCAACAAACTGAAGAAGACCTTCGTCGAGTTCCTCCACAACCTGCCGTTCTATGGTCTGGCCGTGGTCTGCCTGGACGATCCGGTGGTGCGCGAAATCCTCCCGCAGATCGCCCGTCCGACCGTGACCTACGGTGTCCACGAAGACGCTGACGTGCGCGCGATCAATATTCGCCAGGCCGGCATGCAGACCTACTTCACCGTGTTGCGCCGCGACCGCGAGCCGCTGAACGTGTCGGTGAACATGCCCGGCAACCACAACGTGCTCAATTCCCTGGCAACCATCGCCATCGCCAGCGACGAGGGCATCAGCGATGAAGCCATCGTCCAGGGCCTGTCGGGCTTCGAGGGCGTCGGCCGACGCTTCCAGGTCTACGGCGAACTGCCAGTGGACGGTGGCAGCGTGATGCTGGTGGACGACTACGGTCACCACCCGACCGAAGTCGCCGCGGTGATCAAGGCCGTGCGTGGCGGCTGGCCGGAGCGCCGCCTGGTGATGGTCTACCAGCCACACCGCTACACCCGGACCCGTGACCTGTACGACGATTTCGTCCAGGTGCTGGCCGACGCCAATGTTCTGTTGCTGATGGAAGTCTATCCGGCCGGCGAGGAAGCGATTCCCGGCGCGGACAGCCGTCAGCTGTGCCGCAGCATTCGCCAGCGTGGCCAGCTCGACCCGATCTATATCGAGCGCGGCGTGGAGCTGGCACCGTTGGTCAAGCCGCTGTTGCTGCCCGGTGACATCCTGCTCTGCCAGGGCGCCGGCGATATCGGTGGCCTGGCCCCGCAGTTGCTCAAGAGCCCGCTGTTCGTCAGTGCCGTAGTCAGTCAGGGGGAAACGAAATGACCGCTGCCTACGCCAACCTGTTCTCGACCGTCGAGCCGAAAGCCTTCGGCCGCGTCGCCGTGCTGTTCGGCGGCAAGAGCGCCGAGCGCGAGGTTTCGCTGAAGTCCGGCAATGCGGTGCTTGAGGCGCTGCAAAGCGCCGGTGTCGATGCCTTCGGTATCGATGTGGGCGACGATTTCCTGCAACGCCTGCTCAATGAAAAGATCGACCGTGCCTTTATCATCCTGCACGGTCGCGGCGGCGAAGACGGTAGCATGCAAGGCCTGCTCGAATGCCTGGGGATTCCCTACACCGGTAGCGGCATCCTGGCTTCGGCCCTGGCCATGGACAAGCTGCGGACCAAGCAGGTCTGGCACAGCCTGGGTATTCCGACGCCGCGTCACGCCGTGTTGGGCTGCGAGGCCGACTGTATTTCAGCCGGCGCGGAACTGGGTTTCCCTTTGATCGTCAAACCTGCTCATGAAGGCTCCAGTATTGGGATGGCCAAGGTGAGCAGCGTCGATGAACTGATCGTCGCCTGGAAAGCCGCCGCCGCCTACGATTCGCAAGTATTGGTCGAACAGTGGATTCAAGGTCCGGAGTTCACCATCGCCACCCTGCGCGACCAGATCCTGCCGCCGATTGCCCTCGGCACCCCGCACTCTTTCTACGACTACGACGCCAAGTACCTGGCTTCCGATACCCAGTATCGGATTCCCTGCGGCCTCGATAGCGCCAAGGAAAAGCAATTGATGGACCTCACGGCCAAGGCCTGCGAGGCGCTTGGTATCGCCGGTTGGGGCCGGGCCGACGTGATGCAGGACGCCGACGGGCAGTTCTGGTTCCTGGAAGTCAACACCGCGCCGGGCATGACCGACCACAGTCTGGTCCCCATGGCCGCGCGGGCCGCCGGCCTGGATTTCCAGCAGCTGGTGCTGGCGATCCTGGCGGCCAGCATAGAGGCGCGAGGTTAAGACCATGCAAGGCGCATCGATTCGTCATCAGTCACCCGCTCCCGGCCGCAACAAGCCGGTGCCGCGCGGTGCCAGCCGGATGGTGGCTAAAGAGCCGATGTCGGTGCGCCTGCCGAAAGCCAATTTCGGTTTTTTGAAGAGCCTGATGTGGCCGGTGCTGCTGGTGGCCCTGGGGTTCGGTACCTACGAAGGTGCCCAGCGCCTGTTGCCCTATGCCGATCGGCCGATCAGCAAGATCAATGTGCAGGGTGACCTCAGCTACATCAGCCAGCAGGCGGTGCAGCAGCGGATCGCACCGTACGTCGCGTCGAGCTTCTTCACCATCGACCTGGCGAGCATGCGCGCCGAGCTTGAGACCATGCCATGGATCGCCCACGCCGAGGTCCGGCGTGTGTGGCCGGACCAGGTAGTGATCCGCCTGGAAGAACAATTGCCGGTGGCCCGCTGGGGCGACGGGGCGTTGTTGAACAACCAGGGCCAGGCGTTCGCGCCACGGGAACTGGCGAACTACGAACATCTGCCACAGCTGTTTGGTCCCCAGCGGGCCCAGCAGCAGGTGATGCAGCAGTATCAGGTGTTGAGCCAGATGCTGCGCCCGTTGGGCTTTTCGATTGCCCGGTTGGAGCTGCGTGAACGTGGCAGTTGGTTCCTGACCACCGGCGCGGGTAGTGCGGGGCCGGGAATCGAGTTGTTGTTGGGCCGCGACCATCTGGTCGAGAAGATGCGCCGTTTCATTGCCATATATGAAAAAACGCTGAAAGAACAGATTACGAACATTGCCAGCATCGATCTGCGCTACTCCAACGGCCTGGCCGTCGGATGGCGGGAACCTGTGGCGCCCGTGACGGCCAAACCCGCCGTTGCGAAGAATTAAGAAGAGGCAGGACCATGGCAAACGTGCAAAGCGGCAAAATGATCGTCGGGCTGGATATCGGCACCTCCAAGGTGGTGGCGCTGGTGGGCGAGGTCGCGGCCGATGGCACGCTGGAAATCGTCGGTATCGGCACCCATCCTTCGCGCGGCCTGAAGAAGGGCGTGGTGGTGAATATCGAGTCCACCGTGCAATCGATCCAGCGCGCGGTAGAAGAAGCGCAACTGATGGCCGGTTGCCGGATCCACTCGGCGTTCGTCGGCGTGGCGGGTAATCACATCCGTAGCCTGAACTCCCACGGCATCGTCGCGATCCGTGATCGCGAAGTCAGCGCGGCGGACCTCGAGCGTGTGCTCGATGCCGCCCAGGCCGTGGCGATCCCGGCGGACCAGCGGGTTCTGCACACCCTGCCGCAGGACTACGTGATCGATAACCAGGAAGGCGTTCGCGAGCCCCTGGGCATGTCCGGCGTACGTCTGGAAGCCAAGGTCCATGTGGTCACCTGTGCGGTGAACGCAGCGCAGAACATCGAGAAGTGCGTACGCCGTTGTGGTCTGGAAATCGACGACATCATTCTTGAGCAACTGGCCTCGGCGTACTCGGTACTGACCGACGACGAGAAAGAGCTGGGCGTGTGCCTGGTGGACATTGGCGGCGGCACCACCGACATCGCGATCTTCACCGAAGGCGCGATCCGCCACACCGCGGTGATCCCGATTGCCGGCGACCAGGTGACCAACGACATCGCCATGGCGTTGCGCACCCCGACCCAGTACGCCGAAGAGATCAAGATCCGCTACGCCTGTGCCCTGGCGAAACTGGCCGGTGCCGGTGAAACCATCAAGGTGCCGAGCGTCGGCGACCGTCCGCCGCGCGAACTGTCGCGCCAGGCCCTGGCCGAAGTGGTCGAGCCGCGTTACGACGAACTGTTCACCCTGATCCAGGCCGAACTGCGTCGCAGCGGCTACGAGGACCTGATCCCGGCCGGCATCGTGCTGACCGGCGGTACCTCGAAGATGGAAGGCGCGGTCGAACTGGCCGAAGAGATTTTCCATATGCCGGTGCGCCTGGGCGTGCCGCACACCGTTAAAGGGCTGTCGGACGTGATCCGCAACCCGATCTATTCAACTGGGGTAGGGCTGTTGCTGTACGGGCTGCAAAAGCAGTCGGACGGCATTTCCCTGTCCGGCTACAACGGCGGCAACAGAAACGACTATCGCGATGAAGAACAGAAAGCACCTGTGCTGGAGCGCTTGAAGCGCTGGGTCCAGGGCAACTTTTAAAGTTTCAAAGCAGTAGAAGTAGGCGAAAAAACTAGAGAATGAAAGGAGAGGGAACATGTTCGAACTCGTAGACAACGTCCCACAAAGTCCGGTAATCAAAGTTATCGGCGTCGGCGGTGGCGGCGGCAACGCCGTTAACCATATGGTCAAGAGCAACATTGAAGGCGTCGAGTTCATCTGCGCCAACACCGATGCCCAGGCCCTGAAAAACATTGGTGCGCGGACTATCCTGCAACTGGGTACCGGCGTGACCAAGGGCCTGGGTGCTGGTGCCAATCCGGAAGTCGGTCGTCAGGCCGCGCTGGAAGATCGCGAGCGCATCGCCGAAGTGCTGCAGGGCACCAACATGGTGTTCATCACCACCGGCATGGGTGGCGGTACCGGTACCGGTGCGGCCCCGATCATTGCCGAAGTGGCGAAGGAAATGGGTATCCTCACCGTTGCGGTGGTGACCCGTCCGTTTCCGTTCGAAGGCCGCAAGCGCATGCAGATCGCCGATGAAGGCATCCGCGCGCTGAGCGAAAGCGTCGACTCGTTGATCACCATTCCCAACGAGAAGCTGCTGACCATCCTGGGTAAGGACGCCAGCCTGCTGTCGGCTTTCGCCAAGGCTGACGATGTACTCGCCGGTGCCGTTCGCGGTATCTCCGACATCATCAAGCGTCCGGGCATGATCAACGTCGACTTCGCCGACGTGCGTACCGTGATGAGCGAAATGGGCATGGCAATGATGGGCACTGGCTGCGCCAGCGGTCCTAACCGTGCACGTGAAGCGACCGAGGCGGCGATTCGCAACCCGCTGCTCGAAGACGTCAACCTGCAAGGCGCGCGTGGCATCCTGGTGAATATCACCGCCGGTCCTGACCTGTCCCTGGGTGAGTACTCCGACGTGGGTAGCATCATCGAAGCCTTCGCTTCCGAGCACGCCATGGTCAAGGTCGGTACCGTAATCGATCCGGACATGCGCGACGAGCTGCACGTGACCGTGGTTGCCACCGGCCTGGGTGCACGTATCGAGAAGCCTGTGAAGGTCATCGACAACACCCTGCAGACCAGCCAATCGGCTGCCGCCCAGACGCATGCACCCTCGCGTCAGGAACTGCCGTCGGTAAACTACCGTGACCTCGACCGTCCGACCGTCATGCGCAACCAGGCCCAGGCCGGTGCTGCGACTGCCGCGAAGATGAACCCGCAAGACGACCTGGACTATCTGGATATCCCGGCTTTCCTGCGTCGCCAGGCTGATTGATGGAATGTATCAGGAGTATTAGGGTGATTGGTGTTCAGCAAAGGCCTGGTCTGCTATTATCGCCAGCCTTTGTTGATACCTGTTCGCAATTTGCGCTGAAGCGGCCCATGCCATGATTAAACAACGCACCCTGAAAAATATTATCCGTGCTACAGGTGTCGGCCTGCACTCCGGTGAGAAGGTCTACCTGACCCTCAAGCCCGCGCCTGTGGACACCGGTATCGTGTTTTGTCGTGCTGACCTCGACCCTGTGGTGCAGATCCCTGCTCGCGCGGAAAATGTTGGTGAAACCACGATGTCGACCACGTTGGTCAACGGTGACGTCAAGGTGGACACGGTGGAGCACTTGCTCTCGGCCATGGCCGGCCTGGGCATCGATAACGCCTACGTCGAGCTCTCCGCGTCCGAAGTCCCGATCATGGATGGTAGCGCTGGACCCTTCGTATTCCTGATTCAATCTGCCGGCCTGGAAGAACAGGACGCAGCCAAGAAGTTCATCCGTATCCTGCGTGAAGTCACAGTGGAGGACGGCGACAAGCGCGCCACTTTCCTGCCTTTCGAAGGTTTCAAGGTGAGCTTTGAGATCGATTTCGATCACCCGGTGTTCCGTGACCGCATCCAGAGTGCCAGCGTGGATTTTTCCAGCACTTCGTTCGTAAAAGAAGTCAGCCGCGCCCGGACCTTTGGTTTCATGAGTGATATCGAGTACCTGCGCAAGCACAACCTCGCACTCGGCGGTAGCGTGGAAAACGCCATCGTGGTCGATTCGGACGGTGTACTGAACGAAGACGGCCTTCGTTACGAAGACGAATTCGTCAAGCACAAGATCCTCGACGCTATCGGTGACCTCTACCTGCTGGGCAATAGCCTGATTGGTGAGTTCAGAGGCTTCAAGTCGGGTCACGCCCTGAACAACCAGCTTCTGCGTAAGCTCATCGAGCAGAAAGATGCCTGGGAAGTGGTGACCTTCGAAGACGCCAGCACCGCGCCGATCTCTTACATGCGTCCCGTTGCGGCCGTGTAACGACTCTCTCCTTTTGTTGCATTTGAAAGCCGCCCTCGGGCGGCTTTTTTTATATGCATCTGTAGGCGCTCGCATGCACCGCGCGATCGCGGCCGTCGTGCTTGGCCTGATACAGCGCCTGGTCGGCACTGCGCAGCAATTGCTCCAGCGTACCTTCGCCGGGCGGGGACGCGGTGCTGGCACCGATGCTGACGGTGATCGGCTGGCGGTCACCGTTGAAAGGCGCCAGCGCGGCCATCGCCGACCGGATCTGTTGCGCCAGGTTCAACGCACCTTGCGCATCGGTCTCCGGCAAGACCACGGCAAACTCTTCGCCGCCATAACGTGCCGCCATGTCACCTGGACGACGAATGCTGGCGTCGATCACCCGCGCCAGCCGTCGCAGGGCCTCGTCACCGATCGGGTGACCATGGCGGTCGTTGAAGGCCTTGAAGTGGTCGGCATCGATCATCAGCAGTGACAGCGCTTTGCCCGAGCGTTGCGCCCTGGCCCACTCGCGCTGCAGGGCTTCATCCAGCGCCCGGCGATTGGCCAGGCCGGTCAGCGAGTCGGTTGCCGCCAGTTCGGCGAGTTCCTCTTCGGCGCGCAAGCGCAGGCGCAGTTCCCGTGACAGCAGCCAGGTCAGCCAGAGCAGGATCAGACACAGAGTGCCCGTGGCCAGGCCGATCAGCAATGCGGTGCGCCTCCAGGCGCCATAGACATCATCGGTGGAGAGCGCGATGACCACGATCAATGGCAATTCCCCCACCTGGGAGAAGGTATATAGCCGCTCGGTACCGTCGACACTGGAGATGCTGGTAAAGCTGCCTTCACCCTCGCGCAGGATACGAATGAAGTTGGGGCGTTTGCCGAAGTCCTTGCCGATCAGTTCTTCGGCCAGTGGTGGCTGCTGGGCGAGGAGAATCCCCTCGGTGCTGACCAGGTTGACCGAACTACCCTTGCCGACGTTCAGGGTCTTGAACAGCTCGTCAAAGTAACTCAGGCGCATGGCGGCAGCGGCGACCCCGAGAAACTCTCCATCCGTCGTGGATAACCGCCGACTGAAACCGATCAACCACGGATGGGGGGCTCGGCGAGCCTTGAACGGGCGACTGATCATCAGGTCCGGGTTCGGGTTGTGCAGATGCGCCTGGAAGTATTCGCGGTCGGAAAAGTTATCGACCCGCGGTGTGATCGAGAGCGAGTCGGCGATGACATCGCCATGACGATCAAGCAGGAGCACATCGCCCCGATGGGACGCGGTCGAGGAGCGGTCGAAGAGTGCGAGGTGACGAACCTGGGGCGGTACGTTCAACAGGTCCTTGCGTTGCGAAGCCTCGATCAGACCTTTGACCGCCAGGTCGTAGAGTTCCACGTTGCGCAGTACATCGGCATCGATCAGTTGCACGATATTGCTCGCTGCCCGGGCGGCGGCCTGGGCGGCACTCTCGCGCTCGCGGACCAGCAGATAGGTGACGATGGCGAGAATGGCGACGACCGTTAGCGTGCCACCCAGAATCAGCAGCAGTTGCGGGTTGGCGGGTTTTACCGGGCGGTGATTGATAATGGCACTCTCGATCGCAGGGTTTATTGGCGCATGTATACGGCCCACGCAAGAAAAAGGCCAGTCTCAGGCGGCTGGCCTTTTCCGTTCCACTTCTGGAAAGCCTTGATCGGGGAGGTCTTGGGGCGGAAACCGGTAACAGTGGCCGCGGCGCTTCAGGCCGGAAGGTAGAGGCCAAAGGTATTGATCCCGTCGTGACTACGCACGAACACATCGCCGCCATGCATCAGCGCGATGGCCTTGACGATGGCCAGCCCCAGTCCGTGATTGGCGCCACTGTTGCTGCGCGAGGCATCGACCCGATAGAAACGTTCGAACAGCCGCGAAAGATGCTCCGCGGCAATGGCTTCGCCGGGGTTGGACACGGCGATTGCCACGTGCTCGCGCTGGCGTTCGATGCGCACCACGATCACCTGCCCGGGCGCGGTGTGCTGCACCGCATTGCTCAGCAGATTGATCAAGGCACGGCGCAGGTGGGCGATCTCGATGCTCACCTGGGCATCGCCGCTGACCCGCACCTGGACCTGGGCATCTTCGAGAATGAAATCCAGATAGTCCAGGGTGGTTGCCACCTCGCCAGCCAGCGACGTGCTGATCAGCTTGGTGGCCTTGCTGCCCTGGTCGGCGCTGGCCAGGAACAGCATATCGTTGATGATCGAACGCAGGCGCTCCAATTCTTCGAGGTTCGATTGCAGGACCTCGAAATAATGCTCGGCCGAGCGCCCGCGGGTCAGGGCCACCTGGGTCTGGCCGATCAGGTTGGTCAGCGGCGAGCGCAGTTCATGGGCGACGTCGGCGTTGAACGACTCCAGCCGCGAATAGGCTTGCTCAACGCGCTCCAGGGTCGAGTTGAAGGAGTTGACGAACTGACTGAGCTCCGGTGGCAGTGGCGACAACTGCAGGCGTCCGGAGAGTCGTGGCGGGGCCAATTTCCGCGCCTCTTCCGAGAGTTTGATCAAGGGCTTCAGGCCGATCCGCGTCACCCAGTAACCCAGCGCGGATGCCAGGGCGATGCCCAGGATGGCCAGGCCAATCAGGGCGATCAGCAGGTGGTGCTGGGTCTGGCGGAAGGTTTCGGTGTCGATCGCGATCAGAAACTTCAGTGGCGGCCGTTGCTCCTTGGCCGGCATGGCGTTGACCAGCACCTTGAACGGGTAGGCATGCCCCGGCAGGCGCAGGTCGCGCATGCCCCCGGGGCCTTCGGCAAAGGTGCGAATCCGCGCATCGGGTGCGCCGTACTCATAGTTCGCATCGCCGCTGACTACCCAGAAACGAATGCGCTTGTCCTCTTCACCCAACTGCTTGAGTTTGGCGCTGACCTTGGCCCAGTGCTCCAGATTGCCGAAGCGATTGAGGGACGACTCCAGCACACTGTAGCGCGCCTCCAGCTCGGCTTCCGGGAGCAGGCCCAGGCCCTTGTCCACCTGCTGGTAGAGGGCCCAGCCGATCAACAGGAACACCAGCAACGCCACGCCGCTGAACAGGCCGCTCAGGCGCAGGGCGATACTGTTAGTTGACACCACGACTCTCCAGCACATAGCCCATGCCGCGAATGGTGTGCAGCAGTTTCTGCTCGAACGGCCCGTCGAGCTTGGCCCGCAGGCGCTTGATCGCGACTTCGACGACGTTCGCGTCGCTGTCGAAATTGATGTCCCAGACCATCTCGGCAATCGCCGTCTTGGAGAGGATTTCGCCCTGGCGCCGAGCCAGCACGCTGAGCAGCGAGAACTCCTTGGCGGTCAGGTCCAGGCGCATGCCGGCGCGGCTGGCCTTGCGGCTGATCAGGTCGACCCAGAGGTCGGCGACACTGATCTGCACCGGTTCGTGGCCGCCGCCGCTACGCCGGGTCAGGGCCTGCAGGCGGGCCACCAGTTCGAGGAAGGAAAAGGGTTTGCCCAGGTAGTCGTCGGCGCCCTCGCGCAGGCCACGAATCCGGTCTTCGACGCGCTCGCGGGCGGTGAGCATGATCACCGGCGTCTGCTTGCGCGCGCGCAGCGCCTTGAGCACGCCGAAACCATCCAGCTCCGGCAGCATCACGTCGAGGATGATCACGGCATAGTCGCTTTCCAGCGCCAGGTGCAGGCCGCCGACGCCATCCCCGGCGAGATCCACGGTGTAGCCCTGTTCGGTCAGGCCGCGATGCAGGTAATCGGCGGTTTTTTCTTCGTCTTCGATAATCAGAACGCGCATGGACCCGTCTCAGAGAGTGATCGCCGGCGCGGGCGCCGGTGTTGGCCGATGGAAGAGCCGCTCAAGCCACAAGTATATGACGGGGGTGGTGAACAGCGTCAGCGCCTGGCTCACCAGCAGGCCGCCGACCACGGCAATCCCCAGCGGCTGGCGCAACTCGGCACCGGTACCGTGGCCGAGCATCAGCGGCAGGGCACCGAGCAGGGCGGCCAGGGTGGTCATGATGATCGGTCGGAACCGGGTGATACAGGCCTTGTAGATCGCGTCCTCCGGTGACAGCCCGCCACGCTGGGCTTCCAGGGCGAAGTCGATCATCAGGATGCCGTTCTTTTTCACGATGCCGATCAGCAGCACCAGGCCGATCAGCGCCATGATCGAGAAGTCCTGGCCCAGCAGCCATAACATGATCAGCGCGCCGAGACCGGCGGAGGGCAGGGTCGAAATGATTGTCAGCGGGTGCACAAAACTTTCATAGAGCACCCCGAGGATGATGTAGACCGCCACCAGTGCCGCGAGGATCAGCCACGGCTGGCTCGCCAGGGAACTCTGGAAAGCCTGGGCCGCGCCCTGGAAGTAACCGTTCACCGAGGCCGGCATGCCGATCTCGTTCTTCGCCTGGTTGAGTTGCAGCACCGCGTCACCCAGGGCCACGCCGGGGGTCAGGTTGAACGACAGGTTGGCGGCCGGGAACATGCCGTCGTGAGCGATGGACAACGGGCCGCTGGTGGGCACGTCGAAGCGCGCCAGGGCCGAGAGCGGAACCATCTCGCCGGTCAGCGGCGAGCGCAGGTAGAAGTAGTTCAGGCTTTCGGCCTTGCCGCGCTGCGCGGCATCCAGTTCGAGGATCACGTTGTACTGGTTGGTCTCGGTCTGGTACTCGTTGATCTGGCGCTGGCCGAAGGCGTCGTAGAGGGCTTCGTCGACGTCGCTGGCGGTCAGGCCGAAACGCGCGGCGGCGCTGCGGTCGATGTTGATATGGGTGATGCTGCCACCCGTTTGCAGGTCGTTGGACAGGTCGCGAAACGCCGGGTAGGTGCGCAGCTTTTCCGTCAGGCGCTGGGTCCAGGTGTTGAGCGTATCGCCGTCATTGCTCTTGACCACGTACTGATACTGGGCCCGGCTCGGGCCGGAACTGAGGTTGATGTCCTGGCCCGCTCGCAGGTAGAGAACGATGCCGGGAATCTTCATCAGTTGTGGCCGGAGGCGGTCGATAAAGGCGCTCGCCGACACATCCCGTTGGTCCTGTGGCTTGAGGGCGATCCAGAAGCGGCCGTTGGCGATGGTCTGGTTGCTGCCCGAAACCCCCACGGAATGGGAGAAAGCCTGCACCGCCGGGTCGGCCGCGACGATCTCGGCCAGGGCCTTGTGCTTGCTCACCATATCGGCGAAGGACACGTCGGCGGCGGCTTCGGTGGTGCCGAGGACAAAACCGGTGTCCTGGATCGGGAAGAAGCCCTTGGGAATGAACACGTAGCCGGCGATGGCCAGGCACAGGGTCACGCAGAACAGCCCGAACATGCTTTTCTGGTGCGCCAGGGCGCGGCGCAGGCCCCGTTCGTAGACGGCCAGCAGGCGTTCGCCGAAGCCCGCTTTCGAATGCTCGTGCTGCACCGGCGAGCGCATGAACAGTGCGGCCAGGGTCGGTGCCAGGGTCAGCGAGACCACCACCGAAATCAGGATGGTCGAGGTCGCGGTCAGGGCGAATTCCTTGAACAACCGGCCGACCACACCGCCCATGAACAGCAGCGGAATGAACGCGGCGATCAGCGAGAAGCTGATGGAAACCACGGTAAAGCCGATCTCCCCGGCGCCCTTGATCGCCGCTTCGCGCATGCCGTCGCCGGCTTCGAGGTGGCGGTGGATGTTTTCCACCACGACGATCGCGTCGTCGACCACGAAGCCCACGGCGATGACGATCGCCACCAGGGTCAGGTTGTTCAGGCTGAAGCCCATCACGTACATCAGGGCAAAGCTGGCCACCAGGGATACGCCGAGCACGGCGGACACGATCAGCGTTGCCGACAACTGGCGCAGGAACAAGGCCATGACCGCCACCACCAGCAGGATGGCGATCAGCAGGGTCATTTCCACTTCATGCAACGAGGCGCGGATGGTCTGGGTCCGGTCGATCAGCACTTTGACCTGCATCGAGGCCGGCAGCATGGCTTCCAGCCCCGGCAGGGCGGCCTGGATACGGTCCACGGTCTCGACGATGTTGGCCCCCGGCTGGCGCGAAATCACCAGGTTGACCCCAGGCTCGTCACCGGACCAGGCTTGTACGTAAGCGTCCTCGGAACCGCGGATGACCCGGGCGACATCCTTGAGTTGGACCGGCGCGCCGTTCTTGTAGGAGACGATCAACTGCTGGTACTCCTCCGGCTGGAACAATTGGTCGTTGGTCGACAGGGTGGAGATGCTCGACTTGCCGTACAGCGCGCCCTTGGCCAGGTTGAGGCTGGTCTGCTGGATCGCCTGGCGGATGTCGGCCAGGGTCAGGCCGATGGCCGCCAGCTTGTCCGCCGAGGCCTGGACCCGGATGGCCGGGCGCTGCTGGCCGGTGATGTTGATCTGGCCAACGCCGTCGATCTGGCTGAGCTGACGGGCCAACAGGGTTTCGGCGTAGTCGCTGAGCTCGGTTCCGGGCATCTGGCTGGAGCTGACACTGAGGATCAACACCGGGCTGTCGGCCGGGTTGACCTTGCGCCAGGTCGGCAGGGTCGGCATGTCCTTGGGCAGCTTGCCCGAGGCGGTGTTGATCGCCGCCTGGACTTCCTGGGCGGCGGTGTCGATGCTTTTACTGAGAGTGAATTGCAATGTCAGGGTGGTGGTGCCCAGGGCGCTGCTGGAGGTCATCTGGGTCATGCCGGGGATGGCGCTGAATTGCACCTCCAGCGGCGTGGCGACCGAAGACGCCATGGTTTGCGGGCTGGCGCCGGGGAGTTGGGCGGAGACCTGGATGGTCGGGAACTCGGCCTCCGGCAACGGCGCCAGGGGCAGACGCGGGAAGGCGATCACCCCGAGCAGGACCAGGGCGAAGGTCAGCAGGATGGTCGCCACCGGGTGGTCGATGCACCAGGCCGAAACGCCGCGACTTTCCTTGATCATGGCTGGTTCCCCACGGCGGCCTGGCGGTCAGCCAGTTTCGCCTGACCCTGGATTTCGATCCGCGAGCTCGGCTTGAGCCGCGACTGGCCGTCGCTGACCAGCACATCGCCGGCCTGCACGCCCTGGATGATGTTCAGGTCGCTGTCCTGGTAGGCCATCTGCACCGGTACCACTTCCACACCGTTGCCTTTGACCCGGTAGACGAAGTAGTTGTCCAGGCCGCGCTGGACCACCGAGGGCGGCACCACCAGGGCGCTACGCTCCAGGGCGGTCTGGATCTTGATGTTCACCAGTTGGCCCGGCCAGAGTTTCTGGCTCTTGTTGCTGAATTCGGCCTTGGCCTTGATGGTCCCGGTGCCCGCCGCGACCTGGTTGTCGATCAGGCTCAGGTGGCCTTCGCCCAGCAGCAGGCCGCTATGCCCGTCGTCGCCAAGAAAGGCGCTGACCGGCGCCGCTGGGGTGGTGGAGAGCAGGCCTTGCAAGGTCGGCAGCATTTGCTGGGGCAGGGAGAACTCCACGGCGATCGGGTCGATCTGGGTCACCGAGAACAGCCCCTGGGCATCGCTCATACGCAGGAAGTTGCCTTCGTCCACGGCACGAATACCGACTCGACCGGTGACCGGCGAGTGGATCTGGGTATAGGACAGCTGGACCTGTGCCGCGTTAATCGCCGCCTGGTTGCCTTGCGCGGTGGCCTTCAATTGGTTGACCAGCGCTTGTTGCTGGTCGTAGGTCTGCTTGGAAATGCCGTTATCGACCGTCAGCAATTTGTAGCGCTTGAGGTCGACTTCCGCCACTTGCAACTGCGCCTGACTCTGCGCCAGCTGGGCCTTGGCCTGCGCCAGGCTGGCCTGGATCGAACGGTCATCGAGGGTCGCCAGCAGGTCGCCTTCCGTAACCAGTTGTCCTTCCTTGACCAGCAACTTGGTGAGGATGCCGTCGATCTGTGGGCGGATCACCACGCTGTGCAACGACAGCACCGAGCCGATACTGCTGACATAACGCGGCACATCCTGCTGGATCACGCTGACCACCTTGACCGGCACCGTGACACTGGCGCTGGGCTTGGCTTGGGAGGGCCGGCTCAGTGTCCAGGTCGCGGCAGCGGCCACGAGGACCACCAGGCCAAGGATCAACGCGGTTTTCTTCGGGATACGCATGCTGTCGGGACGCCGAGACAAAGGGATAGGAAGGTGAATGCTGGCAGAACAGCAGTTCCTTTATAACCCCCCAACCGGGTCAGCAAGGTGACGGCTACCTGACAGGGCTGTCAGAAAACCGACCGTTTTATACCGCACCGGGCTATTAAAGCCGCTATCACTTTGGCCGATAAGGTTAAAGAGCCTTATGGACAGAGAAACACTTGTGACATGTCCTACGGATAATTCTTTGGTTTCTGGTGTGGTGGCCTGTGGTGATCTTTACTGACTAATACCGGCCCTGTCTTGGGAGTATTGGAAATGAACGGAAAGAGAGTAAGTCTCGCTGTGCTGTTGTTGCTCGCGGGCAGTGTCAACCTGCAAGCGGCGAACAGCAGTGGTCAAATCAGGTTTTCCGGACAGATCGTCGAGTCTGCTTGTGACGTCGGCCGACAGACCCATGACAATATCGAGCCGGGTAGCCGACGGCTGCAAGTCGCTTCCGGATTGAGTTTGAATGTCAACACGCTGGCCAATGCCTGTCGCGATGGTCAAGTGCCGTTTAGCGTGAGTTATCAGGCGCTGGCGTCAAGTGTCGGGACGCCGCGGGGCCTGGTCATCATCACGTACAACTAAGTTGTACGTGCGCTCAGGCGTCAGCGGTTGGCGCTCATGTGTATAGACGGGGCGCCGGAAAGGTAAAAGTCCGGCGGCCTGCGTGAGTGCCCGGGCCAGGTCCCTGACGACCGCGAATAAACAGTGCCCTGTACAACTATTAGGCATGGCATCAGATCAATATCAATGCACTCGATAGTTGTGTTTTAACGATAAGTTATTTCGTTGAAATAGTTTGAATGTTAAACGGCTGTTGTTCTTTTTTCTTGAGGTTTGGAATGACGCCGAGCTCTGACAGTCTTGGCGTGCCTTTTTCTAAGCGAGATCTTAGTTGTCCAGGAGGGAAGGGCTTACAGCGTAATAAAATCTTCGGGTCTATAGTGCTCGCCACCCAAGTGATGGGTACAAACGAATTAACTCGAAGGATTGTGTTCGCATGAAAAAGATCTCGATGACCCTGGCTTTATTGGCGGCGACTCTGGGGGCAGTCACTACCACACAGGCAGCCAACAGTGGCACGCTGAATTTTACCGGTGCCTTGACCAACACCAGTTGCGAAGTGTCTTCCGGGGGCGGTTCGGCCGATAACATCCCGGTGGACCTGGGCCGTGTGTCCTTTGCCGATATCGGTAATCGCACCGACTCGCGACTGGGCACCGCGAAAGACATCGACCTGGTGGTGACCTGCCTGCAACCGGCGGCGGAGAACACCGTGCATATGTCGTTCCGGCCTTCGCAAACCGACGTCAACGATCCTTACCTGTTGACCACCGCCGGTGCGGCCAAGGGTGTCGGTATCGGCCTGGTACGTCGCGACAGCGACGCCTTCCTCAATATCCAGGATCCCACCGACACCATTGATGGCGTCCTTGAGGCCAACGGCACCGGTTCGCGTGGCGAACTGGCGCTACGGGCGGTGTTCGTCAAGAACGGTGTGGCCACGGTACCGGGTGCCGCGACGGGCACCGTGCCCTTTGTTCTGACTTATAACTAAGTGGCTTTCTTGAACGGAGCTTTGTACAGCTCCGTTCTTTTTTTCATTGGAATGGGTAGTTCGCATGCGGAACGTTTTTGCTCCGATGATCGGCATTGTCCTGGCCGTGTGGATAGGAGCCGATGCGTGGGCGGGTATCGTGTTGAATACGACACGGGTGGTGTATCCGGCGCAAGACAAGGAAGCGGTACTCAGTGTACTGAACAATAACTCCTCGAGCATATTGCTGCAGTCCTGGCTCGAAACCGATGACGAGAGCGCCCAGGAACCGCCTTTCGTGGTGGTCCCGCCTCTGGTGCAGTTGCCTTCGGGGGGGCGGCAGACGGTGCGTATCATTCATTCCGGGGCAGAAATGCCGGCGGATCGCGAGTCGCTGTTCTGGTTGAACGTGCAGGAAATTCCCCAGGCCAGCGAGCAGGAAAATGTCCTGCAGATCGGCATCCGCCAGCGCATCAAGCTGTTCTACCGCCCTGGCCGGCTCAACGAGGCGATCGAGCAGGCGCCGGCGCAACTGCGTTGGAGCCTGCCCCGTGGTGGCGTGCTGAATGTGCTCAACACCAGCCCTTATCACGTGACGTTGGTGGACATCCAGTTGTTGTCCGGGGGGCATCGGCTCCTGCACCGGAAGAGTTCGATGCTGGCCCCGGGGCAGTCCGCTGACTATGACTTGCAGGAACATGCCCAGGCGCAGAACGCCCAACTGAATTTCAGTGTCATCAACGACCATGGGGCGCTGGTGCCTTATCGGTTGTCTGCGGCTGACTGGGCCCGGGGTCAGGCGCAACCGCTGGACAGTTAGCGACTTCGAGCGTTATCCGATTTTTCGATGCCGGACCCCGCGCGCAGGTCAGGGCATTGTGCGGGCGGAAGGAACCCGTCTGGAACACACTTCAAGCTATTGTATTGTGAAGGTGCACATGGATTGGCTTTATCAGCGAACAAAGGAAGTTCTCGCGTTATCACGTCATGGGGACAGCAGCGGTTTCGTACGCTCCCTGCTTGAGACTGCACGAGGCCCATGGGGCTTCAAATGGTCATTGGGGGTGGCGCTGATTGCGCCGGGCGCTGCCTTTGCCGAGCCGGCGGGGGATGACGGCGGGCAGGGGCCGCGTTTCAATACCGCCTTTATTCACGGCGGTGAACAGTCGGCGGACCTGAAGGCCTTCCTCGAAGGCAACAGTGTCGTGCCGGGTACCTACCGGGTGGATATCTACCTCAATCGCAACCTCGGCGCGCGGCGGGACCTGGTGTTCAGCCGCAACGCCGCCACCGGCCAGGTCGAGCCTTGCCTGACCTTGCCGATGCTCGACGACCTCGGCCTGGACCTGGAGCGTCTGCGCAGCCTCGGGGTGTTGGGCGCGGATACGGCAGGCGAGCAGTGCTTCGATTGGCGTCGGCTGGACCAGGCCAGCGTCGACTACCAACCCAATGCCCTGCAACTGAATATCAGCGTGCCGCAGATCGCCTTGCGCCGCAGCGCCCGCGGCTACATCTCGCCGCAATTATGGGATCGCGGGGTCAACAGCGGTTTTATCGACTACAGCTTGATCGGCAACCGCCGCGAAGTGACGGGGGTTCGCACCGACAGCTACTACCTGGGCCTGAACAACGGTTTGAACCTGGGGGACTGGCGTCTGCGCAACCAGTCCTCGTTGTTGCAGGGTAGCGATCAAGCGAGCCGTTGGAGCAGCAACAGCACCTTCGCCCAGCGCGACCTGACGGCCTGGAAGAGCCAACTGACCCTGGGCGAGACCTATACCGATTCGCGGGTGTTCGACAGCGTGCGTTTTCGCGGTGCCCAGGTAGCCAGCGACGACGGCATGCTGCCGGACAGCGAACGGGTCTATGCGCCGACCATCCGCGGCGTGGCCGAGAGCAATGCGACGGTGGAAATCCGTCAGAACGGCTATCTGCTGTACAGCGCCAATGTGGCGCCCGGGCCATTCGAAATCCGCGACTTCTACCCCAGCGGCTCAAATGGCGATCTGCTGGTGACAGTGATCGAGGCCGACGGTCGGCGCCGCACCTTTACCCAGGCGTTCGCCTCCCTGCCGATCATGGTGCCCGAGGGCACCTTCAGCTACAGCGTCGAAGCCGGGCAATACGACAGCAACAGCAGCGGCTACCAGACTCCCGGCTTTGCCAGCGGCACCCTGATCTACGGCCTGAGCGAGCACCTGACCGGCTACGGTGGTCTGCAGCTGGCCGGGGACTACCAGGCCAGCAACCTGGGGGCGGGAATCAATACCGGGCTGGGGGCGATTTCGGCGGACCTGACCCATTCGGTCAGTCGCCAGCCGGCCACGGACCTGGGCGGACAGAGCGTGCGCCTGCGCTACGCGAATACCCTGAATGCCACCCGGACCACCTTTGCCATCGCCGGTTATCGCTATTCCAGCGAGCAGTACCGCACGTTCGACCAGCATGTGCAGGAGCGCAGCCAGCCCGGTTTGATCCAGCTGGGGCGAGCCAGGGATCGGGTCGATCTCAATCTCAGCCAGCCGCTGGGCACCGGGACCTTGAGCGTTTCGGCCCTGGAGCAGCGCTTCTGGGACCTGCCCGGTACCTCCCGGCAGTACAACGTGACCTATGGCGGCTACTGGCGCGATCTCAATTACAGCCTGTCGCTGGACCGCGCCGAAGTCATGGATATCAACGGCCAGGCCGGTACCGACCATCAATTGACCCTGACCCTCTCAATGCCGTTCGGCAATCACGAACGGGCGACCCGCGCCTCGTTCACCGGGGTGCGCGACAGCGAGGGCGGCTCCAGCGCCCTGGCCGGCTTGACCGGGCGCCTGCCGGAGAGTCGCGACACCTTCTATTCGGTGCTGGCCGGCAATGACGGCAGCGGCGCCGGTGCGGGTTCGGCGAGTCTGAACAGCACCACGTCCATCGGGCGTTTCGAAGCCGGCTACAGCCATGGGCGCGATTTCAATAGTTGGAACCTCGGGGCTCGTGGTTCGCTGGTGGCCCATGGTGGTGGACTCAATCTTGGCCAGTCGCTGGGCGATACCTTTGTGCTGGCGCAGGTACCGGGCGTCAGCGGCGCCCGGTTCAACAACTTCGGCGGCGTCGAAACCGGCGCCAACGGCTATGCCGTGGTGCCTTACGCGCAACCCTACCGGGCCAACTGGATCAGCCTGGATACCCGCGACCTGGGCGCCGATGTCGAGGTGGATAACGCCATCGCCCAGGTGGTTCCGCGGCGTGGCGCGGTGGTTCTGGCCACCTTCAAGGCCAGTGCCGGGCGTCGCGTGCAGTTTGAACTGAGCCAGGCCGATGGCCGCCCGATTCCCCTCGGCGCGACGGTCCAGGACGCCGCCGGGCGGAGTTTGGCGGTGGTCGACCCGAGCAGTCGCGCCCTGGTGCTTAGCGAGCAGGAGCAAGGCGTGCTGAGCGTCAGTTGGTCGGATCGGCGCTGCCAGTTTTCCTTCCAGCTACCGCCCAAGGGCCCGCAGCGGACCTACGAACGGCTGCGCGAGGTGTGCCAGTGAAGCGGCTGAAGGTGCTGGCGGTGCTGCTGGGCTTGCTCGCGGGTGGCCCGCTGTCGGCGGCGGTGTCCCTTAGTGGTACGCGGCTGGTGTTTGACGGGCGCTTTCGCGAGGTGAGCATCGAAGCCCGCAACCGTGGCCCGGAGGAGGTCCTGCTGCAAGCCTGGCTGAGCGACGCGAACGAGGGGCCGGAGTCGTCGGCGAACCTGCCGTTCGTACTGACCCCGCCACTGTCGCGACTGGCGCCCGAGAACCGCCAGGTCTTGCGCCTGATGTATGAGGGGCTGGGCATGCCAACGGGCCGTGAGTCGCTGCTGCACCTGTATGTGTTGGAAATCCCCCGCAGCCGCCCGGGCGACGGGCTGCTGAACATCGCGATCCGCCAACGGATCAATGTGCTGTTTCGTCCGCCGGGTCTGCCGGGGGATCCGGCGGCCACCCCGCAGCGCCTGAACTGGACGCTGGTGCGCGATGACAGTGGCGTGCATCGGCTACGGGTGGAGAACCCGACGGTGTTCCATGCCGCCCTGCTGAATATTCAGATCGAGGAGGCCCTGCGCCAGGGCACGCCCCAGCCTCCGGGGGAGGATTTGCTGGTCCCGCCGGGAGAGCGTCGTGAACTGATCCTTGCCCGCTCCCCGGCGCAGCACTTGCAGTTCAAGGCGCTGACCGACTACGGCGGCCAGCGCGCCTATCGTGCCCGGCTGGCCTTCGGTGCGCCGTTCAATGCATCGCTGAATGCCGAGCCCGTCCATTCCGAACAGAAGGTTTCATCCCATGACTAAGCTTGCTTGCCGTGCCTGGCTGCGTCCGTTGCTGTGGCTCGGACTCTTGAGTCCGACCAGCGCCTTTGCCCTGAGCTGCACCTTGCAGGGCAGTGGCGCGAGTCTGGTCAACGCTGACCTGGGCAGCACGGTCGCGATACCGGCCTCATTGCCCAATGGCAGCGTGATCTGGCGTTCGGAACCGCTCAACCTGGCGCTCGATTGCGCCCGGGACAATCCTCAGGGCGGCGACGAGGAGGTATTTATCTACCTCAATCCGGCCGGCCAGGTGATCGGCCAGGGTATCCGCGCCGGCTTGAGCCATGACGGCGTCGATCATCGCCAGAGCAGTGGACGCATCGCTACCGGGCGGCGGGTCCCGGGATGCCTTGAAGGAGCCTGTCCGCCGTTGAGCTTCAACCTGGCCTTCTCGGTGTTTATCGAGAAGTTCGGGCCGACGCCGCCTTCGGGAGTGGCGAGCAACCTGCAGGACTACCGCCTGTTCCAACTGGATGGCAGCGCTGGGCCGAGCACGGGCGGGCGCTCGCTCAATTACGTGATCAACAACCTTTCCGGTCTGCGCTTCGTTGCCTGTGATGCCGAGCTGCAGGTGATTCCCGAAACCGTCGACTTCGGCCGGGTCGCCATCGAGCGGGTGGTCATGGGCCAGGTGGCGGCGCGCCGCCCATTCGCCCTGCACACCAGTCGGACCTGTGACACGGCGTTCAGCCTGGACGCGCGCTTGAAGCCGGTGTCGGGCAGTGTCTCCGGGGATCTGCTGATTCCCCAGGGCAATGATGGCGTGGGCATCCGAATTGTCCGGGCGGACGGCGGCCTGGGGATTCCCTACAACCGCTCCTTTCACCTGGCTGACCTGCTGGGCGAAACCCGGGCAGCCATGGCCCGCTTCGATGCCGAGCTGGTGTGGAACAGTGACCGACCCAAGGCCGGGCCGTTCTCGGCCGGGGTGGTGGTCGATTTGTTCTATAAATGACCGTTGGCGGCGGCGCGGGCAGGGCGCTCGCAGGTATACTGCGGTCTTTCGGTTCGACCTGATCCGTCCCGCCTTTTCGGAGCTTCCATGACTGCCCCTGAACAACCGTCCGCTTCCGCCAACCCGGGTGAAGAGCCTGTGGTCGAGGCCGAGCTTGCGGTCAGCGAAAAGCCCGCCGTCCCGGCCTTCAGCTTTCCGTTCAACCCTGCTGAATTTGCCGCGGCGAAAAAGGCCGGCCAGACCTGGTACCAGAAAGGTGGCAAGGACGGCCATCACGAGAGACCGGGCCGCGCGCCCAATGGTACGCGTCGATCCATGGGCAAACGCTGAGCTTCGCGTGGGAGTTGGCTTGCCGGCGATGGCGAGCGTCAATGCCGCGCCAGGTTCAGGGGCCTCGTCGCCGACGGGTTGGCGCCAAAAAAAACAGTGAACGTCTTTGATTTGTCATGAACATGGCTAAATGCCAGGATCATGAGCTGGATCAGTGTCTGGCTTTTTCGCGCGCTTAGAGTCGACGTCCTGTCGACTCCTCCCACTTTCGAGCGCGTTTTCCATGAAGATCAATCTCCCGATTACCGGGCGAAATCTAGACGTCGCCTTTGACGCCAACATCCTTTCGACTACCGATCTGGACAGCACGATTACCTACGCCAATCCTGACTTCATCAGGATCAGCGGCTACAGCCGTGAGGAGCTGCTCGGTTCGCCACATAACCTGTTGCGGCATCCAGACATGCCCGCCGAGGCATTCGCGCATATGTGGCAGACCCTCAAGGATGGGCACTCGTGGATGGGGCTGGTGAAGAATCGCTGCAAGAATGGCGATCACTACTGGGTCAGCGCCTACGCCACGCCGGTGACTCGCGACGGCCAGACCGTGGAGTACCAGTCGGTGCGGACCCGGCCCGATGCCGCGCAGGTCGAGGCCGCCGAACGCTGGTACGGTTGGTTGCGCAACGGCCGTTTGCCCTGGCGTCAGCGCCTGCCCGGGCTGCGCTTGCAGACCCGGCTCTGGGCGCAGGTCAGCGCCGCGCTTGCGCTTGTCCTGGCGCTGGGGCATGGGGTTGGCGGGCAATCGCTGGAGGTTGAGTTGGGACTCTGGGTCCTGGGGAGCGTGCTGGTCGGTGTGCTGACCCATTGCTCCTTGCGCCCGTTTTCCGGGCTTACGGCGCGGGCCCGGGAGATCGCTGACAATCCCTTGAGTCAGGCGATCTACACCGGTCGGAGCGACGAGTTCGGCCAGATCGGTTTTGCCTTGAACATGCTCGAGGCCCAGGTCGGTGCGGTGGTGGGGCGCATCGGCGATGCCTCGCTGCGCCTGTCCGGGCATGCCCAGGCGTTGGCCCGGCATCTTCACAGCAGTCACGACAGCACCCTCGACCAGCAGGCCGAAACCGACCAGGTGGCGGCGGCCATCCAGCAGATGAGCGCCAGTGTGGCCCAGGTCGCCAGCAATGCTCAGCAGGCCTCGGAAGTGGCCGACCAGGTGGGCAACGAAACCTGTGCAGGTCATCAACTGGTGGGGGAAAGCCGCAGTGCGGTGCTGCGCCTGGCCAACGAACTGGCGCGGGCCACGGAGGTGATCCTGCACCTGGAAAGCCACAGCACCGAGATCTCCACGGTGTTGGAAGTGATCCGCGCGATTGCCGACCAGACCAACTTGCTGGCGCTCAATGCCGCCATCGAAGCCGCCCGCGCCGGGGAGCAGGGCCGAGGCTTCGCGGTGGTGGCCGACGAAGTGCGCGGGCTGGCCCAGCGTACGCAGCAGTCAACCAACGAAATCCAGCGCATGATCAGCAATCTGCAGGAGGGTGCGCGCAACGCGGTCGAGGTGATGCAGCACAGCAGCCAGCAGGCCGAAGACAGTGTGCAGCAGGTCCAGCAGGCGGCCGATGCCCTGGCCGGGATCAGCCAGCGGGTCAGCCGGATTACCGCGATGAGCCAGCAGATCGCTTCGGCGGTGGAGGAGCAGAGCAGCGTCAGCGAGGATATCAACCGCAATATCGTCAGCATCCGCAATGCCTGCGAGGCGCTGGTCAACGTCGGTCAGCAGAGTCATCTCAGTTCGGGGGATGTCGCGGGGCTGGCGGACGATCTGCGCTCACTGGCCCAGGAGTTCTGGCGCAAGCGCTGTTGACAGGCAGGGTCAACGCGATCCCTTGTAGGAGCCGGCTTGCTGGCGATGAGGCCCGTGAGCCTTGCATCGCCTGATCGGCCGCCATCGCCAGCAAGCCGGCTCCTACAGGTCCGTGTTTCTCCAGGCGGATCTTTATCCGGGGTCAGGCCGCCTGCAAGGGGATAAAGGCATAGGTGGTCGCCGCTTCGCTCACCACCCGAGCCCCCGCCGCCTGCAACGGCCCGGCGATGGCTGGTCCGGAGACGTGAAAGCTCCACTCGCTCGGCGCCGGCCACTGCGTCAGTTGCTGCACCTGGTCAATCGCCTCCGCGAACGCCGACATCTGCGGCAGGTAGGCGGTGAAGCCGTCGCCCTTGAGCGCCGTGGTATGAATCCCCAGCCGTGCGCAGATCAGTTCCTTGGCCTGGATATCGTCACGATCGGCCTGGCGCGAGGCCTCGATCAAGCGGACCAGTTCCAGGTCCTGCAACTGCCCGCCGACGATAAACAGCGGCTGCGTGTCCTCCCAGGCCTGCGGCGGGCAATCCTTGGCCTCGGGGCGCAGCGGGATATGCGGATTGATTTCCATCGGATAGATCCGGCACACCAGCGGCCGCCGTTGGTAGATCCGGCAGAGCAGGTCTTCGTCAAGATTCCGGCAGGGGCCGACGTTGTAGGCGGCAAAGGTGATGGCGACGCGGGCTTCGGTGTGACCGCTGGGCACGCCCCAGGAGCGGCGCAGCACGTGATCGCGCTGCTGTTCCGGCTGGCCCAGGCCATCCGCCAGAAAGGCCTCGACCAGGACGATCACCTGGCCGCCGTCCGCCGCCCATTGCCGGGCTTCGGCCAGTGTCAGGGGCACATGATGATCGGTGCAGCATTTGCCACAACCGACGCAGGAAAAATGGGTACTCATGAGTGGGCCGACCGAAAGACAAGGGCTGGGACGGTGACGTAATTCCGTTTTGTTTCGCCGTGCGAGCTTCGGTCAAAGCAAGTTATGCGCCAGCCGCTCAGTTGCTGCGGGCGGGCATGACCGAGTCCCATTCGGTGACGACAGCGGTTTTGCTCTTCTTGTTGTACAGGCACAATTCGGTACCCGGCTGGTTCTTCATATGTGCCTGCGGATAGCGACCGTGCAGCAGCAAGGCGGTGTAACCGACCTTGTCGTCGAATTGCGCGGGGTTGCCCACGGGCTTGACGCTTTTCAGTTTGCTGGCCTTGGTGCAACCGGCAACCACGGCCTTGTGGTAGTTCGCCCAGGCGTCGGGGCTGGCGGCCTGGGCCTGGCTGGCCAGGGTGACGAGGCTGATGAAGAGCAGGGTGAAGGCTTTCATGACAGGTCTCCTTCAAGGGCGGCGGGGAAGGGGGATTATGCCTGAGCCGGGCTGACTTCATAGCGTTCGATAAAACGCATGCCGGCGCGCTCGTACAGCTGCCTGGCGGTGAGGTTGTTTTCCATGACCTTGAGGTCGACAAAGGCTTCGCCGCGTGAGGCGAACACCTTGAAGGCCTGGCGCAACAAGGCCAGGCCCAGGCCTTGGGCGCGTCGGCGCGGATGCACTACCAGGTCCTTGATATAGGCGCTGGTCCAGCACAGGGCGACACCCGCCACGCCGTGCTCGTCGAGGGCAATCAGGCACAGCGAGGGGTCGAACTCAGCATCGGCCGTGAAACGTTGGCGCCATTGGGTGAAGTCCTCGACACTGCCACCGCCATTCAGGTAACCCAGTTTGAGCAAGGCATGCACCGGCTCCATCAGCTCGGCTCGCAACACGCCCACGCGGATGCCGGCCGGCCACTGGGGGATATCCAGCAAGTCATCGAGGTCCTTGCGCAACAACTGGCAGTGACGGTCGGGCATTTAGATCCCTTGCTCCGTGACGGTCCGGGCGGCCTGGATCAGGCACCGGGTCAGTTCCGGCGAGGAAAACTTGGTCAGCACCGCATTGGCCCCGGCCAGTCGCGCCTTCTCGCTGTTCATGGCGCTGTCCAGGGAGGTGTGCAGGAGGATATAGAGGTCCTGGAAATCCGGGGTTTCACGGATCGTGCGGGTGAAGGCGTAGCCGTCCATCTCGGACATCTCGATGTCCGAGACCACCACGTTGATCTGCTCGGCGGTGCCTTGCAGGTCGAGCAGGCAACCGATGGCCTCCTTGGCGCTGCGGGCGGTGTGGCAGGTCAGGCCAAGGGTGCGCAAGGTGAGCACCGATTGCTGCAGGGCCACCTGGCTGTCATCGACCACCAGAATGCGCGCATGGCCGAGGATTTCCGCTTCTTCCATGGTCAATTCGCTGGGCGTGACTTCGATTTGCGTCGGTGAGATGCCGTGGATGACCTTTTCGATATCCAGCACCTGGACCAGCGTGCCATCGACCTGGGTCACCCCGGTGATAAAGGCCTTGGGTCCGCCGGAACCGTAGGGCGGCGGGCGGATATCGGTGGTCAGGCAATGGACGATCTTGCTCACGGCCTGGACATGCAGGCCCTGTTTCGAGCGGCTGATATCGGTGACGATCAGGCAGCCGCCATCCGGGTCCACCAACGGGCGTTCGCCGAGGGCGCGGCTCAGGTCGATCACCGACAGCGAGGCGCCGCGCAGGGTGGCGATACCTTTGACGTGGGGATGGGACTCCGGCAGCTTGGTCAGCGGCGGGCAGGGAATGATTTCACTGACTTTCAGCAGGTTGATTGCCATCAGCTTGCCGCTGCGCAAGGTAAAAAGCAGAAGTGACAGCGAGTCTGCGCGGGCTTTGTTGGAAGACATAGAAACCTTCTGTGGAAAAAGGTGGTTCAGGACAGATTAACCCTGAACGGCTATCGATAATGGGTTATCGACCCGAGCGGGGCTGTCTTTAGGTGTAATACACAACTCCCTGCTAAGGGCTTACTTCAAGCCGAGTCGTTTGGCCATCCGTCCCAGGTTGGCTCGGTCCAGGCCCAGTTCTCGTGCGGCGCTCGCCCAATTGTGCTGGTGGCGCTCCAGGCAGGCGCTGATCAGTTGCCGCTGGTAATTTTCCGTGGCCTGGCGCAGATCAACGTCGCTTTCGAATTCCGGCGGGGCCGGGGGTTGTGCTGCCGGGGCTGGCGCGACAGCCGTCGGCAAGCCCAGATCGGCCGCGCTCAGGCTGAGGATCTTCGGTCGTTCCCGGCAATTGCCCAAGGCCTTCAAGGCGCTACGCCCGATCAGGTGCTCCAGCTCGCGGACGTTGCCCGGCCAGTTGTACGCCAGCAGCGCCGCCTGGGCATCGGCGCTCAGGCGTAAGCTGCCCAGGCCCATGCGCGAGCGGTTCTGTTCCAGAAAAAAACCGCTTAATAGCAATACATCGCGTCCGCGCTCGCGCAGGGCCGGCACGTGCAGCGGATAGACACTCAGGCGGTGGTAGAAGTCGGCCCGATAGCGCCCGCTGCGCACTTCTTCGGCCAGGTCGCGGTTGGTGGCGGCGATCAGTCGTACATCCACCTGATGCTCGCGGTCCGAGCCCAGTCTTTGTAGCTGGCCGCTTTGCAGCACCCGTAACAACTTGGCCTGGACGCTCAGCGACAGCTCGCCGACCTCATCGAGAAACAGCGTGCCGCCATTGGCCAGTTCGAACTTGCCGCGGCGATCGTTCACGGCTCCGGTAAAGGCACCGCGCACATGACCGAACAGCTCGCTTTCCACCAGGGTGTCCGGCAGGGCCGCGCAATTGAGGCTGATGATGGGTTTTTCCGCACGCGGGGAAGCCGCATGGATCGCCTGGGCCACCAGTTCCTTGCCGACCCCGGTTTCACCGGTGATCAGCACTGTCAGATCGCTGCCGCCGACGAGTTTGATCTCTTCCACCAGGCGTTTGTGGGTTTTGCTCTGGCCGATCATTTCGCGATTCTGCCCGCCGTTGGCCTGGCGATAGAGCTCGGCGCGCTGGTGCTCGTCCTCGGCGCGCAAGGCCAGACGCTCGATGCGTTCGGCGGCGTTGACCGTGGCCGCCGCCAGACTGGCGAAAGCCTGCAGGGCGTCGAGTTCGATCCGTTCGAAGCGCTCCGGGGCGAGGGCGTCGAGGGTCAGCAGACCCCAGGGTTGTTCGTCGATAAACAGTGGGCAGCCCAGGCAGTCATGGACCTCCAGGTGCTCGGTCAAGCCATCCACCAGCCCGTCGTAAGGATCCGGCAGATCGCTGTCGCTGTCGAAGCGGGTTGGTCCATGGCTGCCGAGCAGGATCTGGAAGCGCGGATGCTCGCTGATCTTGAAGCGCCGACCGAGGGTGTCGGGGCTCAGGCCATCGACGGCCAGTGGCACCAGCCACTCACCATCAAGGCGTAGCAGCGCGGCGGCGTCGCAGGGTAGCAGGGCGCGCATGGCTTCGAGCAGGCGCCGGTAGCGTTCGCTTTCGGGCAGTTCCCGTGAGAGATCCGATACCAGTGGGAGTAGGGTGGTCAGCAGGAGTTTTGCAGTCATATTGACTCCTATGGTGTCGGATTGACTATAAAGCTCTTGTAGTCTATATGACTAATATTATTTTAACTTATTGATTTATATGCATTTTAATCTTGGCATGAAGTGTGATGAGTAAAGGTTAATTCCGATAAACCTCATACCCAGGAGTTGACCCATGCTGAGCGTTCAAGACCGTGCCATCGTCAAATCGACTGTGCCGCTGCTGGAAAGTGGCGGCGAGGCGCTGATCACTCACTTCTACCGGATGATGCTGTCCGAGTACCCGCAGGTGCGTCCACTGTTCAACCAGGCCCACCAGTCCAGTGGCGATCAGCCCCGGGCCCTGGCCAATGGCGTATTGATGTACGCCCGGCATATCGACCAGCTTGACCAGTTGGGCGACCTGGTGGCCAAGATCATCAACAAGCATGTTGCGCTGCAGATCCTTCCGGAACATTACCCGATTGTCGGCACTTGCCTGTTGCGGGCCATTCACGAAGTGCTCGGCGAGGAAATCGCCACGCCCGAGGTGATGAGTGCCTGGGGCGCGGCCTACAACCAGTTGGCCGATATCCTGATCGGTGCCGAAACCGCTATTTATGACGAGAAGGCCCTGGCGCCCGGCGGCTGGCGCGGTGCACGGCTGTTCAAGGTGACGGCCAAGGTCGAGGAAAGCCTGGAAATCACCTCCTTCTATTTCGAACCGGTGGACGGTCAGCCGATCCTGGCGTTCACCCCCGGGCAGTACATCGGCATGAGGCTGCTGATCGACGGCGAAGAGGTCCGACGCAACTACTCGCTCTCGGCGCTGGCGAAGGCCGGGCAGTATCGGATCAGCGTCAAGCGCGAAGCGGGTGGGCGGGTGTCGAACTATCTGCATGACCAACTGGCCATCGGCGCGACCCTGGAGCTGTTCCCGCCAGCCGGCGAGTTCACCCTGGCGGCCAGCGACAAGCCGTTGGTATTGATCAGTGGTGGAGTGGGGATCACGCCGACCCTGCCCATGCTCGAAGCCGCGTTGGCGGGCGAGCGACCAGTGCATTTTATCCACTGCGCGCGCAACGGCCAGGTGCATGCTTTCCGTGACTGGGTCGATGCTCTGGCCGAGCGTCATCCGCAACTCAAGCGCTTCTATTGTTATGCCGAGGATGACGGCGTCAGCCCGGCGGCGGACAAGGTCGGCCTGCTGAGTCAGGAACAGTTGGGCGAGTGGTTGCCGCAGGAACGTGACCTGGATGCCTATTTCCTCGGGCCCAAGGGCTTCATGGGCGCGATCAAGCGTCACTTGAAAGCCCTGGGAGTGCCGGAGCAACAGAGCCGCTATGAGTTCTTCGGCCCGGCCGCGGCCTTGGAGTAACCCGCGAGAGCGCCGTGGCCAGCCCGTTGGCCACGGTTGTCGGGAGGATGGATCCGGCGGCTGGGCAAAATCCTTTGGCGCGTTAATCCCGGTTTAATCGGCTTGTCGTTAATTCGCCGAGCGTTGTCGGCGATCTTGTGGTGGTTTACCCATACTCCCGCAGACGCTGGCGGGGGCTGTTCAATACGCTCAAAGGTCATGGTCAACGTGTAGACTTGCGGACAACGCATGTTCAGCGGGTTGAAGCGATTGGATTGCGACCTGTGGGCCCATGGGATACAACCTCGGTTTGATGCCGCGGCACGCTGCGCGGCCCTCCGGCCGATCCAACAACGAGTCAAAGGGAAACGGGATGACTGACGAAATGATGCGGCTGGGACGGGAAAAGCGTTTTCTGGTCCTGCTGGGGCTGGTCTGCCTCGCCTTGATCGGCGGTGCCTTGTACATGCAGGTGGTGCTGGGCGAGTTACCTTGCCCGTTGTGTATCCTGCAGCGCTACGCCTTGCTGTTCATTGCGCTCTTTGCCTTTATTGGCGCCGGCATGCGCACCCGACGCAGTCTCACGGTGCTGGAAGTGCTGGTGTGGCTGAGTGCCGTCGGCGGCATCATTGCGGCGGGCCGCCATGTCTATATCCAGGCCAACCCGGCGGTGAGCTGCGGCATCGACGTGTTGCAACCGATCGTCGATGGCCTGCCCCTGGCGTCGATCTTCCCGTTGGGTTTCCAGGTCGAGGGGTTCTGCGAAACGCCGTACCCGCCGGTGCTGGGCCTGTCCCTGGCGCAGTGGGCGCTGGTGGCTTTCGTACTGACAGTGTTGCTGGTGCCGGTGGGTATCTACCGTAATCGCCAGAAAAACCGCTGATTCCGGCGCTTGGCCCTTGCGGCCGATCCTCGCCACTCATCCTTGAAAAACGCCCCGGTCTTTCATGTAAGATCGGGGCGTTTTTATGTTCGCTAACCGCGATAAAAGTGCCTTGATGGCAGACAAGAAAAGGGCTGAAAAAACTGCGACATATTGTCACGTCGCAGCGGTCGCAGCGGTCGTTTCTGACCGCGATGTCATCTTCTGATTGACAGTCTTCCTCGAAAAAGTTCCCTGGCACCCCCTGTGTTTCATTCTTGTGCAGGGCTTGTCCCAGCCCCCCTCGAAGACCCGCGCAATGCCCCGTCATGCTTGGGCCAGAGCCTCTTTTCAGGCTCTCGGCGGGGCGATTGCGGGGCGGATCAGTTGTCAAACAAAAGAGCGGTTCATGGCTTTTTGCTGAGAATGAAAAGCGATACGATTCAGGATCGTTGCAAAAACGGTTAATGATTGTTGCGTGAATTGATAAAAAATATTTCAGGATGAGACGTGGTTTATAAAACGCGACCTAACTACAATCGCCGCACTGAATGTCCGGCGCCGCTCTGCCTGAGCGCAATAGGGCGGTCGAAGGGCTCAAGGGCGCTATGCGACCCCTGGTGCTGGCAACCTTTCCAAGTATCCGCACCAAATGGAATTGGTCTGTAACAAGGCCTATGACCCACGAAATCGAATAAGAACTCACGCTCGTTCCAGAGGCGCCGATCAGCGATTGGTGCGACGGACAGGCCCTTATTCAATCGGAAAAAATTGCCAACCCTTGGCAGGGTGAAGTGTTGGCTATCGAAACCCAACTGCATTGCGCAAGCTGCTTTAGAGGTCGTGAGATGAGTAAAACAAGGTATCCCAGATTCTTAGGCTTGTTGCCACTGCTCGGCACGTTGTTGCTGGGAGGGTGCAACATGACCTTGCTCGACCCGAAGGGTCAGGTGGGCCTGGACGAACGTAACCTGATCATCACCGCTACGCTGCTGATGCTGTTGGTCGTGGTGCCGGTCATCCTGATGACCTTTGCCTTCGCCTGGAAATACCGCGCGTCGAACAAGGACGCCACCTACGCACCGAAATGGAATCACTCGACCAAGATCGAAATCGTGATCTGGGCCGTTCCTGCGATCATCATCCTGTTCCTGGGTGTCGTCACCTACAAGTCGACCCACGCCCTGGACCCTTATCGTCCGCTGGAATCCGACGTCAAGCCGATCACCGTCGAAGTGGTCGCGCTGGACTGGAAATGGCTGTTCATCTACCCGGAACAAGGCATTGCCACCGTCAACAAGCTGGTCTTCCCGGCCAAGACACCGGTGAACTTCAAGATCACTTCCGACAGCGTGATGAACTCGTTCTTCATCCCGGGCCTGGGCGGTCAGATCTACGCCATGGCCGGTATGCAGACCAAGCTGCACCTGATCTCCAACGAGAATCATGAGTACGAAGGGATTTCCGCCAACTACAGCGGCGCCGGCTTCACCGGTATGAAATTCAAAGCGACCGCAACCAGCCAGGCGGATTTCGATGCCTGGGTAGCTGAGGTCAAGAAGGCACCTAAACAGCTTGAACAAGCTGAATACGCAGACCTTTCCAAGCCAAGCCAGGACAACCCGGTCGCGCTTTATTCCGCCGTTACGCCGAACCTGTTCCAGACCATCGTCGACAAGTACGAAGGTATGAAAGCAGGCAAGCCGGTCGAGCACGAGAAGAAAGAAGTGGCCGCAACGGAAGGAATGGACATGAGTTCGCATTCAGCTGCCGGGGCAGAGGAGTAAACGATGTTTGGTAAATTAAGTTGGGAAGCGGTCCCGTTCCACGAACCGATTGTCATGATCACGCTGGCGATGATCGCCGTCGGTGGCCTGGCGTTGTTCGCGGCGATCACTTACTTCAAGAAGTGGACCTACCTGTGGACCGAGTGGCTGACTTCGGTTGACCACAAGAAAATCGGTGTCATGTACATAGTCGTCGCCATGGTCATGCTGCTGCGCGGTTTCTCCGACGCCATCATGATGCGGACCCAGCTGGCCATGGCCACCGAGGGTTCCCCGGGCTACCTGCCGCCTCACCACTATGACCAGATCTTCACCGCCCACGGTGTGATCATGATCATCTTCATGGCGATGCCTTTCTTCACCGGCCTGATGAACATTGTCGTGCCGTTGCAGATCGGTGCGCGTGACGTGGCCTACCCGTTCCTGAACTCCCTGAGCTTCTGGCTGCTGGTTTCCGGCGTGGTGCTGATCAACGTTTCCCTGGGTGTCGGCGAATTCGCCAAGACCGGTTGGGTTGCCTATCCGCCGCTGTCGGGCCTGCAATACAGTCCGGGCGTGGGGGTGGATTACTATATCTGGGCGCTACAGCTATCAGGGCTGGGTACGACGCTGACCGGGGTGAACTTCCTGGCCACCGTGCTGAAAATGCGTACCCCTGGCATGAAGCTGATGGACATGCCGATCTTCACCTGGACCTGCACCTGGGCCAACGTGCTGATCGTCGCTTCGTTCCCGATCCTCACCGCTACACTGGCTTTGCTGACGCTTGACCGTTACATGGATTTCCACATTTTCACCAATGAACTGGGTGGAAATCCGATGATGTACGTCAACCTGTTCTGGGCCTGGGGTCACCCCGAGGTGTACATCCTGATCCTGCCGGCGTTCGGGGTTTTCTCCGAAGTCATCTCGACCTTCTCCGGCAAGAAACTGTTTGGCCACCACTCGATGATCTACGCCAGCGGCGCGATCTCGGTGCTGGGTTTCATGGTTTGGCTGCACCACTTCTTCACCATGGGGTCGGGTGCCAACGTCAACGCCTTCTTCGGCCTGGCGACCATGCTGATCTCGATCCCGACGGGGGTGAAGCTATTCAACTGGCTGTTCACCATCTACCGTGGCCGTCTGCGCATGACCAGCCAGGTTCTCTGGACCCTGGGCTTCATGGTGACCTTCGCCATCGGCGGCATGACCGGCGTACTGCTGGCCATCCCGGGTGCTGACTTCGTCCTGCACAACAGCCTGTTCGTGATCGCGCACTTCCACAACGTGATCATCGGTGGTGCGGTATTCGGTTACATCGCCGGCTTCAGCTTCTGGTTCCCGAAAGCGTTCGGCTTCAAGCTGCACGAAGGTTGGGGCAAGGCCGCGTTCTGGTTCTGGATCTCCGGCTTCTTCGTCGCGTTCATGCCGCTCTATGCCCTGGGCTTCATGGGTATGACCCGTCGTCTGAACTCCAGCACCAACCCTGAGTGGGTGCCTTACCTGTACGTAGCGTTGTTCGGTGCCATTCTGATCGCCTTCGGTATCGCTTCGCAATTGATCCAGATCTATGTAAGCGTGCGTGACCGCAAGCAGAACATGGATGTGACCGGCGACCCATGGAACGGCCACACCCTGGAATGGTCGACCTCGTCGCCACCACCGTTCTACAACTTCGCCGAACTGCCGAAAGCCGATGTGGTTGACCCCTTCACCGAAGCCAAGGAAGACGGTACCGCGTACTCGGTGCCCAAGCGCTACCAGCCGATCCACATGCCGAACAACACCGCGACTGGCCTGATCATGGGTGCTTTGCTGACCGTGTTCGGTTTCGCGATGATCTGGCACATCTGGTGGATGGCCATCGCTGGCCTGGCCGGTACCGTGATCTATTTCATCATCCACATCTCGCGTGATGATCAGGGTTACATGGTGCCAGTGGACGTCATCGAACGTATCGAAGCCGAGCAGCACAAGGTGCTGGCGGCAGCGAAAGTGACTCCTGCCACCCGTGTTGAATCTTCGCTGGAACAGGCTTAAACCATGTCGAACTTAGTGACCAATGCTGGACACGCCCATGGTCATGACCATGGGCACGATGACCACCACCACGATACGAGCGAGATGACCGTCTTCGGTTTCTGGCTCTACCTGATGACCGACTGCATTCTGTTTGCGTCGATCTTCGCAGCGTACGCGGTGCTGGTTAACAACGTAGCGGGTGGCCCGTCGGGCCACGACATCTTCGAACTGCCTTACGTGCTGGGTGAAACCGCCTGTCTGTTGCTCAGTTCGATCACCTACGGCTTCGCCATGCTGGCGTTGTTCAAGGGCAAGAAAAGTCAGGTCCTGGTCTGGTTGGCGATCACCTTCCTGTTCGGCCTGGGCTTCATCGGCATGGAAATCAACGAATTCCACAAGCTGATCGAAGAAGGCTTCGGCCCTAACCGCAGTGGCTTCCTGTCCGGGTTCTTCACCCTGGTCGGGACTCACGGTGTCCACGTCACCAGCGGCCTGATCTGGATGGCCGTTATGATGTACCAGGTCTGGAAAAACGGCCTGACGCCAAGCAACATCACCCGCCTGAGCTGCCTGAGCTTGTTCTGGCACTTCCTGGACGTCGTGTGGATCTGCGTATTCACCGTTGTTTACCTGATGGGGACTCTGTAAATGGCTAATGCACAGCATTCCAGTGATGCCAACCACGGCAGCGTGAAGTCCTACATGGTCGGCTTTGTCCTGTCGATCATCCTGACTATCATCCCGTTCGGCCTGGTGATGTACCCGTCGCTGCCCAAGGCGGCCACCCTGTGGATCGTTCTGGTCTTCGCCGTGATCCAGGTGCTGGTGCACCTGGTGTACTTCCTGCACCTGGACCGTTCCGCGGCGCAGCGTAACAACGTAGTGGCGTTTATCTTCGCGGCACTGGTGATCGTTCTGCTGGTGGGTCTGTCGCTGTGGATCATGTTCAGCATCCACGCCGTCATGATGGCGAAGTGAGGTAAACCCGATGTCGCTCAAGCACTTTATCCAAATCACCAAACCGGGGATCATTTTCGGTAACGTGCTTTCTGTGGCGGGTGGTTTCTTCCTGGCCTCGAAGGGGCATGTCGATCTGGCCATCTTCCTGGCGGCCATGATCGGTACTTCGCTGGTGGTGGCGTCCGGTTGCGTGTTCAACAACTGCATCGACCGTGACATCGACCTGAAGATGGAGCGCACCAAGAACCGAGTGCTGGTCCAGGGGCTGATTTCCCTGAAACTGGCGCTGATCTACGCCAGCGTCCTCGGGATCGCCGGCGTGGCCTTGCTGTACCGCGTCGCCAATCCGTTGGCGGCGCTGTTCGCGGTGATCGGCTTTGTCATCTACGTCGGCTTCTACAGCCTGTACTTCAAGCGCAAGTCGGTTCACGGCACGCTGATCGGCAGTCTGTCGGGGGCGATGCCACCGGTGATCGGCTACGTGGCGGTGAGCAACAGCTTCGACATGGCGGCCCTGACGCTGCTGGTGATGTTCAGTTTGTGGCAGATGCCGCATTCCTACGCGATCGCGATCTTCCGCTTCAACGATTACCTGGCCGCATCGATTCCGGTGTTGCCGGTGAAGCGCGGGATCCTGGTGGCCAAGAAGCACATCCTGCTCTACATCCTGGCCTTCCTCGGCGCGACGTTGATGCTGACGTTCAGCGGTTATGCCGGTATGAGCTACCTGGCCGTGGCCGCGGCCATGGGCATGTACTGGTTGTACATGGCCTGGACCGGCTACAAGGCCGTGGATGACACGGTCTGGGCCCGCAAGCTGTTCGTGTTCTCGATCTTCACCATCACCGCCCTGAGCGTGATGATGTCGCTGGACTTCAAGGTGCCGAGTGAGTTGCTGCTGACTTACGCACACTGAGGATTGGATCCATGTATGGCGAAAGGCTTACATGCGGCGACACTGATCTCCTCTGTTGAGCCTTCATGACTGGGCTTAATCTGTACCTATCGCTGCTACGCAAGGATGCGTGCAGGATCAAGGACGATCGAACCAGGCCATGGAGGCCGCCGACAGGATGTCGGAATGTTTTGAAGAAAACCCGCTTCGGCGGGTTTTCTTTTATCTGTGGATGACCATCACGTACAGGGATGCACACGCATGGGCAGAGGCCTGGTCTTCGTTCTCCTTCTTGGCGCTTCCAGTTCGGCTTTCAGTGCCGACGCCTACAAGTGCGTGAGCCATGACGGCAAGATCAGTTTCGCCGCGCAGCCCTGCGCGCCGGACCAGGGCGTGTCTACCTGGCAAGGCCGTACCCAGCGCACGCAACTGCGTAGCGTCTCGGCCGATGAGGCCAAGCCCGACAATATCAATCAGCGCGCCACGAAGATCCTGCAGGCGGGTTACCACACGCGCATCATCTACAAGCTCAATATCGTTCCCGGGCCTGGACAGAAAACCCCTTGAGTCCTTCTTTCGCACGCACGAAATTGTCGGGTAATTATTTCAAGTTGTCATACAACGTGCCGATAGCCTGCCAACTCTGGAGCTAAGGCCTGAGGTTAACCGACCCCAGGCCATGACAAAAAAGGCGCTCGTCATGTTTCTTCGTCAACTGAATATCGCACCTCGCGCGGCGTTGGGTTTTGCCTTGATCGCCCTGTTGGTGGCCTTGCTCGGAGTGTTCGCCCTGGGCCAGATGTCGAACATCCGCGAAGGCGAGGTAGCCGTTGAAAGCCAATGGCTGCCGAGTATTCGTGGGGGCGACGAAATTCGCGAGATCATGTTGCGGATCCGCACCATCTCCCTGCGCATGGCCCTCGACCAGGACCCGAAGAACATCGCGGTGTACCGCGGCCAGATGGACGTGCGTGACAAGGAATTGAGCGAGCGGATCGTCGCCTACGACAAATTGGTCACCACACCCGAGGCCCGGGCGTTGTACGACCAGTTCAAGACCACCTTCGCCGCCTACCGTACCGGTATCGCCCAGTCCTTCACCTTGGCCGAGCAGGGCCGGCGTGACGAACTGAGCAAGCTGTTGCTGGTGGACATGAAGACCGTGGTGGACGGTTCCGGCAAGCAACTGACCGATCTGGCCGACCTCTTTACCAAGCAGGTGGCGGCCGAGAGCCAGAAGTCCGAGTCGCATTACAGCGACTCACGGATGATCGTTATTCTGTTTATTGTCCTGGCGGCCCTGGCTACCGTGGGCCTGGCGATGTTGTTGACGCGCAGCATCGTCAAGCCCCTGGGACAGGCCTTGAGCGCGGCGCAGAACGTCGCACGCGGCGATCTGACTCAGCGTATCGAAAGCCATGGCAACGATGAAGTCAGTCAGCTGCTCGAAGCCCTGGCCACCATGCAGCAGACTTTGCGCGACACCTTGCAGGGCATCAGCGGTTCGGCGACCACGCTGGCCACGGCGGCGGACGAACTAAGTGCGGTGACCCAGGGCAGCACGGAAGGCCTGCAACAGCAGAATCACGAAATCGAACAGGCGGCCACGGCGGTCAACGAAATGACCACGGCGGTGGAAGAGGTGGCGCGCAATGCCGTGTCCACCTCTGACGCCACCCGTAAATCCAGCGAATCGGCGCGACTCGGCCAGGAGCGGGTGAGCGAAACCGTCGGTGCCATCAGCGCCCTGTCCGGGGACGTCGAGCGCACCGGAGAGTTGGTGCGTTCACTGGCTGATCAGTCCCAGGGCATCGGCAAGGTACTGGAAGTGATTCGGGCGATTGCCGAGCAGACCAACCTGCTGGCACTCAATGCCGCCATCGAAGCGGCCCGTGCCGGCGAGAGCGGACGCGGCTTTGCGGTCGTGGCCGATGAAGTGCGGGCCCTGGCCCATCGCACCCAGCAGTCGACCCAGGAGATCGAACAGATGGTGTCCGGCATGCGCAGCGGCTCGACCCTGGCCCTGGAATCGATGCACACCAGCACCGCCCGTGCCGCCAGCACCCTGGCGTTGGCCGAACGGGCCGGCGAAGCGCTGGTGACCATCACCGCCTCGGTGCATGAAATCCACGAGCGCAACCTGGTGATCGCCAGCGCGGCGGAAGAGCAGGCCCAGGTCGCCCGGGAAGTCGACCGTAATCTGGTGAACATTCGCGACCTGTCGATCCGCTCGGCGACAGGGGCCGATCAGACCAGCGCCGCCAGCCACGAACTGTCGCGGCTGGCGAATTCGTTGCAGGGATTGGTCGGACGGTTCCGGGTCTGAGCCCGGCTCAGACCTTCTGGCGTTGCCGCGCCCTGGCCCGCAGATGGCGCACCAGGGCGATCCCCGCGACGATGACCACGACCCCGATCACGATGGGCAGGCGATAGGGCTTGAGATTGCCCAGCAGGCTTTCGAGGAACCCACCGGCCCAATAGCCGGCCGTGGCAAAGAGCGTGGCCCAGACCGCGGCCCCGAGCAGGTTCATCAGGCTGAAGCGCAGCGGCGACAGCCGGCTGGCGCCGATGACCATGGGGCCCACCAGGCGCATGCCGTACAGGAAGCGCACGGCGAAGATCGAGGTCAGCGGATGGCGTTGAATCAGTCCGGTCACCCGTTCTATGGCGGCTTGCTGGCGATGCAGGCGCGGTAGCAGGCGCGCGCCGAAGTAACGGCCGGTCCAGTACAGCGCCTGGTCGCCGAGCATCCCGCCGAGGCTGGCCCAGAAGATCACCAGCGGCAGGTGCAGGACTTGCTGGTGCGCCGCCACCCCGCCGAGGATCAGGATGGTTTCCCCTTCCAGCAGGCAACCGATGAAGATCGCCCAATAGCCGTAGGTGGTGAGCAGGTAATTGAAGTCGATGTGTTCGAACATAGCGCTGTACTGATCCTTGTATCGGTCATGGGTTGCGTTGCCGGTGCAGGCATTCTGGGCAGGCTCGCCCGTCCCGGCAAGCCTTACGACTGGCCCCACTTCTCCAGCGCGAACGCCACGAAACTGCGCAGCTTGGGCAGCCGGTAGCGGTCTTGCGCATAGAGCAGGTTCATCGGTCGGCTGGGCAGTTTGTACGTACCCAGCAGCGGCACCAGTCGTCCCTCGCGCAGATCGTCGCGCAGCAAGGCATCCGGCAGCATCACGATACCCATGCCGCAAAGCGCCGCCTGATACAACGCTGAAGAACTGTTGATGGTCATCGGGCCGCTGACCGGCACCAGGATTTCCCCCTCCGGCCCGCTCAGGCTCCATTGTTTTTCCACCGTCCGCCAGTCGTCTCCGGCCGGGTAGGCGAAGGCCAGGCAGTCGTGATGTTGCAGATCCTGGGGGATGATCGGTGTCCCGCGCCGTTTCAGATACGACGGCGATGCACAGACGGTCAGCGCATAGTTTTCCAGAGGGCGGGCAATCAGCGCCGAGGGTTCGGGCACCCCCAGGCGGATCGCCACATCGAAGCCGCTGTCGATCAGGTCTTCGCGCTGGTTGCTGAGCATCACGTCAAGCTTGATCCGCGGATAACGCAGCACGAATTCGCTCAGGGCCGGGGCCAGGCGTTCGGAGCCGAAGGTTAGGGGCGCGGTGATCCGCAGGATACCGCTCGGCTCGCCCTGGGCCTGTTCCGCCAGGCGCTCGGAATCCGCCACCAGCCCCAGCACCTCAAGACAACGCTGATAGTAGGTCGAGCCGAATTCAGTCAGACGCTGGCGCCGTGTCGTACGGCTCAGCAGGCTGACCCCGAGCCGTTGTTCCAGTGAGCGCAGGTGATTGCCGACCATGGTGGTGGAGATGCCGCACTCCAGGGCGGCGGCGGTCATGCTGCCGCTCTCCACCACGGTCACGTACACCCGCATTGCCTGGAAAAGATCCATTATCAATCTCAGCTTTAAAATGATTGAAGTGCAACGGAGTTTATCCAGCTCAAGTGGCTAACGATACTGCCAGTACCACCCAATGCCTGGAGCTCGACGCCATGACCGCCGCTAGCCTGATGACCACCTATCAACCGCTGGACCTGGGTTTCGTCAAGGGGTTGGGCACCCGCCTGTGGGACCGCGAAGGGCGCGAGTACCTGGATGCGGTGGCCGGCGTGGCGGTGACCAATGTCGGTCATTCCCACCCGCGCTTGGTGAGTGCCATCCGCGAGCAGGCCGGCCTGCTGCTGCACACCTCCAACCTCTACAGCATCGACTGGCAGCAACAGCTGGCCCAACGCCTGGCCCAGCTATCGGGCATGGATCGGGTGTTCTTCAACAACTCCGGCGCCGAGGCCAATGAAACGGCGCTGAAACTGGCGCGACTGCATGCCTGGCACAAAGGTATTGAGAAGCCATTGGTGGTGGTCATGGAAAACGCCTTTCACGGCCGCACCCTGGGCACCTTGTCCGCCAGCGATGGTCCGGCGGTGCGTTTGGGTTTCCATGAGCTGCCGGGGGACTTCATCAAGGTGCCGTATGGCGACCTGGCGCTGCTGCACAGCATCGCCCGCAGCCACGGTCAGCGGATCTGCGCGGTGTTGATGGAGCCGATCCAGGGCGAAAGCGGTGTGCAACTGCCGCCGCCGGGCTACCTGAAAGCCGTCCGCGACCTGTGCAAACGGCGCTCCTGGTTGCTGATGCTCGACGAAATCCAGACCGGTATCGGCCGCACCGGCCAGTGGTTCGCCTTCCAGCACGAAGGCATCGTTCCGGACGTGATGACCCTGGCCAAGGGCTTGGGCAATGGCATTCCCATCGGCGCCTGCCTGGCGCGGGGCAAGGCCGCCGAACTGTTCACCCCGGGTAGCCATGGCAGCACTTTCGGCGGCAACCCGCTGGCCTGTCGGGCCGCCTGCACCGTGCTCGATATCATCGAGGAACAGGGCCTGGTGGAGAATGCCCGGGAGCAGGGCGAGCGTTTGCTGGCACGGCTGCGGGCCGAACTGGGCGATTGCCCGCAGGTCCTGGCAATACGTGGGCAAGGCCTGATGATCGGTGTCGAACTGCGCCAGCCGGTACGTGACCTGGCGCTGATCGCGGCGCGGGACCAGGGCTTGTTGATCAACGTGACACGGGGCAAGACCATTCGCCTGCTGCCGCCACTGATTATCGATGAGCAGGAGGTCGAGATGATTGTGAAAGGGTTGTGTAGCGTATTGCAGTGGGAAAAAACCACGGCAATAGCGAAAGGCTTACACGCCGCACCCGCAATCGCCTCTATGAGCGTTTGAGCGGCTGCCCTATTCTGGATCCATCACTGCTGCGCAAGGATGTGCACAGGATCAGGGATGATCGACCATCGCCAGGACGGCAGCCGACAGGACGTTGGAATGGTCAAAAGAAAACCCCGCTTCGGCGGGGTTTTTTGTGTCGGCAGGAAAAGCCGCTGCTGCCTGAAGGCGCTTCCGCTGAATGCCGCCTCAATTGGAAATCACGTTCTTGCCGGCACCCTTGGCGCGATACAGGGCCTGGTCGGCCCGGCTCATCAGTTCGGCCATGGGCTCGTCGGCGCAACGTTCCACCACCCCGAAACTCATCGTCAGCGAACTCAGGCCCAGGGGCTTGCGTTGCCGCAGGTGCTCGCGCATCTGTTGCGCCAGGTTCATGGCGGCGGTGAGTGGGCTGTCCGGCAGGACAATCATGAACTCGTCGCCGCCCCAGCGTGCCAGCAGGTCGCTGTCGCGCAGACAGTCCTGGAGCGTCTGCGCCACCTCGACCAGTACTGTGTCGCCGCCTTGATGCCCGTGTTGGTCATTGATGAGCTTGAAATCATCGATATCCATGGCAATCAGCGACAGCGCCTGGCGAAAGCGTCCGGCGCGCTGGCATTCCCGGGACAGGATCTTTTCCAGGCGATAGCGATTGGCAACCCCGGTCAGTGAATCGCTCTCGGCCAGGCGGCGGTTTTCCTCGAGTTGGGCCTGCAACCGCCGATTGACCCGTGACAGTTCGGCGGTTCGTTCGGCGACGATGGCCTCGAAAGACTGGGTCCGTACTTCCAGCTGTTCGAGCAGGCGCCGCTGGTCTTCGAGACTGCGGTGGGCGCCAATCATCCGTGCGACCGAACCGTCGGGGTTGCGGGCGATCACATAACCGCGATCTTCGATCAGGATATAGTCGCCGCTGCGGGTTCGGCAGCGGTACTCGGCGTGATAACCCAGGGTGCGTTCATTCAGGTGATCGTCGAAATGGGCCATCACCTGTGGGTAGTCGTCGGGATGAATCACGTTCTCCCAGGTGAAGACGTTGTTCGGCAGGCTATTGGGGGAGTAGCCGAGCATCTCGTACCAGCCGGGGCTGCGGTAGACCAGGCCGGTATTGGCATTCCAGTCCCAGACGCCATCGCTGACCAGTTCGAGGATTGCGTGTATGACGTCTTGGTTGATATCGCCGAGTTGGCTGTTCCAGGGTCCGCTTTTGGATGGCTCGACCATCGCTGCTCACTCCTTTGGCATTGATTTCGGTGTCTCGGGCCAAAAGCGGGGACGCAACGGTCTATGGCACGCTAATACTGTACCGTTTGTTGTAGGAAATATAGAAGTATGTGGCGCGATAAAGTTCTAGCTTTCAGGTTTTGCAAAGTACAGAACATGGCTCGAACTGCAAAAAAAATTGTGTGGAGCTCAATGCTTTTCAAGAGTTAACACATTTCTAAAACCCGCTTCGACCGAAGTCGAAGCGGGCCACTGCTCAGACCTTAACGGTCATCAAAGTGATCTCGCAGAAAATTCCAAACGTGATAAGCACGAAGGGTATTGACTGCAAGGCTCCACGTACGTCGAAATAACTTGGACATACTCTGGCCCTCCCAGGTGGGCCAAACCTCCAGCGTACTTACCGGAACATGTACACCTTAGGGTTCACACACCAGTGCAAACTATGAGGTGGCCGAGCTGATGGCCCCCTGAGCGAGTCCGGCACGGGTCCTACTCCGTGTCAGGGGGCCCTAAGTCAGCGCCTGTGCCTGGCCAAGCCTCATGTTGACTGACGTGATAGCCCGTGCATGATACCCACTCTACTGAGGACGGAAATGTGCTCAAAAGGCCATGTTTCCGATAAAAGTAGTTTCAGGATGTTTATTCAAACAGGGTTTTTCCGATTGTCGCTGTGGCCTGTGCTCTGATTGTTACAGAAGTGGCAAGGAGTGTGGCTTGCACGTGTTACTCGCCGCGGTATAATCGTTCCACACACCAGTGCATCCTATGAGGCTGCGCGAGTTCTGGCCTAACCGGAGCCCGCAAAAAAGAAACCGCTACCTAAGCGGTTTTTTTTGTCTGCCAGATCTTCAATTCCGGGCCGTATCGGTCTGTCCAGGTTTCCCGCATCGAATCAAAAAAGGCAGGCCCATCCCAGGCCAGCCCTCACCGCGACTGACCTCGAAACGCACCTGCCTCTTTTCAGTTGCCGCCGCGCCCGTTCAGCGGCGGAGCGTCATTGCTGTACGACGCTATACCCGGCAAACGCCGTCTGCTGCTGAATCGCCGTGACGATGTTCTGGCGGGTCGCCGGCTGTTCGTTGCCTTCGTTGTCGACAAAGGTTTCGCTCAGCAGTTCGGCCAGGTCGCCGTGGCCGGCAAAGGCAAAGCCGAGGAATTCGAACGCTTCGCGGTCGGCATTGGCCTTGCTGCGTGGTGTGCGCAGCGGGAAGGTGATGCTGGTGTCGTCCTTGCTGATGACAAATACCGGCGCTTCTTTCTTGACGCGCGCGGCCTTGCCCTTGCCAGCACCGGGGTTGCTCAGGGCCTGGTGAGTCTGGTTCAGCACCTTGAACGCCAAGCCATAGACCAGTTCCTGGAACGCCGGATCGTCCTTGTAGCTGGAGAGAATCCGGCTGATCGGGAATTTCGTGCTCAGGTCTTCCAGGGCCGCGATATCGGCCGCCTCGGCGTCCTTGAGTTGCTTGAGCTGGCCCATGAGTTCGTAGGCTTTGTCGTCGTCGAAACGGTCGTGCGCCTGGCGGATCGCCAGACGCAGTTCACGAATCTGGTCGCTTTCTTTCGAGGTGTGGAAGGCGTCGAGAACCATCTCGCTGATGTTCTTGGCCTGGGGCACATGCTGGGAAAGATGGATGGCGTTTTCGTATTCGCGCTTGGCGGACAAGGAGGTTACGGCTTCATCGGTATGGGAATCAGGCATCGAAATTTCGCTATTTCAGTGTCATTTAACTGGGGTGAGGCTCGAAAGGCCGGGGCATTTCAGGGCGCCTAATCTATTGGACCCACGCGCCATTGTCACGACTCAACCGGTCAGTGGTCTCGGAAGGAGAGAATTTACCAGTGAAATGAATGCGTTGAGCTTATTCGCCAATTTATTGGCGATACTCGTTTTTTTTCTGATGAAAATCTATTGGACAACAAAATAATGACGCTATCAAATTGATAGCGCTTGGGGAGAGAGCAATCCGGGAATTAACGGGCAATGGAATGTACAGCTAGACGTGTGCTTGTCCCCTTACATTTGAGTTGAACCTACTTGTACGAAGGGATGCCTGCATGCACCGTTCAGATGACATTGCGAATCTGTTCAATCGATTTGGGGGGAGTGTCGAGAGCTACCGGGAAATCGAACCCAGCTATGACTACTGCGAAGACACGCCGCCACCAGTCCCCGAAGTTCCGGCACCACAGCCGGTGACTGTCAGCCTCGCCCCTCAACCAACTGAACCCTTGAGTGTCATCCCCTCGTCCTCCATGGCGCACGTAGGCTCCACGCCGTTGAGCCGGCTGCTGGTAGAGATCGAACAACAGCGCGGTGGTGTGTCTACCGTGCAGCCTGTTGGGCAGGCGACGCCCAAGCTCAAGGCCAAGGTCATTGTGGTGGTTTCGGCCAAGGGGGGAGTGGGCAAGAGCACCCTGGCCGCTGCCTTGGCCTGTGCGATCAAACGTTCCAGCGGGCGCACGCTCGCGCTCGACCTGGATCCGCAAAACGCCTTGTGCCTGCACCTGGGAGGCAGTGAGGACTGGCCGGGTATCGCCCGCTCCGACAGCGCCGACGAAGATTGGCAGCCGCTGATCCGCAAAGGCTTTGCCTGTAGCCGTTGCCTGGCCTATGGCGTGGTCGGCGAACCGCTGCGTCGGAGCCTGGAACAGCGCCTGGAAAACGATTGTCTCTGGCTGGCCCGCCAGCTGGCGCGCCTGGCCCTGGATGAGCAGGACACGCTGGTCATCGACACCCCGCCAGGAGCATCGGTCTACCTGGCCCAGGCGCTGGAAATCGCCGATGTGGTGCTGGGCGTGACCCTCGCCGATGCGGCGGCCTACACCAGTCTCAATCAGTTGGACCGGCTGCTCGCTCCCTACCTGCAACGGGAAAACCCCGCGCAATACAAAGTCGTGATCAACCAGTTGGACACGTCCCGCCAGTTCAGCCTCGATTTGTGCGAAGTGCTGAAAAAAAGAACAGGAAATCAGCTGTTGGGGGTGATCCGCCAGGATCACTTCATCAGCGAAGCCTTGGCGTACGACCGTAATCCGCTGGCGCATACCCCAAGCACCCGAGGCTGCCAGGACGTCCTCGACCTCACAAGTTCGCTGTGCGAACTGCTCACGTACGGTACGCAAGAGTCTTCTTTGTCATGACCCGCGATCCAAACCTCACGCCTCATCTCCCGGGGCGCTCGGAACTGCGCCTCAACGCCTGGCTGGAACGCTTCAACCAATGGCCGGGGGCGCTGCGCAAGGCACTGATCCTGGGCATTTCGCTGATCGGCGGGCTGTTGCTGCTCAGCATCGTCAGCGCACCGCTGGACCTTTACAGCCAGTGCCTGTTCGCCGCGCTGTGCTTCGGCCTGGCCTTGCTGGTCAAGCGCATGCCAGGGCGTTTGCCAATTCTGTTGCTGATCGTGCTCTCGCTGGTCGCCTCGTTGCGCTACATGTACTGGCGCCTGACCGAGACCCTCGGTTTCGAAGGCTGGCTGGATATCGCCTTCGGCTATGGCCTGGTGCTGGCGGAGATCTACGCCCTGGTGGTGCTGGTTTTCGGTTATGTGCAGACCGCCTGGCCCCTGCGCCGGCGGCCGGTGCTGCTCACTGGCGACCCCAGCGAGTGGCCGACGGTGGATGTGTTCATCCCCACCTACAACGAAGCCTTGAGTATCGTGAAGCTGAGCATCTTCGCCGCCCAGGCGATGGACTGGCCCAAGGACAAGCTGCGGGTGCATGTGCTGGACGATGGTCGCCGCGACGAGTTCCGGCGCTTTTGCCAGAGCATTGGCGTCAACTACATCACCCGTGACGACAACGCCCACGCCAAGGCCGGGAACCTCAATGCCGCCCTCAAGGTGACCGATGGCGAGTACATCGCCATGTTCGACGCCGACCATGTGCCGACCCGCTCCTTCCTGCAGATCGGCATGGGCTGGTTCCTCAAGGACCCTCGGCTGGCGATGTTGCAAACACCGCACTTCTTCTTTTCCCCGGACCCGTTCGAGAAGAACCTCAAGACCTTCCGTGCCGTGCCCAACGAAGGCGAGTTGTTCTACGGGCTGGTACAAGATGGCAACGACCTGTGGAACGCCACCTTCTTCTGCGGCTCCTGCGCCATCCTGCGGCGCCAGCCATTGGAAGAAATCGGCGGCGTGGCGATTGAAACCGTCACCGAGGACGCCCACACCGCCCTCAAGCTCAACCGCGCCGGCTACAACACCGCGTACCTGGCGATTCCCCAGGCCGCCGGCCTGGCCACCGAAAGCCTGTCACGGCATATCAGCCAGCGCATCCGCTGGGCCCGGGGCATGGCGCAGATCTTCCGCCTGGACAACCCGCTGATGGGCAAGGGGCTCAAACTCGGCCAGCGGATTTGCTATGCCAATGCCATGCTGCACTTCTTCTACGGTTTGCCGCGTCTGGTATTCCTCACTGCGCCCCTGGCGTACCTGATCTTCGGTGCGGAGATCTTCCACGCCTCGGCGCTGATGATCACCGCCTATGTGCTGCCGCACCTGTTCCACTCGAACCTGACCAACTCCTGCATCCAGGGGCGGTTCCGGCATTCGTTCTGGAACGAGGTCTACGAGACGGTGCTGGCCTGGTACATCATGCCACCGGTGTTGATGGCACTGATCAAGCCCAGCTTTGGCGGTTTCAACGTCACCGACAAGGGCGGGATCATCGACCAGCAGTTCTTCGACTGGAAGTTGGCCCGGCCCTATATCGTCCTGCTGGTGCTGAACCTCACCGGGTTGGGCTTTGCTGTCCACCAATGGATCTGGGGCGATCCGGCCACCGCGATCACCGTGCTGATCAACGCCCTCTGGACGCTCTACAACCTGATCATCACCAGCGCCGCCGTGGCGGTGGCCAGTGAGTCGCGGCAGATCCGCGCCGAACCACGGGTGAGCGCCGAGTTGCCGGTCAAGGTCGAATTGCCCGACGGTACCCCGGTGTATGGCGTGACCCAGGATTTCTCTCAGCGCGGACTGGGCATCAAGTTGCCGGCGGGCACCACGGTCACAGCCGGTGAGCGGGTACGGGTGACGCTGTTCCGCAACGCCGCGACCTGCGAGTTCGACACCACGGTGGTGTTCAGCAAGGGTCAGTACCTGGGCGCGCTGTTCGATCCGTTGACCCTGCGCCAGCAAAGCGAGCTGGTGCGCATGACCTTCTCCCGCGCCGACACCTGGGCCACCAGTTGGGGCAGCGGCAAGCTCGATACGCCGCTGTCGGCCCTGCGCGAGGTCAGTGCCATTGGCCTGATCGGCCTGGGCACGCTGCTCAAGGCGTTGTTGTTGCCCGCACGTCGGCGTCCTACCGATCAACAGGCGGCTGTCCGCCCGGCCCCACCGGCTAGAAAAAACGCATCTTTGAAACCGCTCGCATCTCTTATGGATAAGTCATGACCCACACACCGTTGACCCGCCGCGCCCTGCGCAGTACTCGTCGTCCTCTCATGCTCCTGGCTTCGTCGGCACTGTGCCTGGGAGGCCTGGTCCATAACACCTGGGCCGAGAGCGCCGCAGCGGTGCCCGTGGTGCCGGCCAGTGTCGCGCCACAGCTGCCGGCCGACAGCTACAGCCACAGCCTGACCCTCAAGCAACTGGGGCGCGTGGACACGATGAACCTGCAGGGTGTGGAAGCGACCGACAGCGTCAGCTTCAACATCCGCGCCGACGAGGTGGTCAACAGCGCGCAATTGTTGCTGCGCTACAGCTACTCGCCGGCGTTGCTCGCCGACCTGTCGCAGATCAACGTGCTGGTCAACGATGAAGTGGCCGCCAGCCTGGCGCTGCCCAAGGACGGTGCCGGCAAGCCGCAAGAGCAGGTGGTGACTATCCCGGCGCACCTGATCACCGAGTTCAACCGTCTGCGCCTGCAATTTATCGGGCACTACACCATGCAGTGCGAGGACCCACAGCACAGCAGCCTGTGGGCCAAGATCAACAACAGCTCGGAGCTTGAGCTCAATGTGTCGCCGATCCCGCTCAAGGACGACCTGTCGATCCTGCCGCTGCCATTTTTCGATCGTCGCGACTCGCTTCCCCTGAATCTGCCGTTCGTGTTTGCCAAGACGCCGGACCACGCCGCCCTGGAAGGGGCCGGTGCGTTGTCATCGTGGTTGGGGGCTCTGGCGGCTTATCGCGGCGCCAGCTTCACCAGCAAGGTCGGGCAACTGCCGGACAAGGGCAACGCCATTGTCCTGGTCGAGAGCAAGGACGCCGTGCAGCTGGGTGGGCTGGCCATCCCAGCGCCGAAGGGCCCGACGGTCACCCTGGTGAGCCACCCCGGCGATCCCCACGGCAAGCTCCTGATCGTCGCCGGTCGCGATGCCGCCGAACTCAAACTCGCGGCCTCGGCCGTGGCCCTCGGCAGCAAGGCGCTGGTGGGTAACAGCGTGGTCATCGATCATCTTGATTCGTTGAGCCCGCGCAAGCCTTACGACGCGCCCAACTGGCTGCCATCCGACCGGCCGGTCAAGCTTGGCGAACTGCTCGATCCCAAGCTGCTCAGCGTCTCCGGCTACAACCCGGGCTCCATCACCGTACCGTTGCGCTTGCCACCGGACATGTTCAACTGGCGCGAGGAAGGCGTGCGGCTGGACCTGAAGTACCGCTACACCCCACAGCAGGAATCGAGCAATTCCTCCTTGCTGGTGAGCCTGAACAACACCTTCATGAAGTCGATGCCCCTGCCTTCGATGAAGAGCCTGGGTGGTGGCGAAAGCCTGCTGAGCCTGCTGCAGAAGGATGAAAGCCTGCCTCGCGAAGCCGTCGTGCGCATCCCCCTGGGTTCCGCGGGCGCGCAGTCGCAATTGCAGTTGCGGTTTATGTTCGACTACATCAAGCAGGGCGAATGCCGCGACATCATCATCGACAACATGCGCGGCCTGGTCGACCCGGATTCGACCCTCGACCTGACCGGCTACAACCACTACATCGCCTTGCCGAACCTGGGCGTGTTCAACGACAGCGGCTTCCCGTTCACCCGCCTGGCCGACCTCTCGCAGAGCGCCGTGGTACTGCCCGACGACAGCGGGCCGGCGGAGTGGGGCGCCTACCTGACCGTGCTCGGTCGTTTCGGTGACTCCACCGGCTACCCGGCTACGGCGGTGCAGGTGGTGAGTGCCGCGGATGTGCAGTCGGTCAGTGACAAGGACCTGCTGGTGCTGGCCTCGGGCGACAACCAGCCGTTGCTCAAACAGTGGATCGACCGTTTGCCGGCCGCTGTCTCGGGCGACAACCATCGTTTCTCGTTGTCCGACCTGACCCTGCGCGTGCGCCAGTGGATCAGCCCGGATCCGGCGGCCAACCAGCGCAAGCCGACCTTGACCGTGAGCTATACCGGCCCCCGCAGCAGCACCTACCTGGCCGGTTTCGAATCGCCGCTCAAGCCCGGTCGCAGCGTGGTGGTGATTGCCAGCGGCAGGCCCGAAGGGCTGGCCGAGGCCACGGCCGCGATGATCGGCGGCGACGGCTACAAGGGCAGCCTGCAGGGCAGCCTGGCGGTGGTGCAGGGCACCGAGCTGACTTCACTGGTGGCCGACGAGCAGTATTACGTCGGTGAGCTGAACCTGTTCAAGCGCGTGCAATGGTTGCTGTCGCAGAACATGCACTGGATGCTGTTGGTGACCGTGCTGGGACTGTTGCTGGTGGCCAGCCTGTTGTTCCTGTTCCTGCGTGCCCGCGCGAAGAAGCGTCTGTCATGATCCGGCGTCGACTGTTGTTGTCCCTCGCGCTGCTGCTGCCGCTGGCCGCGCAGGCTGAGTCCTGCTCGTTGCAGAACTGGCCACTGTGGAAAAACTACGCCGAGCGTTTCGTGCAGAAGGACGGACGCATGCTCGGCTCGAGCATGGACCCCAACCAGAGCAGTTCCGAAGGCCAGGCCTACGGCATGTTCTTCGCCCTGGTCGGCAATGATCCGCAGACCTTCGACGCGCTGTGGCGCTGGACCCGCGACAATATGGCCGGGGCCAATATCACGCAGAATCTGCCCGGCTGGCTGTGGGGCCCGACCAGCGGCGGCAGCTGGGGTGTGATCGACAGCAACTCGGCCAGCGATGCCGACCTCTGGATCGCCTATGCGCTGCTGGAGGCCGATCGCCTGTGGCACAAACCCGAGTACCGCAGCGATGCCCAGCGGATGCTGAACAACCTGGACAAGACCCTGGTGCGCAACATCCCGGGCCTGGGCAAGATGCTCTTGCCGGGCCCGGTCGGCTATGAGCACCCGGATCAGCTCTGGCGTTTCAACGCCAGCTATACGCCGATCCCGCTGCTGCGGCGCTTCAGCCAGGAGAGCCCGTCCGGGGCCTGGAAGGAGGTCGCCGAAAGCACCGCGAAGATGATCGCCGACAAGAACCTGAACCGCTTCGGCTTCGTCCCCGACTGGGTTGGTTACCGCGGCACGGACGTCAACAAAGGCATGTTCGTGGTCGACAAATTCACCTCGGCCCAAGGCAGCTACGACGCCATCCGTACGTACCTGTGGGCCGGCCTGACTTCGCCCGCCGACCCGCTGGCCAAGCCGATCCTCGACAACCTCGACGGCATGGCCCAGTCCGTCGCCTCCACCGGCGTGCCGCCGGAAAAGGTCCAGGTGGTCACGGGTGTCACCGAGGGCATTGGCCCTTACGGTTTCTCCGCGTCCCTGGTGCCCTACCTGCGGGCCAAGGGCCTGCCGTTGCTGGCCGACCAGCAGCAGCGGATCGTCGACGAGGCGATCGCGCACTACAGCAACCCCGCCGATCCAGCCTACAGCCAGCACCAGTATTACCACGTGGTGTTGAGCCTGTTCTCACTGGGCTGGACTGAAAAACGTTATCAGTTCAACAAGGACGGTACCTTGAAAGTGTCCTGGGAGGCTCCATGCGCCAGCAAACCCTAGCCCTGGCGGTGTGTGCCGCGCTGGCCGCGATGCCCGGCCTGGCCGCCGAGATCGGCAACCCGCAGTCGCTGCTGATCCAGCAGGGCTACTACTGGCAGGCCAAGGAGCATCCGGACCGGGCTGCCGAAGCCTGGAGCAAGCTGTTGGGCCTGTCTCCCGAGCAACCCGACGCGCTCTATGGCCTGGGCCTGATCGACCTGCAACAAAAACGCCTGGACGGTGCCCGCCGCTACCTGGCGCGCTTGCAGGCGATCAAGCCGCTGCCACGCCTGGCCTTGCAGTTGGAGCAGGACATCGCCCTGAGCCCGGACGACAAGCAGCAACTGCTGGAAAAGGCCCGCGAACTGAGCGACGCCGACGAGCGCGACAAGGCGGTGGTGGTGTATCGGCAACTGCTCGACGGACATCAGCCGCAAGGCTTGATTGCCCGTGAGTACTACAACACCCTGGGTTTTGCCACCGGCGGCTGGCCCGAGGCCCGCACGGGGCTGGAACGGTTGCGCCGGGAGCGTCCCGACGACGCGATCCTCGACCTGTTCCTGGCCCTGCACCTGGCACGTAACCCCGACAGTCGCCCGGAAGGCATCCGCGCCCTGGCACGCCTGTCGCACAACCCGGACATCGGCGGCAACGCCGACGAAACCTGGCGTTTCGCCTTGCAGTGGCTGGGTCCACCCTCCCGCGATCAGGTGTCGTTGTTCCAGCAGTATTTGCAGGCCCACCCGGACGATAGCGAGATCCGTGCGCTGATGAACAAGGGGCTCGCCCAGGGCCGCGGCGGTGCCGGCTGGCAGCGCGACCCGCAGGTGGCCCGTGGTCTCAAGGCCCTCGATGGCGGTGACATCGCCGGCGCCGAACAGGCCTTGCAGGCGCGTCTCAAGGAGCGCCCCAACGATTACGATGCCCTTGGCGGCATGGGCATCGTGCGTCAGCAACAGAAGCGTCTGGGCGAGGCCGAAGCCTACCTGGTGCAAGCCACCCGCCTGCCGGGCGGCGCACAGTGGAATGCCGCTCTCGACGACGTGCGTTACTGGATCCTGCTGGACCAGGCCGGCGATGCCCAGCGCAGTGGTCGGCAGACCCAGGCCCGAGCCCTGATCGAACAGGCGATTGCCAAGAATCCGGCTGAACCGGCCGGCCCCACGGCCCTGGCCAACTGGCAGGCCCAGGCCGGGCAACTGGACGCCGCCGAAGCCGGCTACCGCCAGGTGCTGGCGCGCACGACGAACTACCCGGAGGCTCTCTCCGGATTGATCAATGTGCTGTCGCGGGCGGGTAAATCCGATGAGGCGTTGCGCCTGATCGATGGCCTGTCGGCGGCGGACCAGGCGCGTCTGGCGCCCACGGTGAAAATCCGCGCCTTGCGCGCCATCCAGGTGGCCAAGCTGGCCGAACGTCGCGGCGATCTGATGGCGGCGCAAAAGGCCTACAAGGAAGCCCTGGCCGATGACCCGAAAAACCCCTGGAGCCGCTTCGCCCTGGCCCGCGTCTACCTGCGCGACGGCCAGACCCAGGTGGCTCGCGATCTGATCGACGAACTGCTCAAGCAGCAACCCGACCAGCCCGACGCGCTCTACACCAGCACCTTGCTCTCGGCTGAGCTGGGTGAGTGGAGCAAGGCCCAGCGCACCCTGTCGCGGATTCCAGCGGCCAAGCGCAGCAGCGACATGAATGAGATGGAGCTGGATATCCGCCTGCATATCCAGACCGAGTTGGCGGTGGACGTGGCTCGCCGTGGCCAGCGCCAGGAAGCCTGGGCCCTGTTGTCACGCTGCGAACCGCTGGCCGGGCAGAAGCCCGAGCGTGTCGCCGTGTTGGCGACCGCCTATGCCGAAGCCGGTAACCCGCAGCAGGGCGTGAGCCTGATGCGCCAGGTGCTCGACCGCTTGCCATCGACCCCCGACCTGCAATTGCTCTATGCCGGGGTGCTGCTCAAGGCCGACCAGGATGCCCAGGCCAGCGAGATCCTGCGGGACCTGCAGGGCAAGCCGATGAACGAGACCGCCAGCAAGCGCTATGAAGACCTGTTGTTCCTCTACCGGGTCAAGCAGGCCGATGAGTTGCGGGAAAAGAACGACCTGGTGGCGGCTTTCGACATGCTCTCGCCGGCCCTCAAGCAACGGCCCAACGACAGCCAGGCGGTGTCGTCGCTGGCGCGCATGTATGCCGCCAGCGGCAATACGCAAAAGGCCCGGGAGCTCTATGAGCCGCTGATCAAGGCCGACCCGGGCAATGCCAAATTGCAGCTGGGCCTGGCCGATATTGCCCTGCAAGGACGGGACTTCGGCCTGGCCGAGCAATCGGTGAAAAAGGCCCTTGAACTGGAGCCCGGGGTACCGCAAACCCTGACCGCTTCCGCACGGATCTATCGTGGCATGGGCAAGACCGGCGAGGCCGGCAAGCTGCTGCGCAAGGCTATCGAGATCGAAGACAGCCAGCGCCAGGAAATCTATATGGCGTCGGCCTCGCAGGCCTCGACGCCGTCGGCCAATCCCTTTGTCGGTTTGCCCGGTCAACGCCAGCAGGTGACGGCCCTGGCATCGTCGAACCTGGTCCCGCCGCCGATCAATGCCCCTGTCGTGGGCCTGGGCTCAGGCCTGGGGACCGGCGATGGCGAGGTGGTGCCGACAGCCGTCGAACGCAGGACCGGCGTCGCGGCCGGGGCGAATGCCGCGGCCAATCCGTTCGGCAATGTCTACGCCCGCGAAGGCACCTCGCGCCCGGCGTTGAGCCCGGCGCAGCTTGCTTTGAATGAGATCGTCGAAGACCGCACCGGCTATGTCGTCCAGGGGTTGACCGTGCGCAGCAACAATGGCGAAAAAGGCCTGAGCAAGCTGACGGACGTCGAAACCCCTTTCGAAGTCAGCGTGCCGGTGGGTGACAACAGCGCCAGCATGGCACTACAGATCACCCCGGTGTCGTTGTCCGCTGGCAGCCCGAGCGATCCTGCCCAGGCGCGTTTCGGTGCCAGCGGCCTGGACCCGGTCGGTTCACAGACCGCCAACGGTGTCGGCGTGGCCGTGGCCTACCGGGACAAGGAGCAAGGCCTCAAGGCGGACCTCGGCGTCAGCCCGCTGGGCTTCCTCTACAGCACGCCGATTGGCGGTGTCAGCCTCAATCAGCCATTCGCTGGCAATTCCGACTACCGCTACGGTGTGAGTGTGTCGCGCCGGGCGGTCACCGACAGCGTGACCTCCTTTGCCGGCTCCCGCGATCCGCGCACCGGTGACAAGTGGGGCGGCGTCACGGCCAACGGCGTACGTGGTGAACTGAGCTACGACGACCAGCAGGTTGGCGCCTATGGCTATGGTTCGGCGCACGTGCTGTTGGGCAACAACGTCGAGTCGAACAACCGCTTCGAACTGGGCAGCGGTATCTACTGGTACCTGCGCAACGCCCCCGACAGCATCCTCACCCTGGGCCTGAGCGGTTCGGCGCTGACCTATGCGAACAACCAGGACTTCTACACCGTGGGCCACGGCGGATATTTCAGCCCGCAAAGCTTCTTCTCCCTGGGTGTGCCGATCAGTTGGTCACAACGCACCGAACGTTTCACCTACCGGATCAAAGGCTCGGTGGGCGTCCAGCATATCGGCCAGGACAGTGCCGAAGTCTTCCCTGGCAACAGTGATCTGCAACCACGGGCCACGGCCGCTGGGCTCACGGGCTACGACAGCACGAGTAAAACCGGTGTCGGCTACAGCTTAAATGCGGCCGGCGAATACAAGTTCGGCTCGAGCGTCTTCCTCGGTGGCACGCTGGGCGTGGACAACGCCAGCGATTACCGACAGCTCAGCGGCGGTGTGTACCTGCGCTACACCTTCGAGGATATGACCGGGCCGATGGCCCTGCCGGTCAGTCCTTTCGGCTCCCCTTATTCGAATTGATGCAACGAGGAATTGATCCATGGCTTCTTCCGTACTGGCTGGTTTGACCTTGCTCGTGATTGGCGAAAGCCACATGAGTTTCCCCGATTCGCTGATGAACCCGCTCTACGACAACCTGACTCAGCAAGGTGCCCAGGTTCACGCCATCGGTGCCTGCGGCGCCAACCCGGCGGATTGGGTTACGCCCAAGCTGAAACTCGATTGTGGCGCGACTCGCGAACCGGGTGAAAAGATCAAGGTAATGAGTCGCGGGACCCTGGACACGCAGCCGATCAAGGAGGTGATCGCCAAGGACAAACCGGACCTGGTGGTGCTGATCATGGGCGACACCATGGCCTCCTATAAGACCACACCGTTTCCCAAGGTCTGGGCCTACCAGAGCGTCACCGCGCTGACCAGGCAGATCGCCGACAGCGGTGCCAAGTGCGTGTGGGTCGGCCCGGCATGGGGCAAGGCCAACGGCAGCAACACCAACGAAAACCAGTACGGCAAGAACCAGGTCCGGACCCAGCTGGTGGCGGGCACCCTGGCCAATATGGTCGCGCCGTGCACCTATATCGACTCGACGAAGTTCTCCAAGCCCGGCGAGTGGACCACCTCCGACGGCCAGCACTTCACCATCGCCGGCTACAAATCCTGGGCGGCGGCCATCGGTAAATCATTGAACGAACTGCCCGCCGCGGCCGTGAAAGGAGCTGCACAGTGAAACGGATTTTCAATGCGCTGGGTACCCTGGCCGGCCTGGCCCTGAGTGCCAGCGCGTTCAGCGGACCGATTGCCCTGTATCCCACCGGCCCGTCCCAGGACTCGGCCTACCTGCGTTTCGTCAACGCGGTCGAGACGCCCCTGGAGCTGAGGCCCGAAGGGGCGAGCAGCAGCCTGAAGCTGGAACAGGGCCAGGCGGTCAGCGGCTTTATCCCGGTGTCTGGCGGCCAACCGATCAAGGGCACCCTGAGCCGCGACGGCAAAAGCGTACCGTTGGACGTGAAGGTCAACGCCGGCGATTTCGCCACGGTGTTCGCCCTGGCGGATGCGCAGCGAGGCATCCGCCCAGTGGTGCTCAGCGAGGCCTTCGATATCCCCAACCAGCTCAAGGCATCGCTGGCGTTCTTCGATGCCGACCCGAGCTGCGGCGATGCGCGGGTCAACCTGGCCGGACGTGATGTCGACCTGTTCCAGAAGGCGCCCACCGGCAACCCCCGACGCCAGGAACTGAACCCACGGGCTTCGTTGGCGGTGCAGTTGGTCTGCGCCGGCCACCCGGTGGGTGCGGCGGTCGAGCTCGGCGCATTGGAGGCGAACAAGCGCTACAGTTTGTTATTACTGCCTTCGTCGACGGGGCCGCGCCTGATTACCGCCACGGATAGCTTGTCCAACTGAATCGGAAGCGCCCGTTGCCATGGTCTTCGCCTCGCTTGAATTCCTGACACTGTTCCTGCCAGCGTTTCTGCTGGTCTATGCGCTGGCCCGACCGGGCTGGCGCAACGTCATCCTGCTGATCGGCAGTTGGCTGTTCTATGGCTGGCTGAGCCCGCTGTTCCTGTTCCTGCACATGGTGCTGACCCTGCTGGCCTGGGTCGGCGGCCTGCTGGTGGACCGCTCGCGGGAGGATTCGCGAGGGCGGATACGGCTGTTGATCGCCCTGATCGTGATCAACACCGCGGTGCTCTGCTGGTACAAGTACGCGAACATCCTCGCCGCGACCTGGAACCAGTTGATCACCTATTACGGCGCCATGCCCATGGCCTGGCAGCGGGTGGCCTTGCCGGCGGGGTTGTCGTTTATCGTCCTCCAGGCGATTTCCTACCTGGTGGATGTGCACCGGCATGTGGTGCCGGTGGAGCGCAGCTTTATCAACTATGCCACCTACATCTCCATGTTCGGCCACAGCATTGCCGGCCCCATCATTCGCTATGACTGGGTCCGTCGGGAACTGAACCAGCGCTATTTCAACTGGCTGAATTTCTCCCTGGGGGCGCGCCGGTTCATGATCGGTCTGTGCATGAAAGTGCTGGTGGCCGACACCTTGTCGCCGCTGGTGGATGTGGCTTTCCACCTGGACAACCCGTCCTTTGTCGATGCCTGGATCGGTTGCCTGGCGTATTCGCTGCAACTGTTCTTCGACTTCGCCGGCTACAGCTCCATGGCCATCGGCCTGGGACTGATGCTGGGCTTTCACTTCCCGGAAAACTTCAACCGCCCGTACCTGGCCTACAGCATCCAGGACTTCTGGCGGCGCTGGCACCTGTCGTTGTCCAGTTGGTTGCGCGACTACCTGTACATCGCCCTGGGCGGCAATCGCAAAGGCGTGTGGAAGACCTATCGCAACCTGTTCCTGACCATGGCCATTGCCGGACTCTGGCATGGCGGCGACAGCTGGAACTACCTGCTCTGGGGCTCGGCCCATGGCGTGGCGTTGTGCGTCGACCGCGCCTGGTCGCGCTCCAGCCTGCCGGGGTTGCCGCTCTGGGCCTGCCATGTCGCTACGCTGTTGTTCGTGTGCCTGGCCTGGACCTTGTTCCGTTCGCCGGATTTCGCCACGGCCCTGAGCATGTATGGCGGCCAGTTCGGTCAGCACGGCTTTGCCCTCGGCGATGCCCTGGCCGTGACCCTGCGCCCGGTACACGGATTGGCGGCGTTGTTGGGGCTGGCGTGCATTCTCGCGCCACTGTTGCAGCCCCGTGTGGAAAGACGTTTCGCAGGCCACGAGTTGTTCATGTTGTCTGCGGCCCTTTGGCCCGTGTTCGGGTTCATGCTGTCGTTCGCTCTGATCGCCAGTCGTGAAGCCGTGCCCTTTCTGTACTTTCAATTCTGATGAACCAGCCAACGCAATCCCCGTCCGTTGCCCCGACGCCGCCCAGCGCGCTGGCCATGCGCGCCAGTCCCCTGGCGGGCGTGATATTCACCCTGTTCCTGGCGCTGGGGGCCTTGTCCTGCGTCTGGTTGATGATCAAGGGTTCGATCGAGTTCGTGCCCAAGGTGGTGACGCCGGATATCCTCCTGCATGGCGAGATCACTCACCGTTTCGCCAAGACGCTGTCGGATGCGCCGCTGCCGAAACAGGCGGCTGATCTTGAGCGCGGCGGCAGCTGGTTGATCGACGGCGACCTCGGGCCACGGGTGCGCGAGGGCTGCTCGGGCTGGTTGTTCCTGAGTGACGAGCTGCGCCTGAACCGCAACGCGGCGGCCAATGCCCAGGCCAAGGCACAGGCGGTGCTCGACTTGCGCCAGGCGTTGAACAAGCGCGGTATTGAATTACTGGTGGCGGTGGTGCCGGACAAGAGCCGAATCGCGGCCACGCAACTCTGTTCGCTCAGGCGCCCGGCTGCATTCCAGCCACGGATTGCCGCGTGGTTGAGCGGGCTGCAAGGCGCGGGCGTGGCGGCGGTGGATCTGACGCCGAACTTGCAGGCACTGGGCGAGGGCGCTTTCCTGCGCACCGATACCCACTGGAGCGAGGCCGGGGCCAGGGCGGCGGCGGGGCGGATTGCCGAGGCGGTCGCTGTCTTGAAATTCACGGTGACGCCGCACAAGACCTACGAGTTGAGTACCCAGCCTGATGCGATACGCCCGGGTGACCTGGTGCGGCTGGCGGGGATCGACTGGTTGCCGCTGGCGTTGCAGCCCAAGGCCGAGAGCGTGGCGCCGACGCAGGTCAAGGAGCGAGCTGATGCTGCGACGGGCGAGAACCTTGATGATCTGTTTGGTGACGACAATCTGCCGAACACGGCGTTGATCGGCACGTCGTTCTCGCGCAACTCGAATTTTGTCGGTTTTCTGGAGGCCGCGGTGGGCGCGCCAGTGGGCAATTTCGCCAAGGATGGCGGCGAGTTTTCCGGGGCGGCGAAAGCCTACTTCGACAGCCCGGCGTTCAAGCAGACGCCGCCGAAGTTGCTGATCTGGGAAATTCCGGAACGGGACCTGCAGACGCCGTATGACGGGAATGTGCGATTGCCTTGAGCTGGATAGGGCGGCGGTCTGCTGGACCGTGTCGCCTGCATCGCGAGCAATCGAGCGTCGACCGGCTGCTCCTACAGTTTTGTGTCGTGGCGTGGTTTTGTGAACGACAGGGTCCTTGTAGGAGCCGGCTTGCCGGCGATGGCGTCCGTATGAACGGTGCAAGGCTTGCTGGCCTCATCGCCGGCAAGCCGGCTCCTACAGAGCTGGGGTGTTCTCAGCGTCTCATTCTTTAGCTGACCGTCCGCACCCGGCCCTTGGCCAGCCGCAGCCGGTACAAGCCATAGATGAACAACACCCACACCGGCATCACATACACCGACACACTGATCCCCGGAATCATCAGCATCACCGCCAGGATCAGCGCGACGAAGGCCAGGCACAGGTAGTTGCTGAACGGGGTCCAGAAGGCCTTGAAACCCGGCACCACGCCTTGCCGTTCCATGGCCTTGCGGAATTTCAGGTGGGTCAGGCTGATCACGATCCAGTTGATGATCAACGAAGCCACCACCAGCGCCATCAACAGCTCCAGCGCTTCATGGGGGGCCACGTAGTTGACCACCACGCAGAGCAGGGTCACCAGCGCCGAGACCCCGATGGCTCGTACTGGCACGCCTTGTTTATTCAGTTTCATCAGCGATTTGGGCGCGTCGCCTTGCTCGGCCAGGCCGAACAACATGCGGCTGTTGCAGTACACGCCGCTGTTGTAGACCGACAGGGCGGCGGTCAGTACCACCACGTTGAGGATCTGCGCCGCCGTGTCGCTGCCGATCAGGGCGAAGATCTGCACGAATGGGCTGCCGCTGTAGGCGTCGCCGGAAGCGCCGAGGGTGGTCAGCAACTGGTCCCACGGATACAGCGATAACAGCACGGTGAGGGCACCGACGTAAAAAATCAGGATCCGCAACACCACCTGGTTGATTGCCTTGGGGATCACCTTGCGTGGCTCGCTGGCCTCGGCGGCGGTGATGCCCACCAGCTCCAGGCCACCGAAGGAAAACATGATGAAACACAGTGCCATCAGCAGGCCGCTGAAACCATTGGGGAAGAACCCGCCGTGGCTCCACAGGTTGCTGACCGAGGCTTGCGGGCCGCCGGTGCCGCTGATCAGCAGGTAGCAACCGAGGGCGATCATGCCGATGATCGCCACCACCTTGATGATCGCGAACCAGAATTCGGTTTCGCCAAAGACCTTGACGTTGGTCAGGTTGAGCAGGTTGACCAGCACGAAGAACGCCGCCGCGCTGACCCAGGACGGCACATCGGGCCACCAGAACTGCACGTACTTGCCGACGGCCGTGAGCTCGGCCATGCCCACCAGCACGTAGAGCACCCAGTAGTTCCAGCCGCAGAGAAAACCCGCGTAGCCGCCCCAGTATTTATGGGCGAAGTGGCTGAACGAGCCGGCCACCGGCTCCTCGACGATCATCTCGCCAAGCTGGCGCATGATCAGGAACGCGATGAAACCACAGATCGCATAACCGAGGATCATCGCCGGGCCCGCGGACTTGAGCACGCCGGCAGAACCCAGGAACAGGCCGGTACCGATAGCCCCACCCAGGGAAATCAGCTGGATATGGCGGTTTTTCAGGCCGCGCTTGAGCAAACCCGGTGTCAGGTTTTCACCCGTCATTGCTTCACCTTCTCTAGTTTTTCTTCTCGGTGTCGACCTGAGCGGGCCAGGCGTGCAACCGGTACTGATGCTCGACATAAGCGGCGTGGATATTAAATCCCGAAGGTGCGGGGCTCAAGTATTACGCGGGTTCGCGGGGGAAATAGAGAAGAAGCTGTAGGAGCGCGACCGGTTTCGAGAGTTCGGGTTCACTCTCGCGACCGGCGAGAAGGGCTCAAGGATGGTGGGTCAGACGCTATGTTCCGCGCGATGGACCAGCCAGCGCACTAGATCGTCCATTGGCACCTGGTGATGGCGTTCGACCCATTGCGCCCCTTGTTGCGGGCTGTAGTGCTCGGAGTAGTGGCTGAGGATCAGCTGACGCCGGTCGTCCGAGAGCCGCAGGCTGACTTCATGGCAGTGCAGGTCGGTGCCAGCGTGTTTGCTCACTCGTTGTTCAAGAATCAATGCCCGCTGTTCAGAAACCATCCTGGGCGGCCCCCTGGCAGCGGTCCTTTTCCGGCTGGGTGCTGCCCTGCTTGCCTTCCTGGACGAAAGCCGCGCGATGTTCGGCGACGACATTACGCAGTGCGCTGTAGTAGTCCGGCAGTTTTTGCAGGCTGTCGGTGAGCGGCAGCAGTTCGGCGCGCTGGTCGATCACGCCGCCGACCAGGTTGACCGTCGCCAGGGTCTTGACGGTGTCGCTGTTTGTGCCGAAGGGGTTGAAGGCCAGGCCCAGCACCCGTCCGGCGGCATCGCGGGCGTTGCCGGTGCCCAGCAGCGGCAACTCGACGATGGGGCCGTTGCCGATGCCCCAGACGCCAAAGGTCTGGCCGAAGTCGGCGGTGTGGCGGGGGATGCCGATCGGGTCCGAGACATCGATCAGCCCTGCCACGCCGAGGGTGGTGTTGACCGTAAAGCGTCCCAGGGTCGTGGCCGAACGTTTCAGGTTGCCTTGCAGCAGGTCGTTGACGAAGACCTTGGGTTCGCCAAAGTTGCTGGTGAAGTTATGCACACCCTGCTGGAAAAAATCCGGCAGGTGGCGATAGCCCCGGGCCACGGGCGCCAGGGCATAGTCATCGACCACCTTGTTGAAGGCGAAAATCCCCCGGTTGACCCGCTGGGCCGGGTCGAACACCGGATAATCGACTTGCGCGCAACTGGCGCTCGCCACCGGGGCCTGACTGCTGCAGCCGGCCAGGTACGAAACAGTCAGCAACAGCGCGGCGTGACGGAGCAGGGCGGGCGAACACTTGAGCGGGGGCATGGGCAAACAATCTCTGCGAAATAAGGATGGCCGATGCTGGCAGTCGCGCCTTGCGCAAAGATGTCTGCTTTATTGCGTCGCTGACGGTTTGTTACCGCATTGAAATATGTGACGAAGCGCGGCGAATGGTTTTAGATGGGGCTCTTTCCAACTTCGAGTGATGGCCGCCGGTGAGCAGTCTGTTGATCGTGGACGACGACCTCGAGGTCCTTGCCCTGCTGAAGAAATTCTTTGTGTTGCATGGCTACACGGTGGAGGTCGCCGCCGATGGCGCCGCATTGTGGTCCGCGCTGGAGCGCCAGGCCCCGGACCTGATCATTCTCGATCTGATGCTGCCGGGGGAGAACGGCCTGATGCTGTGCCAGCGCCTGCGTCGGCAGTACGCGACCCCGGTGATCATGCTGACCGCCATGGGCGAGTTGAGCGACCGGGTGGTGGGCCTGGAAATGGGCGCCGACGACTACCTGGGCAAACCCTTCGATGCCCGCGAGTTGCTGGCGCGGGTCCGGGCGGTGTTGCGCCGGGCCGGGGAAAGCCGACCCTTGGCCGGTGAACTGCCACGTCCGCTGATCCGCTTCGCCGACTGGCAACTGGACCTGACCCGGCGCGAACTGCGCTCGCCGGATCAGGTGATGATCCCGCTGTCGGCCGGAGAATTCGATCTGTTGCTGGTATTTGTCGAGCATCCCCAGCGCATCCTTACCCGCGAGCAGTTGCTGGACCTGGCGCGGGGCCACAGTCATGACGCATTCGACCGCAGCATCGACGTCCAGGTCAGCCGTCTGCGACGCAAGCTGGAGTTCGACACCAAGCGCCCGGCGATGATTCGCACGGTGCGCAATGGCGGCTACCTGTTCACCCCTGATGTGACGCGCCAGTGAGTCGCCCTGGAGCCGGGCGTTATCGTCCCAAGGACACGGTGGCCCGCTGGATAGCCCTGACTATCCTGATGGCCATGCTCACGGCGCTGGGGTTCAACGCACTGTTCGTCAAGCTGGCGGGTGTCTGGGCCTATCCCTCCCTGATCGAGACCGGCTTGCTGGAAAAGATCGCCTCCATCAGTCGTCTGATCGATGCGTCCGAACCCGCGCAGCGGGCCCGTCTGGCGGTGGTGGTCAGCGACCCGAACATGCAGGTCAACTGGTACCGTGACCGTGAGGATATCGCCCAGCCGAAAATCGTCGAAGAAGTGCGGGGCCGGGGATCGGAAGCCATACGCCGGGCACTCAATGCGCCGAATCGCCGGATCGAGGCCTATCGGCCCTCCGATTGGCCGGGGCCGGGCGGGCGTTATGCCTTGCTGATCCAGTTGGACGACGGCTCCTGGCTGATGTTTTCTGCCGCCTCACGCAGTTGGGGACTGGAGGAGGGGCCGCGCGGGCTGATAGTGATTGTGCTGGTGCTGATTTCCACCGCTGTCGTCACGCTGGTCGCCACCCGCCGCCTGGCCAGGCCGCTGCAACAATTTGCCCAGGGCGCGCGGCGTTTTGGCGTCGACTTCCGGGCGCCACCGGTGGAGCCGGTCGGGCCCCATGAAATCCGCCAGGCGATTCTCGCCTTCAACGCCATGCAGGCCCAGTTGCAGCACTTCATCAAGGACCGCACGCAGATGCTCGCGGCCATCTCCCATGACCTGCGCACGCCCTTGACTCGCATGCGCCTGCGCGGTGAATTCATCGAGGATGCGGAGCAACAGCAGCGACTGTTTCGTGATGTCGATGAAATGCAGGCGATGATCAACTCCGCGCTGGAGTTCTTCCGCGACGATGCGCGCCTGGAAGAGGCGACCTCTTTCGACCTGGCGGAGTTGTTGCAAACCCTGGTGGACGATTATCGCGACCAGGGCGTTGAGGTCGGCTTCGAAGGACCGTCCAGGTGGGTGTACTTCGGGCGACCGCTGGGGCTCAAACGGGTGGTCGGCAACTTGTTGGATAACGCCATCAAGTACGCTAACGCGCCCTCGATCAAGTTGACGCCGGCAGGGGCGCGACTGTTGATCCACGTGCAGGACCGTGGGCCGGGTATTGCGTCGGATTACCTTGAACGGGTATTCGAACCGTTCTTTCGGTTGGAGAGCTCGCGCAACAAGAGTACCGGTGGCGTCGGGTTGGGGTTATCGGCAGCGCGGGCGATTGTGCTGGAGCAGGGGGGCGCGCTGACCCTGAGTAATCAGGCGGGGGGCGGGTTGCTTGCCTTGGTGGCGTTGCCGGTGCAGGGAAGCTTGTAGGCATCGCTCGGCGAGGACTTTTGTCACAGTAAGTAGTGCAACTTCAAACGCTAATAAAAAGCACGCTATCCCTATGGGGGTGATCACTTTTTTTGATGCCAGTCCCCCGGTATTTGTTGTTTGACAACTTTTTAATCAACACTGAAACTTTCCCTATTAAGGGCGGCTTTCGCCCTGCCCGTTGTTTTGTCCTGCCTTGATATAAAGTCAAACAAAAACCCTCCATTGTGCAGTCGCCAAAACCATGAATATTCGTTTGAAGTTCAGTCAGAAGATCTTGCTTGCCGTTTCTGCTGTCGTCGTTGTGGTCTTTGCGGTTTTCGCACTGTATGGCGATTATCAACAGCGCAACGAAATCAGCGGGAATATCGAAAACAACTTGCACACCACCGGTCAGGTCCTGGCGCAGAATATTCAGACCTGGTTGAGTGATCGCTTGTTGCTGGTGGACGCGATGGCCCAGGTCGTCGCGCTCGACCCGGCTCGGGAGAAAGTCCGCACGCTGCTCCAGCAGCCGGCGCTTACCTCGACCTTCGTTGCCAGCTACAGCGCAACGCGCGAAGGCGCCTTCGATATCTTTCCCGAACGGGTCATGCCCGATGGCTACGATCCCCGCCTGCGGCCCTGGTACGCGGACGCGGTTAAAAACGGTCCGATCCTGACCGAACCCTATATCGGCGTGGGCAGCGACTACCTGGTGATGAGCGAAGCGGCTCCGGTGAAGTCCGGCGGCCAGGTACTGGGTGTGCTCGGGGTCAATATCAGCCTGGACAAGATGGCCCGGATGATCAACGCACAAGACTTCGGAGGCATCGGTTATGCCTTCCTGGTCAGTGCCGACGGCAATATTTTGGTACACCCCGACAAAACCCTGGTAACCAAAAACCTGCGCGATATCTACGGTCTGGAGCCGGCGCGGATCGGCGCCGAACTGACCGAGGTGCGGCAAGCGGGAAGCACGCAGTTGCTGATGTTCATGCCCGTGCAAGGCTTGCCTTCGGTGAAATGGTCTGTGGGCCTGGCTGTCGACAAGGACAAAGCCTACGCGGCGCTGGCCAAGTTTCGTCTCTCGGTGGTGATCGCGACTGTCGTGTTGCTGGCCATCACCTTTGTCCTGCTCAGTCTGTTGATCCGACTGCTGATGAAGCCCTTGCACCATATGACCCGCGCCCTGGAAGACATTGCCCAGGGCGATGGCGATCTGACGCAACGCCTGCCGATCCAGTCGCGCGACGAATTCGGCCACCTGGCGGGGGCCTTCAACCGTTTCGTCGAACGGATCCATGGTTCGATCCGTGAAGTGGCCTCGACCACCGCCCGCTTGAGCCAGGTGGCCAGTCGGGTGGTCAACGCCTCCAACGCCTCGATGAGCAATTCGGACAACCAGTCCCACCGCACCAGCAGTGTCGCGGCGGCCATCAATCAATTGGGCGCCGCCGCCCAGGAGATCGCCGTGAATGCCGCGGATGCCTCACAGGGCGCCTCCGATGCGCGGGACACGGCCGATGAAGCGCGACGGGTGGTCGATCGCTCGATCCAGGCGATGAATGAACTGTCGGCCAAGATCCTCTCGTCCAGCGCCCGGATCGAGCAACTCAATAGTCACACCTCCAGCATCGGCCAGATTCTCAAGGTGATCCAGGCGATCTCCGAGCAGACCAATCTGTTGGCACTCAACGCCGCTATCGAGGCCGCCCGGGCCGGTGAGTCCGGACGCGGTTTTTCGGTGGTCGCCGATGAGGTGCGCAACCTCGCCGGACGGACCCAGGCTTCGGCCCAGCAAATCCACGGGATGATCGAGGAACTGCAAGTCGGTTCCCGGCAGGCGGTGCGCACCATGGCCGAGAGCCAGCAATACAGCGCAGAGAGCGTGGCCATCGCCAATCAGGCCGGCGAGCACCTGGGACAGGTCACCCGGCGTATCGGCGAGATCGACGGGATGAACCAGTCGGTGGCCGCCGCCACCGAAGAGCAGACCGCCGTGGTCGAGGCGATCAACATGGACATCACCCAGATCGATACCTTGAACAAGGACGCGGTGGAGAATCTCAATGCCACGCTCCTGGCCTGTTCCGACCTGGAAGAACAGACGGCCCGGCTGGAGCAGTTGGTCAGTGGTTTCCGTATTTGAGGTGTTTTTTACCTGAGCGGCCCTGCCCGCGGAGTTGCCTTTCGCCCGGGAGTTTCGTATAAATCCGCATAAACATGCAAACTCAGGCATAAACATGCAAAACGTTCATCAAGCATCGGAACTGCCGCACCTGCGGCGGCAAAAGATCCTGTTATTGCTCGAACGGGACGGTAAGGTCATGGCTTCGGAGTTGGGCGAGCATTTCGCGGTGTCGGAAGACACCATTCGCCGCGACCTCGCCGAGCTCGCCCAGGCCGGGCTGTTGCAGCGGGTGCATGGCGGCGCATTGCCGCGTCCCAAGGATACCGGCAAGGATTATTTCACCCGCATCGCCGAACCCAACGAAGTGAAAACCCGCCTGGCGCAGATGGCCGCACGTCGGGTCGAGGAAGGGCAGATCGTGCTGTTCGACTCCGGCACCACCACCCTGCAGATCGCCCAGTCGCTGCCGTCCGGGTTGTCGATCACCGCCGTTACCTGTTCGCCGATGATCGCCATGACCCTGGCCGAGCATCCGGGGATCACCGTGATCCTCGCGGGCGGCAAGCTCAACCCGACGACCATGGCCTCGGGCGGGCACGAGGCGGTCCGGCTGATCCAGGGCGTCAAGGCCGACCTGCTGTTTACCGGCGTCTGCGCGATTCACCCGGAGATGGGGATTACTTCGCTGCATTACGACGAAATCGCCGTGAAACAGGCCATGCTCGACAGCGCCTCGCAGGTGGTCGCGGTGACCACGGCGGACAAGCTGGGGGCGGTGGAACCGTTTGTGGTGGCGCCTTGTACGCGCTTGCAGACCCTGTTCACCGAGCACTTTGTGGTGCCGGAAGATATCCAGGCATATCGGCGCCTGGGCATTGAAGTCGTACAGCTGGAGGCATGAGGCGATTGGCCGGTACCAGAGCCACTTTCTTGAAACAGTCGTTAATACACTAACGGCGAAGGAATATTTCAGGAGGCTATAGTTTGGATTCATGCCAAAGGAGGGCGTGTTATGACATTCAATGACCTGATCGGTAAGTATTTATTTCTGCCCATGCTCGATACTTTTGAATGGCCGGATGAAATGTGGCCGTATTTTCAGGTACTGGCGGGGCATGATTTTATCGGCGAAATAACCTGTTTTTATAGTGAAGCAGGTCATGCCGGGAAAATCATCGGCGCCTTTCACCCAGAAGAAGACGGCAGTGCGGAGGAGGGGCGTCTACGTGTCGTATTTGATGGCCTGAGCGCGGATCCTCAATGCGATGTCGAAGGCAGTTTTTGTGAACTTTACAAGGCCCCGTCACAAGAAGTCATGAGCAGGATGTGGCAGGCGACGCACTATAAATTGGTCATGAACAGTGCCGGTGACTACAACCTGTGGCTGATGCATTCCCAGGAGGGCGCGGCCATTTTGCAGTTCAGCGTGGCGGATGAGTTCAGAAGCACTCGTCTGGCGAAGATGAAAACCTGTTAGCCGTCGGCGGTATCAGGACGCGCGGGGGCTTGCCGGTCCCCGCGTTGCCTGGGCGTCGGGGTGTCTAGCTGAGCCTTCTTGGGCGAGGCATCTTGTAATCGAAGGTAACAAAACGTTGCAATGGCCAGTCGGATCGCCGCATCATTGTAGGCCTACTCCCCAAAGAGGCCCCCTGAGGAAATGGATTCTCAGATCATAGGCATCGATTTCGCCGATTGGCGGATGCCTGAAGTAAACGCGCAATGGATAGCTGCGTTGGAGGCGGGCAAGGTGCTTTATTTCCCACGGTTGTCATTTGAACTGCGGGAAGAAGAGAAGTCCTTGCTCCGTCCGGACATTCGCTCGCCCAAGGCACGTAATATCAGCCTGGATGCGAATAATCAGCTCAAGGGCGCAGAAGGCGATGCCGCTGAGCAACAAACGCTGAGCGAGATGATCGGCCGTTTCCGTGAGCAGGCGCAGACGCTGGTGTACTCGCTGCTGCCCCGCTACCAAGGTGCCTTGCGCCTGGCCCCTACCAGCTACCGTCCGATGCAGGTCGAGACCCGTGCCCAGTCCTGGCGCGCCGATGACCGCCGCCTGCATGTCGATGCCTTTCCTTCGCGTCCCAACTATGGCGAGCGCATTCTGCGGGTGTTCAGCAACATCAACCCCGAGGGGGTTCCGCGCGTGTGGCGTGTCGGCGAGCCTTTCGAAACGGTCGCCGCGAAGTTCCTGCCGCGGGCCAAACCGTATGTGGCTTGGCAAGCTGGCCTGCTGAAGGCGTTGCGTATCACCAAGTCATATCGCAGCGAATATGATCACTTGATGTTGCAGTTGCATGACGGCATGAAAGGCGACCCGGTCTATCAGGAAGCCGCCGAGCAAGTGACCATGCCATTCGCCGCGGGCTCGGTTTGGGTGTGCTTCTCGGACCAGGTACCGCATGCGGTCATGTCGGGCCAGTACATGCTCGAGCAGACTCTGCATATACCCGCTGACAAACAGTACGACCCCCAGTCCAATCCTTTGGCGATCCTGACGCGGATGATGGGTCGGTCTTTGGTTTGAGCGCCCCCGCTGACGGGGGGTGAAACGTCGACTGCGCGTCCCTCGTGATTCAACCTCGAATATTGGCCTCTGTCTGGCGTGCCGCCGGGTAGACGCTCGCGCGGTGTTTTTTGCCTGAATCGACAAGGTGAAGAAAATATGAACGTTAAGTGCGTATTTTTTGAACTAAATCATCAGTTTCCTGTTCATAGATTCCCGGATTCTTCACGTTTATACCCTAATGGAGTAGTGTTCATGTTCAATCGTCTGACTCACCTGTTCATCAAATCCTCGGCCCTGGCGGTGATTGCCAGCCCGATGGTCGCGATGGCGGCGCCCTCCACCGATCCGATTTCCCAATTCGGTGTCCTGGGCAGCTACAGCCACTTCAAGCTGGAGGGTGGCAGCCAGTCAGAGAAAAGCCATATGCCCACTGCTGGCCTGTTCTACAACTTCGGCAACAAGATGACCGCTGAATCCGGCCTTATCTACCAGGCGGGTGTCGAAGTGAAGTACGGCAAGAATGATGACAACAAACTCAAGGACGGCCAGGGCGACCTCGACCTGGGCTGGCGTGCGGCGCTGGACTCGCACAACTTCTTCGACGTGATCGTGGGTGGTGGTTACCGCTGGACGCGCTACGAGCCTGACTCCGCGGACTACGACGTCAAGCTCACCAGCCGTTCGCCGTTTGCCAAGGCCGCGCTGGGCTATAACCATCAGTTCGATGCCGCGACGATGCGCATCGAGGCGGGTGTACGACGCAGCATTGGCAGCGAGGCGCAGATCAGGGTCGCCGGCGAGGGCTCCGATACAGTGGACCTGAAGGACCATACCAACCCCTATGCCGAAGTGAACTTCCTGTTCAACCCGCAAAGTTCGTTGCCGATTGTCGCGGGCGTTTATTACACCCACACCGAGTTCAAACTGGACGGTGATTCCGATCTGGCGGACAACACCAAACTCAAGATTGACGAGTTCGGTGCCAAGGTCGGTATCGCATTCTGATGCATGAAGCGCGGGACCTCCGGGGCCCGCGCTTTATCCTCGCAGTTGCTGTGCTTTTTCCTATGATGATTTATTCCTTCCCGTTCCCCCTAGACGCCGCGCCAGCGAAATAGTAGCTTTCCAGCCCAAAGCCCTCTGCTTCTGGCCCTCTCCACGCGCCAGCGACTCAGGCCTTCATAGCGGTTAAGGAAGATGCAGTGAAACTGCCGATGACAGGCTGATCCCTCAGTCTGGTCCAGCAGTCACTTTTCAAGGACGAGCGATGGCCTGTCGGTCTTACTACTCAAACCTGAAAAAGCCCCCCGACCGTATTGATTGATGTCGACGGCCTCCGTCCGTCGATTGTCGATGGAACGTTCGCGCCGGTGCAGGTTGTCCGGTAAAAGTGTTCTCCCTGCCATTAATCCCCTAGCCACTATCTCGCGTTCCCTGTCCCGTACTTTCCAAGGAGCTGTAAATGAAAGGCAAGATCCTGAGTTACGACGCCAACACTCGTAACGGCATTATTTCCGGTGATGACGGCAACCGTTACACCTTCGACGTGGTCGAGTGGAAGGCTGCGGTGCTGCCCAAGGCGGGCGCCCGCGTCGACTTCGCTGGCAATGGTGCGTTTGCCGAAGCCATCTTCGCCGACGGCGCTGCGGCGAGCGGCAACTCGAAGAAGATCCCGGCGGCCCTGCTGGCGTTCTTCCTCGGTGCTTTTGGCGTGCACAAGTTCTACCTGGGCTACAACGTCCAGGGCGTGATCATGTTGCTGGTGTTCCTGTTCGGTTGGCTGCTGCTGGGTATCCCGTCGATCGTGATCAGCATCGTCGCCTTTGTCGAATTCATTATTTACCTGATCAAGTCCGAAGAAGACTTCGAGCAGACTTATGTGGTCGGTAAACGCGGCTGGTTCTGAGTCGCTGACCCTGGACTTGAGTCAGTCCGGGGCGGTTGTCGGCGTTAGCGTCGATGGGCTGGGGCACGTTGGGTGCTCCTGTTCGACTGACGAAAGCCCTGTCTGTATAGCTGTTGTGCCTTACCCTCTCGATATTTACTACGAATACGTTTGCTTGCGATGGTCGTTGGGCTGATGCGGCGCCTTCGGGCATGCCCTGGTTTTGAGGGGAGCGAGCTGCGATGTGGCTGCTGCCAGATAAATCGAGGCGAAAAAAAACCACCTTAGTAGGGTGGTTTTTTCCGCAAGCCTGATGTGGAGCCAGCTTGCTCATCTCACAGAGACTGATAACGAGCCTTCACTTTACTGAAATCATGTTTATTACGCAAATCTGGTAACAGCTCATTATGTTTCTAAGTGTTTAGCGGTGGCGAAGTCCTGAAATTTTTTGATTAAAGTTTTTCGGGTAAGTAACACTTTTTACTTTTAATTCCATATTCGAGCTGGGGTATGGTTCTCTGGCTCTTTCGTTAAAAAGACTTTTTGAAGTGGTCAAGCCAGCGCGCGCATTTTGGACCTCCTGACACGGCTTAGTAAACCGTGCCGGATTGGCTCAGGGGGCCATTAGCCTGGCCGCCTCACAGAGACTGATAACGTAGTTCTCGAAGGCATGCGTGTTCCGGTAAGCATGCTGGAGGTTTGGCCCACTTTGGGGGCCAATGTATGTCCAAGATCCTTCGACGTACCTGGAGCCTCGTAGTCAACTTGTTACGGGTTTATCACCGGTATGAGTTTCTACGGGATCACTACGATAATCAGCGGTAAGGGTTATTGAAGTGGCCCGCCTCGGCTTCGGTCGGGGCGGGTTTTGATTCAGATCCCAGGGCGGCTATTGGGTCGTCTCCTTCCTCGCCAAAGCCAGCACCCCTTGAGAAAGTCGGACGCCGAATCACTCGGCGCATTCGATTTGCCTGCCTACCGAGGTATGCTTGAGCACGGCTCAATTATTTTCCGGCCGCCTTTTCGACGTACCTGCGAGCTCACGGCGTTCCATGATCACCCACGTTGCCCTGTTTCTCTGCACCCTGATGGCCATGGAAGGGGTCGGCTATCTTGCGCACAAGTACGTCATGCACGGCTGGGGCTGGTTTCTGCACCGTTCCCATCACGAGGAGCGCCTGGGCGCCTTCGAGACCAACGACATCTACCTGCTGGTATTGGCGGCGGTGGCCATCACGCTGATCGTAATGGGCAATAGCGGGTACGACCCCCTGCAGTGGATCGGCGCTGGGGTGGCGGCGTTCGGGATCATCTATGTCGTGGTGCATGATGGCATCGTCCACCGCTATTGGCCCTTTCGGCCAAGACCCCGTCATGGTTACTTGAAGCGTTTGCATCAGGCGCACCTACTGCACCATGCGGTGAAAGGGCGTAAGAACAGCGTGTCATTTGGCTTTCTGTATGCGCCGCCGTTGCGCACCTTGAAGAGGCAATTGCGTGAGTCGCGTGAGGCGACTGGGCGCGCAGAGCCGGTGGATACTTAGTCTGTTAATGCCAATAGACCGTGCAAGGCTTTGTTGTCATGGAAAATTTAATTAGCTCGGGCTGAAAGTTACGAAATGTTGGGTGGGTTTTGATTCTATTTTTTTGGTACGATTGTTCGGTTATTATTTTCGTACTCGATATTTTTAACCTCGTCATCAGATATTCATATAGGCGAAGTAGATTGACATGGATGGATTCATTTCCCATTCAATCTGTGAGTCGAATACGCGATGTTATCTATTGCCAAGACCAGAGCTGTCTTAAGACGTGCGATTGTAAAAGACTCTGATCGTTGGCGGGAAAAAAATGCAGTGGGGGCTTACAGAACCTCCAATGAAACTGTAATAAATGTTCGATTTCTATCTCCCGCCGATATTCCCTCGTTACTTGAACTTGAACAGCAGAAATGGGAAGGCGAGCAGCGCGCCGAGGCCACCATGCTGGCGTCGCGGATCGCCGCTTTCCCGGCCTTGAGTCTCGGTGCTTTTTGCACGCTCACGGGGACTGTGCTGGCGTCGTTGTTCATGAAGCCGACCCAGCACGACATCATGCGCAAATGCTCAACGTGGGAAGATTGTGCAAGAAAACGGCACGGCGATGAGTCGGCAAACACCGGTGCGCTGTTTGGCATCAGCCTGAGTAGTGTCGATCCGAAGGCGGTGGAAGCTATTTTCGAGTTCTTTTGGCCTTATGCGCTGAAAGCCGGATGGTCGGACATCTATCTGGGTTCTCCGGTTCCGGGTCTTCGTCACTGGACTTCGAAAAATCCGGATCTTCCCGTTGCGCAATATGTGCGAGGTGAACACAAGGGTTTACCGTTGGATCCGCAACTGCGGTATTACTTCAACAAGGGCTTTCGCAAGATCGTCGCGGTCAGGGACAACTATTTTCCACATGAGTCTTCGCTCGATTTCGGTGTGCTGATCGTCGGTAAAGTGCCACTCTCCGGTCTTTCCTTTATTTGGAAAAGAGTTCCGCTGCCGTGGCTGCAGCGTATGAAAAAACTGCTCTTCGTATGCTTATGAACGTTTCCGCGGCGCTGGAAGACGCATCACGCCCGCTCGCTCGCAGCAGGCGTTTTTGGCATCTGCTGACGGGTACAGGGGCTTCCGGCGAGGAAAACACACCATCGCGCTCCAACTTGCCCAGCTACCTGTTCATGCTCCTGTGTGTCTTGAATACGGCCGCGATTGCCTGGCTCGCCGGCCCCGAGATTTCCAGCTGGTTGGCCGTTGCTCCGCTGATCGTGCTCCAGGCGATCCTGATACTGGGCGCCCAGGAGGCCAAGCATCAGTGTGCGCATCGCCAGTTCCTCGTTGGCACGCGTCTCAACGAGGCAGTGGGTGTGTTCGTGGCGGCCATTTTTGCCGTCAACTTCGTGGCCTTTCGTTACTTTCACTTCGAACACCATCGTAAAGCATGCCAGGACGATGATCCCGAAGGGTTGTTGTACGAACAGTCATGGCGAACGCGCCTGATCTGTCTGCTGGGGGCCGTGGAGCAACTGTGGGTTGCCGTCTCCATCAATCGACTTTGCCGACGCTACCTGTCCGCTCCAGTGGTCTGGCGCTGGCGCTGGAACAATGCCTTGCTCGTCGTTTTCGCTGCGGTGTTGGCTTTAGGCCTCCATGAGGTTCCTCGGCAAGTTATATGCGCCTATCTGCTCCCGTACTGCATTTCTGCCTGGATGGATTTCTGGCTGACGCAGGCCGAGCACTATGGCGTACCCATCTCGGCTAAAGGTTCGCGCCGCGCGCCCTCTGACATCGCGATGGATTTGTATCTGCCAGGACCGCTGTCCTGGCTTGTCCTGCATCGCTCGCTGCATCGCACTCACCATTGCGCTCCGGCCACCCGCTGGTTCCAGGCGCACGCTCAATCGATGGTGCTGGCCAAAAGCAAGCCAGGCAACTCGATGGACCTGGCCACCTTCTTTACGACCTGGATGAAACTCGGTCCCCGACTCTGGAAGTAAGCCATGACAAACGCAACTATCGAGCCGCTGTGCACAAAAACGGCTGGGACCAGGGATCGTATCGGCACCGTGGCGCGCGCCCAGTTGTTGGCGTGGGGTAAAACCGCGCCGTTGCGATTACTCGCCACCACGGTATTGGAGTGGCTACTTATCCTGTGTGCGGCGGGTCTGGCGATCTACGCAGAGACGATTTGGGCCACGCTGTTGGCCGTGGTGTTCATTGGTACAAGGCAACATGCCTTACTCATTCTGATGCATGAGTTTTCACACCGGCAGTTCAGCCGGACGCGCCCTGTTCTCAACGACACGCTGGGTGACTTCCTGACAGCAATCCCGTTCACCATCACGATCTTCGGGTTTCGTCGCGACCACACCGCGCACCATCTGCATACCGCGACCGAGCGCGATCCCAACTGGGTTTCGTGTCGGGGGCAGGACCGTTTCACGTTTCCCAAATCGGCGTCCAACATACTCGTTCTGTTGCTGAAACACTGCATGGGGCTGTACGGTATCCATGAGTTGAGAACGGCCCTGGTGACTTCGAAAATGGCGTCGCAATGTCCGCCTGGCACGCGGTATCGCCAATGGATCTTCGCCGTTCTGTGCGTGGTGATTTTCACCGGGTTCCACCTCTGGCTGGCGGCTTTGGTGTACTGGTTCCTGCCCCTGTTTACCGTGTTGATGGCGTTGCTGTATTGGCGCGATGTGGCCGAGCATTTCGCTATACCGCACTCCGTTCCCGGATCCTCCCGTACGGTGATTGCCACGTGGTGGGAGCGCCTGTTGGTTGCCCCCCACGGTGTTGGCTTTCATGCCGAACATCACTTGTATCCCGCGGTGCCGGGCTTTCGCCTCAGGCAGGTGCATGACGCGCTGAGGAAGGGTGAGATGCATCCCCGCCAGGCACATATCACGCATGGCTATTTCTCAGGGTTGCTCCGTGAGATCGCCGTCGCCGGTACCCTGGTACATTTGTGAGGCATTGACGCATGGATTATCTCGAACAATCGGCGTCCGACCCTAGCGGCGAGGCCAGCGCTTTCAAGCCCTACTGGAACGACACCTCGATCAGGACCTACCTGTTCGATGCTTGTTCGGTCCTGCTTCCTGCGGGTGAGCAATTCGTGATTGCGGTGGTGGAGTCATCGGCTTTACAACTGCAACAGACTTCGCTTCTTGCCGAACATTCGCGTCGCTTCGTGGCAGAGGAGCAGGCTCATCAGCGAGCGCACCGGCGGTACAACGAGCAACTGGAAGAGCAGGGGTTTGAAGTCAAGAAGTTCGAGCACATGATCGAAAAGGATCTTGAGACCCTTCGATCAAAATTGTCACTCAATGCGCAGCTGGCATTGGCGGCCGCGTTCGAGCACGTGACAGCGGTCATGTCCAAAGCCGCCTTGCGTAGAGACGGCCTGCTCTCGCTCAAGGAGTCGTCACAGACACGCCTATGGCGATGGCACTGCGCCGAAGAAGTGGCGCACCAGCACGTCACCACGGATCTTCTGCGATCACTGGGCATACCCTACTGGCAGCGGATTTTCTATTTTCTGGCTGCCTCGGGGCTTATGGCGTTCGATGTCATTCGCCACATCCACAGCTTTGCCCGCCTCGACATCGCCCGCGGCCGTATCAGCGCGAAGGAGGTACGACGGGCTGTCGGCAGCTTGTTGTTCCGCGATGGCATCAATCTGGTTCTCATGGCTATCGAGTGGGGCAGCTACTTCCTGCCGCTAAGGAAAAAATAGCGTTGAAAACCGGTGCTGATGCGTTGTTCGAATACCATTGCTCCTCTGCACAAAATCATCAAGGCGGTGCGTGTGTGAAAAGTACTATCGATCACCTGGCTGTGGTGGCGCCGGACCTCGATACCGGCTGTGCGTTCGTCACTGGCGTTCTGGGCGTCGACCTTCAACCGGGCGGTGCCCATCCACGTATGGGCACCCATAACCGGTTGCTCCGCCTTGGCCCTGAGCTTTATCTGGAAGTGATTGCGGCGGACCCATCGGCTGAACGCCCCAGCCGGCCTCGCTGGTTCGGCCTTGATCAACTTGCGCCCGACTCACCGGCGCGCCTGGCGACATGGGTTGCGCGAACCGATGATATCCAAGCCGCCAGCGCTTCCTGCCACGACATCGTCGGGGATGTCGAGCCCATGACCAGAGGAGCATTGTCTTGGCAGATAACCATACCTGCGGACGGCCGCCTGCCTTTGGGAGGCTCTGCCCCGACCCTGATCCAATGGGAACAGGCGACTCATCCCGCGAGCACAATGCAAGACAAAGGCTGTTCTCTCGTGGCTTTGGATGTCTTCCATACTGATCCGGAAAAAATCAAAGCGGTGCTGACGGCCATAAACTTTTCGGGGCCGGTTTATCTTCATGCGCTCAAAAATACGTCAACTCCGTTTTTGATCGCGCATATTCAAACCCCCAGTGGTTTAAAAACATTGCCGATTTCGGGGGCGTGAGCCGCTCGCGGATCTGTTGCAGTCACTGGGCATCACCTTAGGGGGGCGTATTTTCTACTGCTTCTGGTCAAATCGAACCGAGCGAATGATCGCGCCAATCGTGTCGAAGTCCTGGTAGTAACCCACGGTATCGAACAGCAACTGCGTCTTGTCGTTGTAGACGATCGCCATCAGGCAGGTACCGCCGGCGGCGTGAAAGCCGGTCTCTTCATCGCCGACGCCACAGGTCTGGGTCGTTTGCATGCCTTTCCAGCCCGGGCCTTCGATGATGTCGACGGGGCTGGGCGAGTCCATGCCGGCGCTACGCATCCAGACGCCGTCTTCCTGGGAAAAGATCATGCTGTCGGCGGCCTGTTGCAGCGTGCCGTGCTGGACACAGAGGTTGAGGGTGTATTCCTCGTTGGTCTGAGTCTTTGGCTGATTGAGGTTCAGGCATTCCTTGTTCTGGCTGACCTTCCAGCCCTTCGGATAGTTGAAGCTGAAGCCCGCGGCCTGGTAGGGCTTCATGCTTTTGGCTGAGGCCGGCACCTCGGGTGGCCGTGGCGCCAGCGGATTGGCCGGCTCGTGCAAGGTGGTATCGTTGCGGCAGGCAGCCAGTGGGCGGGCGACCGCATTGGTCAGGTGGTTCAGGCGGTGGGTCTGGGGATCGGCGCTGGCGGTCATGCAGCCACAGCCGTAGCCATAATGCCCGTTGGTGCGCACCCATTGCGCATCGCTGAACTGTGGCCAGCCACCTTCGGCCTGGTAGCCGCCTTGAGTCGCGATTTCCCAGGTGCCGTCACGGTCGGTGAGGGTGGCGTTCGCCGCGGTCGGGTTTTCGAACCAGCCGCAGCGGCGTTCGACCTTGTCGGCGGCATGGGCCGGCAGGATCACGCAGGTCAACGCGAGAGTGATCAGGGAGAACTGGATGTGCGGGGAGAGGCGCGGCATGGAGCGTCCTTGTCTGTGATCGGCAGATGGCGGCGGTGCGCTGGAGTGGTCGCCGAAAGCATAGGTGATGATAGCGAATGTTGGGCTTTTCTCGCGGCAGTAGCGTGCGTGAGCCTTGCCGCGAGGCCCCGGGCTTCAGCGTCTCCAGCAATCGTCGTAACGCTCGCAGACGCCGTAATGCGCATCCATCTGCGCCATCCGCTTCAGATGATGGTCGATGGTTTCGAGCATCACCCGCTTGCTGGCGCCGAAATAGTAGAGAGTCATCGACTTGTATTGTTCGAGCGCGGCCACATTGGTCGATTTGGCTGACTTGTCTTCGGGCTGCGCCCGTTGTTCCAGGTCCTCATCCTTCAACTGACGCAGGCGCAGAAGGTACTCGTCCTTGTAAAGCTGCAAGGTCCGCTCTTTGCGTTGGGCCGCTTCTGCATCGAAGGCCTGGAGATTCTGGCGATACAAGGTCCAATAGTCGTCCGGCAGGGTGAAGCCCAGCTTGGCCTTGCGCTCGGCGATCAAACCGTCGATTTTTTCCGCGGAGAACGCGCTCTTGGCGATTTCAGCCGGGTCGGGTTTCATGGCTGGAATCAGACTGTTGTCGATAATCCGGCCTATCAGTTCCAGGCGATGGGGGGTGTCCGGCAACGGTTCAGGTGGTTTTGGGAACATCAGATTGCGCCCGACACAGGCCGGGAGGCCTTTTTCAAAGATCAGGACAGGACTGCGCTGCTCCTTGCCATTGATCTTGCGGACCTGTTGTAACTTACTGCTGCACTGGCCTTTGCCGGAGTCGAAGGTCAGCTCGTATTCGGCATTGCGTTCAGGCTTGAGATTGATGCTGTTGCCACAAACCGAATAGCCGTTCTGGGTATGGATCCGCAGAAGGGTTTCGTGTTCGGGCTTGAGTTTGATTTCCAGATAGCCCCTGGCGTTTTCCGGCGGCGCGATGCTCATGTCGGCGCGTCGCTTGGTATCGCCAAGCAACAGGTTGTTGAGAATACCGGTGGTTTGCCCATCGCAATGCTCGGCATCGAAGTAATCGAGCGTGGCGTTTTGCGTGTTGGCGATGAAACGCAGCTTGGCGGCGTCTGGGTCCGTGGCGTCCGGGTAGGTACCGTTGACGCTGCAACCTCCCAGTAGCGCCGATAGCAGCAGTGTCGTTGTGGTTAACAGGCGTGATGGATAAAGTGAAAGAACCGGCATGGTCATCCCTGGCTGACGGATACGGAAGAAAGGCGGCGATGCTACTGAAATGCCACTATTGGGTCCAGTCCGGGAGAGAGCGTGCGGTTTGTCCTGGTTTTCACGAACCAAGCATTCGGAATAGCGCCACAAATCATTCGGTACACACAAACCCTGTAGGAGCCGGGCTTGCCCGCGAAAGCGCCGGTCCAGACAGTGTAGATCTCAAGTGAACGCCTTCTAGTGCTTGGGTGCCGCCATGAAGTCGCCCTGAATAAGTGATACTTTCATCTGAAATCTCCTGCTCTATTGCGCCAAAGCACTCTCCCTCGATGCCGCACTGGAAACCGACGGCGAACGCTATGCCTGGGCATCGCATTACCTGGGCGAGATGGGCAAGGCGGTGATCGATGATTTGACGCAGGGGATGTTGCGCGGGGCATCGGTGTAGGCGGGTGACGTTCGGTTGAGACCGGTTTGGGCGGTGGGTGTTGGCAGGCTCACCGCGTTATCGTTCATCGCGAGCAAGCTCGGCTCCTACAGGAAGCAGGATGGCGGGGTTTTTCGTGCTTCTGCTGTCGCCTCATAGCCGCAGCCGTAAGGTTTCAAAAAGCTGCCGGTCCTCCTTCTTCGCTGAACGGGCATGGCGCCGAATGACCTGTAACAAGCAATCCGCGAAGCACTGCGCCGGTTTGCTCAGCGCGCCATTACGGCGTGTCACGATGCTCAGTTGTCTCGGTTCGAACTGTTCCTTCAGCTCCAGGGAAACCACTCGACCGAGAAAGGGCGGGGCAATGCTCACTATGGATGGCCCCCAGGTGCACATATCGGCCCGCTCGACCATCATCTGCAAAATGGCCAGCGAATGGGCACGGACGATGCGTTTTTCATCGATCTGCGCGCCGTGTTGCCAGAACAACTCCTGCATCAGCCCATCGTGCCCGTCCGGTGCATAGTTCAGCGTCCAGTCCTGCTCCAGCAGCTCGTGAATCGATCGCGCACCCTGGCGTGCATGGCCCTGTCGGACCAGCACCGAGGTCTGGTAGTCCAGCAAGATTTCGCTGGCGAACTCCTGGCTCGATTGCGTCGGGTGCAGTTGGCCAATCGCAAAGTCCATGCTGCCATCGCGTAATAACGGTTGGGCCACCGCCATCAGGCTTTCAAACAACTCCAGACGGATTTCCGGCATTTGTTCGCGAAACGCCACCACCACTTCAGGCAGGAAGGTCAGCGCGATCCAGGGTGTGACCCCGACACACAGCCGTCCCTGAGCCTTGCCTCGCAGGTGATCGAGTTCGGTTTGCGCGTGTTCCAGCTGCTTGATCACCAGCCGGGCGTGAGTCAGCAGGACTTTGCCGTACTGGGTGAAGCTCAGGCCACTGGGCGTTCGGGTGAACAGTGGTAGCTGCTGGCTGGTTTCCAGCTCGCGCAGGGCTTTGGTCACCGCGGCCTGGGAAATTTCCAGCGAACGCGCGGCGGCGCGGATACTGCCGGTTTCAGCGCTGGCAATCAGCGCTTGTAATTGATGCAGCTTCATCTGCTCACCCTGGTGACAACTTATGGTTGTCATCATAACCAAACTGCGTCTCCCCAGCCCAGTGTCGCTTCCCTAAGATCCACCCCATCAACCGCTCAGATCTCGTCGAAGGGGTACAACAATGGATGCCGGCCATGTCCTGTCAGGTATTGCAGCGATACAGGATGAAATGATCGCGTTGCGTCGCGCTATTCACGCGCATCCCGAGCTGGGTTTTGAAGAGTTCGCCACCAGCGAGCGTGTTGCTCAATGTTTGACCCAGTGGGGTTTTCAGGTCAGCACCGGCGTCGGCAAGACCGGCGTCGTCGGCACCCTGAAAAATGGCCAAGGCCGCTCCATCGGTTTGCGTGCCGACATGGATGCGCTGCCGATTCAGGAGGCCAGCGGCTTGCCCTATGCCAGCCGAATCGACGGGGTTATGCATGCCTGTGGCCACGACGGACATACGGCTACCTTGCTGACGGCCGCCAGGCACCTGGCACAGACCCGGACGTTCAATGGCACCCTGCAAGTGATCTTTCAACCGGCCGAAGAAGGGCTCGGTGGTGCCCGGAAAATGCTCGAAGAGGGCTTGCTCGAACGCTTTCCGTGTGACGCGATCTTTGCCATGCACAACGTGCCGGGTTATCCCGTCGGGCACATGGGGTTCTACAGCGGGCCGTTCATGGCTTCGGCCGACACGGTGACGATCACCATCCTCGGTAACGGTGGCCATGGCGCGGTGCCGCACAAGGCGGTCGATCCAGTGCTGGTCTGCTCGTCGATTGTGATTGCGCTGCAAAGCATCGTGTCGCGCAACGTCAATCCACAGGAAATGGCGATTATCACGGTGGGCTCCCTGCACGCTGGCAGCGCGTCGAATGTGATCCCGTCCAGCGCCCAGATGAGCTTGAGCGTGCGGGCACTGACCCCTGAAATTCGCCACCTGCTTGAAGTCAGAATTACCGAGTTGGTCAATGGACAGGCTGCCAGTTTCGGTGCCCGCGCCGAGATCGACTATCAACATTGTCATCCCGTATTGATCAACCATCCCGAGCAGACCGCGTTTGCCCGGGAAGTCGCCCTGGACTGGTTGGGCGAAGAGCAATTGATCGACAACCTGCGGCCCTTCACCGCGAGTGAGGACTTCGCCTTCATCCTGGAACAATGCCCCGGCAGTTACCTGGTGATTGGCAACGGAGAGGGCGAGCGCGGTTGTCAGTTGCACAACCCCGGCTACGACTTCAATGATGCCTGTCTGCCGATCGGGGCGAGCTACTGGGTCAAGTTGGTCGAGCGTTTCCTGAGTTGAGACGCCGTCTTTTCGCGCGTCAGTCTGTACAAAAAAATCGTCTGCGGTCTGAAGAGGAAAATAACAATGAACAAGATGATTGCCGCTGTATCCCTGGTGTTCCTGACGGCTTACAGCCTGGCTGGCGCGGCTGACTGGTCCGGTAAAACCTTGAAGCTGGGTGTCGATCCCACATACCCGCCGCTGGAATACAAGAACAAGGACGGCTCCCTGACCGGCTTCGGGGTCGATATCGCCGAAGCGCTCTGCGCCGAGCTGAAAGCTCACTGTGTCTGGGTAGAAAGCAGCTGGGATGGGATGATCCCGGCGCTGCTGGCGCGCAAGTTCGACGCGGTGGCGTCGTCGATGACCGTGACCCCCAAGCGCCAGGAGCAGATCGCTTTTACCGACAAGGTTTCCAACGCGCCGGCACGTTTGGTGGTCAAGCGCGGATCGGGGCTGCTGCCGACCCTTGAATCGCTCAAGGGCAAGCGCATTGGCGTGGAGCAGGGCTCGACCCAGGAGGCATTTGCCAAAGCCGTCTGGGGTTCGAAGGGCGTGGACGTGCTGTCGTACCAGAATCAGGACCAGGTCTACGCCGACCTGGTGGTGGGCCGCCTTGATGCTTCGCTGCAGGGCGCCATTCAAGCCAGTTACGGTTTCCTCGGCACGGCGGCGGGCAAGGACTATGAGTTTGCCGGTGCGACCCTGGACGATCCGGCCTTTTTCGGGGTCGGTGACGGCATCGGCCTGCGCAAGAACGATGTCGCGTTACGCGAAGATTTGAACAAGGCCCTGGCAACCATTCTGGCCAACGGCACTTATGCGCGTATCAACCAGAAATACTTTGATTTCGACGTCTACGGCGCGAAATAACGCTCTCACTACCTTGACCGGAGCGGTCGCGCGGACCGCTCCGTTACCGCATCCCCTTCACCTCAGCCTAATAAAAACAAGGAGAGTGAAATGCTTCTGGAAGGCTTTGGCCCGCAGATCCTGCTGGGCACCCTGGCCACAATCAAACTGGCGCTCTGTTCACTGTTGATCGCCGTACTGGCCGGGCTGCTCGGCGCCAGTTCGAAGTTGTCCACCAGCCCTTTGTTGCGCGCGCTGGCCACCGCTTATACGACGCTGATTCGCAGCATGCCGGATCTGGTGATCATGCTGTTGCTGTTCTTCAGCCTGCAAATGCTGCTCAACCGCATAACTGATTGGTTGGGCGTCGGCCAGATCGATATTGACCCGTTCCTGGCCGGTGTCGTCACTCTCTCCTTCATTTACGGGGCCTACTTTACCGAGACGTTTCGTGGTGCCTTCCAGGCTGTTCCGGCAGGCCAGCTGGAAGCAGCGCGGGCGTATGGCATGAGCCGCTGGAACAGCTTTCACAAGGTGCTGTTCCCGCAAATGCTCCGTCATGCGCTGCCGGGCATCGGCAACAACTGGCAGGTGTTGATCAAGTCCACGGCGCTGGTCTCGATCATCGGCCTGACCGATGTGGTCAAGGCCACGCAGGATGCCGGCAAGGGCTCGCTGCAGTTCTTTTATTTCACCCTGGTTGGCGGCCTGATCTACCTCGCCATTACCACCCTGTCCAATGGGGTACTGATGTGGCTTGAGCAGCGCTACTCAGTGGGCGTCCGGAAGGCTGCGCTATGACGGGCATTCTCGGTGACTACTGGCAGGCGTACTTATGGCGTGACGGGCCGTATTTTTCCGGCCTGGCAGTGACCTTGTGGTTGCTCATCCTGGCGGTGGCGATTGGCTTTTTATTGGCGGTGCCATTGTCGATTGCCCGCGTCAGCCGCAATCCACTGCTGCGCCTGCCGGTCTGGTGCTACACCTACGTGTTTCGCGGTACACCGTTGTATATCCAGCTGCTGTTCTTCTACACCGGGGTGTACAGCTTGCAGGTGGTGCGCTCCGAGGATTTGCTCAACGCGTTTTTCCGCGACGGCTTCAACTGCACGGTGTTGGCGTTCGGGCTCAATACCTGTGCCTACATGACCGAGATTTTCGCCGGCGCGATCAGGGCTGTTCCCCATGGCGAAATCGAGGCCGCACGGGCTTATGGGATGAACCGTTTCACGCTGTATCGGCGGATCGTCCTGCCCTCGGCGTTGCGCCAGGCCCTGCCGTTGTTCAGCAATGAAGTGATTCTGATGCTGCACTCCACCTCGGTGGCGTTCACCGCCACGGTGCCCGATTTGTTGAAGATTGCCCGGGACGTCAATTCGGCGACCTATGCCTCTTTCACTGCCTTTGGCATTGCCGGGGTGTTGTATGCCGGCAGCGCGTTTTTCCTGATCTGGCTGTTTCGATGTGGCGAGCTGCATTGGCTGGCTTACCTCAAACCCCGGACGCACTGACCCCCAGCGGATTTGCTCGAATGTATAAGTTGATCGTTGAAGATATCCATAAAAACTATGGCAGCCATGAAGTCCTCAAGGGTGTCTCGCTCAAGGCTAAAGCGGGTGATGTGATCAGCATCATCGGCTCCTCGGGCTCTGGAAAAAGTACCTTTCTGCGTTGTATCAACCTGCTCGAACAACCGTCGTCGGGACGCATCACTGTCAATGCCGAGGAATTGCTCACACGCAAGAACTCAGGGGGCGACTTGTGTGCGGCCAATCCCCGGCAGTTGCAGCGGATGCGCAGCCAGTTGTCGATGGTGTTTCAGCACTTCAATCTGTGGAGCCATATGACGGTGCTGGAGAACCTTGTCGAGTGCCCGATGAGTGTGTTGGGTCTCGGACGCAAGGAAGCTCTGGAGCGGGCTCGGCATTACCTGGCGAAGGTGGGCCTGGCGGAAAAGGTCGAGAGCCAATATCCGGTCCAGCTCTCCGGCGGCCAACAGCAGCGTGTCGCCATTGCCCGTGCGCTGGCCATGGAACCCCAGGTGATGTTGTTCGACGAACCCACTTCGGCCCTGGACCCGGAACTGGTAGGCGAGGTGCTCAAAGTCATGCAGCAGTTGGCGGAGGAAGGCCGGACGATGGTGGTGGTCACCCATGAAATGGCGTTTGCCCGGCAGGTGTCGAACCAGGTGGTTTTTCTGCATCAGGGCAGGATAGAGGAGCAGGGAGACCCGAACAGTGTATTTGAACAGCCGCGCAGCGAGCGGTTGCAGCAGTTTCTGGCGGGGAGTCTTAAGTAGTTACGTTAAAAGGCAGGTTTCACCAATCGTCAAGTGGGAGAATGCGGCGATCACCTGCAACCTTCACCGCATCGAGCATCAGGTCAGCCAGTTGCTCGATCACCCGGAGATGGGGCGGTTCGGTCGAATTGAAGGGACCCACGAAGGGGAGCAGCACCCCGTTCATCGTTGTCTATCGCCTCAGATCCCGCGCCAAGCGCATTGAGATTATCCGCTTGCTGCACGGTGCGCAGCAGTGGCCGAAGACTGATTAGTCGAGGGTAATGGTGCGTTGCCGGGCCCTGCTTCTACAGAAGTGCGGGTGCTCGGTAAAAACTGTGCAATGCGCCTTGGCCCGTCTTCACAGGCCAAGGGTTGCAAGCGATCGTGTGAACCTAAGCCTCCCAGCCCGCCCCACTGACCGCCGCCTGCGCCAGCGGGTGCAAGTCCGCGCCCTGATGTTCCGTCTGCCAGGCGAGCAGCTCCTTGCGCATGCCGGGTGTCCAGAACATCTGCAGGTGATTGCGCACGCCGAGCACGGCCTGTTGCTGGTCCGGTTCGGTGGCGAAGTACTGGGCAATCTGGTTGGCCATCTTGATCAGGTTTTCAGTGCTCATCGGCGCACCTCGGCTTTGGCTCCGGTGCTGCGTTCATGGCGGCGTTCGTCGAGCAAGCGTTGTTGTTCGTCGCTGAATTCCTGGTAGCGTTTTTGCCACTCGGAAGGGTGGTAGACGCGGCTGACTTCGACGGCGGTGACCTTGTACTCCGGACAGTTGGTGGCCCAGTCGGAGTTGTCGGTGGTGATGACGTTGGCCCCCGACTCAGGGAAGTGGAAGGTGGTGTACACCACGCCCGGGGCGACCCGTTCGGTGACCCGCGCCCGCAGTACGGTCTGTCCGGCGCGGCTGCCGATGCCGACCCAGTCACCTTCGTTGATGCCACGGCTCTCGGCATCGCTCGGGTGGATTTCCAGGCGGTCTTCGTCGTGCCAGGCGACGTTCTCGGTACGCCGGGTCTGGGCGCCGACGTTGTACTGGCTGAGGATGCGCCCGGTGGTCAGCAGCAGCGGATAGCGATTGTTGACCTTCTCCTCGGTGGGGATGTAGCCGGTAAGCATGAAGCGCCCCTTGCCGCGCACGAATTCCTCGATGTGCATGGTTGGCGTGCCGTCCGGTGCCGCGGCGTTGCACGGCCATTGCAGGCTGCCGTGGCGATCCAGTTCGGTGTAGCTGACGTTGCTGAAGGTCGGCGTCAGGCTGGCGATTTCATCCATGATTTCCGACGGGTGCTTGTAGTTCATGGGGTAACCCAGGGCGTTGGCCAGGGCCACCGTGCCTTCCCAGTCGGCCTTGCCGCCCAGCGGTTCCATGACCTTGCGTACCCGCGAGATGCGCCGCTCGGCGTTGGTGAAGGTGCCGTCTTTTTCCAGGAACGAGCTGCCCGGCAGGAACACATGGGCGAACTTGGCGGTTTCGTTGAGGAAAATATCCTGCACCACGATGCATTCCATGGCCGACAGGGCCGCGGTGACGTGCTGGGTATTGGGGTCGCTCTGGGCGATGTCTTCGCCCTGGCAATACAGGCCCTTGAAGCTGCCGCTGAGGGCGGCCTCGAACATATTGGGGATGCGCAGGCCCGGGTCGGGTTGCAGGGTGACGTGCCAGGCCTGTTCGAACTGCGCCCGTACCACTTCGTTGGAGATGTGCCGGTAACCGGGCAACTCGTGGGGGAAGGAGCCCATGTCACAGGAGCCCTGCACGTTGTTCTGCCCACGCAGTGGGTTCACGCCGACACCTTCGCGGCCGATGTTGCCGGTGGCCATGGCCAGGTTGGCGATGCCCATGACCGCGGTGCTGCCCTGGCTGTGTTCGGTGACGCCCAGGCCGTAGTAGATCGCCGCATTGTTGCCGCCGGCATACAGGCGGGCGGCGGCACGGATGTCGGCAGCGGCGACGCCGCAGATCGGGCCAAGGACTTCCGGCGAGTTTTCCGCGCGGCTGACGAACTCGCTCCAGTGGGCGAAATCGCTGCCCTCGCAGCGGGCGTCGATAAAGGCCTGGTCGAGCAGGCCTTCGGTGACGATGACGTGGGCCAGGGCGTTGAGCATGGCGACGTTGGTGCCCGGGCGCAGGGCCAGGTGCAGTTCGGCGCGGCCATGCACCGCGTCCACCAGGTCGATGCGCCGTGGGTCGATGACGATCAGTCGCGCGCCTTCACGCAGGCGGCGTTTGAGCTGGGAGGCGAACACCGGGTGGGCATCGCTGGGGTTGGCACCGATCACCAGGATCACGTCGGCCTGCATCACCGAGTCGAAACTCTGGGTACCGGCGGATTCGCCCAGGGTTTGTTTCAGGCCATAGCCGGTCGGCGAGTGGCAGACCCGCGCACAGGTGTCGACGTTGTTGTTGCCGAAGGCGGCCCGTACCAGTTTTTGCACCAGGTAGGTTTCTTCGTTGGTGCAACGGCTGGAGGTGATGCCGCCAATGGAGTCGCGTCCGTATTTCTGCTGCAGGCGGCGGAATTCGCTGGCGGCGTAGGTCACCGCTTCATCCCAGCTGACTTCCTGCCAAGGGTCGTTGATGTGTTTGCGGATCATCGGCTTGGTGATGCGATCCGGGTGGCTGGCATAGCCCCAGGCAAAGCGCCCCTTGACGCAGGAATGGCCGTGGTTGGCATGGCCGTTCTTGTCGGGAACCATGCGCACCAGCTTGTCGCCTTTCATTTCGGCGCGGAACGAGCAGCCCACGCCGCAATAGGCACAGGTGGTGATCACGGCGCGTTCGGGCTGACCCAGCTCGACCACGCTTTTTTCCATCAGGGTCGCGGTGGGGCAGGCCTGCACACAGGCGCCGCAGGACACGCATTCCGAGTCGAGGAAATTCTCGCCACCGGCGGCCGCGACCCGCGATTCGAAACCGCGCCCGGTAATGGTCAGGGCAAAGGTGCCCTGGGTTTCTTCGCAGGCGCGCACGCAGCGGTTGCAGACGATGCACTTGCTCGGATCGTAGTCGAAGTAGGGGTTGGAGGTATCCTTCTGCTCGGCCAGGTGGTTTTCACCTTCATAGCCGTAACGCACTTCCCGCAGGCCAACCTGGCCGGCGACGGTTTGCAGCTCGCAGTTGCCGTTGGCCGAGCAGGTCAGGCAGTCCAGCGGGTGATCGGAGATGTACAGCTCCATGACGTTACGGCGCAGGGTGGCGAGCTTTGGCGTCTGGGTGTGCACGCTCATGCCTTCGCTGACCGGCGTGGTGCAGGACGCCGGGTAGCCGCGCATGCCGTCGATCTCCACCAGGCACATGCGGCAGGAGCCGAAGGCTTCCAGGCTGTCGGTGGCGCAGAGTTTCGGAATGGTGGTGCCCAGCAGCGCGGCGGCGCGCATCACCGAGGTGCCTTCGGGCACGCTGATGCTGCGGCCGTCGATGTTCAGGGTGACCTGCACCTGGCTGTCGCGGGCCGGGGTTCCAAGGTCGATATCAGTGTTCGGGTCGAAGAGCGTGATCATTGGTCGGCCTCCGAGGGCTGCAGACCGAAGTCGGCGGGGAAGTACTTGAGGGCGCTGGCTACCGGGTAGGAAGTCATGCCGCCCAGTGCGCAGAGCGAACCGTATTGCAGGGTGTCGCACAGGTCCTTGAGGATGATCGCCTGGGCATCGCGACCGTTCTGGTCAGGTGCGGCCAACAGGCGGTCGATCACCTCCACGCCGCGGGTCGAGCCGATACGGCAAGGGGTGCATTTGCCACAGGATTCCTCGGCGCAGAACTGCAAGGCGAAGCGGGCCATGCGGGCCATGTCCAGGCTGTCGTCGGCTACCACCACACCACCGTGACCGAGCATGGCGCCGATGGCGGCGAAGGCTTCGTAATCCAGCGGTGTGTCGAATTGGCTGGGTGGTACCCAGGCGCCAAGGGGGCCACCGACCTGGGCAGCCTTCAGTGGTCGGCCGCTGGCGGTACCGCCGCCGTAGTCTTCCACCAGTTCCCGCAGGGTCAGGCCGAAGGCGCGTTCCACCAGGCCGCCGTGACGAATATTGCCCGCCAGCTGGAACGGCATGGTGCCCAGGGAGCGGCCCATGCCGTAGTCGCGATAGAACGGCGCGCCCTTGGCCAGAATCAGCGGCACCGAGGCCAGGGTCAGCACGTTGTGCACCAGGGTCGGCAGGCCGAACAGGCCCTTCAGGGCGGGGATCGGCGGCTTGGCGCGGACAATCCCGCGCTTGCCTTCGAGGGAGTCCAGTAGCGCGGTTTCCTCACCGCAGATGTAGGCACCGGCTCCGACGCGCACTTCCATGTCGAAGGGCAGGCCGCTGCCGCCGACATTGGTGCCGAGGTAACCGGCGGCGCGGGCGATGTCCAGCGCTTCGCGCAGGGTGGCCACGGCCTGTGGATATTCCGAGCGCACATAGATGTAGCCGTAGCTGGCGCCGACGGTGATGCCGGCAATGGCCATGCCTTCGATCAGCAGGAAGGGGTCGCCTTCCATCAGCATACGGTCGGCGAAAGTGCCGGAGTCGCCTTCGTCGGCGTTGCAGACAATGTATTTCTGCGCCGCCTGGGCGCTGCGCACCGTGCGCCATTTGATCCCGGCCGGGAAGGCCGCGCCGCCACGGCCACGCAGGCCGGAATCGAACACGGCGCTGGCGGTCTGTTCGCCGCCCAGGGCGATGGCCTGGGTCAAGCCTTCGAAGCCACCGTGGGTGCGGTAATCTTCCAGGGACAGCGGCCGGGTAATGCCGGCGCGGGCGAACAGCAGGCGTTGTTGCGTCTTCAGATACGGCAACTGCTCCACCGGGCCCAAGGCCAGGGGATGGGCGGACGGATCGCCTTGCAGCGCATCGAGCAGCGACGGCACATCGGCAACGGTCAGCGGGCCGAAGCCGATACGGCCTTGCGCGCTGTCGATTTCCAGCAGCGGTTCCAGCCAGTACAGGCCACGGGAGCTGGTGCGTTGCAGGTCCAGCGGCAGATTGCGTTCCTGGGCTTGCGCGGCAAGGGCCGCGGCTACCTCATCGGCACCCACGGCACGGGCAAGGGAGTCAGCGGGCAGATAAAGGCACGGCATCATGCGTCCTCCTGGCAAGCGTCGAGCAGGGCATCCAGGCGTTCGGCGCTGAGTCGTGCGTGCACCTGGCCATCCAGCTCGAGGGCCGGTGAACAGGCGCAGGCGCCGAGGCAGTACACCGGGCGCAGGCTGATGTTGCCGTCGGCGCTGCTGCCGTGGTCGTCCAGTTGCAGGCGTTCGCGCAACTGCGCGGCGAGTTGCTCGGCGCCGCGGCTCTGGCAGGATTCGGCGCGGCACAGGCGCAGGATATGCCGGGCCGGAGGTGCGCTACGGAAGTCGTGGTAGAAGCTGATCACCCCGCGCACTTCGGCCTGACTCAGGTTGAGGGCGTGGGCAATCTCGGGGACGGTGGCATCGGGGATGTAGCCGATGTCCGCCTGAATCTCATGAAGGATGGGCAACAGTGCGCCGGGGGAGCCCTTGTGGCGCTCCAGCACGTTGTTGACCATAGGCAGGTGCAACATCTCATCAGGCATACGGCATTCCTCACGGTCACGGACAAACCAGGCGGTTGTCGGTTGTCCGAAAGTGTCGGCTGCGGCACTCACGCCACGTCACGGTATCGTGGCATTTCAGGCCGTTGGCCAGGCACCCTGGGCGGGTATCTTGTTGGGCCCGGTGCGGTCTTTGCCGCACCTCTTCAAGGCATAAAAGGCAGCTTGCCACGCGGCCTTTGATTCGCCTGCACCAAAGCGACGTACGCGGTTCTTTTTGCGACCGCCTGTTGAGTCTAGATGAGTGCTGCCCGAGGTGTTGTCCACGAGGGGGCGGGGCACCTCTTTTTCCAGAAAGTGGAGGCGAAAAAAAACCGCCTTAGTAGGGCGGTTTTTCCGCAAGTCTGGCATAAAGCCAGCTTGCATATCTCACAGAGACCATCGACGTGGAAACTCATTTTACTGAGACCTTTTTCCGCCCGCAATATTTGGGTGTAACCGAAGGTTTCTAGAAACGCCAAGAGATTGCCTTGCACTGATATATCCCGTCTTTGCCTCATCACGAACGCTGGACGGCGTGATGGCAAAATAGTAGCTTGCCTGTCAAGGTACCCGCTTTATGCGTGTAACACAGGCGGAGTCAATGAGCATCTGACTCGCTGGCGCCTTGTTCCTGGGATATTTAATCAACAAGGATTCATGAATGCGTAATCTCTTTGCTGGTGTGCTGATAGGTACGGTAGTCCTTTTGTCCGGCTGCAATACCACACCGCGTGATAAGGCCACCATCTACTACGACCGTACGCAATTTGTGGCGCAAGTCACTAAAGACTATCCCGATATCAAGGAGCCGATTCTTCAGCATGGACGTTGTACGCTGCTGATCTCTACCCCAGGTTCAACCACGGGTACTTACTACTTCTGCACCTTTGCTCTGACGCAGGATGAACTCTATGTTCAAGGTTGGGATGCTACGGTGTTGAAGTACACGGAAATCGTTCGGGTCGACCTTTCGAAACTCAATAAAGTGGCGCTGGACACGTTTTTCCGAAGCTCTCAGGTGCAGCTGATTGAGCAACAACGGCAGGTTTCGTTAGGTGTGACAATTGATGATGGCGGCTATAACGATTCGGCTGCGACTGAGCGAGTGTTCGCAGCCATAAAACAGAGAGGCGTCAATGTGGTGAAAAGTGAGGGGACGGTGATGCCCCCAGCACCGCCGACGCCAATGATCATTCCGATTATTTTGCCGCGTTGAAGTGAGGCGAGTAGTTCACGATCGGTATGAGAGTTATGGCTTGCTCCTTAGTACTTGGAGCAAGCTCGGTTCAGGATGGTGGTGGGGGACCTTTTGGGAAGTAAATAAACCTTTCAGCCGAGCCCGTCCAACAGGTTGGCTTCGCGTAGAATCTCGACGATGACAGGCTCGTCAACTGCATAGACGCCGCGCGAGGCCTTCCAGACGAGTTTCTTGTCCTGCAGGGCGATTAGCGCCTGTTGCACAGCTGGCACTTCTATCCTGACATCATCAGCGGCAATCCCGGTCTGTTCCATTGCCTTGGCATACAGCGCCATGGTTGGGGCTTCGAAGGGGGCGTAGTCCTCGCCCTTGGCGCTCATGACGCGGATGACCGCGGATTGGATGGGGGTGAGGCTGTGGATAACCTTCTTGAGGTTGGCGTTGAGCTCGGCGGTCTGTACGCGTACGTGTTCCGTAAATCTGGCCGGTATGTCTTGCGGGTCCAGTGTCAGGTCAAAGCGAATCTCGTCTGCCGCCGCGCCCAGTAATTCAGGGCGATAGCCGCTTTCCTTGAAGAGGATAAAGACCTCGTCGGGATCGAGAGGGTGGGGCAGGTCGACATGCTGGCAGAACCAGTCGATGAAATGCTTGTCGAGGGTCGGGAACGGCACCATCGATGCGCCGAAGAAGGCTTGGTCCTTGCTGTTGCGCAGCATCGCCAGCTTGTCGCGGTTGGAACCGGTGCAGACGATGCGTAGGCCATGATGTTTGGAGCTGTTCAACTCGTCGCGGGCTGCCTTGAGCGCGAACAGGGAAGCGACGCCTTCCTCGGTGGTGATGGCGTGCTGGGCTTCGTCGATGATCAGAACAATGATCTTTTTCGTCTCGTCCGAAAGTTCGACCAGGGCCTTTGTCAGGTCGACATCCTTGCCGAGACCTATTCGGTCCAGGCTGAACCCCAACCCGCCGACACTGACTTTTTCCATCCCGGCCCCCCTGGCCAAACGGGTGATCACGCCTTCGTTCGCGGCAAGCGCCTCGCGGACGGCATCGACGATCACGTGGCCGGGGTCTTTGGTCAGGTCTTTCCAGAGGTCGGCATACAGCACAATGGCGCGCGCTTCTTCGAGTGCGGGGCGCAGATCTTCCCGGGCGAACGTGGATTTGCCGGTGCGGCGCGGTGCAGCGAGGAAAACGCCAGAGCTGGCGGCGCTGCCCACGGCGATTTGCAGGATGAGTTTGGCAAGTCGCCTGGCAAGCTCCGGGCGACGGTAGAGAACTTCGGACATTGGCAAGCTCCTGCTCGGGACGGGTTTATAGCGAATTATAGAGCGATTATAGATCTATTATAGTGCCCGGTTTAGAAGGGGGTGGACAGATTATGGTGAATTATAGAGTGATTATAGAGCGGTTCGGGGTGAGCGTCGGTGTGGTTGTGTGGCGAGGATCTGCACGCTGTGCATGGTTGCTGCGCCCTGTCGGAACGCCTCACGCTTTTCATCGCGTTCAATGCCGGGCCGTCCACCGCTTGTCGATAGCTGTTGGCTCTCAGCGCGTACCGACATCCCACTTGCTGAACGTGGCCTGTACTTCCTCGTTTGTGGCGAAAAGGCCCGCATCAGCCTCTTCCACGGCACGTTGGATCTCGACGATCCGCCACGTTTCGTGATCTTCATGAGTCGCCTCTGAATCATTGGGATGTTTGGCACGGTTTACCCACTTGGCCTTGAGGGCTTTCAGATCGGTCAGGTTACCTGCCTCTGCGTCGGCGATGCCCTTGGCAATTGCATTGATGTGCCATGGTCTGGACTTAACGCTCACTGGAGTTGTTCCCATATACAGAATGCGATAGCGGCAAGAAAAAAAGGGATCTCAAAATACAATGGGGCTTTGATCCATCGCTTGAGTTTTAGCGGAATGGCATCGACCTCTTGTTGGGTCAAAAGCCCGCGCCAAATAAACATCTTGGGGAACATGATCATCATACTGATCACCCCCTGTCTCATCGAACGATCTTTGAACGAGCTGCCGCCCCACCACCTGCGATCACCGATTAGCATTGCGTTGTTATTGAAGTAGGGTTCGACCAGATCCAGTTTTGTATTGACGACATAGGCTGACAAGCCGATACCAAAGAACATGAAAAATACACCCAAAACAGCTAATAGCGGATGCATAGTCATAAGTCTTCCAGCTTATACATTAGATCCCCCATAGACTCTCCGAATTTTCCTCCCCACGTTCCTCCCGCATACCCACCGACGGCACCACCGATAATTCCGCAACTCAACGCGCCCCAACCTCCAGACACAACACCCAATCCAACGGCACATACAATGCGCGCTCCATAGGCCCCGACCTTTCCTCCGAAGTGAGATCCCGTAATCCCGGCCGCCACTTTCCCGCCTTCCACATATCGGGCCTTCCTGCACTGCTCCTCTCGCCCGGTCGAACATGCTTCTTGAATAGCCAGTCCCGCCGCCCCCACGTCCAACGCCATACCCACAAAGCCGCCTTTGCTCAGGAAACGGGAAGTGCTGGCAATCTTGTTGATCCGCTGCGCATACCCGTCGATTTCCTGGCGATGTAGATAGCGTCGGGTGGAAATGCCGAGCATCTTCTTGATCGATTTGTTGTGCCGCAGGCTGGTGCCGTAATGGCCGACGCCCTGGAGTTGCGTGTCCAGCTTCTGGAACAGGACCTGTCGCTTAGCAATGAACCCGGCCCTGGCCGAAGCGCCGCCTTTCAGATGCTGCTGATGCAGCTTTTCGATTTCCTTCAAAGTGTCCTCAACCCCGGTCAAATGCCGTCCCCAGGCCGCCGTGGTGCTGCCGATGCCAATCGAGCTGTAACCCAGCAACCCCTGTAACAAATCATAGTTGTTCAGGATCTCGACACCCGCCCTGGGTTCGAGACTCAGGGCCAGGTCGATTTCCCGGGCCCGGGTCATCAACCAGGCCTCTTCGAAGGTGCAGGACGCCGTGCTGTCGTCGGGTACGATCACCAGTTGCCCGGGGGTTACCATCGAGCGACGCAGGTGACTATTGATCGTGTCGAACTTGGTCAGCGCATGTGAGCCACGCGGTATCAATAGTTGGCTTTTCAGGCTGGGGTAATGGGTGGTCTTTTCATTGATGAATCCTTGCGCCATGCTTCACATCCTTGATGTGTGAAAGATGGCGTCAGATATAAGAGCAGATAAACACTGAAAAGAAGAGCAGGTTTGCTGTTTGCTACAGGTCTTAATTGATTATAGGAAATATCCTACGTATCGATTGATGTTGAATAGGTTGGAGAGCATGCGTGGCTTACTTGGTGAAGGGCAGTTTGCCGGTGGCAACGAAGGCATGAAAGGCTTTTTGTCCGTCACGCGCGGCCTGACGCACATCAAGGTATGTCAGTTCGCTGCTGATGGGCTTCTTGCAGGGCTTGTCGATTTTTTTGGTGATAGCCATGGTGCTCTCCAGAGATCGAATGCTCATATGAAAAGCTTAAGTGATCGCTCATTGTTGAGCAAACCAGGGTGGCTGGCGGTATTGCAGCCGCTTTGGCCAATGGTTTGTGCTGGGATGTCCGCGGGCTCACCGCACTTTCGTTCTTCGTCGTTACGCCGTCCGGGGCAAGCTCCGCTCCCGCAGGGCGTAACGACGAACGAAAATGCTGACCCAGCGAGCCTGAGTGAAGTGATCTTCCTGTGTAGCCTAAAAATAGAATGTCATTTTATGACACCTTATGCGATTTAAGGTGTGTTTTCATGATGTTTTATTTTTTGGTTATTGATCATAGTGTTTCATTAGATGCTACATTAACGACCATAAGGGTTCATTTGGTATCATCTTATGAAAGGCTATTTCCCGGTTCAGAGCGTATCATTGCTCTATCGTATAGGTATGCTGGTGAAGGAGGCGCGTCTGCGTATGGGGATCAGGCAGGCTGATCTTGCCGAGCAGGTCGATATCTCCCTCCGTGCGGTGCGCCATATCGAAGCGGGCAAGGCCGAGGGGGTTTCTCTGCGCGACTTCATGCTGGCGCTGTTCACGGTCGGCATCTCTGACAGGGTGTTCCAGGCCCTGCTGGAGGACCCAGCGTTCGAGTCCGAGCAGCTTTCTTTAAACAGTACCAAGCGAGTGCGGATTCCGCGCAGTCGTGACGAGGCATTCTGATGTCGAGCGTCTACATCTACATGGAGTGTCCGGTCTCCGGTGAGACGGTGACTTTCGCACCGATCACAAGCTGATCCTGGCAAAGTCGCGTGACAAGTTCGACCACTACGATCTGCCGGTCTTCGAGTTCGCCTGCATGACATTCGCTGCGGATAGAGGTTTGAACGTGGCTCGCACGGCATTGCACCGGGGCGAGAATGCCAACACGCTGCTGGTCGAGCGTTTCGACCGGGAGTGGCTTGAGGGGCAGCAGCGGTTCCGCCGTATTCCCATGATGAGTGGGTTGACCTTGTTGGACGCTGAATGGCATTCGCGGACCAGTGAAGGCTGGATCTACGCTGCACTGGCTGACGAGCTGTATCGCCGTGGCGCATCTGATTCCGATCGGCGTGAACTGTTTCGGCGCATGGCCTACAACGCCCTGGTTGGGAATAGCGATGATCATCCGCGCAACCATGCGGTGATCTATCAGGACGGCGCCTGGCGGCTTGCGCCTATGTATGACGTCGTGCCGGTGCTGGATGAGGGGCCGGCTCAGGCGCTGGCGATGTCCGTGGGTATGCAGGGGCATCTTCTCAGTCGATCCAATCTGCTCAGTCATCATCGTCATTTCGGCCTCACTGAAGATGAGGCGGCAGTCATTCTCGATGACGTTGCTGACTGGGAGCAGGATCTGAAGGATCACTATGCCCAACACCTAGCGGGGGCTGAGTTGGATGCGGCGGTCGCGGCAACGAGTGGAGCTCGGTTGTTGGCGTGACAGTCGGAAACAGATCACCGCAAGAAATATGTGCCGAGGGGGACTCGAGGGTTCCATATATTACGTGGCTTGCAGCCAGATTATATCCTCAGGGATACAAGCTTTCTTCTGTTGGGTACCGGCTATAAGAAGAGATCTGGTTTTTCCTCAAGCCTCAGCCAATCGAAGTCCTACTCAGTCGAACTGTATCCGATCTGCTAGGTGCTCCAGTGTGAAAGGGCCCATCGTGGTGGGGGTGAACAGCGGCTGATTGCTCATGATTTGTGGTCCGGAAGAAGGGCATTGATGCGTTCGATGCCGCGTGCGACGGAGGATCGCCGGGTGACAGCGTTGAACCAACGCTCCACGTTCGGGCTTTCAGCGAAATCGACAGCCGCAAATTCTTTGCGCCAGAGCCAGCCGTAGTGCGCGATATCGGCGATTGAGAACTCATCTCCCGCTACATAGGCGTTGCACGCTAGCACGCCGTCCAGCACGGCCAGTGTGCGTTTGGCCTCACCGTGAAAGCGGGCAATGGCCGCCGGGTTCGGCTCGCCGGCCAATTTCTGGAAATAGCCGGATTGGCCGAAAGCAGGGCTCAGCGCGCTGGCGTGAAAGAACAGCTGTTCAAAGACTTTGGCGCGCTTCACCCCATCGGTAGGTAGCAGCCGGCCATATCGCTCGGCCAGGTAGACGAGAATGGCCGCCGACTCGGTGAGGACCATGGGCTGGCCGTTATTGCCATCGGGATCGACCAGCACCGGTACCTTTGCATTGGCATTCAGAGCAACGAATGTCGGCTGCTTTTGCTCGCCTTGGCGAAGGTTGACCGGCTGCAACTGGTAGTCGAGCCCCAACTCTTCCAGAGCGATGGAGACTTTGACGCTGTTGGGGGTGGCAAACGCATGGACGATTAACATGGGGTGTTCCTGGATTGAGAATGAGTCCAACTGAAGAGGGCTTCGTGCCAATTGGCCACGATGGAGATCATTCTGCTGAGCAGGGCTGGAATAGGGCAGGCAGCTGGTGGGGATATGAATCATTCCCCGCTGGAATAGGCATCGCTTGCGCGAGGTGAGTCGTGAAGGGCATTCCTGATGGGCATATTTCCTATGCAGGCCAGCTCTCTACTGGGCGAGCGGCGATGTCGCGATCATGAGTCTCGATACATCAACCTACCGAGGAAATACTCATGACCCTTCAAGCCAAACTGGATGCTTTCAAGGCCGACTTCGTTGCCGGCAAACCTCCCTACAATGCTCCGGCACCTGTGCACGCCGTGATGCACCGGGCCACTGCCGAGCTGATCGCCAGCGGCCAGGCCGAGCGTGCGCTCAAGGCCGGTGATGTGGCGCCGGTATTCAGCCTGCCTGATGCTCAGGGCAATCTGGTGTCGTCAGCGGAACTGCTGGCGCGCGGGCCGCTGGTGATCAGCTTTTATCGTGGCGTCTGGTGCCCGTACTGCAACATGGAGCTGCAAGCGCTGGAGCAGGCACTTCCGGCCTTTCAGGCGCGCGGTGCCAGTCTGGTGGCGATTTCGCCGCAGAGCCAAGCCAACAGCCGCAAATCGCAACGTCAAAACGGCCTGGGGTTTCCGATCCTCAGCGACAGCGGTAATGAAGTAGCGGCTGCTTTCGGCCTGCGGTTCAAACTGCCGGACTACCTGGTTGAACTCTATCTGAGCCTGGGCAACAACCTGCCGGTCATCAACGGTGATCAGAGCTGGACCTTGCCGATGCCGGGTCGTTTCGTCATCGGCCAGGACGGCATCATTCTGTACGCGGAGGTGAATCCCGATTACACGCTGCGTCCAGAGCCCACTGAGTTGCTGCCTGCATTACGCGGTTGATATCGAGTCCCTCAAGGCCGCCTTCGGGCGGCCTAGCTTATTGTTGGTTCATCAAGCCCGCGACGAAATCAACGAATGCCCGCGCCTTGGCACTGGCCAGGCGCCCGGTAGGAAACACCGCCCACAGATCCAGCGGCGGCAACTGCCAATCCTCCAGCAGGGGTACCACTTCGCCTTTGGCCAGTTCTTCTGCGAACATCCATTGGGACGTCAATGCTACGCCCAGACTCCCCAGCACCGCTGCCCGCACACCCTCCGCCGCACTGACCCGTACCCGCCCGCTGACCGTCACCGACTGCACCGTGCTGCCCTGTTTGAAGGCCCAGTGCTCACCGCCGCCTGCCTGGGCGAAAACGACCGCTTGGTGTTGCGCCAGATCAGTAGGGTTGCAAGGTTTGCCATGGGCTAGCACGTAAGCAGGGGTGGCCAGCACCAGCCGCTGACATTCACCGATCTTGCGGGCGATCAGGTTGGAGTCGGCTAACGCTCCCATACGCAAGGCAACATCGATGCCTTCCTCGACGAGATTGACGGTGCGGTCATCCAGAACGATATCGATGTTCAGCTCGGGGTGTGCATCGAGGAACGCTCCCAGGTACGGCAGCACATGCAGACGCGCGAAGGTCACCGCCGCACAGATCCGCAAGGTGCCGTGCAGGCCGCTGCCCGCACCGCGTGCGGCGAGGTCGGCTTCGTGGGCTTCCTCGATGGCACGCTTGGCACGTTCGTAGTAGGCGGTGCCGGCTTCAGTCGGTGTAAGCCCGCGAGTAGAGCGCAGCAATAGCCGCACGCCGAGGCGATCTTCGAGTTGTGCGATGGTTTTCGATACCGCGGGCTGGCCGAGGTTGAGGCGCCGCGCCGCCGCGGAAAACGACCCCGCTTCGAGCACGCTGACAAAGGTTTCCATTGCTGCCAATCGATCCATGTCGTTCCACCTGAAACAGTTAAACACTCATAGCAAAAAGCGAGCGAAGCAGGGGGCTTCGCTCGCAGCGGGTGGTTTATCTCAACAAGGCGTGCGCAACGCAACCCTGGCTAGAATGCGGCTTTGCCGATTGATGCGCCACCGTCGACGAACAGCGTCTGGCCGGTGATGAAACCGCTGCTTTCGTAAAGCAGGAAGGCGATGGCTGCTGCTATCTCTTCGGGTTGGCCGAAGCGCCGCAGAGGGATGCCTGAGAGGTAGCGGGCTTCACCTTCACTGCCGAGCGGATTGTTCGCGCGGAACAGTTCGGTCTCGGTCGGCCCAGGGGCAACGGCGTTGACGGTGATACCCGTCGTGGCCAGTTCCAGTGCCCACGACCGGGTAAAGCTGATGAGCGCGGCCTTGGCGGCGGCATAGGCGGTGCGATGGGCAATGCCCAGTACGGTCAGGCTGGAGATGTTGACGATCCGGCCCCATTGACGCTCGCGCATACCGGGCAGCAGCGCCTGAGTGGCCAGAAGCGCCGAGTGCAGATTCACCCGCATCACGGCATCGAAATCGTCCAGATCCACTTCACCCAGCAGCTGCGGGCGAACCAGACCGACGTTATTCACCAGCCCGTCGAAAGCATACTGCTGGGTTAACGTCGCCAAGGCCTGTTCGGTCGCCTTGCGATCTCCCAGGTCAACCGGGACCAAAATACCGGGGAAATCGACACCCTCAGTGTGCCGGGCGACGCCCACGACGCGGTGACCCGCGTTTGCCAGTGTCTGTGCCAACGCCAGGCCGATGCCCTTGCTGGCGCCGGTGATCAAAAAGCTTCGCTTGTTCATGAGTGCTCCTGGGACCAGCCCGTGCAGGGGCTGGCCGAGTGAAGGCCGAAGGCAGGTTTCAGGCTGGCTTGGTCCATTCGTTGCCTTTCATGAACGGATCGAGCTGGGTGTGCACCAGATGGTTGGTGTAGTTGCTCATGACCTTGGTGGCGACGCCCAGTACCACCTCCAGCACGTTGCGCCGCGTGAAACCGGCAGCCAGGAAGGCTTCGATACCGGCGTCGTTGACGAAGCCGCGATCACGCACGACCGCCGTGGTGAACACATGCAAGGCTTCCAGGCGAGCATCCGGAATGACGCTGCCGGCGCGCAGAGCGGCAATGACCTCGGGCGCCATCTCGATCATCTTGGCCAGGGTGGTATGCCCGGCCATGCAGTAGTGGCAGCTGTTTTCGAAGTTGGAGGTCAGGTACACGACCTGCTGTTCGTGCGGGGTGAGGGTGCTCTTGCCGAACAGGTCCCAGAGTTGGCTGTAACCGGCCAGCAGCTCTGGCGATTCAGCCATGTTGCCTTGCAGGTTCGGTACGAAGCTGAAGGCTTTCTGCACGGCTTCCAGAATGGGCTTGGAGGCAGCAGGGGCAGTGTCGAGTGTGTAACGAGTGAAAGTGGTCATCGCAGTTTTCCTTGAGTGGGTCAGCAAGAGTGCTGGGGCTATCTTGCTGCTCTTGGCGGGGCTGCGGAACGTCGCGGCGGGGCATATGATTCATGCGATTTGGGAATAAAGCAGGACATGGACATATTGTCCGGCTGGCGATTTTAGAATCTCGCGGTCAATGGAAATGATGACGGATTTATTTTGCCGCAGCCCAAGACGTCATCCCTGAATGATCGTAATGCACTTCGGGTAGATCGCCATCTAGCTTGGGGCTGTGAACGATCTTCTATGCCGACTGAAATTTTTCGACTTACATACCTCCGCCACTCACATTGCGGCTCCCTACTGTCCGCGCTACTTTTTCCCTGTCGCTGCCAACTCAGCGACCGGGCCTGGAAACCTGTGGAACAATGGGCGCATAGGCGCCACCATTCATCACGACTGCTGGTGCTTTTTTGTGCCAGTCTCTGCGTGTTATGGCGGCTGTGCGCGGGAGACCCTCGGGTCTGCCGGGTTTTCCTATTGTCCCGGTTTCCAGCCTGCGTACAGCTGCCACCCATTCGCCTGGAAACGAACGTGGTAGCTCCCTCACATTAGGAGTCCTGCGTATGAACGTTTTTGATGGATCGACTTTGCATGTTCCAACCCCCAGCACCCAGGTCCACGCCGGAGGTGTTCAATGACCAACCCACCCACAAGCAAGACTCTCGGTGTTATCACCTTTTCTCAGTGCGGCTCCCAAGGTCGTGAGTTGTTCCGCGTAAACCCCGGTGTTCCCATTCTGGAAGCCATGGAGCACGCGTCCCTCCTGCTCTATTGCGCCAAAGCACTCTCCCTCGATGCTGCCCTGGAAAGCGATGGTGAACGCTATGCCTGGGCATCGCATTACCTGGGCGAGATGGGCAAGGCGGTTATTGATGATTTGACGCAGGGGATGTTGCGCGAGGCGTCGGTGTAGGCGGGTAGTTTTCGGTTGATGCCGATTTTGGCGGTGGGTATTGGCAGGCTCACCGCGTTATCGTTCATCGCGAGCAAGCTTGCTCCTACAGGAGCGGTGCGTTAGCTGCATGGGCCTGTTTCGAGACTGATCGCATTTCGCGCATGACACGATCCGATTCGGCTGTATCCAGGACAGACTCGGCGCAGACCGGGCAGAAGTCTCCCGTCACTGAAGTGATGGCTGTGGTTTCGCCCTTGTAGGTGTAGGGCAGGTCGCGGGTATCGTGGATCAGCTCTGCCGCGCCGCAAACAGGACATTTCATGTTCATAGCTCCTTGAAGGATACGATCAGCACGTCATCGATAACCGTCAACTGCAAATATACGTCGCCCACCCGCGTGCTTGGGCGGTACACGTCTTGCCAGATCGTGTGATCGGCATGAGTCGTCATGCTCTTGTAGGAGTCCGTTTCTGTCAGCGCCGTCACGACAGTCAGCATATCTGACAGCGTGAGCAAGCTTACTCTGCGGAGGTGGATGCGGCGTCGGGGGGGTATTTCAAGATTTGAATCGCTTTAGGACGGTATTCGAGAGCCGGTCACGAATGTCCTGATAGCCGGGGTGATGGGCAAAGCTGACTCAGGGAATGTTGCGCGGGGAGAGGGGTTAAGGACCGGCCGATCTTCGATTGATGTCGAGATTGGCGGCGGCGCACGGCAGGCTCACCGCGTTATCGTTCTTCGCGAGCAAGCTCTGCTCCTACAGGATTGTGGCGTTTCCAGCTTTTCTGCAGGCGAAAAAAAAGACCTTGAAATTCAAGGTCTTTTTTTAAGATGGTGCCCCGAGGGAGACTCGAACTCCCACTCCTTTCGAAAACGGATTTTGAATCCGCCGCGTCTACCAATTCCGCCATCAGGGCTCAATGGCGGCGAAGTATAGAGACGTGATTACCGTTGGTCAATCGGCTTTCGTGGTCAATTTTAACGATTTCCGCTAAACTTCCCGGCCCTGCTGAACGAACCCCATCATGCGCGTCGCTGACTTTACTTTCGAGCTCCCCGATTCCCTGATCGCTCGCCATCCTTTGGCCGAGCGACGCCTCAGTCGCCTGCTGACCCTCGACGGCCCCAGCGGCGCGCTCGCACACCGTCAATTCACTGATTTGCTTGAGCATTTACGCCCGGGCGATCTGATGGTGTTCAATAATACCCGGGTCATTCCAGCCCGCCTGTTCGGCCAGAAAGCCTCTGGCGGCAAGCTGGAAATCCTCGTGGAACGGGTCCTCGATACCCATCGCGTGCTGGCCCATGTGCGCTCCAGCAAGTCGCCCAAACCCGGTTCGAAGATACTGATCGACGGCGGCGGCGAAGCCGAGATGCTCGCCCGCCACGACACGCTCTTCGAACTGGGCTTCGCCGAGGAAGTGCTGCCGCTGCTGGAGCGCGTCGGTCATATGCCGTTGCCTCCTTATATAGACCGTCCCGATGAAGGCGCCGACCGCGAGCGCTATCAGACCGTCTACGCCGAACGCCTCGGCGCCGTGGCCGCGCCCACCGCCGGGCTGCATTTCGATCAGCCGCTGCTGGACGCCATCGCCGCCAAGGGTGTTGAAAGCGCTTTCGTCACCCTGCACGTCGGCGCCGGGACTTTCCAGCCGGTCCGCGTGGAGCGTCTCGAAGACCACCACATGCACCACGAATGGCTGGAAGTCGGCCAGGAAGTGGTCGACGCCGTGGCCGCCTGCCGCGCGCGCGGTGGTCGGGTGATCGCCGTCGGTACCACCAGCGTCCGTTCGTTGGAAAGCGCCGCCCGCGATGGCGTGCTCAAGCCGTTCAGCGGCGACACCGATATCTTTATCTTCCCCGGCCGTCCCTTCCATGTGGTCGACGCCCTGGTAACCAATTTCCATCTGCCCGAATCCACGCTGCTGATGCTGGTTTCGGCCTTCGCCGGTTACCCCGAGACCATGGCCGCCTACAAGGCCGCCGTGGACAACGGCTACCGCTTCTTCAGTTACGGTGATGCGATGTTCATCACCCGCAACCCGGCGCCTGCCGCACCCAAGGATCGGGCCCCAGAGGATCAAGCATGAGTCGCACCTGTCGTATGTCGTTCGAGCTGCTCGCCACTGATGGCAAGGCGCGTCGCGGTCGCCTGACCTTCCCCCGCGGTACCGTCGAAACCCCGGCCTTCATGCCGGTGGGCACCTACGGTACGGTCAAGGGCATGCTGCCACGGGATATCGTCGCCACCGGCGCCGAGATCATCCTCGGCAACACCTTCCACCTGTGGCTGCGCCCCGGCACCGAGGTGATCAAGGAGCACGGCGACCTGCACGACTTCATGCAGTGGAAAGGCCCGATCCTCACCGACTCCGGTGGTTTCCAGGTGTTCAGCCTCGGCGCCATGCGCAAGATCAAGGAGGAGGGCGTGACCTTCGCCTCGCCGGTCGACGGCGCCAAGGTGTTCATGGGCCCGGAGGAGTCGATGCAGGTCCAGCGCGATCTGGGCTCGGACATCGTGATGATTTTTGACGAGTGCACCCCGTACCCGGCTGACGAAGACGTCGCCCGGGTGTCCATGGAGCTGTCGCTGCGCTGGGCCCAGCGCTCGAAAAACGCCCACGGCGACAACACCGCCGCATTGTTCGGCATCGTCCAGGGCGGCATGCACGAGAATCTGCGCAAGCGCTCCCTCGAAGGCCTCGACCAGATCGGCTTCGACGGCCTGGCCATCGGCGGCCTGTCGGTGGGCGAGCCCAAGCACGAGATGATCAAGGTGCTGGATTACCTGCCCGGCCTGATGCCTGCTGACAAACCTCGTTACCTTATGGGCGTTGGCAAGCCGGAAGATCTCGTAGAGGGTGTGCGCCGCGGGGTGGACATGTTCGATTGCGTGATGCCAACCCGTAATGCCCGCAATGGGCACCTGTTCATCGATACCGGCGTGCTGAAGATCCGCAACGCGTTCCATCGCCATGATGAATCGCCGTTGGATCCGACCTGCGATTGCTACACCTGCCAGAACTTCTCCCGTGCTTATCTGCATCATTTGGACAAGTGCGGCGAAATGCTGGGGAGCATGTTGAATACGATCCACAATTTGCGCCATTACCAGCGCCTGATGGCTGGTTTGCGCGAGGCTATTCAACAGGGTACATTGGCCGCCTTTGTCGATGCCTTCTACGCCAAACGCGGGCTTCCCGTACCGCCTTTGGACTGAATTTTCAGAACTGAATTCTTGCAACTGGAGTGCTAAATGAGCTTTTTCATCTCTAACGCGTTCGCGGACGGTGCCGCACCGGCTGCTGCCGCCGGTCCCCTGGGCGGTGGTTTCGAATGGATCTTCCTGGTCGGCTTCCTGGTCATCTTCTACCTGATGATCTGGCGTCCACAGGCCAAGCGTGCCAAGGAGCAGAAGAACCTGCTGGGCAACCTGGCCAAAGGCGATGAAGTGGTCACCACCGGCGGTATCGCTGGCAAGATCACCAAAGTCAGCGACGACTTCGTGGTGCTGGAAGTGTCCGACACCGTCGAAATGAAGTTTCAGAAGGGCGCCATCGCGGCCACCCTGCCTAAAGGCACGCTGAAAGCGATCTAAGTTTCAACTTTCAACAATCGACGGGGCGCGCAAGGCGCCCCGCGTCATAAGCGGGCGGCGTGATGCTGAACAAATACCCTCTGTGGAAATACCTACTGATCCTGGCGGTGCTGGCGGTCGGTTTTATTTATTCCGCTCCCAATCTCTATCCTGACGATCCGGCGATCCAGGTCAGCGGCGCCAGCACGGCGTTGCAGGTCACGCAGGCCGATCTGGACCGCGTGAGCAAGGCGCTCACCGATGCCAAGATCACCGTCAAGGGCGCCACTCTGGCCGCCGGCGGCAAGGGCGGTCTGATCCGCCTGACCAAGCAGGAAGACCAACTGCCGGCCAAGGACGTGGTACGCAAAGCCCTTGGCGACGACTATGTCGTGGCCCTGAACCTGGCACAGACCACCCCGCAATGGCTGCGCAGCCTCGGCGCGCACCCGATGAAGCTGGGTCTGGACTTGTCCGGTGGTGTGCACTTCCTGCTGGAAGTGGACATGGAAAAAGCCGTCGACGCCCGCCTGAAAGTCTATGACGGCGACGTCAAGAGCCTGTTGCGCAAGGAGCGTGTGCGTTATCGCACCCTGCCACCGTTCAATGGTGCCATCCAGTTGGGCTTTGCTGACACGGATACCCGCGAGCAGGCCCGTGCGCTGGTCCGCAAGAGCTTCAACGATTTCGACATTGTAACGGCCGACCTCAACGATCAGCCGGTACTGCGTCTGGCGATGACCCCGGCCAAGCTGGCGGAAATCCGCGAATACTCCATCAAGCAGAACTTGACCACGGTCCGTAACCGCGTCAACGAACTGGGTGTGGCCGAGCCACTGGTGCAGCGTCAGGGTGCCAACCGCATCGTGGTCGAGCTGCCGGGCGTACAAGACACCGCTGAAGCCAAGCGGATCCTCGGCAAGACCGCCAACCTGGAGTTCCGCCTGGCCGCTGAGCCGGGTGCTTCGAAGGCGACCTCCGAGGAGTTCGAGTTCCGTGAAGGCAATCGTCCTCCGGCGCAGATCGAGCGTGGCCTGATCATCACCGGTGACCAGGTGACCGATGCCAAGGCCGGCTTCGACGAGCACGGTCGTCCACAGGTGAACATCAAGCTCGATGGTCACGGTGGCGAGCTGATGAGCCGCGCGACCCGCAGCAACGTCGGGCGCAGCATGGCGGTGATCTTCATCGAACAGAAGCCGATCACCACCTACACCAAGCAGGTCGTCAACGGTGTCGAGAAAGACGTGCCGGTGCAGTCCTTCAAGGAAGAGAAGAAGATCATCAGCCTGGCGACCATCCAGTCGCCGCTGGGCAGTCAGTTCCGCATCACCGGCCTGAACGGTCAGGGCGAGTCCTCGGAACTGGCGCTGCTGCTGCGTGCTGGTGGTCTGGCCGCGCCGATGTACTTCGCTGAAGAACGTACCATCGGTCCAAGCCTGGGCGCCGACAACATTACCAAGGGTATCGATGCGTCGCTGTGGGGCATGCTGTTCGTCTCGCTGTTCATCATCGCCATCTACCGCTTCTTCGGCATCATTGCCACCGTGGCGCTGGCTTTCAACATGGTTGCCTTGCTGGCGCTGATGTCCCTGCTGGGGGCGACGCTGACCCTGCCGGGTATCGCTGGTATCGTCCTGACCATGGGGATGGCGGTGGACGCCAACGTGCTGATCTTCTCGCGGATACGTGAAGAGATTGCCTCGGGAATGACCGTGCAGCGAGCGATCAATGAAGGCTTCGGTCGTGCATTCACGGCGATCATCGACGCCAACCTGACCACCTTGCTGGTGGGCGGTATCCTCTTTGCCATGGGCACCGGCCCGGTCAAAGGCTTTGCGGTGACCATGTCCCTCGGGATCTTTACCTCGATGTTCACGGCCATTCTGGTGACCCGCGCGATGGTCAACCTGATCTTCGGCGGTCGTGACTTCAAGAAGTTGTGGATTTAAGGGGCTGCCATGTTACGTACTATCAACTTCATGGGTGTTCGCAACGTTGCGTTCGGCTTCACCCTGTTCCTCACCGCATTGGCCTTGTTCAGCTGCTTCCACAAGGGTATGAACTACGGTCTGGACTTTACCGGCGGTACGCTTATCGAGCTGACCTACGAGCATGCGGCGGATGTCTCCAAGGTGCGCGAGCAGCTGAGTGAGTCCGGTTATCACGAGGCGATCGTGCAGAGTTTTGGCGCGACCACCGATCTGCTGGTGCGGATGCCGGGTGCAGACCCGCAGCTGGGTCATCAGGTGGCCGAGGCGCTGCAGAAGGTCGGCGGCGATAACCCGGCGCAGATCAAGCGCGTCGAGTTCGTCGGCCCGCAGGTAGGTGAAGAGCTGCGCGACCAGGGCGGCCTCGGCATGCTTATGGCGCTGGGCGGCGTGTTGATCTACCTGGCCTTCCGCTTCCAGTGGAAGTTCGCGGTCGGTGCCATCGTCTCGCTGATCCACGACGTGGTGGTGACCGTGGGTATCCTGTCGTTCTTCCAGGTCACCTTCGACCTGACGGTGCTGGCGGCGGTACTGGCGATTATCGGCTACTCGCTCAACGACACCATCGTGGTCTTCGACCGGGTGCGTGAGAACTTCCGTGTGCTGCGCAAGGCCAGCCTGATCGAGAACATCAACGTCTCGACCACTCAGACCCTGCTGCGGACCATGGCGACGTCGATCTCCACCCTGCTGGCGATTACCGCGCTGCTGTTCTTTGGTGGCGACAATCTGTTCGGTTTCTCCATCGCCCTGTTCGTCGGGGTGCTGGCGGGTACCTATTCGTCGATCTACATCGCCAACGTGGTGCTGATCTGGCTGAACCTGAACAGCGAGGACCTGATTCCTCCGGCCAATACCCAGAAGGAAGTCGACGACCGTCCTTGACGGAAATCTTTCTTCAGGTTGTCAGCTGATAAAGGCGCGAGTGTTGAACTCGCGCCTTTTTTTATACTCCAAAGCCATAGAGAAAGGCGGGCATCGATCCGCTTGTGATGGTCAGGAGGTTCACGTGAACAAGTCGTTGCTGGTGGGTGCGGTATTGGGTGCTGTCGGTGTGACTGCCGGGGGTGCTGTTGCCACCTATAACCTGGTAAAAGGCGGCCCTGAGTATGCGCAAGTATTGGCGGTAGAGCCGGTCAAGACTCAAATCAAGACCCCGCGCCAAGTCTGTGAAGATGTCGCGGTGACCCGGCAGAAACCAGTCCAGGATGAGCACCGTCTGGCCGGTACCGCACTGGGTGCGGTCGGCGGTGGTTTGCTGGGTAGCCTGGTCGGTGGCGGTCGCGGCAAGACCCTGGCCACCGTGGTCGGTGCGGTCGGTGGTGGTTACGCCGGTAACAAGGTGCAGGAGGGCATGCAGGAGCGTGACACCTACACCACGACCCAGAAGCGCTGCAATACGGTCAACGATGTCAGCGACAGGGTCGTCGGCTACGATGTGCGCTATCAGTTGGGCGGCAAGGAAGGCAAGATCCGCATGGATCGCGATCCGGGTAACCAGATCCCGGTGGACAAGGACGGGCATCTGGTCCTGAGCCAGAACCCGCCGGTTCAAGGCCAGCCTGGTCAATAATCAAACGCAGGTTTTGCGCTCGATATGGATTTCCGGTTGGGCGCGGTCCCTGTGAAAGCCGGCTCCTACAGGTAGGCGGCAGCCCTTGCGGGGGTGGTTGGGTCTCAAATCGCAGGCATAAAAAAGCACCCCCGAGGGGTGCTTTTTTGTGGCTGGGTGCTTAGCGCTTCAGCGAAGCTGGCAGGTGCGGCTGGATCGCCGTCAGCACAGCCTTGAAGCACTTGGTGTTGCCAGCAACGATATGGCCTTTTTCCAGGAAGTCGTGACCGCCGGTGAAGTCGCTCACCAAGCCGCCGGCCTCTTGGATCAGCAGGGCGCCTGCGGCCATGTCCCACTCGGACAGGCCCGACTCCCAGAATGCATCGAAACGACCGGCGGCGACATAGGCCAGGTCCAGGCTCGCGGCACCGGCGCGGCGGATGCCAGCGGTCTGGCCGACCAGGGCGCGGAACATGCCCAGGTAGTTGTCCAGGTTGTCCATCTGGTCGTCACGGAACGGGAAGCCGGTACCCAGCAGGGCGCCGTCCAGGCTGGTGCGACCGCTGACGCGCAGGCGACGGCCATTGAGCTGGGCGCCACGGCCACGGGAGGCGGTGAACTCTTCCTGGCGAACCGGGTCGAGGACCACGGCGTGCTCAAGGCGGCCGCGGTATTTGCAGGCGATGCTGACCGCGAAGTGCGGGATGCCACGCAGGAAGTTGGTGGTGCCATCGAGTGGGTCGATGATCCACAGGTATTCTTCGCCTTCACCGCTGCCGGCGTGGAAGCCGGTTTCTTCGCCACGAATGCCGTGGGTTGGATAGGCCTTGCGCAGCGCGTCGATAATTTTCTGTTCAGCCGCGCGATCCACTTCGGACACGTAGTCCTTGGCGTCTTTTTCGTCGACCTTGATGGTATCCAGGCGCTCGATGGAGCGGAAAATCAATTCACTGGCGCTGCGGGCGGCGCGCAGCGCGATATTCAGCATGGGCTGCATGGACATTTCACCTAGAGTGTTAAAGAAAGCCGAACATTCTACCAGAAAAGTCCCGGGGGAGAAGGACGACGTTGGCGCTCGTGGCGCAATCCCCAGTGCTTCTGTAAGATTTGCTCCCCTTCGCCGAGTCTGAGAGTGTCTCTCGTGCTGCAAAATATTCGTGTTGTCCTGGTCAATACCAGTCATCCGGGCAATATCGGCGGGGCCGCGCGGGCCATGAAGAACATGGGGCTGTCGCGCCTGGTACTGGTGGCGCCGCGGATCTTTCCGTCCGCTGAAGCCGATGCGCGGGCTTCCGGCGCTACCGATATCCTTGAAAACGCGCAAGTCGTCGCCACCTTGGAAGAGGCGTTGAACGGCTGCAACCTGGTGTTTGGCACCAGTGCCCGCGACCGTCGTATTCCCTGGCCATTGCTCGATCCCCGTGAGTCCGGGTTGAAAGTGGTCGAGGAGGCCGGGCAGGGGGCCGAGATCGCGCTGGTGTTCGGGCGCGAAGATTCCGGCCTGACCAACGACGAACTGCAGCGATGTCATTATCACGTGCATATCCCGTCCGATCCGGACTTCAGCTCGCTCAACCTCGCCACGGCGGTGCAGGTGCTGAGCTATGAGGTGCGGATGTCCTGGCTGGCGGCCGTCGGGCGGCCGAGCAAGGTAGAAAAGCAAGAAGTGGCGTCGACGCGCAGCGAAGAGCTGGCGACCATGGATGAGATGGAGCGGTTCTACGGCCATCTGGAACAGACCCTGGTGGCCATCGACTTCCTCGACCCCGAAAAGCCGCGCCATCTGATGGCCCGGTTGCGTCGCCTGTACGGGCGCAGTTCGGTCAGTCGCGCCGAGATGAATATTTTGCGGGGCATCCTCACGGAAACCGAAAAAGCGGCCCGGGGCGAGCTCCTTAAGCGGAAGGATCAGTGATGTTCGAGCGTTTGCGAGAAGATATCCAGAGCGTATTCCATCGTGACCCAGCGGCGCGCAATGCCTTTGAAGTGCTGACCTGCTACCCGGGCCTGCATGCCATCTGGCTGCATCGCCTGGGCCATGCGTTGTGGGGCATGGGCTGGAAGTGGCTGGCGCGGGTGGTGTCGAACTTCGGTCGCTGGCTGACCGGTATCGAGATCCATCCCGGAGCCAAGGTCGGGCGGCGGTTCTTTATCGACCATGGCATGGGCATCGTGATCGGTGAAACCGCCGAGATCGGCGATGACGTGACGATTTACCAGGGGGTGACCCTGGGGGGTACCAGCTGGAACAAGGGCAAGCGGCATCCGACCCTGGAAGATGGCGTGGTGGTGGGTGCTGGCGCCAAGGTGCTGGGGCCGTTTACCGTCGGTGCCGGGGCCAAGGTCGGTTCCAATGCGGTGGTGACCAAGGCAGTGCCTCCGGGAGCGACGGTGGTCGGTATTCCGGGGCGGATCATCATGAAGGTCGACGATCAGGTCGAAGCCAAGCGCAAGGCCATGGCGGAGAAGATCGGTTTCGATGCCTATGGCGTCAGTGAAGACATGCCGGACCCGGTGGCCCGGGCCATTGGTCAGTTGCTCGATCACTTGCAGGCGGTGGATGGGCGTCTGGAAGGCATGTGCGGGGCGCTGAAGGACTTGGGCAGCACTTATTGCGCCAAGGAGCTGCCGGAGTTGCAGTGTGACGGGTTTGTCGAGGTGAAGGGCGAGACCGAGGCCAAGGTCGGTTGATCTTCGCTGGGCTTGCTGGCCTTTTCGCGGGCAAGCTCCGCTCCCACAGTAATAACCGTGTCGTACACAGAGATTGCGCACGGCACAAAACCTGTGGGAGCGGAGCTTGCCCGCGAAGAGGCCCTTGAAGGCAACAAAAAACCATCGATCCAGCGCAATGCCATTACGCCTCGGACTTTGCTACAATTTGCGCGCTGTTTTAGCGGTAAACCCGACTAAAGCACTAGGTCTTATAGTTGACTTAAATACTCGGGAATAGCATACTCTTCCCCATCCCGATCCCGTAACTCCGTGGTACCTGTCCATGCGACTGACTACAAAAGGCCGATACGCCGTGACCGCCATGCTCGACCTGGCGTTGCACGCGCAACGCGGGCCGGTGTCTCTGGCCGATATCTCCGAGCGCCAAGGCATCTCCCTGTCCTACCTCGAACAGCTTTTCGCCAAGTTGCGCCGCAGCAACCTGGTGTCCAGCGTGCGTGGTCCCGGCGGCGGCTACCAGCTGTCGCGCGAGATGCAGGGGATCCAGGTCGCCCAGGTGATCGATGCCGTGAACGAATCGGTCGATGCCACCAAATGCCAGGGGCTGGGCGATTGCCATGGCGGCGATACCTGCCTGACCCACCATCTGTGGTGTGACCTCAGCCTGCAGATCCACGAATTTCTCAGCGGTATCAGCTTGGCGGACCTTGTCACTCGCCGTGAAGTGCAAGAGGTCGCCCAGCGTCAGGATCAGCGCCGCGGTAATAGCAAGGCGCTACACCTGGATAAGATCGAAGCGTCCGCCGTCGAATGACAGCCAAAGAGCCTGCGGTGCGCCAGCCAGCCTGATTTAGGAGAGTGTCCATGAAATTGCCGATTTACCTTGATTACTCAGCGACGACCCCGGTTGATCCGCGTGTCGCCCAGAAGATGAGTGAATGCCTGCTGGTCGACGGAAACTTCGGTAACCCGGCGTCCCGTTCCCACGTGTTCGGTTGGAAAGCCGAAGAGTCGGTGGAAAACGCTCGCCGTCAGGTGGCCGACCTGGTCAATGCCGACCCGCGTGAAATCGTCTGGACCTCCGGTGCCACCGAGTCCGACAACCTGGCGATCAAGGGTGTCGCGCATTTCTACGGTTCCAAGGGCAAGCACCTGATCACCAGCAAGATCGAACACAAGGCGGTCCTCGACACCATGCGCCAACTGGAGCGCGAAGGTTTCGAAGTCACCTACATCGAGCCTCGCGAAGATGGCCTGATCACTCCGGCCATGGTTGAAGCCGCCCTGCGCGACGACACCATCCTGGTCTCGATCATGCACGTGAACAACGAGATCGGCACCGTCAACGACATCGCCGCCATCGGCGAGCTGACCCGCTCGCGCGGTGTGCTGTTCCACGTTGATGCCGCTCAGTCCACCGGCAAGGTCGACATCGACCTGCAGAAGCTGAAAGTCGACCTGATGTCCTTCTCGGCTCACAAGACCTACGGTCCAAAAGGCATCGGCGCGCTGTACGTCAGCCGCAAGCCGCGGGTTCGCCTCGAGGCGACCATGCATGGCGGCGGTCATGAGCGCGGCATGCGTTCCGGCACCCTGGCGACCCACCAGATCGTCGGTATGGGCGAAGCGTTCCGCGTGGCCAAGGAAGACATGGCTGCCGAGAACCTGCGCATCAAGGCCCTGAGCGAGCGATTCTACAAGCAGGTTGAGCATCTGGAAGAGCTGTACATCAACGGCAGCATGAGCGCCCGCGTACCGCACAACCTGAACCTGAGCTTCAACTACGTCGAAGGCGAGTCGCTGATCATGGCGCTCAAGGACCTGGCGGTTTCCTCCGGTTCCGCGTGCACCTCGGCTTCGCTGGAACCTTCGTACGTACTGCGCGCTCTGGGCCGCAACGACGAACTGGCGCACAGCTCGATCCGCTTCACCTTCGGCCGCTTCACCACCGAAGAAGAAATCGATTATGCCGCGCAGAAAGTCTGTGAGGCCGTCACCAAGCTGCGCGCTCTGTCGCCGCTGTGGGACATGTTCAAAGACGGCGTCGATATCTCGAAAATCGAGTGGGCGGCACACTAAATAAAGAAGCCGCCACATACAGGTCCTGTAGCGACGCGGCAATCAACGGCTGGCGTAACCACAGGACCGAGAGCGGCCCTGATGAGTGAGGATTAGTACCATGGCTTACAGCGAAAAGGTCATCGACCACTACGAAAACCCGCGTAACGTCGGCAAGATGAACGCGGAAGACCCGGATGTCGGCACTGGCATGGTCGGCGCCCCGGCGTGCGGCGACGTGATGCGCCTGCAGATCAAGGTCAACGAGCAAGGCATCATCGAAGATGCCAAGTTCAAGACCTACGGTTGCGGTTCGGCTATCGCCTCCAGCTCCCTGGCTACCGAGTGGATGAAAGGCAAGACTCTGGATGAAGCAGAGACCATCAAGAACACTCAGTTGGCTGAAGAGCTGGCCCTGCCGCCAGTGAAAATCCACTGCTCGGTACTCGCCGAAGACGCCATCAAGGCCGCCGTTCGCGACTACAAGCAGAAGAAAGGCCTGATCTAAACGATCTGGCGTTGAAGATTTGGGCGATATAGTAAGGAGTCACCGATGGCTATCAGCATGACAGAAGCGGCTGCTCGACACGTGCGACGCTCCCTTGACGGGCGCGGCAAAGGTGAAGGGATTCGTCTGGGTGTTCGCACCACAGGCTGTTCCGGCCTGGCCTACGTGCTGGAGTTCGTCGACGAGGTGGTGGCGGAAGACCAGGTGTTCGAGAGTCACGGCGAGAAAGTGATCATCGACCCGAAAAGCCTGACCTACCTGGACGGCACCGAGCTGGATTTCGTCAAGGAAGGGTTGAACGAAGGCTTCAAGTTCAACAACCCCAACGTGCGCGGTGAGTGTGGCTGCGGCGAAAGCTTCAACATCTGAGGCTTCTTGTGGGTACTCCTTGTCATTTCGCTTTATTCGAGTTGCAGCCGAGCTTTACGCTGGATCTCGAACAGTTGGCCGCGCGCTATCGAGAACTGGCGCGCGGTGTGCACCCGGACCGCTTTGCCGACGCTTCCGAGCGTGAGCAGCGCCTGGCCCTGGAGCAGTCCGCCAGCCTCAACGAGGCCTATCAGACCCTCAAGAGTCCTCCCAAGCGTGCGCGCTACCTGCTCGCCATGGGCGGTCGCGAGTTGCCACTGGAGGTCACGGTGCACGATCCCGATTTCCTTATGCAGCAGATGCAATGGCGCGAGGAGCTCGAGGAGCTGCAGGACGAGGCGGACCTGCCCGGTATCGCCGCGTTCAAGCGCCGCTTGAAAGTCGCCCAAGACCAGTTGAACGACAGCTTCGCAGCCTGTTGGAACGATGCCGCGCAACGCGAACAGGCCGAACGCCTGATGCGGCGCATGCAGTTTCTCGACAAGCTCACCTACGAAGTGCGCCAGTTAGAAGAGCGCCTCGACGATTAACCCAGTGCCGCCTCGGTCGCACGCCTGATATTCAGATAAGTCCAGATAACGATGGCCCTACTGCAGATCGCCGAACCCGGCCAGAGTCCTCAACCACACCAGCGTCGCCTGGCTGTGGGGATCGACTTGGGCACTACCAATTCGCTGGTCGCTGCGTTGCGCAGTGGTCTTTCCGAGCCGTTGCCCGATGCCGACGGGCAGGTCATCCTGCCGTCCGCGGTGCGCTATCACGCCGATTGCGTTGAAGTCGGCCAGTCGGCCAAGCTGGCCGCCGCCGGTGACCCGTTCAATACCGTGTTGTCGGTGAAGCGTCTGATGGGCCGTGGCCTGGCGGACGTCAAGCAACTGGGCGAACAACTGCCTTACCGCTTTGTCGGCGGCGAGTCGCACATGCCGTTCATCGACACCGTGCAGGGGCCGAAAAGCCCGGTGGAAGTGTCCGCGGAGATCCTCAAGGTGCTGCGTCTGCGCGCCGAGTCGAGCCTGGGCGGCGAGTTGGTGGGGGCGGTGATCACCGTGCCGGCCTATTTCGACGAGCCCCAGCGTCAGGCGACCAAGGATGCGGCGCGGCTGGCCGGACTCAATGTGCTGCGCCTGCTCAACGAGCCGACCGCTGCGGCGGTGGCCTACGGTCTGGATCAGAACGCCGAAGGCGTGGTCGCGATCTATGACCTGGGTGGGGGCACCTTCGATATTTCCATCCTGCGTCTGACCCGTGGCGTCTTCGAAGTGCTGGCTACCGGTGGCGACAGCGCCCTGGGTGGCGATGACTTCGATCATGCGATCGCCGGCTGGATCATTGAGCGGGCGGGCTTGTCCGTCGATCTCGATCCGGGTACGCAGCGTCATCTGTTGCAAATCGCCTGCGCCGCCAAGGAAGCTCTGACCGATGAGGCTTCGGTTGAGGTGGTGTATGGCGACTGGCGTGCGGCGTTGACCCGCGAAGCCTTCGATGCGCTGATCGAGCCCATGGTTGCGCGCAGCCTCAAGGCTTGCCGGCGTGCCGTGCGTGACTCGAACGTGGAGCTCGGCGAGGTCCAGGCCGTGGTCATGGTCGGTGGTTCGACCCGCGTGCCGCGTGTTCGCGAGGCGGTCGCCGAGATGTTCGGTCGCCAGCCGTTGACCGAGATTGACCCGGATCAGGTGGTGGCCATTGGTGCCGCGATCCAGGCCGATACCCTGGCGGGCAACAAGCGCGATGGTGGCGAATTGCTGCTGCTGGACGTCATTCCGTTGTCCCTGGGGCTGGAAACCATGGGTGGCCTGATGGAGAAGGTGATTCCGCGCAACACCACCATCCCTGTCGCCCGTGCCCAGGACTTCACCACTTATAAAGACGGCCAGTCGGCCATGATGATTCACGTCCTGCAAGGCGAGCGTGAACTGATCAGCGACTGTCGGTCCCTGGCGCGCTTCGAATTGCGCGGCATCCCGGCCATGGTCGCGGGTGCGGCGAAGATTCGCGTGACCTTCCAGGTCGATGCCGACGGTCTGCTCGATGTTTCGGCCCGTGAGCTGGGTTCGGGCGTTGAGGCGAGCATCCAGGTCAAGCCGTCCTACGGTCTGACCGACGGCGAAATCGCCAGGATGCTCAAGGATTCGTTCCAGCACGCCAGCGACGACAAGGTCGCCCGCGTGCTGCGTGAACAGCAGGTCGATGCCCAGCGCCTGGTCGAAGCCGTGCAGGCGGCCTTGGAGGCCGATGGCGAGCGCTTGCTGGATGCCGACGAGCGCATGGTCATCGACCTGCAGGTTCAGGAGTTGACCGAACTGATGAAAGGCACCGATGGTTATGCCATCGAGCAACAGACCAAGCGTCTGTCGCAAGTGACCGACGCCTTTGCTGCCCGCCGCCTGGACTCGACGGTGAAAGCCGCGCTGGCGGGGCGTAACCTGAATGAGATTGAGGAATAACGATGCCGCAGGTCATTTTTCTGCCACACGAAAGGTTTTGCCCGGACGGCATGGTCGTGGAGGCTGAGACGGGTGTGTCCATCCTCGAACTGGCTCATCAGTACCATATCGAGATGGAAAGTGCCTGTGGTGGTGTTTGTGCCTGCACCACCTGTCACTGTCTGATCCGCGAGGGTTTCGACTCGCTGGAAGAGGCCGATGAGCTGGAAGAAGACTTCCTTGATAAGGCTTGGGGTCTGGAAGCCCAGTCGCGTCTGGCCTGTCAGGCCAAAGTCGGGACTGAGGACCTGACCGTCGAGATTCCGAAATACTCGCTCAACCACGCCGCCGAAGCGCCGCATTGATTCTAGGAGCTGTCATGAGCCTGAAATGGGTTGATGTGCTGGAAATCGCGATTCAACTGGCTGAAACCAAGCCGGAAGTTGATCCAATGTCGGTCAACTTCGTCGATCTACAGAAGTGGGTAATGGCATTGCCCGAGTTCGATGACAAGCCTGAGCACTGCGGCGAGAAGATTCTGGAGGCCATTCAGGCCCACTGGATCGAAGAACGCGACTGAGCAACGCAGCAGGTTAGGCAATACCCAGGAACCCGCGTATAATTCGCGGGTTTAATTTTTGGCAAATCACTGTTTCTGGAGTTACACCATGGCTGTTCAACGTACTTTCTCCATCATCAAGCCTGACGCCGTTGCAAAAAACGTGATCGGCAAGATCGTTTCCCGTTTCGAAGACGCTGGCCTGCGCGTTGTCGCTTCGAAAATGAAGCAACTGTCCAAAGCTGAAGCCGAAGGCTTCTACGCTGAGCACAGCGCTCGTGGTTTCTTCGGCGACCTGGTTGCCTTCATGATCTCCGGTCCGGTTGTCGTTCAGGTTCTGGAAGGCGAAAACGCTATCGCTCTGAACCGTGAGCTGATGGGCGCTACCAACCCTAAAGAAGCGGCTGCCGGTACCATCCGTGCTGATTTCGCTGATTCCATCGACGCCAACGCTGTACACGGTTCGGACTCCGAAGCCGCTGCTGCTCGCGAAATCTCGTACTTCTTCGCAGCTACCGAAGTAACCGCTCGCTAAGCAAAGGCTTGGGAGTGAGGGTGAATCCATGACTGTATCAATCGGCAAAACAAACCTGTTGGGTCTGACTCAACCGGAGATGGAAAAATTCTTCGACTCAATCGGGGAGAAGCGTTTCCGTGCCGGTCAGGTCATGAAGTGGATTCACCACTTTGGCGTCGATGATTTCGACGCCATGACGAACGTCAGCAAGGCCTTGCGTGAAAAGCTCAAGACGGTTGCCGAGGTTCGTGGTCCTGAAGTTGTCAGCGAGGACATCTCCACCGACGGCACCCGTAAATGGGTGGTGCGCGTGGCGTCCGGCAGCTGCGTCGAGACCGTCTACATTCCCCAGGGCAAACGCGGCACCTTGTGCGTTTCGTCCCAGGCGGGCTGTGCCCTGGATTGCAGTTTCTGCTCCACCGGCAAGCAAGGCTTCAACAGCAACCTCACCGCCGCCGAAGTCATCGGCCAGGTGTGGATTGCCAACAAATCCTTTGGCAGCGTCCCGGCGACCGTCGACCGTGCCATCACCAACGTGGTGATGATGGGCATGGGGGAGCCGCTGCTGAACTTCGACAACGTCATCGCGGCCATGCACCTGATGATGGACGACCTGGGCTACGGCATCTCCAAGCGCCGCGTGACCCTGTCGACCTCCGGCGTGGTACCGATGATCGACGTGCTCGCCGAGCATATCGACGTCTCCCTGGCGCTGTCGCTGCATGCACCGAATGACGCATTGCGTAACCAATTGGTGCCAATCAACAAGAAGTATCCGCTTAAGATGCTGCTTGAGTCGTGCCGTCGCTACATGGCGACCCTCGGCGAGAAGCGCGTCCTGACCATCGAGTACACCCTGCTCAAGGATGTCAACGACCAGGTCGAGCATGCTGTCGAGATGATCGAACTGCTCAAGGACACGCCGTGCAAGATCAACCTGATTCCGTTCAACCCGTTCCCGCACTCCGGGTACGAGCGCCCGAGCAACAATGCGATCCGGCGTTTCCAGGATCTGTTGCATCAGGCTGGCTACAACGTCACGGTACGCACCACCCGCGGTGAAGACATCGACGCGGCCTGTGGTCAACTGGTGGGGCAGGTGCTGGATCGCACCCGTCGCAGCGAACGCTACATCGCCGTACGTGAGCTGAGCGCCGATGCCGAAAGTCCGCAAAGCGCCGCGAACCGAAACTGAGAGAGGACCTCCATGACCCTGCGCGCTGCGCTCCTTGTAGTATTCGTCGGCCTGCTGGCCGGCTGCGTTTCAACGGGTAATGTCGACCCGTTGAGTACCAGCAAGGGGCGCGATGAAGCGCGCGCGGCTTATGTGCAGTTGGGCATCGGTTATCTGCAGCAAGGCCAGACCGAGCAGGCCAAGGTGCCGTTGAAGAAAGCTCTGGAGATGAACAGCTCCGATCCGGATGCCAATGCCGCCCTGGCGCTGGTGTTCCAGGCCGAAGGCGAAACGCAATTGGCCGAGGAGCATTTCCACAAGGCCTTGTCGTCGCGTCCGGACGACGCGCGCACGCTCAATAATTACGGCAGCTTCCTGTTCGAACTCAAGCGTTACAAGGACGCCTACGCACGTTTTGAACAGGCCGCCGCCGACAGCCTCTACACCGAACGCTCGCGGGTTTTCGAAAACCTCGGCCTGACCGCCCTGGCCCTCGGCCAGCGCGACCTGGCCCTGCAACATTTCGATAAATCCCTGCGCCTGAATCGCCAACAGCCACGTGCTTTGCTGGAAATGGCTGAGTTGTCTTACGAAGACAGGCATTATGTGCCCGCACGCGATTATTACGCGCGCTTCAGCCTGCTGAGCGAGCAAAATGCACGTAGTCTATTGCTCGGTATCCGCCTGGCGAAAATCTACGAAGATCGTGACAAGGCCGCCAGTTACGGCTTGCAACTAAAACGACTCTATCCCGGTACGCCGGAATATCAGCAATACCTGTCGGAGCAAAGATGAAAGCGGCGCAACCCGAATTTGTAGCAGCGACTCGCGTCAACCCCGGTGAGACCCTGCGTCAGGCCCGCGAAAGCAATGGTTGGACGCTGGCCGAGGTGGCCGTGAAGCTCAACCTCACGGTGTCGTCCCTGAGTAACCTGGAAACCGGTGCCTTCGACAAGCTGCCGGGGCATACCTTTGCCCGGGGTTATATCCGTGCCTACGCCAAGTTGCTCGGCATGGACCAGGCCGTCCTGGTCCAGCAGTTCGACCAGAGCACCGGCACCGACTCCCAGGGCAGCAGCGTCCAGGCTCTGGGCCATATCGAAGAACCGGTGAGGTTTTCCCACACCCTCTTGCGCATTGTCAGCCTGCTGCTGCTGATTGCCGTGATCGGCGGCGGCTTCATCTGGTGGCAGGACCAGGCCAGCCTGCGTTCCAAGGATCAGGCGGCGGTCAACATGGAGCACGTCGAAGTCGAAAGTGCCGACGGCACCACGCAGATTCACCCGATCGACGAGCCGGAAGACCAGGCCGTGAACGAGAACCAGGCCGCCTCCGAGGCGCCGGCCCCTGAAGGCGCGGTCGAGGCCCAGCCTGCGGCTGCGGCCCCGGCCACTTCGGCGGTGGTGCCTGTACCACATTCGGCGCAGACCCTGGTGGTGGCCCCGACGCCCGCCCCGGCCCCGCTGTCGACGGTCGCGCCCACTGCCCCTGCCAACGGCGCCCCGGCTGCCGCCGAGCCTGTGGCCGGTGCTGGTCAGGTCCACCTGACCTTCGTCGCCGATTGCTGGACCCAGGTCACCGACGGCAATGGCAAGGTGCTGGTCAGCGGCCTCAAGCGCAAGGGCGAGAACCTTGAGCTCGGCGGCAAGCCGCCGTTTGCCGTGCGCCTGGGCTATGCCCGTGGTGCACAGATTTCGTACAACGGTCAGCCGGTCGATATCGCCCCGTTCACCAGTGGCGAGACCGCTCGCCTGAAGCTAGGTCAATAAGTCATGCACGGCGAATCCCCAATCAAGCGTCGCGAGTCTCGTAAAATCTGGGTCGGCTCGGTACCCGTAGGCGGCGATGCGCCGATCGCGGTGCAGAGCATGACCAACAGCGACACCAATGACGTCGCGGCCACCGTGGCGCAGATCAACCGCCTGGAAGCCGCCGGCGTCGATATCGTGCGCATTTCCGTGCCGGACATGGATGCCGCCGAGGCTTTCGGTCGGATCAAGCAGTTGGTCAAGGTGCCGTTGGTCGCTGATATTCACTTCGATTACAAGATCGCCCTGCGCGTGGCCGAGCTGGGTGTCGACTGCCTGCGTATCAACCCGGGCAATATCGGTCGTGAAGACCGCGTGCGCGCGGTGGTCGATGCCGCCCGTGATCGCGGTATTCCGATCCGCATCGGCGTCAACGCCGGTTCCCTGGAAAAAGACCTGCAGAAAAAGTACGGCGAGCCTACGCCGGCAGCGCTGGTGGAGTCCGCCCTGCGCCATGTCGAGCACCTGGAACGCCTGAATTTCCAGGACTTCAAGGTCAGCGTAAAGGCTTCCGATGTGTTCATGGCGGTAGCCGCCTACCGCCTGCTGGCCAAGGAAATCGTCCAGCCGCTGCACCTGGGGATCACCGAAGCCGGTGGTTTGCGTTCAGGCACAGTGAAATCCGCCGTCGGCCTCGGTATGCTGCTGGCCGAAGGGATTGGCGATACTATTCGCATCTCGTTGGCGGCCGACCCGGTCGAGGAAGTGAAAGTCGGCTACGACATCCTCAAGTCCCTGCACCTGCGCTCCCGTGGTATCAACTTCATCGCCTGCCCGAGCTGCTCGCGGCAGAACTTCGATGTGGTCAAGACCATGAACGAGCTGGAAGGGCGCCTGGAAGATCTGCTGGTGCCGCTGGATGTGGCGGTGATCGGGTGTGTGGTCAATGGACCGGGTGAGGCCAAAGAGGCCCATATCGGCCTGACCGGTGGGACGCCGAACCTGATCTACATCGACGGCAAGCCGGCGCAGAAACTGACGAATGACAATCTGGTGGATGAGCTCGAAAGGCTGATCCGGCAGAAGGCGGCCGAAAAGGTCGAAGCCGACGCGGCGCTGATCGCCCGCGGCTGATCGAAGAATTTAAGGATATTTTGTGAGCAAGTCTTTGCAAGCCATTCGTGGCATGAACGACATCCTGCCCGAGCAGACGCCGCTGTGGCGCTATTTCGAGGGCACCGTTGCGCGCCTGCTGGATAACTACGGTTACAAGCAGATCCGCATGCCGATCGTCGAATTCACCGAGCTGTTCAAGCGCTCCATCGGTGAAGTGACCGACATCGTCGAAAAAGAGATGTACACCTTCGAGGACCGCAACGGCGATTCCCTGACCCTGCGTCCGGAAGGTACCGCAGCCTGTGTGCGCGCGGTGCTGGAACACGGCATCACCGGTGGCGGCCAGCCGCAGAAACTCTGGTACATCGGCCCGATGTTCCGCCACGAGCGTCCGCAGAAAGGCCGTTATCGCCAGTTTCACCAGATCGGCTGCGAAGTCTTCAATATCGACGGCCCGGACATCGACGCCGAACTGATCGTGCTGACCTGGCGCCTGTGGGGCCTGCTGGGCATCCGCAACGCGGTCAAGCTCGAACTCAACAGCCTGGGCACCAGCGAGGCCCGCGGACGTTATCGCGAGGCCCTGGTGGAGTTCCTCAGCGCGCGTCTCGAGCTGTTGGACGAAGACAGCCAGCGCCGCCTGAAGACCAACCCGCTGCGGGTGCTCGACACCAAGAACCCGGATACCCAGGCCGCGCTGGTGGATGCGCCGAAACTCGCCGACTACCTCGACGAAGAATCGCGTCTGCACTTCGAAGGCCTCAAGGCCCGTCTCGATGCAGCCGGTATCCCGTACGTGATCAATCCCAAGCTGGTGCGCGGGCTGGACTACTACAGCAAGACCGTTTTCGAATGGGTCACCGACCAATTGGGCGCTCAGGGCACGGTCTGTGCCGGTGGTCGCTACGATGGTCTGGTGGAGCAGATGGGCGGCAAGCCGACCCCGGGCGTGGGTTTTGCCATGGGCATCGAGCGGCTGATCCTGCTGCTGGAAACCCTGGAGCGGGTCCCGGAAGAAATTGCCCGTCAGGTCGACGTCTACCTGTGCGCCTTTGGTGAAGCCGCTGAGCTCGCGGCCCTGGCCCTGAGCGAGAAGGTCCGTGACCAGCTGCCGAACCTGCGTTTGCAGGTTAACGCCGGTGCGGGCAGCTTCAAGAGCCAGTTCAAGAAAGCTGACAAAAGCGGTGCGCTGTACGCCTTGATTCTCGGCGACGACGAGTTGGCTCAGCAAGTGGTAGGTTTCAAACCCCTGCGTGGCCAGGGCGAGCAACAAAGCATTGCCTGGGAGGCTCTTTCCGAGCACTTGGCCACCTGCGTCGTGCAGGGTTGAAGCTGTAAAACAGCCGATTTAGAGAATAAGGAGTATTGGGGTGTCGAGTACCGAAGATGATCACTTGGCGGAGTTGAAGGACTGGTGGCAGCGTAACGGCAAACCCCTGGTCACTGGCGGCTTGCTGGCCCTGGTAGTGGTGTTCGGCTGGCAGGCTTGGCACAAATACCAGAACAACCAGGCGCAAGGCGCCTCGGTGCTCTATCAGCAATTGCTGGAAACCACCCTGACGCCGGACGGCAAGCCCGACCCTGGGCGCGTGGCGGACCTGGCCAACAAGCTCAATACCGACTTTGCCGGGAGCGCCTATGCGCAATACGGCAGCCTGTTCGTGGCGAAAGTCGCGGTCGATACCGGTAAGCTGGACGACGCTGCTCGTGAGCTGAAAGCCATTATCGACAAACCGGCCAACGTCACCCTGGGCGAAGTCGCGCGTCAGCGCCTGGCCCAGGTGCTGGCGGCACAGAACAAGGTCGACGACGCACTGAAACTGCTCGACGGCGATGCTGACAAGGCGTTCCTGGCCAGTCGCGAAGAACTCAAGGGGGACCTGTTGGTTCAACTGGGTCGGACCGATGAAGCCCATGCCGCGTACCAAAAGGCCAAGGCGGCGCTGTCTGATGAAGCAGCGGTCGGTGGCTTACAAATCAAGCTGGACGACCTGGCCAAAGGGGATGCGTGACGTGATCCGTTGGAAACATGCAGCATTGCTGGCTCTGGCCATTCTGGCCGCGGGTTGCAGCAGCAACAGCAAGAAAGAACTGCCACCGGCCGAACTGACTTCCTTCAAGGAAGAAGTGGTTCTGCATAAAGAGTGGAGCCGTTCCATCGGTGACGGCCAGGGCAAGATCTACAACATGTTGGTGCCGGCGATTGACGGCGATACCCTCTACGCGGCCGATGCGACCGGTGTAGTGATCGCCATGGACCGCATGAACGGCGACGTGAAGTGGAAGAAAGACCTGGAGCTGCCGGTTTCCGGCGCCATCGGCGTCGGCTACGGCCTGGTGCTGATGGGCACCCTCAAGGGCGAAGTGATTGCCCTGGATGCCAGCAGCGGCGAGCAGAAATGGCGCGCCCAGGTGACCAGCGAAGTGCTGGCGCCACCGGCCACCAACGGTGATGTGGTGGTTGTGCAGACCCAGGACGACCGTGTGATCGGCCTCGATGCCGACACCGGTCACCAGCGCTGGTTGTACGACAGTTCCCCGGCGGTCCTGACCCTGCGTGGCACCGGCGCACCGATCGTGACCAACCACCTGGCGGTGGCGGGTCTGTCCAGCGGTAAAGTGGTCGCCCTGGATACCCATAACGGCGTGCCGGCGTGGGAAACCCGCGTGGCCATCCCGCAAGGGCGTTCGGAGCTGGAGCGCATCGTCGACATCGACGGCGGCCTGCTGTTGTCTGGCGGCAGCTTGTATGTCGCCAGCTACCAGGGCCGCATGGCGGCACTGGACCTGGAAAGCGGTCGAGTGCTCTGGCAGCGTGATGCTTCCAGCTACTCGGGTGTTGCCCAGGGTTTCGGCAGTGTCTATGTTGCCTTGGCGTCCGGCACGGTTGAAGGCGTCGACGAACGTTCCACCACGGCGATCTGGAGCAACGATGCCCTGGCTCGCCGTCAGCTGTCGGCACCGGAAGTGTTCTCCAGCTATGTTGCCGTGGGCGACTTCGAAGGCTACCTGCACCTGCTGAGCCAGGTGGACGGTCGCTTCGTCGGTCGCGAGCGCATCGACAGCGACGGCCTGCGTGCCCGTCCGCTGGTGGTAGGTGACATGATTTACGTGTATGGCAACAGTGGCAAACTGGAAGCCCTGACCATCAAGTAAAGGTTTGACTATGCTTGGGGGCATCCCAGCGCATCACTTGTAGGAGCGAGCTTGCTCGCGATGGTCGTCAACGATAACGTGGGGCATCTGATGCACCGCGGCGCCCCGGCCCATCGCGAGCAAGCTCGCTCCTACAGGTTTGGCGTTGATCCCACAGGCGGCCTCGTTTCATGAGGTTTGCGGCACCTCCCGGTGCTGCCCCGAGCACCAGCCGCTGCCTTGCAGCGGCTTTTGTATTTTCTGAAATAACGAAGTGGAGAGCCGCATGGTTCCCGTAATCGCCCTGGTGGGCCGACCGAACGTCGGCAAATCCACCCTGTTCAACCGCCTGACCAGGACTCGCGACGCCATTGTCGGCGACTTGTCCGGTCTGACCCGTGATCGCCAATACGGTGAGGCAAAGTGGCAGGGGCGCACCTATATCCTGATCGACACCGGCGGTATTTCCGGCGACGAGCATGGCATGGATGAAAAAATGGCCGAGCAGTCGCTGCTGGCCATTGAAGAAGCCGATGTCGTGCTGTTCCTGGTGGATGCCAAAGCCGGCTTCACCGCCGCTGACCAGATGATCGGCGAGCACTTGCGCAAACGTAACAAGCGCTCCTACGTGGTCGCCAACAAGGTCGACAACATCGACCCGGATATGGCCCGCGCCGAATTCAGCCCGATGGGCCTGGGCGACGCGATCCCGATCGCTGGCGCCCACGGTCGCGGTATCACCCAGATGCTGGAAATCGCCCTGAGCGACTTCCCGAAAGACGACGAAGACGAGCCGGAAGACGGTGAGATCGAAGACGTTGCCGAAGGTGAAGAAGCCAAGCGTATTCCCGGCCCGAGCGAAAAAGATGGCATCAAGATCGCCATCATCGGTCGTCCGAACGTCGGCAAGTCGACCCTGGTCAACCGCATGCTCGGTGAAGACCGGGTCATCGTCTATGACGAGCCGGGCACCACCCGCGACAGTATCTACATCCCGTTCGAACGTAATGAAGAAAAGTACACGCTGATCGACACCGCCGGTGTGCGTAAGCGCGGCAAGATCCACGAGGAAGTCGAAAAGTTCTCCGTGGTGAAAACCTTGCAGGCGATCAAGGACGCCAACGTGGTGATCTTCGTCATGGATGCCCGCGAAGGGGTGGTCGACCACGACCTCAACCTGCTCGGGTTTGCCCTGGAGTCGGGGCGTGCGCTGGTGATCGCCCTGAACAAATGGGACGGCATGACCCCGGGCGAGCGTGATTTCGTCAAAATCGAGTTGGAACGCCGGTTGTTCTTCGTCGATTTCGCCGACATCCACTTCATCTCGGCCTTGCACGGCACTGGCGTGGGTAACCTGTACCAGTCGGTGCAGAACTCCTTCAAGTCGGCGGTGACCCGCTGGCCGACCAGCCGTCTGACCCAGATTCTCGAAGACGCCGTGAGCGAGCACGCGCCGCCGATGGTCAACAGCCGTCGGATCAAGCTGCGTTACGCGCACCTGGGTGGGGCCAACCCGCCGTTGATCGTGATCCACGGCAACCAGGTGGAGAAGGTGCCGAAGTCCTATGTTCGCTACCTGGAAAACACCTACCGTCGCGTGTTGAAACTGGTAGGGACGCCGATCCGCATCGAGTTCAAGGGCGGCGAGAACCCGTACGAAGGCAAGAAGACCGCGCTGACCGACCGTCAGGTCAACAAAAAGCGCCGGATGATGTCGCACCACAAGCAGGCCGATAAAAAGCGTCGTGACAAGAAACGCTGATCCAGGGCATGAGAACGGGCGCTTCGGCGCCCTTTTTCATGCCTGCCGTTTACGTTATCCTCGAACCCTCCCGTGCCCCGTAGAGCCGGATGTTAAGCTGGGAAAACGCCCCCATGATCAGCAGTAAGTTGCCGAATGTCGGCACCACCATCTTTACCCGTATGTCTGCGCTCGCGGTGGAAACCGGCGCGCTGAACCTGTCCCAGGGCTTCCCGGATTTCGAGGGGCCGCAGGCCCTGCGCGACGCCGTTGGCCGGCACGTCAACAACGGCCACAACCAGTATGCCCCGATGACCGGGCTGCCCGCCCTGCGCCAGCAGGTGGCGACGAAAATCTCCCGCAGTTACGGCGTGCATGTGAATGCCGATGCCGAGATCACCATCACCCCCGGCGCGACCCAGGCGATCTTCTGCGCGATCCAGGCGGTGATCCACCCCGGCGACGAAGTGATCGTCTTCGACCCCTGCTACGACAGCTATGAACCTTCGGTGGAATTGGCCGGCGGTCGTTGTGTGCATGTGCAGTTGGGCTTGAATGACTTCGCCATCGACTGGCAGAAGCTCACCGATGCGCTGAGCCCGCGCACCCGCATGATCATCCTCAACAGCCCGCACAACCCCAGCGGTGCACTGATCACTCATGCCGAGCTGGACCAGTTGGCGAAATTGATCGCCGATCGCGATATCTACCTGGTCAGCGATGAGGTCTACGAGCACCTGGTGTTCGACGGCGTACCCCATGCCAGCGTGCTGAGTCATGAGGCGCTGTATCAGCGCGCCTTTGTGGTCAGCTCGTTCGGCAAGACTTATCACGTCACCGGTTGGAAAACCGGTTATGTGGTGGCGCCGCCGGCCCTCACCGCCGAGCTGCGCAAGGTGCACCAGTACGTCAGCTTCTGCGGCGTGACGCCGTTGCAGTATGCGCTGGCCGATTTCATGGCGCTGCGTCCGGAGCATGTCGAGGAATTGCCGGCGTTCTATCAGGAGAAGCGCGACCTGTTCTGCGACCTGCTCGGCAAGTCGCGTTTCAGCTTCACCCGGGCCGCGGGGACGTACTTCCAACTGGTCGACTACTCGCAGATCCGCCCGGACCTGAACGACGTCGACATGGCCGTGTGGATGACCCGCGAGCATGGTGTGGCGAGTATTCCGGTGTCGGTGTTCTACCAGAACCCGCCGGAAGGGCAGCGCCTGGTACGGCTGTGTTTTGCCAAACGCGAGGAGACGCTGCGTGAGGCGGCGGAAAAACTATGCGTGATTTGACCGGCTTGCCGGACCTGACGGTCGCGTTGGTGCAGACCACTTTGGCCTGGCATGACCGCCAGGCCAACCTGGAGCATTTCGAAGGACTGCTGGAGCAGGCCGTGGGCGCTGATCTGGTGATCCTGCCGGAGATGTTCACCACTGGTTTCTCCATGGAGTCGCAGACCCTGGCCGAAGCCGAAAATGGCCCGACCAGTCATTGGCTGCGCGAGCAGGCGAAAAAACTCGATGCGGTGATCACCGGCAGCGTGATTGTCCGCGCCGCCGATGGCAGTCACCGCAATCGTCTGTTGTGGGCGCGGCCGGATGGCGAGCTGCTGCACTACGACAAGCGGCATCTGTTCCGCATGGCCGGTGAGCACAACCACTACACCCCGGGCGAGCGGCAGATGCAGTTCGAGCTCAAGGGCTGGCGGGTACGTCCGCTGATCTGCTATGACCTGCGTTTCCCGGTGTGGAGCCGTGATGCCCAAGACACCGACCTGCTGCTGTACACCGCCAACTGGCCGGGCGCACGACGGTTGCACTGGAACCGGTTGTTACCGGCACGGGCGATTGAAAACCTGTGTTATGTCGCGGCGGTGAATCGGATCGGCACCGATGGCAAGGGTTTCGCTTATACCGGCGACAGCCAGGTGCTGGACTTCCAGGGCGAGTCGCTGCTGGGCGCGGGGGAGGCCGATGGGGTGTTCCAGGTCACCTTGAGCGCGGCGGAACTGACGGCCTATCGGACGCGGTTTCCGGCTTACCTGGATGCTGACAGCTTCGAGTTGCATCAGTAACACCGCGTTATCGTTTATCGCCGGCAAGCCGGCTCCCACACGGGATTTGTGGCGTACGCAACTCCAGGAGTTGGCATGCTCTCCTGTGGGAGCCGGCTTGCCGGCGATGACGGACTCAAACGCACAAAAAAGGCCTCGGGGGTTCATACCACCGAGGCCTTTTTTTGTCAGCCGACGCTTACGCCGCCTTGCTGGTATCCACCTGGCTCAACGAGCGGTTCAGCGCACTGAACAGCGCCTTGAAGCTGGCGGTGGTGATGTTTTCATCGATCCCCACGCCGTGCACCGCACGTTCGCCGTTGACCCGCAGTTCGATATAAGCCGCGGCCTTGGCGTTGGTCCCGGCACCGATGGCGTGCTCGTTGTAGTCCATGATCTCCACCGGCAGCGGCAGACCGGCCACCAGCGCTTCCAGGGCGCCGTTGCCCTTGCCGCGCCAGTGCAGGTTGGTCTCGCCCTGGCCCTTGCCGGACACTTCCACTTCCACGGTGCTGTTGCCGTTCTCTTCCTGCAGGCGATGGCTGACCAGCGCATACGGAGTGTTGGCTTGCAGGTACTCGCTGTGCAGCAGGGCATGAATCTGCTGCGCGCTCATTTCCAGGCCAAGGCGGTCGGTTTCCCGCTGTACCACCTGGCTGAATTCGATTTGCATGCGCCGTGGCAGGCTGATGCCGTATTCCTGTTCCAGCAGGTAGGCGATGCCGCCCTTGCCCGACTGGCTGTTGACGCGGATCACCGCCTCGTAGCTGCGACCGATATCGGCCGGGTCGATCGGCAGGTACGGCACTTCCCACAGGGTGTCGGCTTGCTGCTGGGCGAAGCCCTTGCGGATCGCGTCCTGGTGGGAGCCGGAGAAGGCGGTGTGGACCAGGTCGCCGACATACGGGTGACGTGGGTGCACCGGAATCTGGTTGCACTCCTCGACGACCTTGCGCACGCCGTCGATATCGGAGAAGTCCAGCTGCGGGTCGAGCCCCTGGGTGTACATGTTCAGGGCCACGGTGACCAGGTCGACGTTACCGGTACGCTCGCCGTTGCCGAACAGGCAGCCTTCGACGCGGTCGGCGCCGGCCATCAGGCCCAGTTCGGTGGCGGCCACGCCGGTGCCACGGTCGTTGTGGGTGTGCAGGCTGATGATCACGCTGTCACGACGGTTGATATGACGACCGAACCACTCGATCTGGTCGGCATAGATGTTCGGGGTGGCGCACTCGACCGTGGCCGGCAGGTTGAGGATCACCTTGTGCTCGGGCGTCGGGTTCCAGACGTCGATCACCGCGTCACAGACTTCCTTGGCGAACTCCAGCTCGGTGGCGCTGAAGGTTTCCGGGGAGTATTCGAACTGCCACTGGGTTTCCGGTTGCTGAGCGGCATATTTGACGAACAGCTTGGCGGCGTTGACCGCGATGGCCTTGATCCCGTCCTTGTCCTGGTTGAAGACAATGCGGCGGAAGGACGGCGAGGTGGCGTTGTACAGGTGAACGATGGCTTTTTTCGCCCCGCGCAGCGATTCGAAGGTACGTGCGATCAAGTCTTCACGGCCCTGGGTCAGCACCTGGATGGTGGTGTCCGCGGGGATGTGGTTGTCTTCGATCAGGGTCCGCACGAAGTCGAAGTCGGTTTGCGAGGCAGCCGGGAACGAGGCTTCGATTTCCTTCACGCCGACGCTGACCAGGGTTTTCCAGAAGCGCAGTTTCTTCACCGCGTCCATCGGTTCGATCAGCGACTGGTTGCCGTCGCGCAGGTCGGAGCTGCACCAGATCGGCGCGCTGGTGATGGTTTTCGACGGCCAGGTGCGGTCCGGGAGGTCAATGGTCGGGAACGCACGGTACTTCGAAGACGGGTCTTTGAGCATGCTCATGGGAATATTCCTTGGGGTCAGGGCCGAAAAAAGGCGGCCGGCCGGTGAAGCGTTATCAGGGAGAAAACCAGGGGCGAGGTCGGGCGATTCAGCCTGGCAGTCGTGCGCTGACGAGGCAGAGGCTGCGATGTTGACGTCGCTGGATGAGGGTGTGAGAAGTTTTCATGTCTTCAACCCTAACCACTGGGGTGAAAGATGGCAAGCCTGTGGGAAAAATTGAGAGAAATACTCAGAAAATCGACTTTTACGAGATTTTATTCTGCTTGATCGACTGAAAATCTAGAACAATTGCGCACTATTTTGGACCTGCGCAATCTTTGCCGCTGGGATGGTTGGCTGCAACATCGGTCGCCCAGACTGAACGAGGTCCTTGTAGGAGCGAGCTTGCTCGCGATGGACGTCAACGATAACGCGGGGGCACCTGATACCCAGTGGTGCCTGGACTACCATCGCGAGCAAGCTCGCCCCTACAGGGGGGCGGTGGTGTTCCGGGGATCAGGGTTGGAACGCGCCGATAAAGATCGCCGGATCGACCCGTGCGTCATTCAGGCTGACGTTCCAGTGCATATGGGGGCCGGTCGCCCGCCCTGTGGAGCCGACCTTGCCCACCACCGCACCACGGGCCAGTGACTGGCCCACCTGCACGTCGATCTTCGACATATGGCAGAACATGCTGATAAAGCCCTGGCCGTGGTCGACGAACACCGTATTGCCATTGAAGAAGTAATTGCCGATCAGAATCACCTTGCCCGCTGCCGGGGTCTTGATCGGCGTACCTGCTGGCACCGCGAAGTCCAGCCCGGCGTGTGGGTTGCGCTCCTCGCCGTTGAAGAACCGACGCACGCCGAAGCGGCTCGACAGTGGCCCGTTGACCGGCTTGTCCAACAGCAGGTTGCTCGGCGTACCGGGGCTGAAGCTGCGATAGGCCCGAATCTGCACCGCCAGTTCTTCATCGATGCGCTTGAGGTCGGCCGGGTTCGGGTTGACCTGGCGGGTGTTTTTCAAGGTGATGTGCTGTTCCGGGTATTTCTTGCTGGTAACGTTGAAACTCAGGTTGCGCCCCGCCGAGCTGATTTGCTGGCTGCCGGGTTTCACGCTGAGGGGAATCCCCACAATCGCCAGCCAGCTGTTCTGTTCCTTGACCACCAGCACCGGCTTGCCCTGGTAACTGGCCTTGGGCGCCTGGGCGTTTGCTCCGAGATCGACCACAGCCACGCCGCCGGGCACCGGTTTGTTCAGCAGGCGGGTGAGATAGCTGTCGGCGTGGGCGTTGAAGGCGAGGCCCAGCAACAGCAGGGCGGCAAGAAAACGGGGCATGCTCGGATCCCTTGAAAGTCAGTCCAGTAAAGAAAGGGTGACGGGCGTCAGGTGATTGTCCTCGACCCGAACCTGCAACTCCCCGTTACCAAGTTTCGCCTTGAGGCGTTGGCCGGTGTGGGTCTGCTCGGCACTGCGGATGGCCTGGCCGCGCTCGTCCAGCAAAATACTGTAGCCGCGGCCGAGGGTGGCCAGCGGACTGACCACATGCAGCGTCTGCATCTGGCTTTGTAGTTGCAGGCGCCGGGCCTTCAGGCCTTCGTGCATGGCCCGGGGCAGGCGCGAGGAGAGGCTGTCCAGGCGTTGGCGTAATAGTGCCAGTTGCCGCCCCGGATGTTGCCCGGCGAGACGGGTTTCCAGGCGGATCAGTTTTTCCCGGCGGGTATTGAGCTGGCGTTCGAACGCCCGGCGCATGCGCATATCCAGGTCATCCAGGCGCTGGGCCTGTTGGCGCAGGCGTTCACCGGGGTGGCGCAGGCGGCGGGCCAGGCCGTCGAGACGCAGGCGGTCGCGCATCAGGCGGTCTCGGATGCGCATCACCAAGCGGCGGTGCAGGCTCTCGATCCGGCGTTGCAGGTCGCTGGAGTCTGGAGCCAGCAGTTCGGCGGCGGCGGATGGGGTCGGGGCGCGGACGTCGGCGACAAAGTCGCTGATGGACACATCGGTTTCATGGCCGATGGCACTGACGATTGGCGTGACGCAGGCATCCACGGCTCGGGCCACGGCCTCTTCGTTGAAGCACCAGAGGTCTTCCAGCGAACCGCCGCCACGGGCCAGGATCAGCGCGTCGAAGCCCTTGGCATCGGCCAACTGCAACGCTCGGACGATTTGCGTGATGGCTTCGCGGCCCTGCACGGCGGTGGGGATCAGCGTCAGCTCGACCTGCGGTGCGCGGCGGCGGAACACGCTGATGATGTCGCGGATCACCGCGCCGGTGGGTGAGCTGATAATGCCGATGCGCTGCGGGTGGGCGGGGAGGGGGACCTTGCGTTCGGCGCTGAACAGGCCTTCGGCGCTGAGTTTTTCCTTCAATGCATCGAAGGCCAGGCGCAGGGCGCCATCACCGGCCGGCTCGACGGTATCGAGAATCAGCTGATAGTCGCCACGGCCTTCGAACAGCGAGACCTTGCCACGGACCTTGACCGCCAGGCCGTCCTTCAGCGCCTGACGCACTCGGGCGGCGTTCTGCCGGAACAGCGCGCAACGCACCTGGGCGCCGCTGTCCTTGAGGGTGAAATAGATATGGCCGGACGCCGGGCGGGCGAGGTTGGAGATTTCGCCTTCGACCCAGATATTGCTGAACACGTCTTCGAGCAACACTCGGGCGCGGCCGTTGAGCTGGCTGACAGTGAGGACTTCGCGGTCGAGGCCCAGGCGTGAAAAGGGATCTTTAATCATGGGCGGCATGATAAAGGCATTCGGTTGCCAATCTCTACGTTATGTCGTCGAACGCAGATTTTGTGTGCAACCTGGATCCAATGTGGGAGCAGAGCTTGCTCGCGAAGGCGGCCGTGAGGACGCTAAAAGCTTCGCGGGCAAGCTCCGCTCCCACATAAACCCTGCTCCTACAAGGTTCGTGGTGTTTTCAAGGGCGTTGGAGGTCTTCGCCGAACCGCTCGACAAACTGCGCCACCAGCGGTGTCGGGTCCTGGCGGCAGGCCAGGGCCAGGGTGCTCTGGCAATCCGGATCCTTGAGGGGCAGGAAATGGATATTCGTCGGGGCGATGTCCCGCATCGACTCGGGCAGCAGCGCGATACCGAATCCGGCCTGGATCAACTGCAACTGGGTGGTCTTGCGCGACACCACTCGCGCCGCCCGGGGAAAGAAACCCTGGCGCATGCACAATTCAGCCGAGAGATAACTCAAACCACCGCGCTGCGGATGGGGAATGGAAATAAAGGCTTCATCTTTCAGTCTCGCCAGGTCGACGGCCTCGGTCGAACCCGCCAGCGGATGATTCGGCGGTACCGCCAGCAGCAGGCGCTCGCTGAACAGCGGCAGGATCTGCACACCCTCGCGTTGGCGCAGTACCGGCAGGCGCAACAGGCCGATATCCAGCCGCCCCTCGGCGAGTTCTTCGAGCTGGGCTTCGGAGGACAGCTTGACGATATCCATCGACGCGCCCGGGCTCTGCGCCAGAAAATGACCGATCGCCCGCAGCAATCGACCGCTCATCGGCACCGTGCTGGAATGACTCAGGCGCAAGGTGCCCAGCTGCCCTTTACCCACCTGGGTCGCCAGTTCGCTGGCCTTGTTCAGTTCGCTCAGCAGATTGCGCGCCCGCGGATAAAAGGCCTCGCCGGCCGCGGTCAGCCTCGGCTGGCGCGCCGTACGTTCGAACAAGGGCGTCTGCAAATGGTTTTCCAGTTCCTTGATTTGCCGGCTCAAGGCCGACTGCGCGATAAACAGGCGTTCGGCAGCAGCGCTGAAACTGCCGGATTCGGCGATCTCGACGAAGTAGCGCAATTGGCGGGTGGAAATCACGAGTCATGCCTTTTCGAGATGGGTGTCGGGCTTTGAATATATTAGTCGCAAGGCTCGGCACTGGCTAAAGTCAATCGAACCCATTGTGGAAGTGTTCTTCATGAGTCTTGTTGCACTGTTGAACCAGTGGCCGTTCAGCGCCAACGATTGGCTGGTGGTGGAGCTGGGCGTGGCCCTGGCCTATATCGTCTTCGGCGTGGCGGGTTTCGGCACGGCGCTGCTGGCGGGGCCGATCCTGATCCTGTTTATGCCGCTGTCGAAAATCGTGCCCCTGCTGGTGCTGCTGGATTTTGTCGCGGCCTTTGGCAATCTGCTGCCTTCGCGCAAGGATGTGGCCAAACCCGAATTGCTGCGGTTGCTACCCTGCATGGCGGTGGGCTGCACCCTGGGGGTGATCTTCCTGTTGAATCTCAAGTCCGACATCCTGTTGCTGCTGATGGGTTTGTTTATCAGCGCCTATGCGGTCTACAGCCTGTTGGTGAAGGTGCGGCCGACGCAACTGGCCGCCGGGTGGGCGGTGCCCATGGGCACGGTGGGCGGGATGTTCGGCGCGCTGTTTGGCAGTGGCGGCTTTCTTTATGCGATCTACCTCAACAGCCGCTTGCCCAAGGACGCGGCCCGAGCCACGCAAAGTGCGCTGATCAGTTGCAGCACGGTGGTGCGTCTGTCGCTGTTCGTGATCGCCGGGGTCTATGCCGAGCTACCCTTATTGATGTTGGCGCTGTGTTTGCTGCCAGCGATGGCGCTGGGCCTCTGGATCGGCAGGCGTTTGACCCGCCGGCTGTCGCGTGAAGCCTTCGTGCGCCTGGTGACCTGGCTGGTGCTGGCCAGTGGGATTGCCCTGATCACCCGTTACTTCAGCACTTGACCTCGGGGTTTCAGGGATTAAGCTGCCGGGTCGCAAACGCTCCAGGCCGTACCCATGAATTCGCAAAGCATCATCGTCCCGAAGATTTCCACCTTGCCGGTCCACGAAGCCCGGGCCCGGGCCATCGTGCGCTGGCTGGTGCGCAAGAACATCATCGAGGAACAACTGAGCACCTGCGGGCGCACCGGCAACCGCATGGCCCACGCTATTGCCCCGGGCGCCGCCAGCGTGGTCCTGCACCCCGATGCATTGCCGTTCCACGAGCCGATCAACGGCCTGGAGATCGTCACCAAACGCTGCATCTATACCCCGGCCAAGGGCTTTCTCGAAGAGGCGGGTTGCGCCGAGTGCCGCAAGGAAGTTGGCGAGGCGTTGTTCGACAGCCTAGAAGACTGGATGCCGGGGCGCACCGAGAACTTCATCTGCCCGCTGTGCGGTCATGAAGACGATATCAACGGCTTTCTGTTCCTGCAGGAGTGCGCTTTTTCCAATCTGGGCTTTATCTTCAACAACTGGGCTGAAGCCGGCTTCAAGCAGAGTTTTCTCGACGAGTTCGCCGACTGGCTGGATCAGCCGGTAGCCTGGGTGAAAGTGCAGCTTTAAATAAGCCAAGGTTTACATTGAGCCCAGGGGTCCATCTGAGTATAATGGCGCGCTTCCATTTTCCCGCTCGGGAGCCCCCGCGATGCTGCGTATCAGCCAAGAAGCTCTGACCTTCGACGACATTCTCCTAGTGCCCGGTTATTCCGAGGTACTCCCTAACGAAGTCAGTCTCAAGACCCGCCTTACCCGTGGCATCGAGCTGAATATTCCGCTGGTTTCCGCCGCCATGGACACCGTGACCGAAGCCCGTCTGGCCATTGCCATGGCCCAGGAAGGCGGTATCGGCATCATCCACAAGAACATGACCATCGAGCAGCAAGCTGCCGAAGTGCGCAAGGTCAAGAAGTTCGAAGCCGGCGTGGTCAAGGACCCGATCACCATCGAGGCCGATGCCACGGTGCGTGAACTGCTCGAACTGACCCGCATGCACAACATCTCCGGCGTGCCGGTGCTGCATGACGGCGACCTGGTCGGTATCGTCACTTCCCGTGACGTGCGTTTTGAAACCCGCATGGATGTCCCGGTTCGTGAAGTGATGACGCCTAAAGAGCGCCTGGTCACGGTCCGCGAAGGCGCCAACAAGCACGAAGTCCGCGATTTGCTGCACAAGCACCGTCTGGAAAAAGTGCTGATCGTCGACGACAAGTTCGCCCTCAAGGGCATGATGACCGTCAAGGACATCGAAAAATCCAAGGCTTACCCGTTGGCCAGCAAGGACGACCAAGGTCGTCTGCGTGTCGGCGCCGCGGTCGGCACCGGTAAAGACACCGCTGATCGCGTGGCCGCACTGGTCAATGCCGGTGTCGACGTGGTGGTGGTCGACACCGCCCACGGTCACTCCAAAGGCGTGATCGACCGCGTTCGCTGGGTCAAGCAGAACTTCCCGGAAGTCCAGGTGATCGGCGGCAACATCGCCACCGGCGCGGCCGCCAAGGCCCTGGCCGAAGCGGGCGCGGATGCGGTCAAGGTCGGTATCGGCCCTGGCTCGATCTGCACTACCCGTATCGTTGCCGGTGTCGGCGTACCGCAAATCAGCGCCATCGCCAACGTCGCCGCCGCCCTTGAAGGCACCGGCGTACCCTTGATCGCCGACGGCGGTATCCGGTTCTCCGGTGACCTGTCCAAGGCCATCGTCGCCGGTGCTTCCTGCGTGATGATGGGCTCGATGTTCGCCGGTACCGAAGAGGCACCGGGCGAAATCGAACTGTTCCAGGGCCGTTCCTACAAGGCTTATCGCGGCATGGGTTCGCTGGGTGCGATGTCGCAGTCCCAGGGTTCCTCCGACCGCTACTTCCAGGACTCCTCCGCGGGTGCCGAGAAGCTGGTACCGGAAGGCATCGAAGGTCGTGTTCCCTACAAGGGCAGCCTGAGCGCCATCGTCCATCAACTGATGGGCGGCCTGCGTTCCTCGATGGGTTACACCGGCAGCGCCGACATCGAAGAAATGCGCACCAAGCCTGAATTCGTGCGTATCACCGGTGCCGGCATGGCCGAATCTCACGTTCACGACGTGCAGATCACCAAGGAAGCTCCAAACTATCGCGTAGGTTGATAGTGATCGCCTCCTGGCCGAGGTCGGGAGGCGATTGACGAATTTGAACCGGGGCTGTTGATGACAGCCCCGTGTTGTTTCTGATTTCACAGACGAGAATGACTCATGGCCCTCGACATTCACGCCCACCGCATCCTGATCCTCGACTTCGGTTCCCAGTACACCCAGCTGATCGCCCGCCGCGTGCGTGAAATCGGCGTGTACTGCGAACTGCATCCGTTCGACATGGACGATGAAGCGATTCGCGAATTCGCTCCCAAAGGCGTCATCCTCGCCGGCGGTCCCGAGTCCGTGCACGAAGCCGACAGCCCGCGCTGCCCGCAAGCCGTGTTTGACCTGGGGGTTCCAGTCTTCGGTATCTGCTACGGCATGCAGACCATGGCCGAGCAGTTGGGTGGCAAGGTCGAAGGTTCCGAGTTGCGTGAGTTCGGTTACGCCCGTGTCGATGTGGTCGGCAAGAGCCGCCTGCTGGATGGCATCGAAGACCACGTCGACGCCGACGGCCTGTTCGGCCTCGACGTCTGGATGAGCCACGGTGACAAGGTCACCCGGATGCCGGCCGACTTCCATGTCCTGGCCAGCACCCCGAGCTGCCCGATTGCCGGCATGTTCAACGACGACCTGCGTTACTACGGCGTGCAGTTCCACCCGGAAGTGACCCACACCAAGCAGGGCGGTCGGATCCTGTCGCGTTTCATCCTCGACATCTGCGGCTGCGAAGCGCTGTGGACGCCGTCGAAGATCGCTGAAGACGCCATCGCCAACATCCGTGCCCAGGTCGGCACCGACAACGTCCTCCTGGGCCTGTCCGGCGGTGTGGACTCCTCGGTGGTTGCGGCACTGCTGCACAAGGCCATCGGCGACCAACTGACCTGCGTCTTCGTCGACAACGGCCTGCTGCGCTTGCACGAAGGCGAGCAAGTGATGGCCATGTTCGCCGAGAACATGGGCGTCAAGGTGATCCGCGCCAACGCCGAGGATCAGTTCCTGAACAACCTGGCTGGCGAGTCCGATCCAGAGAAGAAGCGCAAGATCATCGGCCGCACCTTTATCGACGTGTTCGATGCCGAGTCGTGCAAGCTGGACAACATCAAGTACCTGGCCCAGGGCACCATCTACCCGGACGTGATCGAGTCGGCTGGCGCGAAAAGCGGCAAGGCCCATGTGATCAAGTCCCACCACAACGTCGGTGGCCTGCCGGAAGAGATGAACCTCAAGCTGGTCGAGCCGCTGCGTGAGCTGTTCAAGGACGAGGTCCGTCGTCTTGGCCTGGAACTCGGCCTGCCGTACGACATGGTCTACCGTCACCCGTTCCCGGGCCCGGGCCTGGGTGTGCGGATCCTCGGTGAAGTGAAGAAGGAATACGCCGACCTGCTGCGGCGCGCCGACCATATCTTCATCGAAGAACTGCGCAAGGCCGACTGGTATCACAAGGTCAGCCAGGCGTTCGTGGTGTTCCAGCCGGTGAAATCGGTCGGTGTGGTCGGTGACGGCCGGCGTTACGCCTGGGTCGTGGCCCTGCGTGCGGTGGAAACCATCGACTTCATGACCGCCCGTTGGGCGCACCTGCCTTACGAGCTGCTGGAAACCGTCAGCGGCCGGATCATCAACGAGATCGAAGGCATCTCCCGCGTCACCTACGACGTGTCGAGCAAGCCGCCGGCGACGATTGAGTGGGAATGATGGCTTCATCCTCGCGTCAGCGGGGTGAAGAATAGGCGCTTTAGCCCAATGCCAGTCAGTCACGCTGACTGGCATTTTCATTTGTGCTCGGATGCTTCGGGGATTCAAGTCTGATGGTCTTTGGAGGCATCACACTCCGACACAATTGCACTCATTACTCTGATCGCCTGGTGAGCTGATAGGCGCTTATAGTCTGTGCTTCGCTGCTAAATCAGCGAACGGATTTCGCAGTCCGTACACATTCTAACCAGCAGCGCCGCAAGCCTGTTGTTGGCGTTTTCTCTCGCCTCCAATAAGCTTCCATGGCGACTGTGCGTGGGAGACCTTCGGGTCTGCCGGGTTTATGGTTGGAATTACCGGTCTGCGAACCCGCGCACAGTTGCCACCCATTTCGTTTCGCAGCGGACGGTGGTGACCCTTTAAGACATTTAAGGGAATTCCTACCATGCAAAGTAACGAACGCTTTACCCCCGTCGATACCGTAGCTTCCGAGCACCCTGTCCTGTACATCGATAGCCATGCGCCCCTGGTCGACCTGCATGCCTGCGTCAGCGAGCGCATCGGTGCCTTGGGTAATATACTGAGTCTTTTTTCTTGTTGTAGCTTGAATGACAGTGATCCACGCGACATTGCTTCTATCGCCAATATCAGTCGAATCCTGTTGCAGGACGTCAATGATGTCTTCGCAGTGATTCAACGGCGTGGCCTGATGGCAGAGCGGCGCGTCTGCTGATTTTTACTCCATGCTTTGCTGAGGCCGCGATAGCCCGTTGGGTTTTATTGCGGCCCTTCCCTGAGTTTTCTGTCAGCAATGATCGCTGCTGAGTTGCGCGCTGACGTGGCACTGATGCCAATCGGCAAGCAGCGTATGACGCCGTCGATGGCTCGGTGGTGTGTCTTGTCTTTTAGTGTACTACCTTGTGAGCAAAGATTGATCAAGCCGTATGGGGTACTCAAGCCATGAACCACAAGCTGAACACCTATGGCGTATCCATAGTAGAGAGGCCTAAAATTAAAGCCACCAAGAAGCTGGACTTGGGTGGCGACCCGGGTAAGCGGATTGTTTTTTTGGAAACCAGGCTCGTTCTGACAACGCACAAGAAGACCTTTCGGAAACTGGCTGACATGTAATGGAGTTGATCTTCTTTCCATTTGAACGGGTCATTGAGATAAATACTCAAATCTTGACTACCGAGCCCGGCAAATATTCCGATCTTGCAGGGCGCGCTGGCCCGAATCGATAATGCGATCGCCTATAATGGCCTCGACGATGTATTTGAAATTGCCGCTAAGTACACTGCCAGTATCGCGCAAGGCCATGCACTGCCTGATGCTAACAAGCGTACCGGACTTGCAGTCGGCTTGGAGTATCTTTCGCTCAATGATTATGAAATTACCCTAGACAATGATCTTCTGGCGGATGCGGTTAGAGATTTGGTTGTCGGCGATATCAATGAGCTTGATTCCGCTGATATTCTCTACTCCTATTTCAGCGCCTCACAAAATCAGGCTTAGTACTAGAAGGGGCTGTCAGATGTATTGGCTGGATTAGCCGTAGTTATGATGAGGCAATAGCAGAGTTTTCGAGGCTGATCCGTTATATGCGGCTGAGCTGCTGGATGAAGTTGTGCATGATAGCGTGCGGATGAATTGTCCATCCGCCCCGGAGCATCAGTGATCGGCTGCCTCTGCTATGAAAGACGCTGGCCGGGCCTCCTGAGTAGTGTTTTTGCTAGTATCGCCGATTCGGCAAGCCAATCGAGGTTTGGATTACTGATTAAGAAAAGGCGGTGATCACCGATTGCGACGAGAAGGCTGGCATACCCCGGTCGGGCTATGTTCAGGTACTTGGGTGAACACTATAGAACTAGGCGCCTTTAAATATTTATCTAAAGGGAATGTTGAAGGTAGAAGGAGCTCAGAGCTGTCGAAATTGTAGCCTGCTGAGAAGTACGGCATTGTGCGCGGCCTATGGACTTTGATATCAGGATGGAACGACTTCAAAAATTTTAGTTAGAATCTGTCTCTTCTGATTTGTGTATTAAGGTAAAGCCAATCCGATACGATCTCTAAATTGAGCCGCTGACTTGGCATCGAGAATGGATACAGATTGCTATTGTTCTTTCTCGGATTTTATTATCATGGGCTTATTGATAGAATACTATGCATATAATGGTACTCGCTCTCATAGCTGTGGCTGATTCACGATACGTAACCTTTGTTCAAAAAGCTCATTAATGGCTTCAATTTTAAATTTCTGTGCGGAGACTTTCGTATTAGGTCTTCGTAGGTCAATTACGCTTTTATGGGGTGGTGATCTAAAGTCAACGCTACTTAGTTCCTCTCCTTTTCCTTTGAGGAATTCACGAAGCTCATATGTATCAAAATACCACTCTCGCAGGTCTTCATTGCCATTGTAAATACCCTTTATTTTAAAAAGGTTAATATTGTTATTTTTGGAGTGGCTATTTTGTTGGAGTATATCTATACTAAAAGTATCACGTATATCTCCATCCGGAAGAAATCCAAAGCGAAACATTGTATCGTTTTCTAAACCTTCAATGTGGGGGTGCATATGTCCCAACATAGAATTATTTCTCTTGAGTTTTTGATTGCAAATAGATCCGGCTGGAATGAGGTTGTAAAGTGAAATAGCGAGAAACGGAAAACGAGTTTGTGGGTAGAAATGGTCTAGGTCTGGCCGAATAGATATGGCGCTGTATGTTTGGATTGACTCCAGTGCGCAATAAGGGCAAACCGTCATTTCTAGCTGTTCAGTTATTGCTTGACCAAGCTTTTCTGATACTGCGTCGTAATCAAAGCAACTGGAAAGTTGGTTGACCCATGTAGGGAAAAGCTGTCGGTCACGCTCAGTCAACTGCGAACGTCCTCTCTGCGCATTCTCTAATCTACATAGGTATCTTTTTTTCTTATGTCGTGGAATATTTGATTCAAGTTCGCTGATTATGAATGGAGTAAGATATAGCCGGTATTTTGATGTTAGTCTTTTTAACTCTTGGATCGTACGCGTTACGAGTTTGTCAAATACCTCCCGGTCGGAAGAAGATTCCGTTGCTATATTGACCACATTTGTCGCAATATCAATTTCTTTTAATAAATAGCAATAGCAGTATCTCTCGGCTAAAAAAGGAAATAATGTGTATATCCTTTCGATAGTGCTTTCAAAGAACGCAGGTTGGCTTCGTAGTAAGTTTTCAAGGAAACGCTTGTTGAATGTTTGTGTCGCTAGTTTTCTGTGGATGTGAGGGATAGTATTTAATAAACTTAAGATATTAGGCCAAAGAATAACGTCCAAAGCATACTCAATGTATGTTTCTTTGAAAGCGGATGAAAAGTTTTTATTGATCTTTATCATGATTTAGGAAGAAGTTTCTTGTGTTGGGGTTCGGGATGTTGGAGATCAGCACTCGGTCGGCTTCTGTGAGTGCGCTCTGTTCCGCTTTTCTAAGAAGATGTTCGATTTTGCGACGTGCATGCTCTCCAAAGGTAGATTTTAAATGCATGCCTTTTATATATATATCTGCAATACTATTGCCGAACCCATAGGAGCTGGTCGCAATAATCTCGTTATCTTCATTTCTTGTTAATGAAACAATGTCGTTTGGAAGAAAGTCGCTGATGATTATTGGAGAGTGCGTGCAAATGACAATCTGAGATGTTTTAATATCTCGGCTTTCTTCTATTGAACTTAAGTGATAAAGCATTTCATGTATAAATATACGTTGCCATTCTGGATGCAAGTATAGATCTGCTTCGTCAAATACGAATATGTTATTGGATTTGGAGTCTGTCGCTTTTAAATAGTGATAGCTCTCGGAGAAAATATGTGTTCGCGCTAATTCTCCGCTACTGATCCCGCGCCAACCCCAGGTCATATTACTGGCAATATTCGACGGGAGGCGGTTAATTGCGGCGATTAAATTTTGAACTGCCTCGTAATAGTCTGTCTTTACACTTTTGAGATCAAGCTTCTCGCCGTCATAGCAATAATCGATTAAGATTGTTGCTATCTCTTCAAAAATCTCTAAGAAACTATCAAGTAAGATTCGGAGATTTCCAAAGTTTATTTGGTCTCTGGAAAATAACTGTTTAATTCCTTTTCCTAGAATTGAACCCTGTACGAACTCGGGCCAATCAGATACTTCTAAATTTGAGATAGCCTCTCGGAGACGGTTAGACGTGCTCATCCCGTTAGTGCTTAAGTTGGATGTTTTGTCAAAGTGAAATAGGATGCTTGGAAGGACATTTTCTTCCACGCCCGAAGCTTTTGCTAGAGCACTAGATATTGATAGAAGGTTAATGTCAATCAATTTCTGAAATACCGCTCCATGTGTAATTTCGCTGTCTGACACTACGAATTGATATTCGTGGGTTATCCATTTCTTTATGAAGTCACTTTCGGAAGCTACTGACTCCAGGCCACGTTTGGCAATGCTAACAGGCGAGCTAGAGAAAATGAATTCGAAAACAATTTCTTCCATGAACCCCTCTCGGTTGAAAGAGTCTCTAAAATAAGCTAATAGCTTCTCAAAATATTTACGTTGTCTAGCGTTGTTTTTTACGTTTTCATAGATGGTGAGATTGTGGATGTTGGGGGAGTGTTTGGGCCTTCTAAAGTTTAGCGTGTCTTCATTGGATGATATTGAATTTATTTTAACGAAATTTATACGGTGCGCTGATAAGAAATTTTCATTGTTCTCAACTAGCTCGTAGTTTTTGTCGGAGACTATTTTTTTTATTTCAAAATTCGAGATATTGATAGAGCAAATATAGTATTTATTTGCGATATTGTCGAAAAAAATTATTATCGCACGAGAGTCGCTTTCGCCGTTTAGTGTTTCCAGGATATCGAGAATACTACTTTTACCTACCCCATTGGGGCCAATCAAAGCAGAGCAATAACGACCAAGATAGTATTCAGCGGTGTTTTCAGGTTTGCTCAGATTCAAAATCGTGTTGTGATAGTTGCACCGGAAGCTGCCATTAAGGTGGACGTTGATGTTACGTAGCGCTTTGTGTTCTGCAATAAATATGTGGGCAAGGATCATGATGCTTTCCGTGTCGATATAACCAAATATCAATGGTTATTTTTAAAGAGCACAATGAGCAGCTGGACTCCTTCCAGTTGCTCTGTGAAAGTAGTTAGTCAGTTTGTTGTGCTCTTCGGGTTTAGTCTTACGTAGCTCTTCACAACATTCATAAAGACATTGTCGGTCTGGTGATGTTTAATGCCTCTATTGACTACACTTTTTAACATGGCAAAAGCATCTTCGTCCGATGGGTTGTTTTCGATAACCTGAATTAAGCACTGTCCTAGTGAGGTGTATGGATAAACATCGTTGTGTCCTCGGAGTTCAATCTCTCTTAGCAGTACTGTGGTCCCTTCTTCGTAAAGCTCCCGTTCTGTGTAGTTTGAGCTTATGTATTTTTTTAACAAGGTCTGCCCCAGCGCATGGCGTACTTGAAATGAGTCATATAAGCCCAAGCCTTTTCTAAAGCAGTGTATTGCACCATCTATATCACTGTCTTTCTCTAGAAAACGGCCATACTGAAGCCAGAATACGCCGTCGCTTGCGAATAAATTTTGGCATGTCGAATAAATTTCGTGTATGTGTGAATAGTTTTTTCTGCCCCTGAATAGTGTTTCAGTCAAATAGTGAAAGGACAGGGTGGAGCGATATATTTTGTAGCTTAAAGGGTGATGCTTGATGTCTTCGATTGTGAACTTGGGTGCAAGGCATGTCATCAGGTTAATAAGGCGCGTTTTGATCTGGTCCGGGGGGATATTATAAGCCAGATGATATTCTGCGATCGAATGATGCCGCGCTGAGACGCCACGTGCTACCCCGTGTGTGTGTATCTTATCTCTCAACCCATCGGAAATTATTCGATCTAGGTTCGATATTGATATGTTATGACTCTCAGCAATGAAATTCAGCGGCAGCGGAAGGCGTGCCGCAGTTACCAACGCTACAGTCTGATATACATCGCGGGCTTCTTGAGTATCAATCTCTCGATACTCTTCTGCCAATTTTTCTTTGTATGACTGTCGAGATGATAAGTCATATAGAGTTGCAAGTAGATCGCCTTTGTATCCTTTGTCAAAGTCAATAATTTCTTTGACTGACTCTTTTTTTGTTTTGCCCGCTAATTTTTCAAATCTGATCCCTAGTTCGAAAGATCTATCGTAAAGTTTAGTAGCGCTAGCCAGGTTTAGATTTTCCACTTTAATTTGGCGTATGTTATCAAGTTGGCTTGACATAAAGTGGTGTTTGTTTCTTTCAAATTGTCGAGTTCTTTCTTCTACGATGACGCATAATCTACAAGATGTTGCTCTATCCATGATTCTTTCGAACACTGCGTTTATTGCGTAGAAGTGCTCATATGCTGCATCAACTACTAAGCAGAATAGTCCGCGTGTGTCTTTAATAGTTCTCCAAAGGTGCTCAATTTCTATACCATTTAGCCCATTGAAATGATGCACATTCAGGTGGTTTGCTGAGAGCTCGGCAGCGGCCATCATGCAGGCGGTGGTTTTTCCCGATCCTAAAGGTCCTGTAACTGCGATAAGCCTGCATTTTGAATCGCTGTTTAGAAACGCATTAACCTCGGAAACAATAGCTCTGTGTGCTGGCAGTGTTGCTGGAACATTGTGCGATACATAAAACCACTCGGGTAGGTCGCCCATATAGAATCGGGAATACGGGCCACGTTGTTTAGCAGCTGCACTTAGCTGAGTAGGAATGTGTTCAAAGTTCTCTGTAAACCATCCGGTGGAATGGTTTGAGTTATCCGCTAGGTAGGGTGCTTTACGCTTTAAAAACTTATCTGGAGAAACGTGGTTTATTTGAGATTTTAAGTAAGAAAAGAACTCATCAGTACGAGCGATTATTGGTGTGATTCCCTTTCTAGTGTAGTGGCTTTTTTCTATCTGAGTAAAATTTTCTGCCACTACCCAGCTGCGCTCTTTTATATTAAAGCTTTCTGCGGAAGTTTTTGATCGAATGGCGCTATCTATAGCCGATCCTTTGAATTTTGAACCGATGAATAGACAATTGCCATATTCGATGTTCAGCGCGCATTTGGCCAGCCATTCGCTTTGTTTTGATGAGGTAATTCCGTAGCTAACTCCGTCAATCAGTATCCCGGCTGGGATATTGGTGACCGTGCCATGCAGGTACACAATTGGTGGTGAGGTGGGTAGTCCGTGAACCGGTTCAAGATCTGCATAGTTGTACGTTTTGTAATCTGGGTAATTTAGTGTTGAGTTTTTATTTTGGTTTATTGCTTCGTTCGCTATGTTATCAATATTGGCAGTGAAAATTGTTTTCCACCATAGCTTGAAAATATCCACCTGCCAGGTATGTATTGAGCTGACTGTGTAATTGGACTTTAGAAAACTGTCGAAGTCATCGATGTCATCCTGGCCTGCACCGAACGCAGTAGGGAAATCTGTCAGCATCGCTTCGTCTGGAGGGTAACCTGCCGAGTCGAAAATTCGCTTTATAAGCTCTTCGGTGGTCGGAATCCCTTTACCGTTTAGGGATGGCGTGCCAGCAAATGTTTCTGCGCCTAAAAAAAGCGTTAAATCCCCAATCTCCATTTTCGGGATTATTTCCGCATCGATAATTTGTTTGGCTTCATGGTTCAACATTTTTGGCTCCCATCCCTAGAATTTTAGTTCTACTGCATTGGCCGTTTGGATCTCATCGGTCCGCTTTTTTCGAGCAGACCATTTTGGATCCTAGATAATAGCAATTTGGCATTATTTGAAAAGCAAAAAGGCGCGAGATTTTCGGTAACAGCACCGGGCTAGGACGGCTGTGGCGGGTGGTTGGTAGCGCCATTGTAGATGCAAGCACGAGGAAGCTCCGTGGCATGAGTTAGTCCTATGCCCCCCGGTGTCAGGATAGTTGTCGCCTCTCCGAATTTTCCTGAAAACGCAGATCGGGGCGGAAAGAGACTGTTCGTGCCGTACTATTCACCGGAGCGCAAAGCTGCATTGCTCAAGATGCTGCTTCCCCCACTGAGCCTGTCGATGGCCGAGGTTGCTCGGCGCGAAGGGGTCAGCGACATGTTATTGGCCAACTGGCGCAGAAAGGCCCGCTCTGAAGGAAACGCAGTGTCCGAGAACATCCCATCGGCCCAGAACTGGACAGCCGAAACCCAGTTTGCCGTCGCCCTTGAAACTGCCGGCTTGTCCGAAATTGAACTGGCTGAATACTGCCGTCGCAAAGGCCTGTACCCCGAGCAAATCAAGGCGTGGCGGCAAGCCTGTATCAACGGTCAGAAGGCAGACAAAGCGCAGCAAAAAGACGATCGCGAGTAAGCCCGCAAGGACAAGAAACGCATCCAGGAACTGGAGCGCGAACTGCGCCGAAAAGACAAGGCGCTGGCTGAAACCGCCGCGTTGCTGGTGCTGCAAAAAAAGCTCAACGACTACTGGGGGATCGACAACGAGGACAACTGACCGCCTTGCCGGAACGGCAATTACTGGTGACCTGGTTGAGTGAAGCCCGGATGGCCGGCGCCCGGAAAATCAAGGCCTGCCAGGAAGTCGGTCTCTCGCTCAGAACCGTGCAGCTCTGGACTGAAACTGAGGCGGTTCAGGCAGACGCCCGAACGACCACGGTACGACCCAGGCCGCGCAATGCGCTGAGCGAGGTCGAACGACAAGCAATCCTAAACGTGTGTAACAGCCCGGGCTACGGCCATTTGCCGCCGAGCCAGATCGTACCGAGGTTGGCTGATCAGCAGCTCTATCTGGCGTCGGAGTCGACGTTTTACCGGGTGCTGCGTGCGGCAGGCCAACAGCAGCATCGTGGTCGTAGCCAGCGCCCCGGGCGGCACGTGGCACCGACGACGCATGCCGCCAAAGGGCCGAACCAGGTGTGGTCGTGGGACATCACGTACCTGCCGTCTCCGGTACGCGGAAAGTATTACTACCTGTACCTGATCGAGGATATTTACAGCCGCAAGGCCGTGGCATGACCTGGGCATCACGCCGTCCCGTGGCCGATCGCGAGTGAGCAATGACAACCCGTACTCGGAATCACTGTTTCGGACGTTGAAATACTGCCCGCAATGGCCGGCAGATGGCTTTGCCAGTCTGGACGCCGCACGCGCCTGGGTCAGGGATTTTATGCGTTGGTATAACCACGAGCATCGGCACAGCCGAATCCGCTTTGTGACCCCGGCCGAACGGCACCGTGGTCAGGATCATCAGATCCTGGCTCGGCGTCATGAGCTGTACGAGCAAGCCCGGGAGAGAAGCCCGGAACGCTGGTCTGGACAGACACGAAACTGGGAGCCGATGGGTACGGTGCTGTTGAACCCGGATCGGGAGCAGCCGCTTGAGAAAAGAGCAGCATAGTTAGACGGTGACGCGGCAACTACCTTGAAAAACGCCGGCAGGTTCCCTGCTTCTTCGGGATGAAGAGGTACGTTTCGGCCAGTGTCGAATAGTAAAACTTTTCCTCTTGACGTTTGACCGCAAGAAATCAAAATCCGATGTCTGTACCGGCATCGGATTTTTTATGCGTCTCGTTCGGGCACTGGGGTTGACCCACAATATCGCCTCTACCCTCGCCGATGGGGAACTCCAGACTGAGGCAACTATTAGGAAATTCCTAATAGTTCGCCAGGTCAAGCGGCAGGTCAGCTAACCGGTACCTGTAACCTGGGTTCCGGACGCGTGGCTTGAGGCGCGCGCGTTCTCTCCTTGAAAATCGGTTCCGATCGGGCGAGAAGCAAAGGCTTACTTGATAAAGCCTTTGATCGCTGCAATCGTCGGCACCGGCGCCTCTTCCATCAGCCAGTGACCGGCATCGGGAATCACCACTTCGGTGACATCGGTGGCGACATTGCGCATCACGATGGCTTCGTTCGCGCCAAAGGACTTGGCGCCCCCTATTGCCAGCACCGGCATGTTCAGCTTGTTACCCATCACCTTCTGGTTCTGCTCCGCGTCCTGGTTGATACTCAGGAACTGCGCGAATGCCGAATGCATTGCACCTGGGCGAGCATAGAACCGGGTGTAGTGCTGGCGGGTCGCTTCGTCGATTTTCGCGGGATTGCCAGCGAACTCGTTCCAGAATCGATCCAGATAAATGCGTTCGCGACCAGCAACCAAACGTTCGGCATCCTTCCCACCGAAGTTGAAATGCCACAGCGCAGGCATCCGTACGATCTGGTCCCACGGTGGGATACCCGGTACCGGGGCATCCATCACGATCAGGCGATCAGTCTTGTCCGGGTAGCGAGCGGCATAGGCGTAGGCGACCATGGTGCCGATGTCATGCCCGACAATCGCGGCATGGTCGATCCCCAGCTTGCCCAGCACGGCGCGGATATCCGCCGCCTGGTTCCATTTGTCGTAACCCCCTTCAGGATGAGACGACAGCCCCATGCCACGCAGGTCGGGTACGACCACGGTATGGGTCTTGGCCAGCTCGGCCGCCAGTGGAGACCACATATCGCCGGTGTCACCGAAGCCGTGGATCAGTACGACCGCTGAACCTTGTCCGCCACTCACGACATGGAGGGTTGCGCCGTTGGCTTGAATCTCTTGGGCGTGGAATGACTTGGGGAATGGCCGGACTTCGGCGGCTGCCGGCAGGGCCAGAGCCAATGCGATCGCGGTCGCGGCAAAGTATTTGAGCATGATGGACTCCTAACCCTGCGGGGATAGCCACTTGGCGATCACTGTTAGCCCGAGGGAGTGACGCCAGTGTGGCCCTGGGCAATTTGAAGGAGTAGCCTTCGAATTCCTGATCAGGATTTCGGAAAAACCGAACAATCATGAAGCTCGATGGAATTGCGACCTTTGTGATGGTCGCCGAATGCAAGTCTCTGACTGAAGCCGCTCTCAGGCTCCGTGTATCCCGATCCGTGGTGAGCGATCGAATTGCCGAGCTCGAAAAAGAGCTGGGCACCAGCCTGCTTCAGAGAACGACTCGCAAGATTTCAGTGACTGAAGACGGGCATGAGTTTCTGGGGCGCGCAATCCGAATTGTAAAGGAGGTCGAGGAGGCGTCAGCCGCCATGTCCAAGCGTCGGGACACGCTTTCCGGCTCGCTGCGGATCTCGGCCCCTGTGACATTTGGGCGAATGCATCTTGGGCCGGCCTTGTACCCCTTTATGGCGCAGCACCCGGATATACAGATCACGCTGGATTTGAATGATCGTCGGGTGGACCCCTCCGCTGACGGGTTTGACGCCATCGTGCGGCACGGCGTGATCCAGGATCGCTATCTTGTGGCCTGGACGTTGGCCACCAGCCGGCGTGTCCTTGTAGCGTCGCCGGAATACCTGGCGCGCAATGGCAAGCCGACCACGCCTGCTGAGCTGGAAGGGCATCGAGGTATTTTCTACTCGAATCGCGGTGGTGCGGATTGGCGTTTCATGCAGCAAGGACACACCCTCATCGTCCATGGGCGGTCCGATTTGGTGCTCAACAATGGGGACCTGATGCGGGATGCGGCGGTGGCCGGTCTGGGCATTACCTTGCTGCCGCAGTTTATTGTCGGCGAGGCCCTCAAGGCCGGCTCCCTGGCGAAAATCGATATCGGCATAGAGGCTGAGCAGGAGTTCATCTATATCGCACATCCTGACGGTCAGCATCCCTCGGCGAAGCTCAGGGCACTGGCGGACTGGCTTCGTGAGGCATTTGGGAGCCCGCCCTATTGGGACGCGGTTTGAATCGATAACAAATGTGCATCTGTCGTTGAAGAGCTGTGGGGGGGGGTAACAAATTCCTGTGATTGGGTAGCCTTTTGACGGCTACCCCCCACTGCTTTTTGAAAGTCTCGGTGCCTCCTGTGTTTACTTGCCCTGCAGCAGCAAGCCGAGCGGGGCGAGTGGACCGACGTGCATCAACTCATACTCGGCAAAACCGCCCGCCGTCAGTGGCAGCGATTCCACCGCCGCCTTGGCCTCTTCGAGAGTTTCGACGTTCATGAGGAAGATCACCCCGGGCTTGTCCTGGCGGAACCAGAACTGTTCGATCTTGCCGTCGAGATAGAGCTTGAGCGTAGCCGGTACTTCGCTCGGCATGATCTGCTGGCGTTGCTCCGGGGTGAGTGGCTGGTTGATCGAGGCGATGGCTAGGACTTTCATGTGTATCTCCTGGATTGACGTTCATTGCGTTGCGCAATGGAGAGCACAGTAGTCCTCGCCGGCCAAAAACCTTATCATCACAAATGACAACTTTATGGTCATTTACGCCATGCGAATTTCAGTCCTCGCTCTTGATGGATTATTCGATACCGGGCTCGCGGTGACGCTCGATTCGCTCCGGGCGGCGAATGGGCTCGCGTCCCTCCTGACGGGCGGAGCACCGCGTTTCGAGGTCTCAACCGTCGGCGTGAACAAACGGGTGCGCTCCGGCCAGGGCTTCACGATTCCCGTACAAGCCATCACGCCGGATCTGAAGCCGGATTGGGTGATCGTGCCGGCACTGAATACGATCACTCCGGATCGGCTGATCCCCGCCCTTGATCGGGCCGATGTGAAACGGGCCATGGCGCAACTGCGCACCTGGCACAGCGAAGGCGTACGGATTGCCGCGGCCTGTATCGGTACCTTCCTGCTGGCGGAGGCCGGTCTGCTCGATGATCGGCAGGCGACGACGACCTGGTCGCTGGCGCCGCTGTTTCGGCAACGTTATCCGCGGGTGCTGCTCGACGAGTCGCGTATGCTCGTGCCCACGGACATCGGTGTGACCGCTGGCGCCGCAATGGGCCATCTCGACCTGGTCCTCTGGTTGATCCGCTCGGCGAGCCCGGAGTTGTCGGCCCTGGTTTCACGTTACCTGCTGGCCGATATTCGTTCGCTGCAGGCGCCTTACATCATCCCCAACCATCTGGCCCAGGCCGATCCGTTGATCCAGCTGTTCGAACGCTGGGCCCGCGATCATCTGAAGGCCGGCTTTTCGTTGCAGGAAGCGGCGAGTGCGCTGGCGGTCAGTACACGGACTTTGCAGCGTCGTTGCCAGGAAGTGCTGGGCAAGTCACCGCTGGCCTATTTTCAGGATCTGCGGGTCGAACGCGCGCAATCGCTGCTGCATGGCAGTGGGCTCGACATTGAAGCGATTGCCACCGAAGTCGGTTACGAAGACGGAGCCACGCTACGTACGCTCTTGCGCCGACGACTCGGGCGCGGCGTGCGTGAGCTGCGTGCTGATTTGCGCTGACGGCCCGTATACGAAACAGCGTTCATCCGGCCTTCGCAACACCTCGTAAATACCTCGCTCAGCCTCGACGCCATCCCTCCCTACACTCAAGAAACCGGCACTGAATTGAAGTGCCGGGAGTGTCATTTTTTGTCGATAAATGGATTTGGTTGTCAGTTGACAACCTATGCGCTTGGAGCAAGACTGGAGGCTATGGATGGCTAGAGCAAGACACCCGATCAAGGAGATCGAGAAGGTTCTGCGTCATGCAGAGGAACTTGGCTGGCGAATCAAGGTGGGCGGTTCGCATGCCTGGGGCAGGATGTACTGCCCGCTTAACAGTGGGCTGTGTCGTTGCCAGGATCACTGTATTACCAGCATTTGGAGTACGCCGCGTAATCTGGTCAGCCATGCCTGCAACTTGCAGCGGGTGGTTGATGGCTGTGTCATCAATCACGCCAATGGCGATCCCCGAATCGCGTCACCCAAGGAGTAGAACCATGGAGTATGAATTCACCCTGAGGTACCAGCTCTCGGAACAGAACAACGATCCGGATGTATTGATCGAGCTCTTGTATGAGTGCGGTTGCGATGACTCGCTGATCGGCTGCGGAATCCCTGGAAGGCTGGCGCTGAAGTTCTCCCGAGACGCCGACAGCGCCGCTCAGGCATTGCTTAGCGCTTTGCAGGACGTCAAGCGCGCTATCCCCGATGCGCGTCTCATAGAGGTTGTGCCCGACCTGGTCGGCCTTTCGGATATAGCCGATATCGTCGGCGTTTCGCGGCAGAACATGCGCAAACTCATGCTCAGTCATGGGGCTTCATTTCCGTTGGCGGTCCACGAAGGCAGCGCTTCGGTCTGGCACCTGGCGGAAGTCCTGGGCTGGCTCGAAGGTCGGGGCTATGACCTTGAGCCCCGAATGATTGAAACCGCGCAGGTGGCCCAGGATATCAATCTCACGAAAGCCTCCAGCAAGCTTGGGGCGGTCAACCCCGAGTGGCTGGCGCTGGTGCTGTGAGCCATGGCAGGGCGCCGACTCAGCGTCTTGCCACGTCGGAAAAGTAGAACTTGTCCAGGGTGTGCCGCGATTCGGTGTATTCAAACTGCCGCCCATCCTGCAGGAACGTCTGGTTCTTCACCACGATTACATGACTGGCCCCATCCAGGTCCAGGTGCAGCAGGTCGTCCCGGCTGCAGCGGGCCGCCTCGATGGTGCGCTGGGCGAAGCTGATGCTCAGTTGCAGGGTTTTTTCGATGTAGGCATAGATCGACTGTTCGGCGATTTCCCGGGTCAGGCCGGGGATCCGGTCGGCGACGAAATAGTTGATGTCGAGAATGATCCGCTTGCCGTCGATGCGCCGCACCCGCTTGATGCGAATCACCGGGCTGCCCGGCTCGGCGTCCAGGCGCTCCTGAAGCGAACCCTCAAGGGCGATCTCGCTGAACTCCACCACTTCGGTGCTGATATTGCTGCCAAGGCTGGAATGGGCCTCCTGGAAGCTGACGATGCCGCCCAATTGAAACTCGATCGGGCTGCGGGACAGCACGAAGGTGCCCTTGCCATGGATCTTCTGCGCGAAACCGCGCTCCTGCAATTGCTCGATGGCCTTGCGCACGGTGCCGCGGCTGGCCTGGTAGCTTTCCATCAGTTCGGTTTCCGACGGCAGCCGGGCGCCTTTTTCCAATTGCTCTGTGGTAATGCTGGCAAGCAGATCACTGTAGATCTGGTTGTATTTGCTCATGCTGGTCGCTCTGGATCGAAAGTACTCGCCAACAGGGTAGCCGACGCGATGTCCTGGGACCTTGAACCTTAAGGGCAGGTCGAAACTTTGTCCATTTGTCGGATCTTTTACCGATAAACCCCAAACTCGTCTGTACGAGTTATTGCTTTAACTCGTACAGACGAGTATTTTTCATTCCTGTGTGCTGGCAACACCCTCCAATAACAAGAACCAGTGGAAGAAAAGCATGAGCCACGACTATCCGAATATCGCCCGCGAGCTGCTGCAAGGCCTCGGTGGCGCTGAAAACCTCGAGCAGGCCGCTCACTGTGTCACCCGTCTGCGCCTGGCCCTCAAGGACCCGAGCCTGGTCGACAAGGCCGCGCTGGCCAATATCGACCTGGTGAAAGGCACTTTCTTCACCGGCGGCTTGTTCCAGATCGTTATCGGCCCGGGGGAGGTTGAGCGTGTCTACGCCACCTTGCGCGAAATCACCGGGCTGGCCGCCTCGACCATCGCCGACGTCAAGCAGAGGGGCGCTGACAAAACCAACGCCATGCAGCGTCTGGTGCGGGTGTTCTCCGATGTGTTCATGCCGATCCTGCCGGCGCTGATCATTGCCGGCCTGCTGATGGGGGTGAACAACCTCATGGGCGCCAAGGGCATGTTTATCGAGGGCAAGACCTTGCTCGAGGCCTACCCGTCGCTGGACGGCGTGTGGAGCTTGATCAACCTGATGGCCAACACCTCCTTCGTGTTCCTTCCGGCCCTGGTCGGCTGGTCGGCGGCCAAGCGCTTTGGCGGCAGCGAAATCCTCGGCATCGTGCTCGGCCTGATGCTGGTGCACCCCGACCTGCTCAACGCCTGGAACTACGGCAAGGCGGTCGCCGGCCTGGACGGCCAGAGCCTGCCGTACTTCAACATCTTCGGCTGGTTCCGGATCGAGAAGGTCGGCTACCAGGGCCAGATCCTGCCGATCCTGATGGCCGCCTATGTCATGAGCGTGATCGAGAAATGGCTGCGGGCGCGGGTGCCGAATGCCATTCAATTGCTGGTGGTGCCCATCACCACCATCGTCGTCACCGGCGTGCTGGCCCTGGCGGTCATCGGTCCGGTGACCCGTCACCTGGGCATCCTGATCACCCAGGGTGTGGTCATGCTGTTCGATGTGGCGCCGGTGCTCGGCGGCGCGATCTTCGGCCTGCTCTACGCGCCACTGGTGATCACCGGCATGCACCACATGTTCCTCGCGGTGGACTTGCAACTGATCGCTACCCAGGGCGGCACCTTCATCTGGCCGATGATCGTCATGTCCAACCTGGCCCAGGGCAGCGCGGCACTGGCGGTGTTCTACATGAGCCGCAATGCACGGGACCGCAGCATGGCGTCGACCTCGGCGATCTCCGCCTACTTCGGCATCACCGAGCCGGCGATGTTCGGCGTCAACCTGCGCTACAAGTTTCCGTTCTATGCCGCGCTGATCGGTTCGGCACTGGGCAGCATTTTCCTCTCGCTGAACAAGATCCAGGCCTCGGCCATCGGCGTCGGCGGCTTGCCGGGCTTCATCTCGATCATTCCGCAGTACATCCCGATGTTCATCGTCGGCATGGGCATCGCGATGGTCGTGCCGTTCGTGCTGACTTGCGGGTTGAGCATGAAGATCATCCGGCCCGGCTACCGCGTCGCCTGAGCCGGAACTGTATAGGAAGCAGGGCTTGCGAACGCGGTATCTGTAGGAACTGAGCTTGGTTCGACGGCGTTCCGACGAAGGCGGCTGTGAGGACGCTAAAAGCTTCGCGGGCAAGCTCCGCTCCCACACAAGCTCTGCTCCTACAGGTTCGCGGTGTTCATGAGGCCGCAGGCTCAAGTTTACTGAAAGTATCAGGAGTACCCATGCAAGACTGGCAGCGTTCGGTGATCTACCAGATCTACCCGAAAAGTTTCTACAGCCACTCAGGCCAGGCCACCGGCGATCTGCTAGGGGTGGTCGACAAGCTCGACTACCTCAAGTGGTTGGGCGTCGATTGCCTGTGGATCACGCCGTTCCTGCGCTCGCCGCAGCGCGACAATGGCTACGACATCAGCGACTACTACGCCATCGATCCGAGCTACGGGAGCATGGCCGACTGCGACCTGCTGCTCGCCGAAGCCGGCAAGCGTGGCATCAGGTTGATGCTCGATATCGTGGTCAACCACACCTCGATCGAGCACGAATGGTTTCGCCAGGCCCGCAGCAGCCTCGACAACCCATACCGCGACTTCTACATCTGGCGCGACCAGCCGAACAACTGGCAGTCGAAGTTCGGCGGCAATGCCTGGGAGTACGAGGCCCAGACCGGCCAGTACTACCTGCACCTGTTCGACCACACCCAGGCCGACCTGAATTGGGACAATCCCAAGGTGCGCCAGGAAGTGTTCAAGATGATGCGTTTCTGGCGTGACAAGGGCGTCGGCGGTTTCCGCCTGGACGTGATCAACCTGATCTCCAAACCCGCCGACTTCCCCGAGGACGCCAGCGACGGTCGTCGTTTCTACACCGACGGTCCGAACGTGCACGACTACCTGCAGGAAATGCACCGCGAAGTCTTCGAGGGCCATGACCTGATCAACGTCGGCGAAATGTCCTCCACCAGTCTTGCGCATTGCATTCGTTATTCGAATCCGGAGTCCCGCGAACTGTCGATGACCTTCAACTTTCACCACCTGAAAGTCGATTACCCGAACATGGAGAAATGGGTCCGCGCCGATTTCGATTTCCTCGAACTCAAGCGCATCCTCTCCGACTGGCAGACCGGCATGCAGGCCGGTGGCGGCTGGAATGCACTGTTCTGGTGTAACCACGACCAGCCGCGGGTGGTCTCGCGCTTCGGTCATGAGGGTGAATACCGGGACGTCTCGGCGAAGATGCTCGCCACCGCGTTGCATTTCCTCCAGGGCACCCCGTACATCTATCAAGGTGAAGAACTGGGGATGACCAATCCGGGCTTCGAGTCCATCGGGCAGTACCGCGATGTCGAAACCCTGAACATCTATCGGCTCAAGCGCGAAGCCGGCGAGTCCGAAGCCCTGGGCATGGCGGCGATCATGCAAAAGTCCCGGGACAACGGGCGCACGCCGATGCAATGGAGCGCCGGGCCGAATGCCGGTTTCAGCAGCGCGCAGCCCTGGATCGAGGTGCCGGCGAACGCCGCGCTGATCAACGTCGACAAGCAGTTCGACGATACCCGCTCGGTGCTGCATCACTACCGGGCCCTGGTCAGCTTGCGGCGCAACGAAGCGCTGATGGTGGACGGCGTCTACCGCCAGTTGCTGCCCGAACATCCACGGGTCTGGGCCTACGTGCGGGAAGGCCAGGGTGAACGACTGCTGGTGGTGAACAACTTCTATGCCGAGCCTTGCGCAGTCGAATTGCCCGAAGGCGTTTTCATCGACGGCCAGAGCCAGCGCCTGGTGATCGGCAACTACGACGACGGCTTGCCGCGTAGCCGACATCTGTCACTGAAACCTTACGAGTCCTTTGTGTTGCACCTGTCAGAAAAGTAAGACGTTTCGTTCGCTCAATGCAGTTCGCATCAGATCGTGCGCGGGGGAGCCGCGCCCGATAATCAAGAAGCACTACACAATAAAAATAATGGGGGAGCCAATGAAAACAACAATAAATCGTCGTCTTGCGGTGTCTTGTTTGTGCCTGGGATTGCCGTTCTCGGCCCAGGCCCTGGAGTTCGCCGGCTACTTGCGCAGCGGCATGGGCAGTTCGGCCAACAGCGGTACGCAAAGCTGTTTCCATTTGCCTGGCGCCGAGTCCAAATATCGCCTGGGCAACGAGTGCGAACAGTACGCGGAGCTGGAGTTGCGCCAGGACTTGCTGACCCTTGATGACGGCTCGGTGTTCAGCGTCGACGGGATGGCCTCGCTCTACAACAAGTACGATCACAATCCCAGTTTCGACGGCGACAACGGCACGGTGCGCATGCCGCAGATGTATGCCCAGTGGTCGAACCTGCCTTCGCTCAATGGCGGTTCGCTGTGGGCCGGGCGCCGCTACTACAAGCGTAACGACATCCATATCTCCGACTTCTACTACTGGAACCAGAGCGGCACCGGTGGCGGTATCGAGGACGTGAAGATCGGCGACTTGAAATACAGCTACGCCTTCTCGCGCAAGGACAACCTGTACCAGAAGGACTATATCAACCGTCACGACGTCAACGTCTCCGGCTTCAAGGTCAATCCCGATGGCGAGCTGGAGTTCGGTGTCAGTTACCTCGATGCCCCGAATCGCCGTGATACCCACCAGGGTTGGGCCGTCACCGCGCAGCATGTGCAGAAGAATTTCCTCGGCGGCAAGAACAAGTTCGCCCTGCAATACGGCGAAGGGCCGGGTACCGGATTGGGCTACACCGGCGACACCAGCCTGGACACCAGCAACAAGAGCTACCGCGCGGTCGAGTTTTTCGACTGGCAGGTGACACCGCGCTTCGGCGGGCAGATCGAGGCCGTGTACCAGAAGGACATTCGTCCCGACGGTCAGGGCCAGACCTGGATGTCCCTCGGGGTCCGCCCGTCCTATGCGATTACCGAGCAATTCAAGCTGGTGACCGAACTGGGCCACGACCAGATCGAAGCTCCGGGCGGCACCCGCAAGCTCAGCAAATTTACCTTCGCCCCGACCTGGTCGCCCAAGGGCCCGGACTTCTGGGCACGCCCCGAAGTGCGCGTCTACTACACCTATGCCAGTTGGAACGCGGCGGCCCAGCGCGCGGCCAATGAGTTGGACGCCGGTTCGGCATTGTCCGATAGCGGTGCGTTTGGCAGTGCCCTGCATGGCTCCAATTTCGGTGTGCAGGTCGAGTATTGGTGGAAATAAGCCCTATGCTGGCGTGGCCTTCGCCGCGCCAGCGCTTCAAAGAACAATGATAAAGGTGATGTCATGACCGCAACCCCTTCCCTGGAACTGCTCGCGCCCCTGTCCGGGGTGCTGATCGAGCTGGATCAGGTGCCTGATCCGGTGTTCTCCAGTCGCATGATCGGCGACGGCCTGTGCATCGACCCGACGTCCGGGGTGCTCTGTGCACCCTTGGCCGGGGTGGTGAGCAATCTCCAGGCCAGCGGCCATGCCATCAGCATTACCGACGACCAGGGGGTGCAGGTGCTGATGCATATCGGCCTGGATACCGTGCAACTGCAGGGCCAGGGTTTCACGGCCCGGGTCCGCGAGGGCGAGCGGGTGACGGCCGGGCAGACACTGATCGAGTTCGATGTCGACTACATCGCCTTGCACGCCCGTAGCCTGCTGACCCTGGTGCTGGTCGTCAGTGGCGAGACATTCACCCGGCTGGCACCGGCCAGTGGCTTGATTGAAAGCGGCGCGCCGCTGCTGCGTATCGAGCACAACGCTGCGGCGGCGAGCCCGGTGCTGGAAGAGGAAGGCGAGGCGTTGTTCTCAAGTCCGGTGACCTTGCCCAATGCCAATGGCCTGCATGCCCGCCCGGCGGCGGTGCTGGCGCAGGCGGCCAAGGGCTTTGCCGCGAGCATCGTCGTGCATCGCCGCCAGGACAGCGCGAACGCCAAGTCCCTGGTGGCGATCATGGCCCTGCAGACGGTGCGTGGCGACGTGTTGCAGGTCAGTGCGGTGGGCGCGGATGCCCAGGCCGCCATCGAGGCACTGGCGGTACTGTTGGCCGACGGCTGCGGCGAAGCGGTCGAGCCGGTGGCCAGGATCGATATTCCTGCGGTGGTCGAAGCGTCTTCGCCGACCTTGCTGCGCGGCGTCTGTGCGTCGCCGGGATCGGCGTTCGGTCGGGTCGTGCAGGTGGCCGAACAGCGGCTGGAAGTGGCGGAGTTCGGTGCCGATGAGCCCCATGAGCGCGCATCGCTCGAACGGGCTCTGGAGCAGGCGACCGAGGCCTTGCAGCTGTTGCGGGACAACGCCGAGGGCAGTGCCCAGGCGCAGATTTTTCGTGCGCATCAGGAATTGCTGGAAGACCCGAGTCTGCTGGAGCAGGCCCAGGCACTGCTCAGCCAGGGTAAAAGCGCGGCGTTCGCCTGGCGCCAGGTCACCGAGGATACCTGCGCATTGTTCGAACGCCTGGGCAGCAGCTTGCTGGCCGAGCGCGCGCTGGATCTGAAGGACGTCGGCCAGCGGGTCCTGCGGCTGATTCTCGGGGTCCAGGAGCGGGTCAGCGAACTGCCGGACGACGCGATCCTGATTGCCGAGCAACTGACCCCGTCGCAAACGGCCGGACTCGATACGCGCAAGGTCCTCGGCTTCGTCACCGTCGGTGGCGGCGCCACCAGCCATGTGGCGATCCTGGCCCGGGCGTTCGGCTTGCCGGCCCTTTGCGGCTTGCCCGCCGAGGTCCTGAAGGTGCCCGCCGGTACCCAGGTGCTGCTCGATGCCGACCTCGGGCGCCTGCACCTGATGCCGGAAGAGGCTGATGTGCAGCGCCTGCTGGTCAAGCGCCAGCAACAACGCCTGCGTCACCAGCGCGAGACGGAACAGGCGGCCGAGGCGGCGCGCACCCGTGACGGTCATCATTTCGAGGTCACCGCCAACGTCGCCTCGTTGCAAGAGGTGGAGCAGTCGTTGACCCTGGGCGGAGAAGGGGTCGGTTTGCTGCGTTCCGAGTTTCTCTATCTGGAGCGCCAGAGCGCGCCGAGTGTCGAGGAGCAGGCTGCCACGTATTCGGCGATTGCCCGCGCCTTGGGACCGCAGCGCAATCTGGTGGTACGGACCCTCGACGTCGGCGGCGACAAGCCTCTGGCCTACGTGCCGATGGACAGTGAAGCCAACCCTTTTCTCGGCATGCGCGGGATTCGCCTGTGCCTGCAACGCCCGGAACTGCTGCGTCAGCAATTGCGGGGGATTCTCGCCTGTGCCGGGCTGACGCAACTGCACATCATGCTGCCGATGATCACCCAGTTGTCCGAGCTGCGGCAGGCGCGCCAGTTCCTCGAGGATGAGGCCCTGGCCTTGGGCCTCAAGGCGTTGCCGAAACTGGGGATCATGATCGAAGTGCCGGCGGCGGCCTTGATGGCCGACCTGTTCGCTGCCGAGGTGGATTTCTTTTCCATCGGCACCAATGACCTGACCCAATACACCCTGGCCATGGACCGTGATCACCCGCAACTGGCGAGCCAGGCCGACAGCCTGCACCCGGCGGTATTGCGTTTGATCGCCACCACCGTGAAAGCCGCCCATGCCCATGGCAAGCCGGTCAGCGTGTGTGGCGCGCTGGCCTCCGAGGCGCTGGCGGTGCCGGTGTTACTGGGCCTGGGGGTGGATGAACTGTCGGTCAGCGTGCCGCTGATTCCGGCGATCAAGGCGGCGGTCCGCGAGGTCGAGTTGCTCGAGTGCCAGGCCCTGGCGCAACGGATTCTCGGTCTGGAAAATGCCGGGCAGGTGCGTGAAGCCTTGCTCGCTCATCAACACACCACGGCGCTGCAGCCGCGGGTCCTGGAGAACTGAACATGTTCGAGAAATTTCAGCGGGCGTTCTGGAAAGCCCTGACACCGGACCTGGTGGCGGATCAGCCAAGTACGCCGGTTGCCACGGGAGAAGAGGCGTTGCGCCCGGAGATCGTCGCGGCCCTGGGCGGCGAGGGCAATCTCAAGTCCCACCAGCGCGTGGCACTGACACGTATGCGCGTGGCCTTGAATGACAGTGCCCGGGTCGATCAGTCGGCGCTACGGGCGGCGGGTGTCGTCGGAGTGATGATATTGGCCGGTGGCGTGACCCATTTGTTGTTGGGCCTGGACTGATTCTCTTACGGTTTCGCAACTGCGGGTGTATCGTATTCGCCTTTTGCGCGCCCTGGCGCGCGGCTGAATTGGTGAGGTGGTTGCGTTCATGTCCTTTACCCGTCGACAGATACTCGGTGGACTGGCCGGTCTTGCAGTGGTGGGCGTTGGCGCCGGCGGTGCATCGCGTTACTGGTTGGGGAAAATGGCCGACGCTGATGCCGGCCATGACTATGAACTGATCGCCGCGCCCCTGGATGTCGAACTGGTGGCCGGGCATCAAACCCCGGCCTGGGCCTTCGGCCCGTCGGCGCCGGGCACCGAATTGCGAGTGCGCCAGGGTGAGTGGCTACGGGTGCGTTTTATCAACCACCTGCCGGTGGCCACCACCATTCACTGGCACGGTATCCGCTTGCCGCTGGAAATGGACGGCGTGCCCTACGTGTCGCAACTGCCGGTGTTGCCTGGCGAGTATTTCGACTACAAGTTCCGCGTCCCGGACGCCGGCAGCTACTGGTATCACCCCCACGTCAACAGCAGTGAAGAACTGGGGCGCGGCCTGGTCGGTCCGCTGATCGTCGAAGAACGCGAGCCCAGCGGTTTCCAGCACGAACGCACCTTGAGCCTGAAAAGCTGGCACGTCGATGAAGCGGGGGCCTTCGTGCCTTTCAGCATTCCCCGTGAAGCCGCTCGTGGCGGAACGGCGGGGCGCCTGTCGACCGTCAATGGCGTGCCGCAAGCGGTGGTCGACTTACCGGCCGGGCAGATCACCCGGGTGCGTCTGCTCAACCTCGACAACACCCTGACCTACCGCCTCAATATCCCCGGTGTCGAAGCGCGGATCTATGCGCTGGATGGCAACCCGGTCGAACCGCGGCCGTTGGGCAAGGAATACTGGCTGGGGCCGGGCATGCGCATCTGCTTGGCGATCAAGGCGCCGCTGGCCGGTGAAGAACTGTCTCTGCGCAACGGCCCGGTGCGTCTGGCGACCTTTCGTTCAGTGGCCGCCAGCGACACCCCGGGCGACTGGCCGAAGGCCTTGCCGGCCAATCCGGTGGCGGAGCCGGACCTGGCGAATGCGCAAAAGCTCAACTTCAATTTCGAATGGGTTGGCTCGGTTTCAGTGAACGTCGATAATGGCCGGCCACCGAGTCTCTGGCAGATCAATGGCAAGGCCTGGGACATCACCGACAAGACTTGCGCCGACCGGCCTATCGCCAAGTTGGTGAAGGGCAAGAGCTATATTTTCGAATTGAAGAACATGACCCAGTATCAGCACCCGATCCACTTGCATGGCATGAGCTTCAAGGTCATCGCCTCGAACCGCAAGGCGATCACGCCATACTTCACCGACACCTACCTGCTGGGCAAGAACGAGCGGGTGCGGCTGGCGTTGGTCGCCGATAACCCGGGGGTGTGGATGTTCCATTGCCATGTGATCGACCATATGGAAACCGGCCTGATGGCCGCCATCGAGGTGGCTTGATGCGTCAGATACGGCCGGCGCCGATCATCGACCGCAGTCGCGACCAGGACTTCATGCGTGAAGCCCTGGCGCTGGCCGCCGAGGGCGCGCTGCTGGGCGAGGTGCCAGTGGGTGCGGTGCTGGTGCAGGATGGCGAGATCATTGGGCGCGGCTTCAATTGCCCGATCAGCGGCAGCGATCCGAGTGCCCATGCCGAGATGGTCGCCATCCGTGCCGCCGCCCAGGCGCTCGATAACTACCGGCTGCCGGGCAGTACGCTATACGTGACCCTGGAGCCGTGCAGCATGTGCGCCGGGTTGATCGTGCATTCGCGGATTGCGCGGGTGGTCTATGGCGCGCTGGAACCCAAGGCTGGAATCGTGCAGAGCCAGGGGCAGTTCTTTACCCAGGACTTTCTCAATCACCGGGTGTTGTTCGAAGGCGGCGTGCTGGCCGAGGAGTGCGGGGCCATCCTCAGCGAGTTCTTCAAGGCCCGCAGAAGCAAATCCTGAGTAAGGCTGTTGTGTGTGCCTGTCTTGAGGGCCTCTTCGCGGCGGTGAGGCGTCCCGACAAGTTCTGCTCCCACGAGCTCAGGGCCGTGCGCAAGCTTTGTGTACGACTCAAGACTCAGTGTGGGAGCGGAGCTTGCCCGCGAAGAGGCCAGACCTGACACCGCCTACTTACGAGCGACAATCACCGCCCGCATCGGTGCCGGCAACCCTTCAATAGTCTTGCTGTGATCCTCCGGATCGAGGAAATCGCTCAGCGACTGAAACTTCATCCACTCGGTCCCGCGTTGCTCCTGCACCGTGGTTACGCTCACATCGACGCAGCGCACCTCGCTGAACCCGGCACGCCGCAACCAGCGCTCCAGTGCCGGCACCGACGGCAGGAACCAGACATTGCGCATCTGTGCATAACGGTCCTCGGGCATCAGCACCTGATGCTCGTCACCTTCCACCACCAGGGTCTCCAGCACCAGTTCGCCACCCTTGACCAGGCAGTCCTTGAGCGCGAGCAAATGCTCGATGGGCGAGCGCCGATGGTAGAACACGCCCATGGAAAACACCGTGTCGAAACCTTCCAGCTCGGCCGGCAGGTCTTCGAAAGGAAACGGCAGATGCCAAGCCGACGGCGCTGACAAATAACGCTGTACCGCCTGGAACTGACAGAAGAACAGCCAGTTCGGATCGACGCCGATCACCGTGTCCGCGCCGGCGCCGAGCATGCGCCACATGTAGTAGCCGTTGCCGCAACCGACATCGAGAATGCGCTTGCCCTTGAGGTCCAGGTGCGGGGCGACCCGCGACCATTTCCAGTCCGAGCGCCATTCGGTGTCGACATGCACGCCGAACAGATCGAACGGGCCTTTGCGCCACGGGCACAAGCCCATCAGCGCCGTGCGCATCTGCGCGCGGGTGGCGGCGTCGCAGTCAGTGTCCAGGGTCAGGCCATGCAGCAGGTCGACCTGTGTCGGCTGGATCTTCGGCAGCGCATCGAGCGCACTCTGCCAGCGTTCCAGGTCGCCATGACCTTTTTCCATGCGGGCATCGAGTTGCGCTTGCAGGCCTTGGGCCCATTCGGCCAACGGGGTGCCCGCCAGGCGGCGGGCGAGGGGCGAGAGATCAATCATGGCAGGGCAATCAACGAGGCAAAGTTAAGGCATTGGAACCAGGGCACGACTTTCGAGAAACCCGCCGCCAGCAGGCGTTCGCGGTGTTCTTCGAGGCTGTCGGGTTTCATGACGTTTTCGATGGCGCTACGTTTCTGGGCAATTTCCAGTTCGCTGTAGCCATTGGCGCGCTTGAAGGCGACGTGCAGGTCGGTAAGCAGCGCATGCTCCTCGAGGTCATTGAAGCGCAGTTTTTCCGAGAGGATCAGCGCGCCGCCGGGCAGCAAGGCCTGGCGGATACGCCCGAGCAAGGCCTGGCGCTGTTCGGGGGCGATGAATTGCAGGGTGAAGTTCAGCGCCACCACCGAGGCCGGCTGGAATTCCAGGGCGAGAATATCGCCCTCGATCACTTCCACCGGCAGCAGCTCCTGGAACATCGAGTCCTGGCCATTGAGGTACTGGCGGCAGCGCTCGACCATGGCCGCGGAGTTATCCACCGCGATGACCTTGCAACCGTCGCTGCGCACATGGCGGCGCAGGGCCTGGGTCACCGCGCCGAGGGAACTGCCCAGATCGTAGAGCACGCTGTGCGGCTGGGCGAATTGCGCGGCCAGCACGCCGAGGTTCTCGACGATGGTCGGGTAGCCGGGCACCGAGCGCTTGATCATGTCCGGGAAGACCCGCACCACGTCTTCGTTGAAGGCGAAGTCCGGCACCTGGGCCAGGGGCTGGGCGAAAAGGCGATCGGGTTCTTTGCTCACGGCGGTTCCGGCGGATGCTGAAAAGGCCGGCATTTTAGCCAAGTTGGCGCTGCGATGCGCGCTTTGTCGGATAAAACGCCAAGCCTGCACGCCCCGAAAACTAAAACTGTAGGCGCGAGCTTGCTCGCGATGGACGTCAACGATAACGCGGGGTATCTGGAAGTCAGTGGTGCTCTTGCGTTCATCGCGAGCAAGCTCGCTCCTACAGAAGAGCGGAAGAGCGGAAGAGCAGAAGAGCGGAAGAGCGGAAGAGCAGAAGAGTAGGCGGCGTTCAGCGCGGCTTCTGGCTGAAGGCCGAGGCCGCAATGCCCCATTGCCCCAGCCAGTAGGCAATGATGATCAGGTAGGGCGCGGCGGCGAACTTGACCACGAAGCGATCAATGCCGATCAGGCTGTCGGAGAAGGCGAAGGTCAGCGCGCCAGCGGCCGCCAACAACGCGGAGCGCTTGGGCACATCGGTGCCCAGGCGAGCCAGGGCGCGCCAGAGCATGGCGCTGATGGCCAGTGCGTAAACCGTGACCGGGATCAGCAGGTCGCCCAGGCCCTTGGACATCAGGATGCCGAGCAACCCGGCGCCGATCAGCAGGGCCAGCAACAAGGGCAGCGGCGCGAGCCGACGGCAGTCGCCCAGGTAAGCCTTGAGGTAAGCCAGGTGCGCGACGAGGAACGCGCCCAGGCCGAACACGAACAGGTCGCCCGGCCAGGCCAGCAGCACATCGCCGAGCAGGGAAAAGATCAGGCCCAGGCCGATCCAGCGGCGATACTCGGTCACCGGGGCATCGTGCAACCAGCCGAGCAGGACCAGCACCGGCACCGGTTTGGTCAGCAGGCACAGCATCGGCAGCTCGATGCTCACGCCGTAGAGGAACGCGGCAGCGCCCATCAGCGCGAGGATCAGCCAAGGCATGTCAGTTCACCGTGATCGGGCAGTCGAAACTTTGTGCCGGCGTGGCTTCCGGTTCCCAGGGTTGCTGGTAGGTCAGGCGCAAGCGCCCGGTGCCGACGGCGAAGGCCTGGAAGCGCCAGGTCGATTGCCCGCCGCTGCCCACCAGGCCGTTGTCATCCGGATTGTGATAGACCTCCGGGCCGAGGCTTTTCAGCACGCCGCCGGCCGAATCCTGGATGGCCCAGCGATAGCCGGTGGTGGGGTTGCTGGGCAGGCTGAGGATCATGTTCTGCCCGGTCTTGAGTTGCATCGGGCAGTCACTTTGTTTTTCCAGCGTCAGGTTCTGCCGCGGTTGCTGGGCACAGGCGGCGAGCAAGGCGAGGCTTAACGGCAGCAGCAGGCGAGTCGGGGTCATAGTGTCTCCAGTTATTACAGCGATGACCGAGCATAACCTGTGACGCTGGCGTTGCACTAATGCCTGTGAATCAAGACTGAATACTGTCCTGTAGGGGAGGTGCTTGCCGCCAAAAGCTTCGCGGGAAATCCCCGCTCCGATTGTTTAGAACAAAATCTTCGCCGCATCCGAGAAACGCTTGGCGAAGTGCACCGTGATGCCGTCCTTCAGGTAATCCGGCAACTCCTCGAAATGGCCACGGTTGGCTTCCGGCAGGATCAGCTCGAACAGTTTCTGCCGCCGCGCCGCAATCACCTTTTCCCGCACCCCGCCAATCGGCAGCACATGCCCGGTCAGGGTCAGCTCGCCGGTCATGGCCACGCCCTTTTTCGGCGGCTGGTTGCGCGCCAGGGACAGCAGCGCGCTGGCCATGGTCACCCCGGCGCTGGGGCCGTCTTTCGGCGTCGCGCCTTCTGGCACATGCAGATGCACAAAGGCCTTGTCGAAAAACTCCGGATCGCCACCGAACTGCTTGAGGTGCGAGCTGACGTAGCTATAAGCGATCTCCGCCGATTCCTTCATCACTTCACCCAACTGCCCGGTGAGTTTGAAACCACGGTTGAGCGTATGGATGCGGGTCGCCTCAATCGGCAAGGTGGCGCCGCCCATGCTGGTCCAGGCCAGGCCAGTAATTACCCCCACCCCGGAGAGCACCTGCTCATTACGGAATACCGGCATGCCCAGCGAGGCTTCGAGATCCTTGTTGCCGATCTTGATCGCCGTGTCCGGCGCGTCCAGCAACTTGACCACGGCCTTGCGCACCAGTTTGCCCAACTGCTTCTCCAACTGACGGACCCCGGCTTCCCGGGCGTAACCGTCGATTACCGCGCGCAAGGCACCGTCGCTGATACTCAGGCGGTTTTTATTGACGCCGGCCTTTTCCAACTGCTTGGGCCACAGGTGGCGCTTGGCGATGGCGATTTTTTCCTCGGTGATATAGCCCGACAGGCGAATCACTTCCATCCGGTCCAGCAATGGACCGGGGATCGAGTCCAGGGTGTTGGCGGTGCAGATGAACAGCACCTTCGACAGGTCCAGGCGCAGGTCCAGGTAGTGGTCGAGGAAATCCACGTTCTGTTCCGGGTCGAGGGTTTCCAGCAGCGCCGACGCCGGGTCGCCCTGGAAGCTCTGGCCCATCTTGTCGATTTCGTCGAGCATGATCACCGGGTTCATCACCTCGACCTCTTTCAAGGCCTGCACCAGCTTGCCCGGCTGGGCACCGATATAGGTGCGCCGATGACCCTTGATCTCCGCTTCGTCGCGCATACCGCCGACGCTGAAGCGATAGAACGGCCGCCCGAGGGATTCAGCGATGGATTTGCCAACGCTGGTCTTGCCCACCCCCGGCGGGCCCACCAGCAGGACGATGGAACCGCTGATCTCGCCTTTATAGGCACCGACCGCGAGGAATTCGAGGATCCGCGCCTTGATGTCATCCAGGCCGGCGTGGTGCTGGTCGAGCACCTTGCGCGCATGCTTGAGGTCGAGCTTGTCTTCGCCATACACGCCCCAGGGCAGGGCGGTGGCCCATTCCAGGTAATTGCGGGTGACGGCGTATTCCGGCGAGCCGGTCTCGAGGATCGACAGCTTGCTCATTTCTTCGGTCATGCGCTTTTGCGCCTGGGCCGGCAGGACTTTGCCCTGCAAGCGCTGTTCGAACTGTTCGATATCGGCGCTGCGGTCATCCTTGGTCAGCCCCAGCTCCTGCTGGATGACCTTGAGCTGCTCCTTGAGGAAGAACTCGCGCTGGTGCTCGCCGATCTTGCGGTTCACCTCGGCGGAGATTTCTTTTTGCAGCCGCGCGACTTCGACCTCCTTGCGCAGCATCGGCAGGACTTTTTCCATGCGCTTGAGCATCGGCACGCAGTCGAGCACTTCCTGCAACTCGTTACCGGTGGCGGAAGTGAGGGCGGCGGCGAAGTCGGTCAGCGGCGACGGGTCGTTGGGGCTGAAGCGGTTGAGATAATTCTTCAGTTCTTCGCTGTACAGCGGATTGAGCGGCAACAGCTCCTTGATCGCATTGATCAGCGCCATGCCGTAGGCCTTGACCTCGTCGGTCGGCTCGCTCGGCTGGTGCGGGTACTCGACTTCCACCAGGTACGGCGGGCGGTGGTGCTTGAGCCAGGTGCGGATGCGCACCCGGGTCAGGCCCTGGGCGACAAACTGCAACTTGCCGCCTTCGCGACTGGCATGGTGGACCTTCACCAGGGTGCCGTACTCGGGCAGGGCCTTGGTGTCGAAATGGCGGGTGTCTTCGCTGGGTGTGTCCATGAAGAACAGCGCCAGGGAGTGGTGATCGGACTTGCTCACCAGTTCCAGAGTCTCGGCCCAGGGTTCTTCATTGACGATCACCGGCAGCACCTGGGCCGGGAAGAACGGGCGGTTATGGATCGGGATGATATAGACCTTGTCCGGCAGGTTCTGCCCGGGCAGTGCCAGGCCGGTGCCGGCGGCACTCGTGGCGTGGGCGTCGTCAAGGGTGTGTTCGGTGTCGGCCTCTAGGGTCGGATGTTCAGGGAATTCCTGCTGCTCGCTCATGGGGCACCTGCACAATGGTATATGCCAGTTAGATGGGGCGAGCCGCCGGTGGTTTCAATGGTCGAGGGGTATAGCTTTGCGAAAGTCGGCCGAGAGTTGATCGATGAGCGTTGTATCGAAACAGCTTTTATGTAGAGGTTTTTCCGGCCTGGCGGCCATTCGTCGGTTTTACCTGGATAGTGGCTAATGGCCCATTTGCCACGTGATCTTCTGTGCAACGCCCGCTACTCTGCACTTGCGCAATGCTTTCATGCCAAGCTAGGCCCTCCCGTTCACGAACCTATGAGTAGTTTCCGCATGGCTCGCCCAACCTCGCTGATCGGATTATTTCTGTTTGTTACGAGCCTGTTGTCGAGCAGCCTGAGCGCCGCCGCCGGTTTCCAGGTCGAGATGCTTGACCAGGGCGGCAAGCCCTTGCCAAACGCGGTCGTGACCTTGCAAGGCGACTCGGCGCCGCCGGTCTACAGCCTCAAGGCCGATATGGATCAGCGCAACAAGGAGTTCGACCCCCACGTGCTGGCGGTGCATACCGGCACCCGGATCAAGTTCCCCAACAGCGACAATATTCGCCATCAGGTCTATTCCTTCTCGGCGCCCAAGCGCTTTGAGCTGCGCCTTTACGAAGGCACACCGTCGGATCCGGTGCTGTTCGACAAGCCGGGTATCGTGGTGCTGGGTTGCAACATCCATGACTGGATGCTTGGCTATGTCTATGTCACCGACGATCCCTGGTTCGCGGTCAGTGACGAAAAGGGCCTGATCCGCTTCGACAAACTGCCTGCCGGCCGCTACCACGTGACACTCTGGCATCCCCAGGTGGCCGATAGGCTGCCGCAGCCGGGGGGCGAAATTAATGTGTCCGCCACGGGCCTGAAGCAACGCTTCAGTCTGTCGATTCAACCCCTGTCGCCGGACGAACCCACGGCGCCCGCTGCGAGTGCTTTCGGCGATGCCTTCAATAAAGCTGTCAGTGAAACTGCGAAGTAGCTTTCAGGCGCAGGTCGCCTGCGTCCTGATCCTGCTGTTGCTGGTGGTGATCGGCGCGCTGTATTTCAGCGTCAAGGCGGCCACCAACAGCGCGATCCGCAGCCAGGCCAGTGAGCAATTGCAGCTCGGTACCCGGGTCTTCGAGCGTTTGCTGGATGTCCAGGGCCGGCGCCTGAGCGATGGCGTGCAACTGCTGGCGGCGGATTTCGGCTTTCGCGATGCGGTGGCCAGCGGCGATTCGGCGACCATCCGTTCGGTGCTGGTCAACCACGGCAAGCGGATCAACGCCAATGACATGATCCTGTTGAGCATGGACGGCAAGGTCCTGGCCAGCACCCTGGCCGATGTGCCCGACGGTTCGCAGTTTCGCTACGACCAGGCCCTGCGTGAGGCCCGGCGACTCAAGCAGTCGAACCTGATCGTGCCGTTGCAGGGCAAGCCGCACCTGCTGGTGGAAGCGCCGGTGCTGGCGCCCTTGCCGATTGCCCGGGTGGTGATGGGCTTTTCCATGGACACGGCGTTTGCCCGCGAGCTGCGTTCGTTGAGCAACCTGGAAGTGTCGTTTCTGACCGTGGACAGGCAGCAGCCCGGGCAACTGGTGAGCACCCAGCCGCCGGCCATGGCGCAAAGCATTGAGCAACTGATGCTCGCCAACGCCAGCAAACACCTACCGGAACTGACGGAATACAAGCGGCACAGCTTCCTCAGCAAGACGCTGATGCTGGCCAGCGGTGCCGACGAAAATGACAACCAGGTCATCGCGTTGTTGCAAAGCCCGCTGGATGCGGCGATGCAGGCGTTCGCGCCGCTCGACCAGAATATCCTGTTTATCGCTCTGATCGCGCTGTTGGCGTCCCTGGCCGGTGCCTTGTTGCTGGCGCGCAGTGTGTCGCAGCCGGTGCGGGCGCTGGCCCAGGCGGCGGAGCGTATCGGCCAGGGCGATTACCAGACACCGGTGCCGCTCAAGCGTAGCGACGAACTGGGGCTGCTGGCCACGGCCTTCAATTCCATGCAAAGCGGCATCGCCGAGCGCGAGCAGCAGCTGGCGCACAATGCCTTGCACGATGGGCTCACCGGCCTGCCCAACCGGGCGCTGGCCATGGAGCGCCTGGGCAGTGCGATCAGCGCCGGGCGTCCGGTGGCCCTGGTGTACCTGGAGATCGACAACCTGCGGGCGATCAACGAAGCCGGTGGGCCCGACGCGGTGGACCTGGTATTGCAGCAGGTTGGCCAGCGGCTGCTGAGGGCCCTGCGTGCCGGCGATACCGTGGCACACCTGATCGCCGGCGAGTTCCTGCTGTTGCTGCAGAATGCCGCCAGCGACGGTGCGGTCGCCACTGCGGATAATCTCCAGCAACTGTTGCTAAAGCCCCTGCGGATCGCCGGGCATGACGTGGTCCTGGATTGCCGGATAGGGGTTGCCGCCTTTCCGGGCGATGGCCTGGCGGCCGAGGAGTTGCTCAGTCGCGCCGCCATCGCCATGAAAGACGCCGGACAGATCCCGGGACACATCCAGATTTACCAGCAGGGGCGCGACCTGGCGCACCGTCGCCAAGTCATGCTGATTCGTGACCTGCGCCATGCCGCGGCCAACGGCGAGTTGCTGCTGCATTACCAGCCCAAGCTGGATATCCGCGAGGGTCGTGTGCGTCAGGCCGAAGCCCTGCTGCGCTGGCAGCATCCGCAATTCGGCATGGTCTCACCGGCAGAGTTTATCGTCCTGGCTGAACGTACCGGCAGCATCCAGATCCTGACCCACTGGGTGATCGAGGAGGGCGTGCGGCAGTTGTCGGAGTGGAACCAGCGTGGCCTGCACCTGCAACTGTCGTTGAATATTTCGGCAGAGGACCTGCTCGGCCCCGACCTGACCGACCGGGTCTCGGCGTTGCTCAAGCAGTACCGGCTGCCGGCCGAGCAATTGATTTTCGAGATCACCGAAAGCGCGGTGATGCGCGAGCCCGAGCAGGCCTTGAAGGTTCTGCACCGGCTGCGCGAGTGTGGCATCAGCCTGTCGGTGGACGACTTTGGTACCGGTTACTCATCTCTGGCGCACCTCAAGCGTCTGCCGGTGCAGGAGCTGAAGATCGACCAATCTTTCGTCCGCGACCTGGATGAAACCAGCGAGGACGCGGTGATCGTCCGCTCGACCATCGAAATGAGCCACAACCTGGGGCTGAAGGTGGTCGCCGAGGGCGTTGAATATGCACACAGTCTGCGTTTGCTGGAGCGCTGGCACTGCGACACCGCCCAGGGTTACCTGATCAGCCGTCCGTTGACCGCGGCGGCGTTCGAGGCCTGGGTTGCCTTACCTTTGGGCTCCCCGTCCGTTATGGTTCGTTGACTGCCATGAAGCGGTTACCTGTTTTGCTCTGTGGCTTGGTCTGCCTGGGGGGGCAACCGGTCCTGGCCGACAACGGCCGTTTGATCGCCACGGGCGGGGCCAGCAGCCTCGAAGGCCCGGCGGGCGGCGGTATCACGCCCTGGGCGGTGTTGACCGGCTACGGTGAACAGAACGAGTGGAGTGCCACCGCGTTCGCGACCACGGTCAATGTCCCGGATTATCGGCTTGATGTGGCCGGGGTTGCGGCGTCCTACGACAACCGCGTGGAAGTGTCCTTTGCCCGCCAGCGTCTCGAGCTGGGTTCGCTGGTCAGCAAGCTGAGCCTGCCGCAGGATCATCTGGGCCAGGACATCCTCGGCTTGAAGGTGCGCTTGTTCGGTGATCTGATTTACGACCCGTTGCCCCAGGTGTCCCTGGGGCTGGAATACAAGCATCAAACCAACTTCGATATTCCCCAACGGGTGGGTGCCAAGCGCGACCAGGACGTTGAGGGCTACCTGAGCGCCAGTCGCCTGTTCATGGGCGCGGCGTTCGGCTACAACCTGCTGCTCAACGGCGGCGTGCGCTACAGCCGGGCCAACGAACTGGGGCTGATGGGTTTCGGCGGTGATCGTCGTGATACTCGCAGCGTGCTCAAGGAAGGCTCGGTGGCGGTGTTGTTCAACCCGCGTTGGGCCCTGGGCGTGGAATATCGGCAGAAACCGGACAATCTGTCGTTTTCCGCTGAGAGCGATTGGGTTGACCTGTTTGTCGGCTACTTTCCTAACAAACATGTGTCCTTTGTACTGGCTTACGCTCGGCTTGGAGAAATCGCGACCCTGGATAACCAGAACGGCAGCTATCTGTCCGTGCAGGGGAGTTTCTGATGGGGGCTCTGAAACTGCTGGTGGTCGTCCTCCTGCTGGTCGGTTGTGCCCAGCAGCCGCCCAAGGATGACCGCCTTTATCGCGACCTGGGCGAGCGGGTGGGGATTACCCGGATTGTCGAAGGCATGCTGCTGAACATTGCCCGGGATCCGCGGATCGTCGAGCGTTTTCGCAAGATCGATATCCAGCGCTTGCGGGACAAGTTGGTCGAGCAGTTCTGCGTGCAGGCGGGTGGGCCCTGTGTGTACAGCGGCGATAGCATGGCCGAGAGCCACAAAGGCAAGAACATCAGCCGCAGCGATTTCAATGCGCTGGTGGAAGACCTGATCGCGGCGATGGATGCCCAGGGTATTCCGGTGCCGGTGCAGAATCGGCTGATTGCGCGGTTGGCGCTGCTGCGGGGTGAGGTTATTCAGCATTAGGCTGAATCGCGGCGGTTTGGTGTTGCCCCTGGGGCGCTTGAGTATTTTCATAACGGCTACTGGCCTCTTCGCGGGCAAGCACCGCTCCCACATTAAGTTTTGTGTTGTGCACACAATATCTAGGCTCGACTCAAAATTAGGTTTTGTGTTGTGCACAATATCTAGGCTCGACTCAAAATTAGGTTTTGTGTTGTGCACAATATCTAGGCTCGACTCAAAATTAGGTTTTGTGTCATGCACAACATCTAGGCTCGACTCAAAATTAGGTTTTGTGTCATGCACAACATCTAGGCTCGACTCAAAATTAGGTTTTGTGTTGTGCACAATATCTAGGCTCGACTCAAAATTAGATTTTGTGTCATGCACAACATCTAGGCTCGACTCAAAATTAGGTTTTGTGTCGTGCACAACATCTAGGCTCGACTCAAATACTGTGGGAGCGGTGCTTGCCCGCGAAGGCGTCCGTCCAGGCGCCGCAAAACTTATGGGTGTTGTCCCCCGCGCTCATTCAACGCCGAATCCACCAACGCCTTCGCCAACTCGATCAGATGCACCACGCCGAGTACTACCTTGCGATTGGCACCGCTCAGGTTTTCCACGGATTCATAGGCCGTCGCGGCGGCCGACTCCAGCAACTCGTAGGCAGTGGTCAACGACTCTTCCGAGCGCACATCCGCACGGATCTGGTACAGGCTTTCCGGCAGCTTGTAAGGTTCGGGCGGTTCAACCGGTGGCAGGTTGTAATGGGCGAATACCCGGTCGGTGGTCTTGTCGTGTTTGTACAGTGGGTTGATGGGGGGATCGGGGGTAATCTTCGACATGGGTCTAGCTCTCTCAACATGGGTTGAGCTGCTACCGAGTCGCGACTAAACGATGAAGGTGGCAGCTGTACGCAGGTTAGTCGACCGGCGAGCTAAGAAACCGGCGCGCCCGAGGGCGCCCTGCGCACAGCCACCATAAAGTGCAGGCAACAAAAAAGCGCCTGAACAGGACGATGGCGCTATGCGCCTTAACTCACAGTGGGCGACTAAACCCGATCACTGAATTGGCAGTGACGAACGAAGACTAGCCACGTGTTTTGGCAGGCGCAAGCGGTCAGAATTTTCTAGGAAACTTCATACAAATGAAAGAGCAAAGTCGCATTCGGTGGTGATCCATTGACCGTTTTCAGGAACCGTTAATACACGGCTATGCTCTAGTTGAGAGAGTCAGGAGCCAAGGTCATGGACAGTGACCGGGTTTTGACACAAGGCTGGCGTGGAGTCTCCCTGAAGGCGGCGGCACTTCTGGGATGGGTGGCATTGGGCATCCAGCTCTACCAGAACTGTCAGGCCGCTGGGAGCTTGTTGGGCGGACTGGACGTCTTCTTCAGTTATTTTACGGTGCTGAGCAATATCCTGGTGGCGCTGGTGCTGACCTGCGCGGCGACATTGGGGGATTCGGCGGCGCATCGTTTCTTTCTCAGTCCCTCGGTTCAGGGCGGCGTGTCAGTCAGCGTGGTGCTGGTCGCGCTGGTGTACAACCTGTTGTTGCGCGTTCCGTGGAGCGCCCAGGACTTCGAGTGGGTACCTGATGAGTTGATGCACGACGTGATGCCCGTGCTGTTTTTACTCTACTGGTGGTTCTGTGTGACCAAGGGGCGGCTGCAATGGCGGCATATGCTCCCCTGGGTGATTTATCTGCTGATCTACTTCGTTTGTATTCTGGTGCGTGGACGGCTGATCGATTCCTACCCTTATTCCTTCATCGAAGTGGACACGCTCGGTTATCCCCAGGTGTTTATCAATGCCGGAGCGGTACTGCTCGGATTCGTGCTGGTGTCTCTGATGCTGATTGCCGTGGATCGCTGGCGCGGCAGGCTGTGAACAGCGACAACCGTTGGTCAGGACTGTCATTTCTGACAGTAGAGTCTTGTCCCGGGTTCTTCTAGGGTCTTGCTCAACAGGCCGCCTGTTTCATAAGTACTCAACCATGGGGCTTTGCCGTCGCAGGTGCCGATATAGCGAGGAACCCAAGCCATGAGCAAATCGATGAAACAGCAGCCTACCGGACAGGTCTTGGTGTGGTGGAACGACGGTGTCGAAATGCGGATGCCGGAGCAAGTAAGCTCCGGGGTCTCAGCCATGACCACGAATTCGATCGGTATGTTGCTGGCCCTTAAAGACGGTGAGGTGCTGTCTTGGGATGGCAACGGTAGTACCACCTTGACTCCTGTTCCGCTGGAGGCGAAGTCCGGCGTCACCGCCATCGCCAATGGGTATAACGAATTTCCCACACGGGCGAACTCGTTGGCACTGAAGGCCGGAGAGGTCCTCTCCTGGCGGGACTATCCGGCTTTCACCGGATTGCTGACGGTACCGGAGGCTGCGAAGTCGGGGGTTACGGAGATCGCCACCAACGGTACCTGGGCCATGGCACTCAAACAGGGAGAGGTCCTGCTCTGGGAGATTGATACGCCGTTCCTCACGCCGGTCCCGCAGGAGGCTCGGTCAGGTATCAGGGCTATCTCCATCGACTGGTATCTCGGGGGGCAGGCGATGGCCCTGACTGAGCACGGTCGGGTGCTTACCTGGGCCGCCGGTACCACCCGCCTGATGGACACGCCAGACCAGGCGCAGTCTCGGGTCAGCGCCATCGACAACGACTATGCCCGCTGGGTTGTGATCAGAGGGGGGGAGGTCTTGGCCTGGCACCACGAAGGTGGGGCTGTCATGGTCCCGGTGCCGAAGCAGGCAAGGTCTGACGTAAGCGACGTGGCCATTCGCGCGAAACGGGTGGTGGCGCTGAAACACGGTGGTGTGTTGGACTGGACTTTCGGCGAAACCGAGTCCAGGCCAGGCCCTGAGCCAGCGCTCAGCGGTGTTCTTGAGGTCGACACTTCCAGCTACTCGCTGATGGTGCTGAAGCAGACCCCCTGATGCGCTTATATCGACTGGCGTTAAGCTGCGACGACCGTTGGTCAGGACTGTCATTTCTGACAGTAGAGTCTTGTCCCGGGTTCTTCTAGGGTCTTGCTCAACAGGCCACCTGTTTCATAAGCACTCAACCATGGGGCTTTGCCGTCGCAGGTGCCGCGTAGCCAGGAACCAGGTCATGAGCGACGGAATGGTGTTAACGCAAAGTGGGGGCGGGATTGCGGTGAAGATCGCGGCAGTGCTGGGCTGGTTTGCCCTGATCCTCCAGCTCTACCTGATCCTGATGTCGCGCTGGCAAGGCGACAAGAGCTTGTTGGGCGGGGTGGACATTTTCTTCAGTTACTTCACGGTGCTGACCAATATCCTGGTGGCGTTGGTGCTGACCTGCGCGGCGACGTCGGGGGATTCGGTACTGCGGCGTTTCTTTCTCAAACCCTCGGTTCAGGGCGGTGTGGTCGCCGCCATCGTGCTGGTTGGGCTGGCGTACAACCTGCTGCTGCGCCATACGTGGAACCCCCAGGGCCTGCAGTGGGTGGCCGACGAGTTGCTGCACGATGTGATGCCGGTGCTGTTTGTGCTCTATTGGTGGTTCTGCGTGCCCAAGGGCACCTTGCATGGGAGCAATGTGTGGCCGTGGCTGATCTATCCGCTGGTCTATTTCATCTACGCTCTGGTGCGTGGCTATTTTGTCGGCACCTACCCCTATCCCTTTATCGAAGTGGACACGCTGGGTTATCCACAGGTGTTTATCAATGCCGTGATGGTACTGGTGGCGTTTGTGGTGATTTCACTGGTGGTGATTGCCGTGGATCGGTGGAAAGGCAAGCGCTGAGCGGTTGATCCTGTCGGTACCTGGGTGCCGTTGGATGGAAAACTCAGAGTGGTCCTACACTTATCCCAGGCACTGGACGGTTTGTCTTCGCCCGTGGCTCTTCCCCCCGCCCCAAGGCTCGGCTAAGGTGCGCGGCTTCTTCCATTTCCTGACCTGAAGGCCTGGCATGACGGCATCGAACAACAACCCTTTGCATGGCGTGACCCTGGAGCAGATTCTCAATGCCCTGGTGGCCCATTACGAATGGGAAGGGTTGGCGCAACGCATCGATATCCGTTGCTTCAAGAGTGACCCGAGCATCAAGTCGAGCCTGACCTTCCTGCGCAAGACGCCCTGGGCGCGGGAGAAGGTCGAGGCCCTCTATATCAAGCTGGCGCGTACCAAGCGCGAGCTGTGAGCGCGGGAACCGGAGCGATGCACGGCGCTGTCGAAACCTCGGGTGGCGGGTCTTGGATCCTGCTGTTGGGCGCGGCGCTGCTGGGCTGGAGCGGGCTGGCGATTCAGATGTACCTGCTGCTGATTTTTCGTTGGCAGGTGGAGGCCAGCCTGATCGGCGGGCTGGTGACCTTTTTCAGTTTTTTCACGGTGCTGACCAATACCCTGGCAGCGACGGTGCTGACCTGCGCGGTGACCGCCCGGGACTCAGCGGGCAGGCGCTGGTTTCTCAAACCGACGGTGCAGACTGGCGTGACGGCGAGCATCGTCGTGGTCGGGCTGGCCTACAACCTGCTGCTACGCCATCTGTGGCATCCCCAGGGGTTTCAATGGCTGGCCGATGAGTTGCTGCACGACGTGATGCCGCTGTTGTTTGTGGTCTATTGGTGGTGTTGCGTGAAGAAGGGCACCTTGCGGCTGTGGAATGGGTTGCCCTGGGCGCTCTACCCCATAGTCTATTTAGCCTATGTGCTATTGCGCGGGCATCTGATCGGGGTGTATCCGTATCCTTTTTTCGATGTGGATAAGTTGGGTTATCCACAGGTGTTTATCCATGCCGGGCAGATTCTGCTGGGGTTTTTGCTGGTGTCGGGTGTGTTGATTGCGCTGGATCGATGGCGGAGCGGCAGGTAGCGCGGTGGTGTCTGGACTGACGCTTTCGCGGCGGTGCGGCGTCCCGACAAGCTCCGCTCCACAATGTTGTGTCGTTCACCGATTTTGCATACGACACAACCTTATTGTGGGAGCGGAGCTTGCCCGCGAAGAGGCCCTCCCTACCGACGAATCATTCCTCGGTGCTGTCGTCCAGTTTCCAGTAGCCGACCGCCTTGAGGCATTCCTCGTTCAAACCATGGCTGCCAAGCAACACCTTGCGGATCTTGCGTGACAGCGCCGCTTCGGTCGCGACCCAGGCGTACAGGCTGCCCTCGGGGATGCTCAGCTGTTCGACGGTGTGCAGCAGATCCTGCTCCGGCATATCGCGCCGCACCCAGGTCACCTCGACCTGCGCCGGACTCTGCAGCACTTGCTGCTCCGCCGCATTCTCCACCTCGATTACCACCCGCACCCGGCGATTGGCCGCCAGGCCTTCCAGGCGTCGGGCAATCGCCGGCAGCGCGGTTTCGTCGCCGATCAGCAGGTAGCTGTCGAAGATATCCGGCACCACCATCGAACCCCGCGGGCCGGCGATAGTGAGGCACTGACCGGGCGCGGCCTGGGCCGCCCAAGTCGCGGCGGGACCGTCGCCGTGGAGAACGAAGTCGATATCCAGTTCAGCGCTTTCCAGGTCATAACGCCGTGGGGTGTAGTCACGCATGGCCGGCAGCGGGCCATTGTCCTTGGCCCCCAGTACCATGGTGTCCAGCGCGGCCTGTTCGGCGGCGTTCTGTGGGAAAAATACTTTCACATGGTCGTCCGTGCCCAGGCTGATAAAGCCCGCCAGCTCCGGCCCGCCCAGGGTGATGCGGCGCATGCGCGGCGTCAGGTCGACCACCCGCAGCACTTCCAGGCGCCGGCGCTTGATCTCGTGCATGACACGGTGAATCCCTGGTTGATTGACTGCATTCATTCCGGTTGCTCCGAGCAGGATGGGGCTGATACAGGCCCATCAACGATGGCCTTGGCGGTGTTGTTCAGCAGGTCGCGAACCCGCAGGATTTCTTCCTGGCTCCAGCGGCCGTTGTGCAGTTGCAGGGCGTGGCGCAGGTTGTGCACCGCTTCGTGGATTTCCAACGGCCGTTCATGGCCGCGCAGCGAACGTTTGCTGACATCGATGCGCATGCGCACGCCATCGAGGGCCACGGCCTGTTCGACCAGGGACTGGCGTCCGGCGTCGGTCACGCCGTAGCGCTTTTTCCCGTCGGCTGCATCGCCGATGATCAATTCGCTTTCTTCGAGGAAGGTCAGGGTCGGGTAGATCACGCCAGGGCTCGGGCTGTAGGCACCGTCGAACATGCCTTCAATCTGGCGGATCAGGTCGTAGCCGTGGCTGGGCTGTTCGGCAATCAGCGCCAGCAGCAACAGCTTCAGGTCGCCGGGGGCGAAGACCCGGGGGCCGCGGCCACCACGTTCACGACCAGGGCGGCGTTCGAAACCGTCATGGCCATCGCCGAGTTCTCGCGGATGATGACGATGGTGGGGATGTTCCTCTCTCATTTCTCTTTCTCCTGTCTTCTTAAGATATACCTTAAGATATATCTTAAGCGCGCGACAAGAAAAAATGACGAACGGACATTCAGCCCGTTGGCGCTCATGTGCCTGCCAGGCTCCGGTGTTTTTTCTGTTTGTTTCTGAGGATTTTCCCTACGTGAATCGAAGAAAAGCACTCTAATCAAGGGCTGGGACAGCTCTTTACCATGCCGCCTGGTGTCAAAAAGGCGGGACTTATCGTGTCCAGTTTCTTGTTCGGAGCGCTTCTGTGGGTATCACCGGGTCTGTTCCTGTCGGCTCAGGCATCCGTCGATGCGGCAAAACCGGGGTTGTCGGCGAGGCTGGTCCAGGGGCTGCGGGCCAAGCCGGCGCCCATCGACAATGTCGTGGGCCGCGCCCATGAACTGATTGGCACGCCCTATCGCTGGGGCGGGATGTCGGTCAACGGTTTCGATTGCAGCGGCCTGCTGGTCTACCTGTTTCAGCAGGAGGCTGATATCAAGTTGCCGCGCACCACCGTCGCCATGCGCCGCTCCAACGCCAGGACCATCGAGCGGCACAACCTCAAGCCCGGCGATGCGGTGTTCTTCAGGCGCAATGGGCAAAACACCGTCAATCATGTCGGGCTCTATATCGGCGGGGGCAAATTCATTCATTCGCCGCGCAGCGGCAAGACGGTGCGCATCGATTCCCTCAGCAACAGCTACTGGAAAAAGAGTTACACCCTCGCCAAGCGCTTTCACACTTCCCGCTGAGGTTTTTCTCCTGCCGTCATGGCGTTTGCGCGACCTTTTGCGCGGTGCACAAGGTGCTGCTGCCCGGTTGCAGGTAAGGCGTCAGGATCGGCGCCATGCCCTTGAGCACTTGTACCGGCAAGGCCGAGGTGAATTTGAACGACTCGGCCGAGCGCCCCGGGACGAACGCGGTCAGGGTGCCGAAGTGATGGTCGCCGATGTAGAACACGAAGGTCGCCGTGCGGTTGATCGACTTCGAACTCAAGACCCGTCCGCCGGACCCGATGGCTTCGATACGGTTGTCGCCGGTGCCGGTCTTTCCACCCATGGCCAGCGGTGTGCCGTCCGGCTGTTTGAAGCTGCCGGAAACCCGCCGCGCGGTGCCCGCATCCACCACTTGTGACAAGGCTTCGCGCAGCGCCGTGGCCACCTCCGACGGCAGCACCCGCTTGCCTTTGCTCGGGTCGTTGACCAAGCGGGTTTCGTAAGGGGTGCCGGCAGCGAAGTGCAGGCTGTCGATGCGCAGTGTCGGCATGCGCACGCCGTCGTTGAGGATGATCCCCACCAGTTCGGCGAGGGCCGCCGGCCGATCGCCGGAGCTGCCGATGGCGGTCGCCAGCGACGGCACCAGGTGATCGAAGGGGTAGCCGACCTGTTGCCAGCGCTGATGGATATCGAGGAAGGCTTCGATCTCCATCATCACCCGGATCCGGCTGTCGCGGGCGCCCTTGTGCTTGCTCTTGAACAGCCAGCCGTAGACTTCCTGGCGCTCGAACTCGCTGGCGGCCACCACCTGGCTGAAGTGCGCCTGGGGGTTGTTCAACAGGTAACCCAGCAGCCACAGGTCCAGCGGGTGAACCTTGGCGATAAAACCCTGGTCCGGCAGGTCGAAGGTGCCGGGGCCGTAGGTCTTGTACAGCTTGGCCAGGCGTTCGTCGGTAACTTTCTCGGTTTTCAGGTGGGCCCGCACGAAGGTGTTGAAGGCCGCCTGCGGGGCATTCGGCAGCAGGTAGCGATGCACGGCGGCCAGGCGAATCGGCGTCGGATGCATGCTGTCGAGAAAAGTGTCCAGGCGTTCCTGGGAGGTCTTGTTCTGGTACTTCTTCCAGAAGCGCAGCATGAACGCCGTGCCCTCGCGGTCGGCGAAGCGCGCCAGGTATTCCTGGCGACGGGGCTCGCTATCGTCCTTGAGCAGTTCGGCGCTGTTGTTCGGTCCCTGGTAGGTGCTGTAGCGCACCAGGTCGCGCAGCAGGCGGATAAACGGCAGGTTGATCGACTCGCGCAGGGCCTCGCGCAAGGTCGGGCTGCGGCCGTTGTCTTCCTTGCGGAAGTTGTGGAAGTGGTGCAGGCCGCCGCCGGTGAAGAAGCTTTCGCCGGGGTTGGCCGAGTATTTCCGGCTGAGGGCCTCATCGAGCATTTTCGGCAAGGAGCGGTCGTTGTTCTGCGCCAGGTAATCCACTGCCCAGCGGGTGATCGGGTCCTGGGCGTCATTGGCCACTTTCTTCAGTTCGGCGGATGGCTGGTTGCCATAACGGTCGTGCAGTTCGGCGATGATCTGCAGGTAGCTGGTCAGCACCCGCAGTTTGGCGGTGGAGCCCAGTTCGAGCTTGCTGCCTTCGTTGATGTCGAAGGGCTGGTCGGTGCTGTCGGTCTGCACCCGTACCCGCGCACTGTCGGGGGTCAGTTCGAAAAGGGTGAAGCTGTAGCGCACCTGTTGCGTGCTGGTGGGGGTCAGCAGGTGTTCGCCGAACAGGCCCAGGGACTTGGCGACCTCGGGATCGGCCAGGCGCTTGAGGTAGTCGCTGGCCTGGCTTTGCAACTCCGACTGCAAGGTGCTGGTGGCCGAGAGGTCGAGGCGGTCGAGGTCGTAGAGTGGCCGGTTGAGCATGGCCGACAGGCGACTGCGGGCCACGCTGATACCCTTGTTCGACTCCACCGGCTGGATCGTCGGCTCCTGCTGCCAGTCGCGGTAGGTCACTTTGCTGGCCAGGGCAGCGGCGGCCAGGGGGCCGTCGATCACGGCGTTCTGGGCCAGCAGGCGGATATGGCTGTCGGTCAGCTCGGCCAACTCGTCGCGGCCACGGGCCAGGTAATGGGAGGGGCGGCGCTGGGCAATCATCAGCGATAGCACTTCACGCAGGGCCAGGCCGCGTTGGGACAGGCTCAGGGGATCGCTGGCCACACTGTTCAAGCGCGCGTTGACCTGGGCGAAGTCGGCGCCGTACCAAACCCGCAAGCCCTCCGCCATGCCATGCACCTCACCATGCCCGGGCACGGCCGACAACGGCACGCTGTTGAGGTAGTCGCGGACCACGTCCTTGCGCGCTTCCAGGGTTTGCGGTCCGGCCTGATAGGCACGCACGCTGGCGGAAATCATCTGCCGGATCTTTTCGCCGCCCGAGAGGGTCAGGCCGTCCGGCGAGTGCCGGTATTTTTCCAACTGGGTCGCCAGGGTGCTGCCGCCGGCGGTCTGGCCGCCCATGTGCAGCACCTTGGTAATCTGCGACAGCACCGCCTTGCCGAAGCGTGGCCAGTCCACGGCCGGGTTGGCCTCGGGCTGTTTCGGGTCGAGCAGGTCACGGTTTTCGATGAACAGCAGGCTGTTGACCACCAGCGGCGGGATGGCTTCGAAGCTCGCATACAGTTGTTGCGGATAGTCGTAGTGGTAGACATCGCCCCCGCGGCAATCGGTGATCGACAGCCCAGCCTGGATTTTCTCCTTGTACGGTACGAAGAAGCCTTCCTGGCTATAGTCCAGCAGCGCCGGGGAGAAGCGCGCCTGGGCTTCGATCATGTAGTTGCGTTTCAGCAGGCGTGGCAGGAATTCACCGAGGGCGCTGTAGCCCAGGCGCTTGTCGAACGGTCCTTCACCGGGATAGAGCATCGAGTCACTGGGGCCGGGCTCCAGCGAATAACCGAGGTCGGCGGCAAGGCGACTGAACTCGCGCGCCTGGATTTTTGAACTGCGCATTTCCCGCGAGGCGGCAAACCCCAGCAGCACCAGGGCAATCAGCAGCACGAGCCAGAACAGCCGCCACCACAACCTGCGCTTACGCGGTTTTTTCGGTAAAGGCGCTTCATCCTCCCTGTTGGCTGGCGCCACAGTGTTGCCCGAATCGGATTGCCATAAAGCGCCCATAGTCGATTCATCCATTCACGCAGATTGATCGCACTTGCCTGAAGCTTAGACGCTGCTTGGGGGCGGGGAAAAATATGTGAAGTGAGTCAGGCTACGTGGGGCAATCAGGTGGTCATCACTTGCACCGGCTGGCCCAGGCGCTTGTTGAGGTCCAGCCAGCTCGCCAGCGCCGCCATCAACGCCACCCCCAGCAGCGCGCTGAACACCTGCACCGGCAAGCCATCCCCGGCCTGGGCATTGAGCATGTCCGCCAGCGGTGCCAGCAGCACGCCGAAGCAGAACACTTCCAGCGAATAACGGCCCATCCGGCAGCTTTGCCGGGCCAGCCAATGATCCAGCCAGCGGCCATTGGGTAACAGCTTCGCCAGCACATAGGCCAGTGCCAGGAAATGCAGCAAGCGTGCTGGCGACAGGTTGGTCTTGCTGATCGGGTAAAGCCATTCGCCCAACAGCTTGGGCATGAAGGCGTCGTGCAACTGTGGCCATTTCCACGACAGGGCGATCACCGCGCAGACCAGCAAATAGACCGCACAGGTCACGAACAGCGGTTGGCGTGACAACGGGCGGAGTTCCGGGGGCTTTTTTCGCTGCCCATGAATGGCCGCCGCGCCGCCGAGCACGAACAACAATTGCCAGGCCATGGGGTTGAAGAACCATACGCCGCCCTCCTGGGCGGCCAGGTTCCACTGGAACCAGGGCGCCAGCAGGTACAGCAGCACGGACAGCCCGACCACGTATTCGGCCTTGCGCAGCAGCATTGGCAGGACCAGCGGCAGACCGAGCAGCAACAGAATATACAGCGGCAGGGGATCCATCAGGTTGGGTTTGAAGCGCAGTAGCAGTTCGTCCACCAGTGCCTGCTGCGGATGGCTAAGGAAATACTGCAAGCCCATTTCCTGCACCAGGTCGCGGGTTTCCACCTGGCTGTTGGCAAAGAACACGATGCCCATCAGCAACGCCAGCAGGAAGATATGCGCCACATAAAGCACCCAGGCCCGGCGCAGGATGCGCACGCTGGCGACCAGAAAGCCGTCGCGGCGGGCGATCTTGCCATAGGTCAGGATCGCCGCGTAGCCGGCGAGAAAGACAAAGATCTCCGCCGCATCGCTGAAACCGAAATTGCGCACGGTGAAATGGCCGAGCGGGTTCTGTGGCACGTGATCCCAGAAAATGAAGATCAGCGCCAACCCACGGAAAAAGTCGATGCGAAGGTCGCGTCCGTTGGATATCACGGGAAAACTCTTGGGCGAATGTTGAATAGGGCTGTTGTGGCTGTAAGAAATTGAACGCCGCACAGCGGCGGCGTGCAGGTTGGCGTGAGTGGGCGGGAATTGCAAAACTGGGGTATTACTGAATGTCACAGTTTTGTGCCGGGGTTTGCCTGCCACCGTTTGCCGAGGAGCGGATGACATAAGGCCTGAAATTCCGATCAGCGCTACCTTTCAGATAGCCGGCGCAGGGTTGAAAGGGCTCCATCGTTAGGGGTGGGATGGCAGGGTGACGGACTGGTCTATACTTGTGGTTTCTGACAGTAGACAGACCTGTTGGCGCGGCCTAGTGTTGAGATCTCACCACGCGGGTGTTTCGTTGTACGTGGAAGCGCCCCCCGGCCGGTATCGGGTGGGTATTTCTTTTCGGCTGCGGAATTCAGGACATGGCCGTGTGTGTGCTGCTCAAGCATTTTTCGACCTACGTTTATATCGGCGTTCTTAATACGTTGATTCACTGGGGTGTCTTCCTGACGCTGCACGCTGTCATGTCGGTTCGTCAGCTCGTCAGTAATGTCTGCGCTTTTGTCGTGGCAGCCACATTCTCTTTTTATGCCAACTCACGATATAACTTCAAGCGCGCGGCATCCTTGCCGCGCTATCTGTCCTTTACTGGCTTCATGGCGTGTTTGAGCTTTGCAATAGGCTGGCTTGGGGATCGGTTGGCCATGCCGGGTGTCGTGACCCTGGTCGTCTTTTCAGGTGTCAGTCTGGTCGTGGGTTATTTCTATGCCAGTTACGTGGTCTTTCGGGGGAGGGCAACGTGAAAATTTCTTTGGTTGTTCCGGTGTTCAATGAAGAACAAGCCATTGAGCTATTTTATCGAGCGGTCAGACAAGAGCCTGGATTACGTAATTACCTGCTCGAGATTATTTTTATCAATGACGGTAGTGCTGATAGTACGGAAGGGCTCGCTCGTGCATTGGCGTTGATTGATGAAGATGTGGTGGTGATCAATTTTTCTCGGAATTTTGGTAAGGAACCGGCCTTGTTTGCCGGTCTTGAGTTTTCCAGTGGTGATGCGGTCATTCCTATCGATGTCGACTTGCAGGACCCGATTGAGGTCATTCCAAGGTTGATTGCCGAATGGCAAAACGGAGCGGATGTGGTTCTGGCCAAGCGCCGAAGTCGTTCGGCGGACAGCTATCTGAAACGGAAGTTTGCGAGCATGTTTTATCACCTGCTGAATAGTATTGCGTATCCTCATATAGAAGAGAATGTGGGCGATTTTCGCCTGATGGATCGAAAAGTGGTGGATGTGATCAAGGTTTTGCCGGAGCAGCAGTTGTTCATGAAGGGGGTGCTGTCGTGGCCCGGTTTCACGGTCACCATTATTGAATACGATCGGGCGTCCCGTGCTGGTGGTCGGAGCAAGTTCAATGCCTGGAAATTATGGAATCTGGCGCTCGACGGGGTCACCTCGTTCAGTACCCTGCCGTTGCGCCTGTGGAGTTACATCGGCGGTGGGATTTCATTATTGGCGCTACTGTATGCCGGGTATATGGTGGTCGACAAACTGTTGTTTGGTAACGCCGTGCCGGGGTATCCATCGCTGATGACGGCCATCTTGTTTTTAGGTGGAGTGCAACTGGTCGGGATTGGGGTGTTGGGAGAGTATGTGGGACGGATTTATATGGAGGCCAAGCATCGGCCCAGGTATGTGGTAAAGGATATTGTTTCTACCCGGCGGGGGAAAGGACTGTCGTCGGTCCGGGAGTGGGGGCGTCATGAGTGACATCGAGTCAGCGGCGATGACGACCACGCGTTCACGCGCCATAGGGGGGTGGGTTGTCGCGATTGTCGGCTTGTCGATAGGAGTGCGTTTTTACTTGTTGACCAACGCCTCCATATGGTCCGACGAAGGTTTTAGCCTGGAGTTAATTACCTATCCGCTTGCTGATATCTGGACGCTAAGTGGGCGAGATGTGCATCCCCCGCTTTTTTATATACTCCTGCATGGGCTGGTCGCACTGACCGACAGCGAAGCGTTGATGTGGACAAGGGGTTTCAGCGCCTTGCTTGGCGTTGTAAACGTCGGGCTTGGTATCTGGCTGGTGCGGATGGTTTCAACACCGCGGGCAGCAATAACGGCCGGCTTGTTGCTGGCGTTATTACCTATCGCGGTTCGATACAGTCAGGATGTTCGCATGTATGCGCTGATGGGGGTCGAACTGACGGGCGCCACCATTGCGCTGGTGTACTGGGTGCTCAGGTCGCAAAAAAATGTCTATCTGGTTATTTATGCTTTATTGATGGTGAGCGGGTTTTATACACACTATTTTTCGATTTTTTGCGCACTTTCCCACTGGATATATCTGCTGTTGATCCGTCTGCCGGGTTATGGTGGGCATCGACAGATTGAGCGGCTCGAGTGGTGGTTGGCTAATTTGTTGATTTCGCTGCTTTATTTGCCATGGGTGTCGAACATTTTTACGCAGCTGGACACCTTCGGCGTGGGCTGGATTCGGCCAGTTTCAAGTTATAGCTTGCCATCGGCGATATGGAGATTTTTGATCGTTAACGATGGGCGTTATTATAATGTATTTGTTTATTGGCTGGTGCCGATCTTGTATCTGATGGCGGGGAGTGTCGTGCTGTGGAAGGATACCAGTCGATGTGCAGTGCAAACGCTGATTGTCATAGGCGGGTTTTTGACGATGGTTGTCGTTTTTTTATTTTCTTTCTATATTCCGGTATTTGTAGAGCGCTATTTATTTTTTTCCGCCGTGCTGATGCCAGCTGTTGTGGCTATAGCACTGGATAAATTACGGAGTAGGAGGGTGTTTGTCCTGATGGTGTGCGTGCTCTCGGCGTTGGAGGGTTTGGGCTTAAGTCATGTTTATAGTCAGCAACATACACTGAATAATCCTTATCAGGTGGCGGATAATAGAGTGGCTGAGTTGATGGCCTACTTTAATGCTCGGTCTGTTAGCGGCGATGTATTGGTCGCGAGTGATGCCTATCTGTTTTATGCTGGGCACTTTTATAATGATAGGGGGCGGGAGCTTTTGTTGTATTTTCCACCGTCAAAAGGTGATCGTTCAATGACTTCAGGTTTTTTTGCACCCATGATGAAGTATGGCAATGATACTTATGTTGAATCTCTCGATCGTGTTGAAACGGCAACAGGTCGAGTATGGTGGTTTGACTACTCCCATAAAAAACCGGGTGACGAGGTTGCTCTTCCCGGTCGCTGGCGTCAGATCAAGCAAATATTGATGGGCGATAATGTTCTGGGGTTGTATGAGATCTGCGGGAGCGTGCCAGGGGATAACCCTGCGATGTGTGAGTGAAGGCGCCTGGCTACCAGGCGCTTTTACTCTCTTTACGCGACCGCCACCTCAAGGGGCTCAAAACTATCCGCCCGCGCCATCTGCCACATGCGCGAATAGAACTCGCCATTGATCTCGCCGGTGAGCAACTCCCCTGGCTTGAGGAACACATGCAGTTGCGAAAACAGCTTGATCTCGGTCGCCGACATCCGCCGGACCAGATGCTTGGCCTCCAGCTGCGCCGGATGCTCCAGGCCCGCCGCCGCGAGCATTTCGGCCAGCGCCTTCAGGGTATTGCGGTGGAAGTTGAACACCCGCTGGGCTTTATCCGGCACCACCAGGGCGCGTTGACGCAGGGTATCCTGGGTCGCGACACCGGTCGGGCACTTGTTGGTATGGCAGCTCTGCGACTGGATGCAGCCGATGGCGAACATGAAGCCCCGCGCCGAGTTGGCCCAGTCGGCGCCGATGGCCAGCACGCTGGCGATGTCGAAGGCGCTGACGATCTTGCCGCTGGCACCGAGCTTGATCTTGTCTCGCAGGTTCAGACCCACCAGGGTGTTGTGGACGAACAGCAGGCCATCGCGCATCGGTACGCCGATATGGTCGGTAAACTCTACCGGCGCGGCGCCGGTGCCGCCTTCCTTGCCATCGACCACGATAAAGTCCGGGAGGATGCCGGTTTCCAGCATGGCCTTGGCAATGCCCATGAACTCCCACGGATGACCCAGGCAGAACTTGAAGCCCACCGGCTTGCCGCCAGACAGTTCACGCAGTTGAGCGATGAAGTGCATCATTTCCACCGGGGTGGAAAACGCGCTGTGCCGCGACGGCGATATGCAGTCTTCGCCCATCATGATGCCGCGGGTTTCAGCGATCTCCTGGGTCACCTTGTGCTTGGGCAGGATGCCGCCATGGCCGGGCTTGGCGCCCTGGCTCATCTTGATTTCGATCATCCGTACCTGCGGGGTCTGCGCCTGGGCGGCGAAACGTTCCGGGTCGAAGCGGCCGTCCGCGGTGCGGCAGCCGAAATAGCCGCTGCCCAATTCCCAGGTCAGGTCGCCGCCGTTCTCGCGGTGATAGGGGCTGATGCTGCCCTCGCCGGTGTCGTGGGCGAAGTTGCCGAGCTTGGCGCCCTGGTTCAGGGCGCGAATCGCGTTGGCGCTCAGGGAGCCGAAGCTCATGGCCGAGATGTTGAATACCGAGGCCGAGTACGGTTGCTTGCACTGCGGGCCGCCGACGATCACGCGGAAGCTGCTCGGATCGCTCAGCGGTGCGGGGCGCATGGAGTGGCCGATAAACTCGAAACCGCCCTGGTACACATCGATCAGAGTGCCGAAGGGCTTGTCGGCGCTTTCGTTCTTGGCCCGTGAATACACCAGCGAGCGCTGGGAACGGGAGAAGGGCAGGGCATCGCTGTCGGATTCCAGCAGGTACTGGCGGATCTCCGGGCGAATGCCTTCCACCAGATAACGGATATTGCCCAGGATCGGGTAGTTGCGGCGCACCGCGTGGGGACTTTGCAGCAGGTCGAACAGGCCCAGCAGGCTCAGGCAGCCGGTCAGCAGGGTGAACGGCCAGAGCCAGTCATGCGCCAGGAACGGCAGGCTGGCGAGGGTAAAGATCACACAACCGGCAAAGAAGGCGTAGCGGCTCAGCAGGGACAGGCTCATACGGTTTCCTTTGGTTCGGACTCGTCGGGAGGTCAGGCATTCTGCGCCTGGAGGAAAATCGAGAACAGCTCGGACTGGGATTTGATCCCCAATTTGCTGTACATGTGCTTTTTGTGGACCTTGACGGTCTCGATGGAAATCTCCAGCTTGCGGGCGATTTCCTTGCTCGAACAACCGCTGAGCATCAGCCGCCCGACATCCAGTTCGCGGGCGGTCAGTTGGGCACCCTTGAGCTGTTGCACCGAGGCTTCCAGTTGCGTGCGCCAGTCGCCTTGTCCGGCCGTGCTCGGTTGGGCCACGGCGTCGTCGATTTCATACGGCAGGCGTTGACGCAGCAGCGCCAGGACCCAGGGCTGGATCAGCGAAAGCAGGGCGATCTGTTCGGCGCTGAATGGCGTGGTGGAGCCCAGCGACAGGCACAGGGTGCGGTCACCGTCGAGCTGGCAGTTGAACTGGATTTCATCGGCCACCACGTTCAGGCGGAAGTAACGCTGGTAGTACTCGGTCAGCTCGAAATGCTCCGGTGCCACCTCCGGCAGGCGGTACAGGCCGGTGCGTTGCTGTTCGCGGCTGGCGATATAGAAGGGGTCGAGCAGGTACAGGCCGCGCAGGTAATCCTGGAACAACGTGTCGGGGCCGCCGTCCTCACCCGGGCATTCGGCGAACACTTGCGGGTGCCGGCCGTTGCTGAACAGCAGCACCACCCAGCTGTCGAAGGTCACGTACTGGTTGAGCAGGCGCACCAGTTGCGTCCAGAAATTCGGCCGGTCGAGGGCCTCGATCATTTGCCCCATCGCCCGGTGCCAGGCGATGTCGTCCAGGATCAGTGTCATTCGTCTACCCCTATCAGGTTACCCCGGCCGCGTAATTCCCACGGCCCTCCCCCGGTGCGCATACTGAGCCCACACACAATGGCCGGGCACTCATTCTGCCAGCTCGGCGCCGTCATTGAGCCTGGCCAGCTATCGAAAACAAGGAAAAACCCATGAAGGTCGAATTTGCCCAGCTTGCGGGCCGGGACAACGATACCGCCTACAACCTCGAGCGCGCACTGGCGGCCATCGCGGCCTGCGCCGCCGATACGCAGCTGATCGTGTTCCCGGAAACCCAGCTGATGGGCTTTCCGTCCGCCGAGACCGTGGCCGCTGTCGCCGAGCCGCTGGATGGCCCCAGCGTCCGGGCCGTGCAGCGGGCCGCCCGGGAACGCAACCTGGCGGTGGTGATCGGTGTGGCCGAGAACGCCGCCGGACAGTTCTATAACACCACGTTGTTGATCACCCCCGAAGGTATTGCCCTGCGTTATCGCAAGACCCATCTGTGGGCCTCGGATCGTGGCGTATTTACTCCCGGTGACCGCTACGTCACCGCCGAGTGGAACGGCATCCGCGTCGGTCTGCTGATCTGCTACGACATCGAGTTTCCGGAAACCGCCCGGGCCCTGGCGCAGTTGGGCGCCGAGTTGTTGATCGTCACCAACGGCAACATGGACCCCTATGGACCGACCCATCGCACCGCGATCATGGCCCGCGCCCAGGAAAACCAGGCGTTCGCGCTGATGGTCAACCGGGTCGGGGAGGGCGACGGCGGCTTGTTGTTCGCCGGGGGCAGTGCCCTGGTGGATCCGTTCGGCACCCTGCTGTTCGAAGCCGGGCGTGAAGACGGACAGTTCACGGCGGAGCTGGACCTGAGCCAGTTGGCGGCGGCACGGCGTGACTACCGCTATCTGGATGACCAGCGCCTGCGTTTGCCGGGCGAGGTGATCGAGCATGCCAACGGTGTGCGGGAGTTGTTGATTCCGTAGGCGCCGAGCTTGCTCGCGAAGCTTTTAGCGCCCTTGAGGGCCCCTTCGCGAGCAAGCTCGGCTCCTACAGGTTCCTGCTGTCCTCAAGGTTTTTCAAAACAAGAACTTCGTAGTACCGCTCCACCTTGCCGAACTCGGCTCTGCCATAAATCCAATAACATTCGGAGTAGTCGCCTCATGGCTCGTTTGCAACGTACCCTTTCGCTGGGGTCGGTGGTGCTGTTCGGCATCGCCTATATGACGCCGATCATTGTCCTCGGCACTTTCGGCATTCTTGCCCAGTCCACCGCCGGTATGGTTCCGGCCGCCTATCTCGTCGCGCTGGTGGCGATGTTCTTTACCGCCATGAGCTACGGGCGCATGGCCGCGGCCTTTCCGGTGGCCGGCTCGGCCTACAGCTATGTGCGCAAGGCCATCAGCCCGAAGCTGGGCTTTATCGCTGGCTGGGCGGTGTTGCTCGATTATCTGTTCCTGCCCATGGCGATCTGGCTGATCGGCGCGGCGTACCTCAATTCGGCGTTCCCCTCGGTGCCGCAAGCGGTCTGGGTGCTGGCCTTTATCGGCATCACCAGCGTGATCAATATCGTCGGCCTGCGCCTGGCCAACGGTATCAATGCGCTGCTGATGCTGGTGCAGTTCCTGGTGTTGGTGGCCTTTGTCGCCCTGGCGATCCACTACATCGGCGGTGACGCCAGCAAGCCGTTGTGGACCTTGTCGCCGTTTCTCAGCGGCGATATGCAGATGCCCTTGATCATGAGCGGCGCGGCGATTGCCTGCTATTCGTTCCTGGGCTTTGATGCGGTGAGTACCCTGACCGAAGAAACCCGCGACCCGCGCCGGACCATCCCGCGGGCGATCATGCTGATCACCCTGATCGGCGGTCTGATCTTTGTTGGGGTGTCGTACTTCGTGCAGCTGGCCCATCCGTCGTTCGTGTTCGATAACGTCGATTCGGCCGCCTATGAAATCGCCCGCAATATCGGCGGCGACCTGTTCGTGACGATCTTCCTGATCGGCCTGATCGTCGGTCAGTTCGCCTCGGGTCTGTCGGCCCAGGCCAGCGGTTCGCGCCTGCTGTATGCGATGGGTCGTGACGGGGTGTTGCCGAAGTCGTTCTTTGGCACCTTGCATGAGCGTTTCGGCACGCCGGTCAACAGCATCCTGCTCTGTGCGGTGGTGGCCTTGCTGGCACTGAAACTGGACGTGACCACCTCCACCTCGTTCATCAACTTCGGCGCGTTCCTGGCCTTCAGCCTGGTGAACCTGTCGGTGATTTTCCACTACTGGATCGGTGGCGAGAAACGTGGGCCCCGTGAGCTGCTGCTGTTCCTGGTGTGCCCGCTGATCGGCCTGGTGGCGGATCTGTGGTTGATGATCAGCCTCGATCACCTGGCGATTTACCTGGGCTTGAGCTGGCTGGCGGTCGGCTTGGTGTACCTGGGCTTCCTCACCGGCGGTTTCCGCAAACAACCGCCGGAGATGGATTTCCAGGAAGCGGTCTGATGCCCTTGGGTATTGCATCGACCAAACGGACGCCATCGCCGGCAAGCCAGCTCCTACAGGGTATGGGGTTCGACGATACGTTTCGGTGAAACACGGATTTGTGGGAGCCGGCTTGCCGGCGATGAGGACCTTGAGTCTTGCGTCGCCCCAGCGGACGTCATCGCTGGCAAGCCAGCTCCTGCAGGAGGTGGTCAGGCGGCCTTGTTCTGGCGGATCGGCAACTCGATCCTGAACGTGGTGCCCACCCCCAGTTCGCTGCGCACGCTGATCTGCCCGGCATGTTTCTGCACGATGCCATAGGACAGCGATAAGCCCAGGCCGGTGCCCTGGCCGATGGGTTTGGTGGTGAAGAACGGGTCGAAGATCTTCTGCACGGTCTCGGGCGCCATGCCCGAGCCGGTGTCGGCCACTTCCAGCCAGATCCGCTCACCGTGGGTGCCGCCACGCAGGGTGATGGTGCCGCGCTCCGGCCCCATGGCCTGGGCGGCGTTGACCACCAGGTTCATGATGACCTGGTTGATCTGCGACGCCAGGCACTCGATCTCCGGCAGTGCGGCGTAGTCCTTGACCACATCGGCCTTGTACTTGAGTTCGTTGGCGACAATGTTCAGGGTCGATTCGATGCCCTGTTGCAGGTTGCTCCATTGCCACTCCTGGTTCGAGTCGACCCGGGAGAAGTTCTTCAGGTCCTTGACGATCTGCCCGACCCGACCGATGCCTTCCTTGGACTCCTTGATCAGCAGCGGAATATCTTCCTCGAGGAAATCCAGCTCGACCCGTTCGCGCAGGTCCTTCAAGCGTGCGCGCAACTCGGGCGCGGCGATGCCTTCCTCGGCGCCCTGATAGGCCTGGAGCATTTCCAGCAGCTTGCCGAAATAGCCTTCCAGGGTTCCCAGGTTCGAGGAAATGAAGCCGATCGGGTTGTTGATCTCGTGGGCGACGCCGGCGGCCAGTTGGCCGAGGGAGGCGAGCTTTTCCGATTGAACGAGTTGCCCTTCCAGTTGCTTGCGTTCGTCGATCTCGTGCTGCAAGGCCAGACTGGTCTGCGTGAGCGCCTGGGTCCGTTGCTCGACCAACTCTTCCAGCCGGTGCATCTGCAGATTGGCGCGTTCGGTCATTTCCCATTTGTTGGTGAGGGTGTTGGCCAATTGCTGGACTTCGATATTGTCGAAAGGCTTTTTCAGGATCACCAAGCGGTCGTGGCCGTGCAGGCGTTCCAGCAACTCATCCCAGGAATAGTCGGTGTAGGCGGTGCAGACCACCACTTGCAGGTTGGGGTCGACTTGCCACAGGTGTTCGATGGTTTCGGCACCGTCCCAGCCCTGGGGCATGCGCATGTCGACGAAGGCCAGGGCGTAGGGCTCGCCGCGGGCCACCGCCTGCTCGATTTTTTGCAGGCCTTCCTGGCCCTGATAAGCGGAGTCGAGTTCGAACGGCAGGACGCGGCTGGTCTTGACTTCCTGGCCGAACAGCGCGGCTTCCATCAGGTCCAGATCCGGCGAATCGTCGGCCGCGGGGGTGAGAATCTTGCGAAAGTCGTCGTGGATCGACGGGGTGTCGTCGACCAGCAGGATACGGCGGTTACTGAGTGTGCTCATGTTCATAAAGCCCCCACGGCGGTTTTCAAGGGCAATTCGAGGGTAAAGACGGCGCCTTTTCCGGGGCCGTCGCTGTGGGCGGTCAGGTGCCCTTTCATTTCGATCGCGGCCAGGGCACAGCTGTGCAGGCCGAAGCCATGGCCGTCCTTGCGGGTAGTGAAGCCATGGGCAAAGATGCGGGTCATGTTTTCCGGAAGGATGCCTTCGCCGGCGTCCTTGACGCTGATGCGCAAGGTGCTGTCCTCGATCGCCTGGACCTGCAGGGTGATTTCGCGTGGACGGTCGGAGAGGCCGGCCATGGCCTGCTTGGCGTTGCTGATCAGGTTGATCAGGATCAGCAGCAAGCGGTGTTTGTCGGCCATCACCTGGGGCACCTCGTCGTATTGGCGGATCACGGTGACGTTGTGCCGGTTCAGGGCGCCGGAGTTCATGCGCAGGGCGTCTTCGAGCAAATCGCGGATGTGCAGCGGTTCTTCGATGCTCGAAACACCCGCATAGGATTGCTGGGTCGAGACGATGTCCTTGATATGGTCGACGCTCTTGCTCAACTGGGTCAGTTCGTCGCTCATGCTCTGTTGTTCCGCGGCAATGGCCTCGACCAGTTGGTTGAGGTACCCGGGCAACAGCTTGCCACGTTCGTCACCAGTAATGAACTCGCCGAGATCGTGCTTGTGTTCGTTGAGCATCGTCACGGCCCTGGCCAGGCCCTGGGTTTTGCTGGCGCGCAGCTTGCGCGCCACCAGGTCGGCGGAGATATTCACGCTGTTGAGCACATTGCCGACGTTGTGCAGCACGTTGGTGGCGATCTCGGCCATACCGGCCAGGCGCGCGCTTTCCATCAGTTCGCTCTGGGCATCGCGCAGTTCGCGGGTGCGCCGTTCCACCCGTTGTTCCAGGTGCGTGTTGGCCGCCTGCAGGGCCCGGTTGACCCGGTTGATCTCGGCGTAGCTGCGTATCAGGCGGCTGGCCAGGTACACCAGCAAGACCAGGAGCAGGCCCGAGAAAATCAACAGGTACAAATGGTGGCGCTGTTCGAGGTGGTCGGCCTGTTGCTGATCCTGGTTCAGTTGGTCGGTGATGGCGTCCAGGCTTTCGGAGAGCGGTACCGCGTCGATCTCTTCAATCAGTGAGTTGACCCGGGGTTGTTCGCGCAGAATCAGGTTGACGTGGTTGAGCAGGATCTGCACCGGCTCCTTGAAGGCGGGCGGCAGGCGCTGGGTGTCGGTCAGCACCTGATTGAGCCCCAGTTCGATGCTGTGGGCGCGTTCTTCGGTGGTGGTCTGGGCGAACTCCAGGGTACTGAGCAGCAGGTCGTAGATGTCGCTGGAGGCGTCCTGGAGCATCAGTTTGTCCTGATCCTCCAATGCGTTGAGCTGGTGCTGGATATCGTCTTCGGCGGTCGGCAGGAAAGCCAGGGAGTTGCGCAGTACCGCGTTGCGGGATTTGAACTGTTCCACCAGGCGCGATTTTTCCTCGAGCGTCTGGGCCAGGGTTTCCCGGCGGTCCCTCCAGGCGTCGGCGGCCCGGTGAGCCTGGTCGGGTTCGATGGGGGTGAAGGTCTGCAGGAGCTGGCGCATTTCCTGTGGGGGCTTGACCAGCGGGTCGTAATTGCGCGTCACCGCGATCCTGGACTTGAGGATTTCGGCGTCCCACCGGGCATCCAGCTGTTTGACCCGGTTGATCAGGTCACGGGCGTGGGCATAATCCAGGGTTACGTCGGCGGCGGCCATGAGGTACAGAAATACCAGCACTGCCGTGAGCAGGACGGCCAGGCGCGGCAGGAGCACCCGGTTCAGGACATTGTTGGTGGCCGTCATAGTGGTTTGCCTCCCAACTCACCGGTCAGGGTTTTGAGAAACAACACGATCAGGCGGACGTCCTCGGCGGAGGGGACGCGCCCCAGTTGATAGGTGAACATGACGTGGACGGCGTCTTCCAGGGTCTTGGCCGAGGCGTCGTGGAAGTACGGCGCGGTGAGCGCGACATTGCGCAGGCTGGGGACCTTGAACACGTAGCGGTCCTCTTCGGCCCTGGTGGCCAGGTAGCGCCCGAGGTCGGCCTCGGTGGGATTGCCCCGGGCCGCGAAGTAGTCGCCCATCACGCCGAACTTCTGGAACATGTTGCCGCCGACATTGACCCCTTGGTGGCAGGCGATGCAGCCGTAGTCCTTGAAGCGCTGGTAGCCGTATTTTTCGTCGAGGCTCAGGATATCGGTGTTGCCCTTGAGGTACTGGTCGAAGCGCGAGTTGGGCGTCAGCAGGCTGCGCTCGTAGCTGGCCAGGGCGTTCTGCACGTTGGCGATGGTCACGCCGTCGGTATAGGCCTCGCGGAAGGCCGCCTGGTAAGTCGGCGCCTGGTTGAGGGTATCGACCACGTGGGGCCAGTTGTTGCCCATTTCTGTCGGGCTTTTCACCACACCCTCGATCTGCGCCTCCAGGGTCTCGGCGCGACCGTTCCAGAACTGCTTGAAGTTCAGCGCCGCGTTGAGCACGGTCGGGGTGTTGATCCCCAGGGTTTCCCCGTGGAAGCCGATGGAGAAGGGCTTATCGTCGCCGCCACCGTGCTCCAGATGATGGCAACTGGAGCAGGACGTGGTGTTGTTGATCGACAGTTGCTTTTCATTGAACAGCTGGCGACCCAGCTCCACCTTGCGCGGATCCTGCTGCGGAGCGTCCGGCAACGGCTTGAGCGGCTCGTCCAGGGGCGCGGCGAACAGCGGCGTGGCGAGGAGTATCCCGCCGCAGGCGAGCGATCTCGCCAGCAACGACAGCAGTGCGCGAGACGTCATGAGCATGTCCTTGGCAAAAGAGGCGAGTTCAGGGATCAGTCCTGTGCCGGTCGTTCGAAGCGCTTGTCCTGCAACAAGCGCAGGAAGGTCTCGGCCTCGACCGCCTTGCTGAAGTAGTAGCCCTGACCTTCCTCGCAGTTGTGAGCCTTGAGAAAGGTCAGCTGATCACGGGTTTCCACGCCTTCGGCGATGATGTTCAGGTTCAGGCTCTTGCCCAGGCTGATGATCGCGCTCACCAGCGCGGCATCGTTGCTGTCGCCATTGAGGTCACGCACGAACGACTGGTCGATCTTCAGCACATCGATGGGAAACCGTTGCAAGTAGCTGAGGCTCGAATAACCGGTGCCGAAGTCATCGATGGCCAGGCGGATACCCAGGGCCTTGATGGCTTTGAGGGTTTCAATGGTGTGGTCGACATTCTGCATCAGCACGCTTTCGGTGATTTCCAGTTCCAGCCGTGTCGGCTCCATGCCGGTTTCTTCCAGCACCTGGCGGATGCTATCGAGGAAGTCGCGCTGGCGGAAGTCCATTGCCGAGATGTTGAGCGACAGGATCAGCGGTGTGAGGGTCTGATCCTGCCAGGCCCGACCTTGCAGGCAGACTTGGCGCAGCACCCAATGGCTCATTTGAATGATCAGGCCACTGTCTTCGGCCACCGGGATGAACTCCGTGGGGTAGAGCAGGCCGCGTTCGGGATGCCGCCAGCGGATCAGTGCCTCGGCACCGACCACCGTGCCGGTCCTGAGGTCCAGCTTGGGTTGGTAATGCAGCACGAACTCGTCCCGCTCCAGGGCCAGGCGAATGCCGGACTCGATGGATTGCTGCTCGCGAGCCCGCAGGTTCAGGTCTTCGATGAAAAATCCGAAGTTGTTGGCGCCCTGTTCCTTGACGTTGCGCATGGCGCCTTCGGCTTTCTTGATCAGCACCAGCGGATCCTCGCCGTCGCCGGGGTAGAGGCTGATCCCCAGGCTCGCAGTGACCCGCAGGTCATGCCCGGCGGTCTCATGGGGGGTATTAATGGCGGCGAGGATTTTCTCGGCGGTGCCACGGGTCTGTTGCGGATGGCTGAACTCGGGCAGTACCAGAACGAATTCGTCGGAGCGGTAACGAAACACCGAGTCCGATTGGCGCAAGGCCGCCACCAGGCAGTCGGCCACATGCTTGAGCATTTCATCGCCCGCCGGATAGCCCAGGGCATTGTTGATGCGCTTGAAGCGATCCAGGCCGATGAACATCACGGCAACCTGTTCGTCGTGACGTTTGGCCAGGGCGATGGCCTGGCCCAGGCGGTCGCCAAGCAGGGTGCTGTTGGGCAGTTCGGTGAGCACATCGAATTGCAGCAGCCGGGACACCTGCAACAGTTCCTGGACGCGCTCCTCGATGGTCCGTTCCAGGCTGGCCATCCGCGAGGCGACATCCCGCGCCAGTTGCCACTTCCAGGTCAGGGCGCTGGCCATCTGGCGGATTTCCAGGGCGTCGAAGGGCTTTTTCAGGATCAGCATCTGGTCACCGAAGGCGATGCGTTCGTCCATGGATTCCCAGGAGTAATCCGAGTAGGCGGTGCACAGGGCGATTTGCAGCTCCGGGTCGACCGCCCATAGTTGTTCGATGGTTTCCAGGCCGTCCCAGCCCGGCGGCATGCGCATGTCGAGAAAGGCCATGGCATAGGGATTCTCGGCGGCCAGGGCCAACTTCACCAGCTCCAGTGCCTCCTGCCCCTGGTAGGCCGAGTCGATCTCGAAGCTCTGGCGCTGTGGGCGGGTGGTGCCGAACAGCAGGTGCTCGGTGGAGTCCAGGCTCAGTTCGTCCTCCAGCTCGGGGCCGAGGATCTTGCGAAAGTCCTGATGAATCGAGGCGGTGTCGTCGATGATCAGGATGCGCCGGTTGGCGGCGCTGGCTGCACTATTCATAGGCGGTTCTCTGGCGTGGACGTTGGGCTGGGCGCGATATGTCCGGCGTGCAGCAGTTCGCTGGCGCGCTGGCTGTCGACGGCCTTGCTGAAGTAATACCCCTGGGCCGTCATCGGCGAGCCGGTGGACATCAATGAATGGCGTTGCTCCTGGGTTTCCACGCCTTCGGCGATGATGCCGATGCCCACTTCCCGGGCAAAGTTGATGATCGCCCGCAGGGTGGTGGCGCTTTCCACGTCCTGGGTCGCGTGGTTGATCAGCGACTGGGCCAGCTTCAGGTGGTTGACGCGGTAGGTCTTGAGGTAGTCGAAGGACGAGTAGTCGGTACCGAAGTCGTCAATGGCGATCTTCACGCCGAGTTCGCGCAGCCTGGGCAATACGTCGTTCTGGGTCCATTTGGTCTGGGCCAGGGTCGCTTCGGTGACGTCGAACTGCAGGTCCGCGGGTGACAGCCCCCATTTGCCGGTGATCTCGAGCACATCACGAATCAGTTCGTTGCCACTTTTGAGCTGGGCCAGCGACAGGTTGATGGCGATCACCGGCGGTGCCATGTCGTCCGTGCGCCATTGCTGCATCTGCCGGCAGGCCTGTTCCAGCACCCAGCGGCCGAGGGCGACGATGGTGCCGGTCTTTTCCGCGGCGGGGATGAACTGATCGGCGCCAAGTATGCCGCGCTCGGGGTGGTTCCAGCGTACCAGGGCCTCCATGCCAAGGATCCTGCCGCTGCCCAGGTCGACTTCCGGCAGGTAATGCAGCTCCAGTTCGTTCTGTTCGATGGCCTTTTTCAGGTCCTGGGTAATGGCGACCCGGTCGATGACTTCCTGGTTGATTTCCTCGGAATGGAAGTGGTACTGGTTGCGCCCGCTGTCCTTGGAGCGGTACAGCGCCATGTCGGCCTGGACCAGCATGCTGTCGGCGCTTTCGCTGTCCAGGGCATAGGTGCTGATGCCGATGCTGACCGAAATCCGTACTTCATTACCTTCCAGTTGGTAAGGCTCCACCAGCGTTTTAAGGATCTTGCTGGCCAGGGCGCCGGATTGCGTCGGGTCGAGCATTTCAGTCTGCAACACGGCGAACTCATCGCCGCCCAGGCGCGCCACCACATCGCTTTCCCGGGTGCAGTCCTGGATGCGCCGGGAGACTTCCTGCAGCAGCAGGTCGCCCACCGGATGCCCGAGGGTGTCGTTGATACGCTTGAAGTGATCCAGGTCCAGGTAGAACACCGCGAACGGCGAGGCCCCGCGCCGGGCGGCGGCGAAGCTCTGGTGCAGGCGCTCGATCAGGGTCGAGCGGTTGGCCAGCCCGGTGAGTCCGTCGGTGCGGGCGAGCAGGGCGATTTTCTCTTCGGCGAGCTTGTGTTCGGTGATGTCGATGATGATGCCTTCGACTTCCAGCAGGCGCCCTTCCGGGTCGCGGACCGGTACGTAGCGATTTTCCACCCAGCGCCAGTGGCCGTCACCGGTGCGCAGGCGAAACTCGATCGAGGCGCCCTCGGCATCCTTGTCCAGGACCTTGGCCATGGCCGCGTCGACCTTGGCCTGATCGTCGGCGTGGATCAGCTCCGCGGCCCAGTCGGCGGAGCTCAGCAATTCCTCGGCCACGTGCCCGAACTTGGTGATGTTGTGAGAGATGTACATCAGCGGGAACGACGGCTCGCCGCGCAGGCGATAGAGCAGGGTCGGGCTGTTCTGCACGATGATGTTGGCGTCGGACAGCTCGCGGGTGCGTTCCTCGACGGCCTGTTCGAGCTGGTCCATTTTCAGCGCGGCGTCTTCGGTCATCTGCCATTTGACGGTCAGGGCGCTGGCCAGTTGGCGGATCTCGATGGCATCGAAGGGTTTTTTCAGGATCAACAGGCGGTCGCCCATCTCGACCCGTTCGTTCATTTCCTCAAGGGAGTAGTCGGAATAGGCGGTGCACAGGGCGACTTGCAGCTTGGGGTCGACCTGCCAGAGCCGCTCGAGGGTTTGCAGGCCGTCCCAGCCCGGAGGCATGCGCATGTCGATAAAGGCCATGGCGTAAGGCTGGCCTTGCAGCAGGGCCTGTTCGACCTTGGCCAGGCCCTCCTGGCCCTGGAACGCCGAATCGAGCTCGAACGGCTCCATTCGATGACTGATGCTGTCACCGAACAAAGCGTGTTCGGCGCTTTGCAAGTCATCTTCGAGGTCTTCAGGGCAGAGGATCTTGCGGAAGTCGGCGTGGATCGACGGCGTGTCGTCGATGATCAGGATACGGCGGTTGGCGCGGCTGGCCGGCAAGTCTCCGGTCACACTGAAAGCGAGATGTACCGAGCTCATGCGGAGTTCCTTTCCTGATAACCACGCTAGCTGTGGCGCGCTAGATTGCTTGCAGCATAGATCGGCTTGCGCTGATTTGCTGATAAACATAATGCCATTTGATGATCGAACATCTACCCTTAGCGGAAAAGACAGGGACTGTCGGCTGTTCCAAGGTCCCTAGATAGAAGCCACACGCAGACATGAGGTGCTCCATGGATGAATCCACAGTTGATGTCGTGATCAAACCCCGTGTCCTGCTGGTCGACGATGAAGAGTCGATCCTCAACAGTCTGCGCCGTTTGCTGCGCAGTCAGGGTTATGAACTGTTTCTGGCCACCAGCGGCGCCCGCGCCCTGGAAATCATGGCCGAGCAGACCATCGACCTGGTGATCAGCGATGCGCGCATGCCGAACATGGACGGTGCCAGCCTGCTGGCGCGGATTCATGAGCTGTATCCGGCCTGCCTGCGGATCCTGCTGACCGGTTACGCTGACCTGGACATGATTGCCAAGGCGATCAACGAGGGGCGGATCTACCGTTATCTCAGCAAACCCTGGAATGATGAAGAGCTGTTGATGACCATCACCCAGGGCCTGGCTTTTCAGCATTCCGAGCGTGAGCGCCAGCGCCTGCAGCTGTTGGTCCGGGAGCAGAACCGGCAATTGCAGTCGCTCAACTCGACCCTGGAAAAGCGCGTGATCGCGCGCACCAGCGAAGTCCAGCAGACCGCCGACATGCTTGACCTGGCCTATGAAGAACTCAAGCGCAGCTACGCCGTCACGGCCGAGGTGTTCTCGCGGATGGTCGAGTGGCGCCTGCCGAAGGACAAGCAGACCAACCGGGCGATCATTGATCTGGTCAAGGTCTACTGCAAGAGCCATGTCATGAATGAAGCCGCCAGTCGCGACCTGGCCATGGCCGCGGCCCTGCACAATATCGGCAAGATGAGTTGGACCGACAGCATGATGGGTGCGCCGGCCGACCTGCTGCACCACACCGATCGCGAGCGTTTTCGCGGTTATCCGAAACAGAGCGAGTCGCTGTTGATGACCCTGGAGCCGATGCAGGATGCCGCCCGGCTGATCCTGCATCACCAGGAGCGCTGGGATGGCACGGGGTTTCCCGACCACCTCAGGGGCGAGGCGATTCCCCTCGGGTCACGGGTGTTGAAGTTGGCGGTGGACTTTATCGAGTTGCAGCGCGGCCTGATTCTCGAGCGGCAGATGAACAGCGATGAGGCCCTGCTATTTATTCGCAAGTACGCTGGCAAGCTCTACGATCCGGATCTGGTCGAGGACTTCGTCAAGGTCTGCGCCGACTACCTGAGCGATGTGACTCTGGGCGACCCGTCGGTCAAGGTCCTGAGCACCCGCGAGCTGGTGGCCGGAATGATCCTGGCGCGTAATCTCAATGCCGACAACGGCATGCTGCTGCTCAACGCCGGCAAGCTGCTCAGTGCGCCGCTGGTGGAGAAGCTGATTGCTTTCGAATCCATGGAAGGTGCCAGGTACAGTGTGTTCGTCAAGATTCCGGAGGAAGTCTTGGCGTTGCTGGAGCAGACCGAGTAGCTCCCGCCTGCTGGAACTCGTCCTGTAGGAGCCAGCTTGCTGGCGATGGCGATCTCATAGTCGACATCGTTGTCGCCTGATAAACCGCCATCGCCAGCAAGCCGGCTCCTACAAGGTTCTGCGGCTTTCGCATGATTGCGCGATCAGCGCGGCCCATGTGATCCTGCGGCCTTTTGCCAAGGCCGCTGTGACCTCCATGACCTCCAAAATTATCCGAATTGCCGCCGCCCTGCTGATCGGTCCCGACGGCCGTACCCTGTTGGTGCGCAAACGCGGCACCCGGGCCTTCATGCAGCCAGGCGGCAAGATCGAAGCCGATGAGCAACCGGTGAATGCCCTGGCCCGCGAGCTTGAAGAAGAGTTGGGGCTGCTCATCGACACGGCCGCCGCCACCTATCTCGGTCAGTTCGCGGCCGCGGCGGCCAATGAGCCGGGTCACAAGGTGGTGGCCGAGCTGTTCCGGGTCCATACCGACGAACCGCTGGAGGCCGCTGCCGAGATCGAAGAGGTGGTCTGGATCGATCCCGCCGGCGACGGTGGCCTGTTCCTCGCGCCATTGACACGGGACCTGATCCTGCCGTTTTATCGTGCCTCGCTAATGACCACCGCCTGAGCCCCTTCGACCAGATGACGCTTGACGGGCTTCAACGCACCGCGCTGACCCCGTCAAGCGTGGAGAACGAGGTGTCCTTGGCGGTCAGCAGGAAGTCACGCATGTACGGTGCATCCAGCATGTCGGTGCGCACCGCCGCATACAACGTGGCGAACAGGCCTTTCTCGCCCAGCCGCTTGGCCTTGACGTAACCCCGTGAGCTGTATTCGTGCAGCGCCCAATGGGGCATGCCGCAGACGCCGCGACCGCTGGCCACCAGTTGCATCATCATCACGGTCAGTTCGGAGGTGCGTACCTGCGCCGGTTCGACGTCCGCGGGTTCGAGGAAACGGGTGAAGATATCCAGCCGGTCGCGCTCCACCGGGTAGGTGATCAGGGTTTCCTTGAGCAGGTCCTCGGGCACGATATAGGGCTTGTTGGCCAATGCATGCTGGTTGGCTACCGCGAGCATGGCCTCGTAGGTGAACAGCGGCACGTAGGTGATGCCCACCAGTTCCACCGGGTCGGAGGTCACCACCAGATCCAGATCGCCACGGGCCAGGGCCGGCAGCGGGGCGAAGGAAAAACCCGAGGCCAGGTCCAGCTCGACTTCCGGCCAGGCATCGCGGAACTGGTCGATGGTCGGCATCAGCCACTGGAAGCAGCTGTGGCATTCGATCGCCATGTGCAGGCGGCCGGCGGTGCCACCAGCCAGGCGCGCGATATCCCGCTCCGCCGCGCGCAGCAACGGCAGGCTGGCGTCCGCCAGTTGCAGCAGGCGCAGCCCGGCGCTGGTAAAGCGCACCGGCTTGGTCTTGCGCACGAACAACGGCATGCCCAGGCGCTCTTCCAGTTCCTTGAACTGGTGGGACAGGGCCGACTGGGTCAGGTGCAGGCGTTCGGCGGCTTCTACCAGGCTGTCGGCCTCGCGTAGCGCGTGAAGGGTTTTCAAGTGACGGATTTCCAGCACCGGGGCGCTCCATGAGAAAATTTTGTGAGTGGCGGGCAGGGTATGAGTTTGTCTCATGTTGCCTTGGCAGGGTGCCATTCGGCAATCTTCATCAAACTGTCACTGAACTGTGGCAGCGCCATTGAACAAATAACATCAAACTCGCGCCTCAATGGGGTTCTGCGTTTCGGTGTTTTCATGCGTGTAGTCATTTTCCTGGTCGCACTGCTGTTCGGCCTGCCGTCTTTTGCGGCGTCAAGATGCGATGTCAATGTTCCGACCCAACGGGTCGAACTGGAGAAGGTCAGCCTGGCCTACCAGAGTATCGGGCGTGCCTCGGATCCGGCCTTGCTGCTGGTCATGGGCCTGGGCGGGCAACTGATCCACTGGCCGGATGAAGTGGTGGTCGCGCTCTGTCAGCAGGGCTTCCGGGTGATTCGCTATGACAATCGCGATGTCGGCCTGTCCACCTGGCGCCAGGCGCCGACCAGCGCCAACCTGACCTTCGAAGTGCTGCGCTACAAGCTTGGCTTGCCGGTGGCGGCGCCTTATACCCTGACCGATATGGCCGGCGATGCCCTGGGCCTGATGGATGCATTGCAGGTCCAGCAGTTCCATGTGCTCGGCGCCAGCATGGGCGGCATGATTGCCCAGCACGTGGCGGCGATGGCGCCGGAGCGGGTCGAGAGCCTGACCCTGGTGATGAGCAGTTCCGGTGCCGAGGGCCTGCCGGCGCCGAACGCGGCGCTGGTGCAGTTGCTCTCGCGGCGCAGCGCGCCGAATCGCGAGGTGGCGATCGAGCAACAGGCCGACCTGCTGGCCGCCCTGGGCAGCCCTGAGGTACGTGATGACCGGCGCAAGCTGTTGCAGCAGGCGGCGGCGTCCTATGACCGGGCCTTCAATCCGGAAGGGGTGAAGCGTCAGATCATGGCGATTCTCGCCGAGCCGAGCCGGGTGCCTTTGCTCAATCAACTGCGGGTGCCGACCCTGGTGGTCCATGGCACCGCCGATCCGTTGTTGCCGGTGATGCACGGTGTGCACCTGGCGGCGCATATCCAGGGCAGCCAGTTGGTGTTGATCCCGGGGCTGGCCCATCGTTTCCAGGAGGCGTTCAAGGCGCCATTGCTGGCCGCGGTGTTGCCGTACCTGCGCCGACATCAGGGCGATGTCAGTCGCTGGGCGCAGCTCTGAGGGAACGCTGTACCTGTAGGAGCTGGCTTGCCAGCGATGAGGCCCTTGAGCCTTGCGGCGTTCATCCGGGCGCCATCGCCAGCAAGCCGGCTCCCACAATGTTGCGTATCACCCCAAAGTTTCGTGCTGCCATAACCCGACAAGCCAGCTCCTACAGGTGATGCGGTGTTTTCAAAATCGTTGTATGGGCTCAGCGGATGATCTTGTCGACGTGGATCGCCAGTTTCTTCAGGCGATACCAGAAGCTGCGCTCGGAAATCCCGATCAATTGCGCCGCCGCCGCCTGCACGCCATTACTTTCCTGCAGGGCCGCGAGGATATAGGCTTTCTCGACGTCCGCCAGGGCCGCGTCGAGGTCTTTCGGCAGGCCCGGGGCAACCCCCGGCAGCGCTGCGCCGCTGTTTGACGGCGGCGTCGACTCGAACAGATAAGCTGGCAGGTCGGTCTCTTCGATCATGTGCCCGGCCGCGACAATGGTCGCCCGTTCCACACAATTCTGCAGTTCACGGATATTCCCCGGCCACGGGTAGTTGAGCATCGCCTGCAAGGCTTGCGCGCTGAAACCGTCGATGCGTTTGCCGGCCGTGGCGCCCAGGGTATGGGCGAAATGCCGGGCCAGCGGGGCGATGTCCTCGACCCGGTCACGCAGGGCGGGCAGGGGAATCGGGAAGACGTTCAGGCGGTAATACAGGTCTTCGCGAAACGCCTTGTCAGCCACCGCTTGCAGCAGGTTCTTGTTGGTCGCGGCAATCACTCGCACGTCGACCTTGCGCTCGCGCGGGTCGCCCACCGGCTCGATGATCCGCTCCTGTAGTGCACGGAGGATCTTGGCTTGCAACGCCAGCGGCATATCGCCGATTTCATCGAGAAACAGCGTGCCCTTGTCGGCCTGCATAAAGCGCCCGACCCGGTCCGCGACGGCCCCGGTAAAAGCGCCCTTGCGATGACCGAACATCTCGCTTTCCAGCAAACCCTCGGGAATCGCCGCGCAGTTGACCGCGACAAACGGCATATCGGCGCGGTTGCCGTGTTTGTGGATGGCCCGGGCGACCATTTCCTTGCCGGTGCCGCTTTCGCCGGTCAGCAGGATCGTGGCGTTGCTCTCGCGCACCGAGTCCACGGCCTGCAGCACCCGGCGGAAGGTCGGGCTGTCGCCCACCAGGCTGTCGATCTGCTGGTGTTCGTCGAGTTCGGCGCGCAGGCGCGCGTTATCCCGCAGGATGTCGCGAAATTGCAGGGCCTTGTTGACGGTGATGTCCAGCTCGTCGATGTCGAACGGCTTGGCGATATAGTCGAAGGCGCCATTGCGCATCGATTGCACGGCATTCTTCACGGTGCTGTAGGCGGTCATCACAATGACCGGCAGCTGCGGGAAACGCAGCTTGACCTCGGCCAGTAACTGCGGCCCGTCCATGCCGGGCATGCGCCAGTCGCTGATGATCAGGTCGATTTCTTCCTGTTCCAGCACGGCCAGGGCCTCCAGACCATTGCCGGCGGTGAAGACGCGGATATCGTTCTGGCTCAGCGCCGAGCTCAGCAGGTCGCAGAGCTTGGGCTCGTCATCGACCACCAGAACGTTATGCGTCATTTTCTTCTTCCTCATCCTCGTGATCCAGGTCACCACCATGGGCCGGAATGTACAGGTTGAAGGTCGCGCCGGCATCTTTTTCGCTGAGGCACTCGATACGCCCGTCATGGTTTTCCATGATCGAATAGACCTTCGCCAGGCCCAGGCCGGTGCCCGAGGCCTTGGTGGTGACGAACGGTGTAAAAATACGCTCGATCATGTCCGGCTCGATACCCTGGCCGGTGTCGGAAACACTGATGATGGTGTATCGCGGGTCCTTGGCAATACCAATGGTCAGGCGCCCGCCCTTGGGCATGGCGTCGATGGCATTGAGGATCAGGTTCAGGCACGCCTGCTTCAACTGCCGCGAGTCGGCATACAGGGTGGCGCCGGGTGCCTGGTCGTCGATCTGCGCGTCGATATTGTGGATCGCCAGTTCCGGGGCGCAGAAGCCGAGGATTTCCTCGGCCAGCTCGCGGGCCGGGTAGAGCGCGCGAATCGGTGCGCTGGGCTTGGCGAAATCGAGGAATTCGGTGATCAGGTCGTTGATCCGCGAGACCTCGCTGATCACGTATTCCAGGTGGCGCTTGTCGGTGTCCAGCAGGTTGGCCCGGCGGTGCAGCAACTGCGTGGCGGTTTTGATGATGCCCAACGGGTTGCGGATTTCGTGGGCCAGGCCCATGGCGACCTCGCCCAGGGCGTGCAGGCGGTCGCGGCGGCGCAACTGGGCTTCGAGGTGATGCAGTTCGCCCAGGCGTTCGGTCATGTGGTTGAAGGTGTGGCTCAGTTCCGCCAGTTCGTCGCTGCCGGTCACCGGGATACGTTTGCTGTAGTCGCCGGAGATCACCGCGCTGACCCCTTCGGCCAAGCCGCGCAAGGGCAGGGTCAGGCGCCGCGAAACCAGCCAGCCGACGCTCAGCGACAGCACCGAACCGAGCATGAAGATCAGGATGAACAGGTTGCTCTGGTTGACCAGGCCGACCAGGCTGGTATGGCGCAGCAGGCCGCTGAAAATCACCCCCTGCAGGTCGCCGGTGTCGTTGAAGATCGGCCAGTACAACCCGCTGTAACGGGTGGTGAAAACTTCACTGGGCTGGCGGGTTTCACGCAGAGTGTCGGTGATGCTGTCGGGCACGTTGCTGGGGTGGTCTTCGAAGCGCTGGGTGGAGAAAATTTCGGAAAAGCCCTGGGGGTTGGCCAGGTACAGGCGCAGGTCCAGGGAGTGCACGTCGGCGACACTGTTGAGGAAACTGCTGTCCAGGTAGGTGGCGATGACCATCTGGTAGTCGACGCCGTCCTGGGTGGTGTCGAAGGTCGAGACCACCACTCCGGTGGTTGCGCCCGCGATCTGGATGGTCTGCAGCACGGCATTCGGCGCGGTGCTGATCTGCGAGACGATGTCGTCCGGCTGGGTGGTGAACACCACCTTGTGATCCTGGGTGCGCACCAGCGCCACCAGGTCAATGCCCATGGCGTCGGCGATGTCGGCGGTCAGCTTGTCATGCTTGGCGGCCCGGCGCGAGCTGGGCGGGCGGGTGTAGAGCAGGAACAACTGCGCGACACGGGCGTTGGAACGCTTGATCTCGCTGATTTCATCCTTGACCACCTTGGTCGACTCTTGCAGCCAGATGCGCACGTTGCTGTCGAAAATCTGCGACAGGGTGGTCGCCGCCAGCTCCGCGGCAATCATGGTCGGCACTACGCTGACCAGCCAGAACGCCAGCAGCAACTTGCGTTGTACGCTCCAGCGCGAGATCGAGAAGGGGCGTCGTTTACGGCGGCGTTCTGGCGTGTTGGTCATCAGGTTTCGCTTATCGCAGCAGACATGGCAGGGTCGAATCGATCCGGGCGAACCAACAATTTAACCCCTCTGAGGACATGGTTGATCAGCCAGTTGCGATGGTGGAAAAACATGTTGTTGCCCTGGAAGCTGCACCCCAGGCGAATCTTGCTGGCGTAACCGGCCTGCCCGGATTCGTAGACCGGGATCCGGTGGCGAATGCAGTACTCGACATTGGCCAGCCAGTTGCGGAAATAGAGATTGGGCTCGCGGCGTTGGTTCACCTCATGGCCGAAAAACTTGTCGATCAAGCGTTCGCCGTCGAACAGCACCAGGTTGAACGCCACCAGTCGTTCGCCAGCCCAGTACAGGACACAGGCCGCGCGCTCGTCCATGTGTTCGAGTACGTTGGTGAAGTAACCCGCCGGCAGCCGTTCGAATTGCAGTTCGCTACGGGCCAGCGTCGCCTGGTACAGGTCCATGATCCGTGGCAGCACATCGTCGATGTTGCGTCGCCATTCGATTCGTGGTCCCGACGCCCGCAGCTTGCGCCGCAGGTCCTTGCGGGTGGTTTTGTCCAGGGTGCCCAGGTAGGCGTCGATGGAACCGAATGGGATCGGCAGCAGCGCGTTGGGCAGGCTGGGCATGGCCTGGTAGCCGGCGGCCTTGCAGCCGCGGCGCCAGTCGTGGTCGTCGCTGGGCGCATCCTTGACGGCGATCAGGCGGATACCCAATTGCCGGGCGTCGTCGTGGGCCAGGGCCAGCAACTGTTCGAGCAGGGCCTGGCGCCGTGCCGGCGGCACATGGCTGGCCATCCCGGCCGTGCAGCGCTCCGCCACCGGTGAGCCGATGGCGTAGAGCGGAAATTCGAGCAATCCCGGCAAGAATCGATTGATCCAGCCGGTGATGCGTTTAACCAAACCCTGCACCGTGGTGTCGAGCTTGTAGGAAGTCAGGAAGGCGGGGGCGACCGCCAGCAAACGACCCTCTTCGAACAGCGCCAGGTAGCGCCATTCAAAGTCTTCGATGCCGGCTTTCTCCACTGCCAGGTAATACTCCCAATTCTCCAGGACGCCGACAAAGCAATCGTTCCAGGCGTTACGGTCGATAGCCTCGATGGTCGAGAAGGCTTGGGCGCTGATCACGGGTCTTTCCTTAGGCTTGTTGCCGCTGTGCTTCAGGCTCGCTCGAGGCGCCGCTCAAACGCTCGACATAGTCGGCGCTCAGCTCGATCACTTCCTTGTATTGCAGGTCGACGGTGATCATGTGATAGCAGTTATCGAGCATGACCTTGGTCACCGGGCCGCCCAGGTGACGCTCGACGTAGTCGGCGTTCCACGGGCTGGTGATGTCGTCCTCGATGGAGTGAATCACCAGGGCCGGGGTCTTGATCGATGGCATGCGGCGCATGACCACAGCGTTCATCCGGTGCAGTTCGCGCACGGTGATGCCTTCCATGGTCAACAGCCCGGCATCGCTGCTCTGGCCGGCTTTCATCTGGCGCTCGACGATGGCCCGCAGGCGTTCGTTCTTGATGCCATACGGCGGTTTTTCTTCGAAACGGCAGATGTGCACGCCGAACGGGATCTTCATCAGCAACGGCGTCAGGAACGCCAGCTTGTGAATGCTCCAGCCGTCGTAGCGCAGGGTCGTCGAATACATCAACAGCCCGGCGACCTGGCCCGGATGCTCGGAGGCCACGTACATGGACATCACCGCACCCATGGACAGGCCACCGACGAAAACCTGTTCGTGGCGTTGTTTCACCGCCACGAACGTCTTGCGTACCCCTTCATACCAGTCCAGCCAGCCGGTGGCTTGCAGGTCTTCGTTGCCGCCGCAGTGCCCGGCTAGGGTCGGCACGTAAACCGTGCAGTTGCCCTTCTTGGCCAGGCCCTGGGCCACCCGACGGAGTTCCGTCGGGGTGCCGGTCAGGCCGTGGATCAGCAAGATCCCGACCGGACCCGAGCCGAGTACGAAGCCAGCATCACCTTCGCCCAGATCGATAGGTGTCATGTTCACCGCTTCATGGCTCGGTTCAGCAGCTGCTCGAGCAGTTTCAGACCCAGGTCGATTTCCGGGTAGCTGATTTCCAGCGACGGCGCCAGGGTGATCACGTTCTTGTAGTAGCCGCCGACGTCGAGGATCAGGCCGAGTTTCTGGCCATCAACCACCATGTCGCCCTTCATGCCTTCCTCGACCATGTAGTCCAGGGTCGCCTTGTCCGGGGTGAAGCCGTCGGCGGTGCAGATTTCGCAGCGCAGGGCCAGGCCCAGGCCGTCGACGTCGCCGATGATCGGGAAACGTTTCTGCAGCTCTTGCAGGCCTTCGAGGAAGTACTTGCCCTTGGCCATGACCATCGCGCCGTAGTCGACTTCGCTGGTCATTTTGAACATTTCCAGGCCAACGGCCGTACCCAGTGGGTTCGAGGCGAAGGTGGAGTGGGTGGAGCCTGGTGGGAAGATCTTCGGGTTGATCAGTTCTTCACGGGCCCAGATGCCGCCCAGCGGGTTCAGACCGTTGGTCAGCGCCTTGCCGAAGACGATCACGTCCGGCTTGACGTCGAAGTGTTCGATCGACCACAGCTTGCCGGTGCGCCAGAAGCCCATCTGGATTTCGTCGACGACCATCAGGATGCCGTGCTGGTCGAGGACCTGCTTCAGCTCGCTGTAGAAGTTCATCGGCGGGATCACGTAGCCGCCGGTGCCCTGGATCGGCTCGACGTAGAACGCGGCGTATTCACTGGTACCGACTTTAGGGTCCCAGACACCGTTGTATTCGGTTTCGAACAGACGGGCGAACTGCTGCACGCAGTGGCTGCCGTATTCTTCCTTGGTCATGCCTTTCGGGCCGCGGAAGTGGTACGGGAACGGGATGAACTGTGCGCGCTCGCCGAAGTGGCCGTAGCGGCGACGGTAGCGGTAGCTCGAAGTGATCGAGGATGCGCCCAGGGTACGGCCGTGGTAGCCGCCTTCGAAGGCGAACATCAGGCTCTTGCCGTTGGTGGCGTTACGCACGACCTTCAGCGAGTCTTCGATGGACTGCGAACCGCCGACGTTGAAGTGTACGCGACCGTCGAGGCCGAACTTGTTCTTGGCGTCGACTGCGATCATTTCCGACAGTTCGATCTTGCCTTTGTGCAGGTACTGGCTGGCAATCTGCGGCAGGGTGTCGATCTGTTTCTTCAGGGCGTTGTTCAGACGTGGGTTGGCGTAGCCGAAGTTGACCGCCGAGTACCACATTTGCAGGTCGAGGTAGGCCTGGTCTTCGGTGTCCCAGACGTAGGAACCTTCGCAACGGCTGAAAATGCGCGGTGGTTCGATGTAGTGGACTGTATCGCCGTAGGAGCAATATTTGGCTTCTTTTTCCAGAAGCACCTGGTCTTCGGCTGTAGCGATACGAATATCAGACATGGTGGAAGAGTTCCTGTTGTTCAAGATCGATAGAGTAGTTGCCGGCGTTCGCCGCGATGTCGTTCGGCAGCAGGGCCAGCATGGCCGGCAGCTCGGCGAAGGAGTCGAAGCGCGCGTAAGGAATGTTGTTGCGTTCGCAATGCTCGGCCAGGCGGCCCTTGGCGAAGACGAAGTCGGCGGTGCCGGCCACGCACATGTCCGATTGACCGTCGCCGATCACCAGGATGCGCTTGCCCTTGGGCGCGGACTTGCATTTGCAGTTGCCGGAGGCGGCGCGGCAGGCGTCGCTGGAGTACGGGAAATCGATGCGCCAGCTGTTGTGGTCGACCTGGCGCAGGCGGTTGGCGAGAATCGGCAGCAAGGTCACGTAGTTGCGCGAGAGGATCCGCGCGATGCCTTGTTCGATGCCGTCGCTGACCACTTCGATGGAGGCGCCGAGGCCCATGACATGATCGACGAAGTCCGGGAAATCCGGGTCGATATCGATGGTGTCGAAGTACGCCAGCAAATCCGCTGGCGAAGCCTTGACCAGCGCCAGTTGGCGGCTGAGGCATTCGCGCGAACCGATATGACCGTCCAGCCACTCTTGCTCGATGCTTTCCCAGCTCGGGTCGGCGAAACGCTCAAGGATGTTGTCGATCGCGTCGGTGCGGGAGATGGTCCCATCGAAATCACACACGATATGCCAGTGCATCATCTACTTGTACCTGTTGAATAAGAGCGCACACTGCGCATTCCCTACGCAGAGCACGGAGTGTGCCAAGTGCTCAAATCCGGTATTCTCGTAGGGAATATCCCCTGCATGTATCCGACTACGTACACGGAGCTACAAAATTTGTAGCTTCCTACAAACAACATCAGTGCTTGCCTATAAAAAGTCGCGTTTATGATCGCGCCAGGCATGTATCGACAAGGACATTTTTCATGATTCGTCTGACCTCCTCATTGCTGCTGGCCGGCCTGTTTTCCCTGGGGGGCTGGAGTCATGCCGCCCTGGCTGACGAAGGTCCGACCGGACAGGTGGGGGCTGGGTTGGGTTATCAACCCTATGATCCGTCGGGTAGCCGGTATGAAGTGACGCCGCTGCCGTACGTGGATCTGGACTGGGGCAATTTCAGCCTCAGCGGCGACGATGGCCTGACCTGGGCGGCATTCAAGGCCAACGGTTTCAGTGTCGGGCCTTTTGCCAATTACATTCCCGGGCGCAACTCCAACGGTTCGTTGCGCGGCCTGCGCGATGTACCGGACATGGGGCTGGTAGGCGGTTACGTGGAATATGCGCCGGCCGACTTCTGGCGGCTGTTCGCCGAGCTCGGCAGTGCCGTCGGCGGCGCTGGCGGCCAGGGCGGCCTGTTGGGCCGGATGGGCGGTGAACTGGGGTATCCGTTGGGCATGGGGATTATCGGCCGCAGCAATTTCACCGCGCACTTTGCCGATGAACGCCAGGCCCAGACCTTCTTCGGGGTGAGTGCCCAGGAGGCGCAGGCTTCGGGGATCAGCCAGTACCATGCCGGCGGCGGCTTCCAGAACCTGACCCTGACCCAGAGCTTTGCTTTCCCGCTGGGCGGCAACTGGTCGCTGATGACCAGTGCCAGCTGGATTCACCTGGTGGGTTCGGCGGCGGACAGCAGCATCGTCAAGCAGAAGGGCGACAATGACCAGGGTCAGATCCAGACGGCGATCAGCTACAAGTTCTGAGGCCGGAATACGGACCTTGTGGGAGCCGGCTTGCTGGCGATGGCGATGTCATATTCACCGACGTCATCGCTGGCAAGCCAGCTCCCACAATAGTTCGCGGCGTGGCTCGGATTTGTAGGAGCCGGCTTGCTGGCGATAGCGGTGTCACGCTCGCCGCCATCGTCGGCTAGTTCTTCTCACCCTCGGCCAGCAGCGCAATCCCACCGATGATCACCGCCACACCGATCCAGTGCAGCAGGCTGATCTGCTCATTGAGCCCCAGCCAGGACGCCAGCAGCACCGCGACAAACACCAGCGAGCTCAGCGGAAACGCCAGCGACAGCGTGCTGCGTCGCAGAATCAGCATCCAGACGAAAAACGCCCCGATATAACAGGCTACCGCTACCCAGACACCGGGGTTGAGCAGCACCGCTTGCAGCCATTGCAGGCTGAAATCGCTCTGCCCCAACAGATCGCCACCGATTTTGGAAGCGATCTGTCCGCCGCTTTCGCAAGCGATCAGCAAGGCCCAGAGCACAATGGTGCCAAAACGCCCATGCAGCCAATCAATGTGTTTTGCACCGCTCATCAACACTTTCCTTCGAACATGAATGGAGCCCTCAAGCGCCGGAAATGGCCACCAGCATCACGCCGGCGGTGATCACCAGCGTGCCGAGCCAGCGACGGCGGCTGACGGTTTCGCCCAGCACCACCTTGCCCGCCAGCACTACACCGCAATACGCCAGCGCGCCGATGGGGAATACCAGGCTCAGCGGTGCCCGCGACAGGGCTTCGATCCAGACAAAGAACTCGATGGCATAGGAACCGATCCCGCACCACAACAGTGGGGCGTTGAAGACCTGACCCCAGAAGGCTTTCAGTCGGAAGCCGCCGTCCAGCTCTGGCAGACGGTCGAGGCCCATCTTGAAACAGAGCTGGCCGACCACGTCCAGGACCACGGAAAAAAGCACCAGAAAAATAACGCCAAGGGACACGGAAACAGCTCCTAGAACAACATAATCAACACTTGATGGCGGGGCGAGGATTGCACGGCCGCCCGGTTTCGCTTCGGTGTTGGTAAAAAAACACACAGCGTAAGGGCTTTGCCGGCAAATGCAAAGGACGGGCCAGTACAAATCGACGCGGGTGCCCGGGACTCAAGTGTGAAAACGCAGCCAGAGGCTGACCAGCACGCTGGCCGCCAGCAACCAGGCGAGTACCGCCAGCGCCAGCGACACCTCCAGGCGCAGCCGGTCTACCAGCACATACAGGGTCGCCAGGTAGATGAAATAGGGGATGATCGACCACATGCCGAACAGGATCGTGGTCTTCAGGTCATCGATTGAGCGCGTCTTGCCGACGATGTAGTGAGCGATCAGGGCAAAGGTCGGGAACAGCGGCACCAGCCCGGCAATGTAGTAATTGCGGGTTTTCGACAGCGCGGCCAGCAACACCACCATCGCCGCGCCGAGCGCGGCTTTCAACAGTAAATCCATCGTCAATACTCGCGGTCAGTGGCTCAAGCCGTACTTCTTGACCTTGTCGAACAAGGTGGTCTTGGCCAGGCCCAGTTCGTGGCTGGCCTGGCTCAGATTGCCGCCGCTGCGTTGCAGGGCATCGTTGAGCAGGTTGCGCTCGAAAGCTTCCACCGCTTCGGCAAAGCCCAGCCCGCCGCTGCTTTGCGCGCCGGCTTTCTTGAAGGGCGGCAGGCCCAGGGCGAAACGCTCGGCGACGTTGCGCAGTTCGCGGACATTGCCCGGCCAGTCGTGGCTCATGAGGCTGGACAAGGTCTGGTTGTCCAGCTCCGGCACGATACGGTCGAAACGCAGGGAAGACTGCTGGAGGAAATGTTCGAACAATTGCAGGATGTCCTCGCGCCGCTCGCGCAGGGGCGGCAGTTCCAGGGTCACCACGTTCAGCCGGTAATACAGGTCGCTGCGAAACTCTCCGGCGCGGCCGAGTTCGTCGAGGTCGGACTTGGTGGCGGCGATGACTCGGCAATCGACGGCCACGCTCTGGTTCGAGCCCAGGCGTTCCAGGGTGCGCTCCTGCAAGACCCGCAGCAGTTTGATCTGCATGGCAATCGGCATGCTTTCCACTTCGTCGAGGAACAGCGTGCCGCCATGGGCGTGCTCGATCTTGCCGATACGCCGTTTGCCGGCGCCGGTGAACGCGTTGGCCTCATGGCCGAAGATTTCGCTCTCGAACAGATTCTCCGGCAGCCCACCGCAGTTGAGCGCGACGAACTGTTGCGACTGGCGCCGGCTGAAGTCATGCAGGCAGCGGGCAACCAGTTCCTTGCCGGTGCCGGTCTCGCCTTCGATCAGTACGTTGGCCGAGGTGTCGGCGACATTGGCAATCAATTCCCGCAGGTTCTGCATGGCCGGCGAGCGCCCGATGATCCGTCCCTCCAGCGAGTCGCGCTCGGCCAGTTGCCGCCGTAACGACCAGACTTCCCGGGCCAGCCCGCGTTGTTCCAGGGCACGGCGGGCGACGTCCACCAGGCGTTCCGGGGAAAAGGGTTTCTCCATGAAGTCATAGGCGCCGTTGCGCATGGCACCGACAGCCATGGAGATATCGCCGTGGCCGGTGATCAGCACCACCGGCAGGCTGCGGTCGCGGGCCTTGAGCCGGGTCAGCAGCTCCAGACCATCGATGCCCGGCAGGCGGATATCGCTGATGACGATGCCGGGGAAGTTGTCGCCGATCCGGGCCAGGGCTTCCTCGGCACTGCCGACGCCTTCGCAGGGGATATCTTCCAGGGACAGCGCCTGCTGGCAACCGAGCAAGACATGCGGGTCGTCCTCGACAATCAGGACAGTGAGGTCGTTGTTCATATCGGCTCGGCCTTGGCAGGGGGGACCCGCGGTAAAGTGAGAACGAAGGCGGTGCCGCCCGTGGCTGGGTGTTCGACCCCGAGGTGGCCACTGGCCGCCGCCGCCAGGCTGGCGGAGAGGGTCAGGCCGAGGCCGAGGCCCTGTTCTCCCGGCTTGGTGGTGAAGAAAGGTTCGAACAGGTGCTTGCGCGCCTCAGGCTCGATGCCGTGACCGTTGTCGCGCACCAGCAGGCGGTATTTGCCTTCGACGAAGTCGCCTTCCAGCCACAGTTCCGGCAGCGCTTGCGCCTGCATGGCGTCGAGGGCGTTGCCGATCAGGTTGACCAGGATCTGTTCCAGGCGGGTCTGGTCGATGGCCAGTTGCACGTCGTCGAAGTCGCGATGGACTTCCAGGCGCAGGGTTTCGATCCGGCTGCCGAGAACCTGCAAGGCAGCGTCGATGGCCTTGGCCAGGCTCGACTCGCCCTTGTCGTCGCCGCGTCGGGCAAAGGCGCGCAGGCTGGCGGTGATCCGGCCCATGCGGTCGATCAGGTCGTTGATGGTGCGCAGGTTGGTGCTGGCGGTGTCGAGTTCACCGCGTTCGAGGAAACGCACGGTGTTGCCGGACAGGGTACGCAGCGCCGCCAGCGGCTGGTTGAGTTCATGGGCGATGCTGGTGGACATCTGGCCGATGGCGGCCAGCTTGCCGGCCTGGACCAGTTCGTCCTGGGCGCGGCGCAGGGTTTCCTCGGCCTGGCGTCGTTCGCGGATCTGGTCCTTGAGCCGGTCGTTGCTGGCGCGCAGGTCAACGGTACGTTCGGCGATCCGCCGTTCCAGCTGACTGTTGGCTTCCTCCAGGGCCTCGCGGGCGGCCAGGCGGGTGGCGATAACCTTGCGCCGTTCGTTCCAGGCGATCAGCAGGAAGGCCACCAGGGCGAAGGCCACGGCCACCAGGATGCCCTGGTTGGCGGCTTCGCGCCGCAGGTCCTGCAGGGGCGTGAGCAGGGTGAAGTGCCAGGGTGTGTCGTTCAGACGGCGGGTTTGGGCCAGGTAGCTGACGCTGTCGCCGTCCTTGGCCAGTTCGGTGTTGGCTGGGAAGGTCAGGGTTTCCACGCCCTCGGCCAGGCGTTCGCGGGCCAGGGGTTGCAGCTCGTTCAGCGGCCACCAGTAATATTGCAGGCTGCGGGCCAGGCGCTCCTTGATCTCCGGGGTCAGCGGGCGCACGGACTTGAGGCGCCGGGCCGGGTCGCTGGAGAGGATGATGATGCCGTTCTCGTCACTGACGAAGGCTTCCAGGCGGGCCCGTTGCCAGCGTTCTTCAAGGGCTTCGAGGCGCACCTTGATCACCGCCACGCCGATGATCTTGCCTTGTTCTTCGAGGCCGTGGGCCAGGTAATAACCGGGTTCGCCGCTGGTGCTGCCGATTCCGTAGAAACGTCCCGGCAGACCGCGCACGGCGTCCTGGAAGTAGGCGCGAAAGGACAGGTCTTCGCCCAGGTAACTGTCGGCGTCGCGCCAGTTGCTGGTGGCCAGTACCCGGCCGGTGGTGTCCAGCACATAGATGGCCCGACTGCGGCTGCGCCGGTTCAGGCCTTCGAGGTAGTCGTTGACGGCTTGGCGGTGTTCGGCGTCGGGTTCCCTGAGCAGGGCCGAGACACTGGATTCAAGCTCCAGCAGGCTGGGCAGGTAGGTGTACTTGCTGATCTCGCTTTCGACGGTGCGGGCGTGCAACTCCAGCTGGCGTTCACCGTTTTCGCTGAGGGTGCGGATGCCATAGTGTTCGCTGATGCGATAGCCGGCATAACCCAGGCCGATCATCAGCAGGATGATCAGCGGTGGCAGGAACAGTTGGCGAATCTGGCGGGGTTTCACGGCAAGTGATGGCGGCGTTGCGCGATAGAGGTTGGGGTCGCATTTCATCACGTTTGCCTTGGGTCAACCAGACCGCGTGTCTGCACGGCCATCACCTGAACCCTGTAGGAGCGAGCTTGCTCGCGATGGTGGAGCAGGCGCCATGGGGCATCAGGTACCCCGTGTTATCGTTGACGTCCATCGCGAGCAAGCTCGACTCCTACAGGGGGAGCCTGGGGTTTTAGTGTTGCAGGATCTTCTCGAGGAAATGCTGCGCACGGTCCGAACGGGCACTGATGTCGCCGAAGAACTCATCCTTGTTGCAGTCTTCGATGATCTTGCCCTGGTCCATGAAGATCACGCGGCTGGCGACCTTGCGCGCAAAACCCATTTCGTGGGTCACGCACATCATGGTCATGCCTTCCTGGGCCAGTTGCACCATCACGTCGAGCACTTCGTTGACCATTTCCGGGTCGAGCGCCGAGGTCGGTTCGTCGAACAGCATCACCACCGGGTCCATCGCCAGGGCGCGGGCAATCGCCACACGCTGTTGCTGGCCGCCGGAGAGTTGCCCCGGGTGCTTGTGAGCGTGGGCCGAGAGCCCGACGCGATCAAGCAGTTGCAGGCCTTTCTTGGTCGCTTCTTCCTTGCTGCGGCCGAGGACCTTGATCTGCGCGATGGTCAGGTTTTCGGTAATGGTCAGGTGCGGGAACAACTCGAAATGCTGGAACACCATGCCGACCCGCGAACGCAGTTTCGGCAGGTTGGTCTTCGGGTCGGCGATGGAGGTGCCATCGACCACGATGTCGCCTTTCTGGAAGGGTTCCAGGGCGTTCACGCATTTGATCAGGGTGGACTTGCCCGAGCCCGAAGGACCGCAGACCACCACTACTTCGCCCTTGCTGACCTCGGTGCTGCAATCGGTCAGCACCTGGAAGTCGCCATACCACTTGTTGATGTTCTTGATAGAGATCATACGGCAAACCTTTTTTGCAGACGCTTGACCAGCAGCGAGGCGGCAAAGCTGATTGTGAAGTAGACGAGACCGGCGAAGATCAGGAATTCGTTGGAGCGGCCGATGATGTCGCCGCTGGAGCGCGAGGCGTTGAGGAAGTCCACCAGGCCCACGGTGTAGACCAGCGAAGTGTCCTGGAACAGGATGATGCTCTGCTGCAACAGCAGCGGGGTCATCTTGCGGAATGCCTGGGGCAGGATGATCAGGCGCATGGTCTGGCCATAGCTCATGCCCAGGGCCTGGGCGGCGCCCATCTGGCCCTTGGCGATCGACTGCACGCCGGCACGGACGATTTCGCAGAAGTACGCCGCTTCGAACATCATGAATGCCACGATGCAGGAAGTGAACGCACCGATCGGCGTGTCAACGCCTGTGATCCAGCGCAGGACGAACGGCACCGCCAGGTAGAACCAGGTGATCACCAGCAGCAGCGGGATCGAGCGGAAGTAGTTGACGTAGGCGCCGGCGATATTGGCCAGCAGCTTGTTCGAAGACAAGCGCATCAACGCCAGCAGCGTACCGATGACCAGGCCGCCGACGACGCCCAGCACCATCAGTTGCAGGGTCATCAACATGCCGTTCCAGAGGCCCGGAATGGCCGGGACGATACCACTGAAATCGAAGTCCATTATTTACCCCCCACGGAGATCAGGCCGGGCACCGCGACTTTTTTCTCCACCTGGCGCATCAGCAGCATCAGGCTCATGTTCAGGGTGAAGTAGATCAGCGTCGCCAGGGTGAAGGCTTCGAACAGGTTGGCGGAGAACTCGGCGGTCTGCTTGGTCTGCGCGAGCAGTTCCATCAGGCCGATCAGCGAGGCCACGGAGGAGTTCTTGAAGACGTTGAGGAATTCCGAGGTGAGCGGCGGAATGATGATCCGGTAGGCTTGCGGCAGCAGCACGTTCCAGTAGATCTGCGGCAGTTTGAAACCCATGGCGCGGGCCGCCGATTCCTGGCCGCGGGGCAGCGCCTGAATCCCGGTGCGCACTTGCTCGCAGACCCGGGCGGCGGTGAACAGGCCCAGGCAGACCACGACGCTCAGATAGGCCGAGGTGGTTGGATGCAGGTCCTGCTTGTACCAGTCCTGCAGGTGTTGCGGCAGCAGGTCGGGTACCAGGAAGTACCAGATGAACAGCTGCACCAGCAGTGGCACGTTGCGGAAGATTTCCACGTAGACCGTGGCAATACCTGCCACTACGCGGTTCGGTACGGTGCGCATCACGCCCAGCAGCGAGCCGAGGATCAGTGCAACGATCCAGGCCACCACGGCGATGGCGATGGTCCAGCCCAAGCCGGAGATGAACCAGTCGAGATAGGTCTCGCTGCCCACGCCGGTGGACTTGAAGAACACGCCCCAGTCCCAGTTGTAATTCATTCGGGTCTCCCCTCGGATCAATCAGTGGTCACGCACGTGCTTCCCGGGACTCCGCCCCGCCTGACGTGCTCCGTCAGGCACACGCGCACCGCTCGCGGTCCGAGTGTCTTTCCCATCTCAATAGAGGAAGCCAGTACAGCAGGTGTCAAGCAACTCCCGGGGGGGCGTTCGCGCCAACGGGAGTCGGATCAAGGGTGAATCAGATCTTTTTGTCCGGTGCTGGCTTGTCGTTCGGATTGGCCAGCAGCGCCTTGAGCTCGTCGCTCATCGGGAAGTTCAGGTTCAGGCCCTTTGGCGGGATCGGCTGAGTGAACCACTTGGCGTAGATCTTGTTGATCTCGCCGGATTTGTAGATCCCGACAATGGCGTCATCCACGGCTTTCTTGAACGCCGGGTCGTCCTTGCGGACCATGCAGCCATAGATTTCGTAGGATTGCGCGGTACCGGTCACGGCCCAGTCATCGGGCTTCTTGGCCTTGGCCATTTCCCCGGCGAGCAGTGCGTCGTCCATCATGAAGGCCACGGCGCGGCCGCTTTCGAGCATGTTGAAGGCTTCGCCATGGTCTTTGGCGGAGATGACGTTCATGCCCATCTGCTTGTCGGCGTTCATCGCCTTGATGATGCGCTCGGAGGTGGTGCCGGCGGTGGTCACGACGTTCTTGCCCTTGAGGTCGGCGAAGTCCTTGTAGGTGGAGTCCTTCTTCGTCAGCAGACGGGTGCCGATTTCGAAGATACCGACCGAGAAGTCGACTTGCTGGCCGCGTTCGGCGTTGTTGGTGGTGGAACCACACTCGACGTCGACGGTGCCGTTCTGCACCAGCGGGATACGGGTCTGGGAAGTGACCAGGTTGTACTTGACCTTGAGTTCCGGCAGGCCGAGGTCTTTCTTGATGCCGTCGACGATAGCCAACTGGATGTCGTGGGAGTAGCCCACTGGCTTGCCGGATGCATCCGCGATGTAGGAGAACGGAATAGAGCTGTCGCGATGCCCGAGGGTGATGGTGCCGGATTCTTTGATCTTCTTCAGGGTGCCGGTCAGTTCAGCGGCGAAAACTGGAGTACTGATCAGAGCAACAGCGATAGCTGCGCCCAGAAGCTGGGGAACGATGCGCATCAGATGATTTCCTCGAGATTGTTTTTCTTATGGAGCCGGTCAGCCGACTCTCGGGTACTTCGAATCGCTCATATGACCCAAGGGATGGCCTGAGTATTCGGTACAGAGTGTAGAGCACGACTCATGCCAGGCTCGGAGGGGTGGATTTAGCCTTTGATTTTAAAGGGGTTTTTGTTTATTTCGAGAGAATTCTGAGCGTCTGGCGTCCGGTTTGCCGAATAGTGGGCGAAGGCTTGTTCGGAAAACCGAATGGGAAGGGGGTGTAGGAGGAGGAGTGATTTTCGAGGTTTATGGTGATCTTGGATGTGTCGCAAAAAATGTAGGAGCCAGCTTGCTGGCGATGAGGCCCTTGGGCCATGCAGCGTCCTTGCGGACGCCGTCGCCGGCAAGCCGGCTCCTACAAAGGGAAACGTTCTGTCTTGAGAGGGGCCTGAAATCAGGCCGCTTCGATCTTGCCGCGATGCTGCTCGACCTTGTCCAGGTAGTGCTGCAACTGTTGCTGCTCGGCCGCCGTGGTGAACAGCCCCAGCTTGCTGCGTCGCCACAGGATATCCACCGCCGCGCAAGCCCACTCCTCGCGGCACAGATAATCTACTTCGCGGGTGTAGAGGCCGCCACCGAGGTGTTCGCCCAGGTCGCTGAGGTTCTGCACGCCCTCCAGCAGGCGCCAGGTGCGGCTGCCGTAGGTGCTCGCCCAGCGCCGGGCAATCTCGTTCGGAATCCAGTCGAAGCGGGTGCGGATCTCGTGACTCAGGGCCTGGCGCGTGGTCATGTCTTCGCCACCGGGCAAGGTCGAACTGGCGGTCCAGCTCGGCTTCATGTTCTTGAAGAACGGTGCCAGTTGAGCCAGCGCCGACTCGGCGAGCTTGCGGTAGGTGGTCAACTTGCCGCCGAACACCGACAGCAGCGGGGCTTCATCGTTGCCGCCGGACAGCGCCAGGGTGTAATCGCGAGTGACCGCCGAAGGGTTGTCGGACTCGTCGTTGCACAGTGGCCGAACGCCGGAATAGCTGTGCACGATATCGCCGCGGGCCAGTTGCTTCTTGAAGTGCGCGTTGACCACCTTGAGCAGGTAGTCGGTTTCGGCTTCGGTGATGCTGACCTTGGCCGGGTCGCCCTGGTATTCGCGGTCGGTGGTGCCAATCAGGGTGAAACGGTCCAGGTACGGAATGGTGAAGACAATGCGCTGGTCCTCGTTCTGCAGGATGTGCGCGTGCTCGCCTTCGTACAGCCGGGGCACGATCAGGTGGCTGCCCTGGATCAGACGGATGCCGTAGGGCGATTCCAGCTTCAGATCGTCCTTGATGAACTTGGCGACCCAAGGGCCGGCCGCGTTGACCAGGGCCTTGGCCTGGATCGAGAAGCGCGCGCCGTTGCCGCGCTCCATTTCCAGCTGCCACAGGCCTTTGCCGCGGCGGGCGCTGACGCAGCGGGTACGGGTGTGCACATGGGCACCGTTTTCCCGCGCCGCCATGGCATTGAGCACCACCAGGCGCGCGTCGTCGACCCAGCAATCGGAGTATTCGAAACCCCTGGTGATTTCGGCCTTGAGCGCGCTGTCGGCGCCGAACTTCAGGCTTTTCGAACCGGCGAGCTTCTCGCGCTTGCCCAGGTGGTCATAGAGGAACAGGCCGGCGCGAATCATCCAGGCCGGACGCAGGTGCGGGCGGTGCGGCAGGACGAAGCGCATCGGCTTGACGATATGCGGGGCCTTGGCGAGCAGGACTTCACGCTCGGCCAGGGCTTCGCGTACCAGACGGAATTCGTAGTGTTCCAGGTAGCGCAAGCCACCGTGGATCAACTTGCTGCTGGCCGAGGAGGTGTGGCTGGCCAGGTCGTCCTTTTCGCAAAGGAACACCGAGAGACCGCGACCGGCTGCGTCCGCGGCAATCCCGACACCATTGATACCACCGCCAATCACGGCGATGTCATAGATCTCGGCAAGGGGTGGGGCAGGCAAGGTGCTGGGGTTCATCGGTGAGCCTCGCAGGGTCTTCTCTATATTTGAATTCGAACATTAATGTTCACTTTCGAAAATAGTAACGGATAAACGCGCCCACGACCAGTCAACCCTGATTGAAAAAATCGATCAAGACCGGGGAAAAGGAAAATTATCGAACATTGTAGGGCGAGAGCAGCGAGGTGTTCGCTATTACTCATGTAGGAGCAGCCGGTCGACGCTCGATTGCTCGCGATGGACGTAAAGACACCGCGGCTATCCAGATACCCCGCGTTAGCGTTGGCGTCCATCGCGAGCAAGCTCGCTCCTACAAGGGGGGATGGGCTAGACCACTTCCAGGCGGATCTTGTGCTGGTGAAGCAACTGGGCCAACGCCGGCACGGGCGCCTGGTCGGTCACCAGGCTGTCGATCAGGGTGATCGGCCCCAGGCGCACCATGGCATTGCGCCCGAACTTGCTGGAGTCCGCGGCCAGGATGACCTGGCGGGCATTGGCGATGATCGCCTGGGAAACCCGCACCTCCTGGTAGTCGAAATCCAGCAGGCTGCCGTCTTCATCTATACCGCTGATGCCCACCAGGGCGAAGTCGACCTTGAACTGGTTGATGAAGTCGACGCAGGCCTGGCCCACCACGCCGCCGTCGCGGCGTACGTTGCCGCCGGCTAGTTGCACTTCGAAGTCATCCTTGGTGCTGAGGATCGAGGCGACATGCAGGTTGTTGGTGATGATCTTCAGGTGGTTGTGATTGAGCAGCGCCCGGGCGATGGACTCGGTGGTGGTGCCGATATTGATGAACAGCGAGGCGTGATCGGGGATATGGGCGGCAATAGCCTCGGCGATGCGCTGCTTTTCATCGCGCATCTGGTCGGCGCGCATGGCGTAGGCGGTGTTTTCCACGCTGGAATCATAGGCCGCGCCACCGTGGTAGCGACGCAGCAGATTGGAGTCCGCCAACTGGTTGATATCGCGGCGGATGGTTTGCGGGGTGACAACAAAAAGCTGGGCCATTTCCTCGATGCTGACATAACCGCGTTCGCGGACCAGTTCGAGGATTTGCTGCTGGCGGGGAGGCAGATTCATTGGGCGTCCTTTGGGCTGCCGTACAAATTCCTCCATCATGCCGCAGGAAGGACCTGTCTGCCACTTGTGGGGCCAATCAATCGTGGATGTGCGGCGGTTGCGTCGTAAACCGGGCGGGTGCCTGTCGGTTAGGCAGGGGCGTGAGGTGTAGGGGCTGACGCAAGACCTGTGGGGGCCGGCTTGCTGGCGATGGCGTCCAGATGGACGCTGCAAGGCTCAAGGGCCTCATCGCCAGCAAGCTGGCTCCTACAAGGGGCGGCTCGGCTTAGTTGCTGCCTTCGTGTGGTTCCCAATCGCGGGTGCGGCTGACGGCTTTCTGCCAGCCGGCATAGAGTTTTTCCTTCTCGGCCTCAGGACGTTGCGGCGCGAACTCGCGCTCGATCACCGCCTTGCCGCGCAGCTCTTCCAGGCTGCCCCAGAAACCGCATGCCAGGCCGGCCAGGTAGGCCGCGCCGAGTGCCGTGGTTTCGCGCATTTGCGGACGCTCGACCTGGGTCCCGAGAATGTCGGCCTGGAACTGCATCAGGAAGTTGTTGGCTACCGCGCCACCGTCCACGCGCAGGGCCTTGAGGCGTTCGCCCGAGTCCTGTTGCATGGCGTCCAGTACATCGCGGGTCTGGTAGGCGATCGACTCCAGCGCGGCACGAATGATGTGATCCACCTTCACCCCGCGTGTCAGGCCGAACAAGGCGCCACGGGCATAGGGGTCCCAGTACGGCGCGCCGAGACCGGTGAAGGCCGGTACCAGGTACACGCCGTTGCTGTCCTTGACCTTGCTGGCGAAGTATTCAGTGTCGAAGGCGTCGTTGATGATCTTCAGTTCGTCACGCAGCCACTGGATGGTCGAGCCACCGTTGAATACCGCGCCTTCGAGGGCATAAGCGACTTCGCCGCGTGGCCCGCAAGCGATGGTGGTGAGCATGCCGTGCTTGGAGCGGACGGCCTTGGTACCGGTGTTCATCAGCAGGAAGCAGCCGGTGCCGTAGGTGTTTTTCGCCTGGCCTGGCTCCACGCACATCTGGCCGAACAGGGCGGCCTGCTGGTCGCCGGCGATACCGCCGATGGCGATGCCGCTCTTGGTGTGGCCGTAGATTTCCGAAGACGACTTCACTTCCGGGAGCATTTCCCGGGGAATATCGAGGATCTCGAGCATCTTCGAGTCCCACTCCAGGGAGTGGATGTTGAAGAGCAGGGTGCGCGAGGCGTTGGTGTAGTCGGTGACGTGGGTCTTGCCGCCGGTGAATTTCCAGATCAGCCAGCTGTCGATGGTGCCGAACAGCAGTTCGCCGTTACGCGCGCGTTCGCGGCTGCCTTCGACGTTGTCGAGGATCCACTTCAGCTTGGTGCCGGAGAAGTACGGGTCGGTGACCAGGCCGGTGGTTTCGCGGATGTACTCTTCGTGACCGTCGCGCTTGAGTTGCTGGCAGATCTCGGTGCTGCGGCGGCACTGCCAGACGATGGCGTTGTAGATCGGACGGCCGCTGACCTTGTCCCAGACCACGGTGGTTTCACGCTGGTTGGTGATGCCGATGGCGGCGACCTGGTCGTGGTGCAGGCCGGCTTGCGCCAGGGCTTCGACCATCACCGCGCTCTGGGTGGCGAAGATTTCCATCGGGTCGTGTTCGACCCAGCCGGCTTGTGGATAGTGTTGCTGGAATTCGCGCTGGGCGGTGCCGACCACATTGGCGTTGCGATCGAAGATGATCGCCCGGGAGCTGGTCGTACCCTGATCGAGGGCAATGATGTAGTTCTTATTCTGAATGTCGGTCATTTTCAATTGCCTTGCTGAAATAGAGAAAAGTGCCGGGATGAGCACCCTCAGGGAGAAGGACGCTCACAAGGGGTGGCGCATTGCAGGTGTGTCAGGAAGCCTGGACCTTTTTGGCAGCGGTCGCGGGTTGTTCCTGTGTCGCAGGTTCGGCGCTGGGCAGGTGACGGGCAATCATCCCGCGATACAGCACGGCGCCGAGGCAGGCACCGACAATCGGTGCAAAGATCGGAATCAGGAAATACGGAATGTCGCGCCCGCCGGTGAAGGCGATCTCACCCCAGCCAAAGAGGAAGGTCATCAGCTTGGGGCCGAAATCCCGGGCAGGGTTCATCGCAAAGCCGGTCAACGGACCCATCGCGCTGCCGATCACGGCGATCAGCAGGCCGATCAGCAGGGGGGCCAACGGGCCGTTGGGCAGACCGTTGTTGTCGTCGGTCAGGGACATGATCACGCCCATCAGGATCGCAGTGATCACCACTTCCACCAGGAACGCCTGGGCGGTGCTCAGGGCCGGGTTGGGGTAGGTGGAAAACACCGACGCCAGTTCCAGGCTGGCCTGGGAACCGCGGATCATATGATGGGTTTGTTCGAAATCGAAGAACAGGTTGCTGTAGAGCGTGTAAACCAACGCGGCGGCGCAGAAGGCCCCGGCGACCTGGGCGAGGATGTAGAACGGCAGTTTGCGTTTTTCGAAATCGGCGAACAGGCACAGCGCAATGCTGACGGCGGGGTTCAGGTGAGCGCCGGAAACGCCGGCGGTCAGGTAGATCGCCATGCTCACGCCCATGCCCCAGATGATGCTGATTTCCCACAGGCCAAAGCTGGCGCCCGCGACCTTGAGCGCGGCAACACAACCGGTGCCGAAGAAGATCAACAGCGCGGTGCCGAGGAATTCGGCGATGCATTGGCCCGAGAGCGACGGTTGTTTCAAAGCGGTACTCATTGGACACCTCGATTTTTGTTGTTGTTAGACGCCCACCCGGATGATGGACGTGGACTTTCACCGATGCTCAGGAATCCCCTGCTCTGATTTCGGCTTACCGCTCGTTACGACTGAGTGTAGGACTGTAATCTTCAGTTTCGAAAAAATATAGACAAGAAACGCTGATGTCAAAGGTCGAAAGTGAACGATAGTCTACTTTTTGAGCATTGGCTGCGTGAATGAGGATGATTTGTATGTAGGACTGAGGTGTTTTTTATGTGTTGATTGGCTAGGGTAATGCTAGGAAAAGCTTGGGGCTTGGCCTGTCATAGAGCCTTTTCGTCGCGAATAGCCTAAAATCCACGCCTGTCTTTCGAGCTGCCTGGACCTGCCATGACCCCCGCATTGGACCTGCTGAAAAAAGTTCGTGCCGAACATCGCGTGCACAGTTATGAACACGATCCGAAAGCGCCGTCTTATGGTCTGGAGGCCGCGGAAAAATTGGGATTGGCCCCGGAGCAGGTGTTCAAGACGCTGCTCGCCAGCACCGAAAAGGCCGAATTGCTGGTGGCGGTGGTGCCGGTCGTCGGAAGTCTGGACCTGAAGGCGCTGGCCCAGGCGGCGGGGGTCAAGAAGGTCGAGATGGCGGATCCGGCGGCGGCCCAGCGGGCCACCGGTTATCTGCTCGGCGGTATCAGCCCGCTTGGACAGAAGAAGCGCTTGCGAACCTTTATCGATCGGAGTGCGCAGCCCTTCGCGAGTATTTTCGTCAGCGCCGGCCGTCGGGGTCTGGAGGTGGAGTTGGCGCCCGCGGTGTTGGCCGAGCATACCCAGGCGAAGTTCGCCGATATCGGCCGCGCCTGATCCCGTTTACGCTCTACGCGGCAGGCTGGAACAGCACCAGGTGCTCGGCGGCCACGCGAATACCCACCGGCGTGCCTGGCAGGTAATCGACGTGGCTGGGGAAAATCGATTCCAGCTGGCTGCCCGTCGGCAGTTGCAGGCGATACAGGGTCGAGGCACCAAGGAAGGTCTTGCCGATGACTGTCGCCTGCAGCGCGCTGTCCGGGGCATGGACAATGTCATCTGGTCGTAGCAACACATCCACCGCGCCGCCCAGCGGCCAACCGTAGGCCCGATTGCCGCGCAGCACGCCCAGTTCGGTGTGCACCGACTCGGGGCTGCTCAGTTGCCCTCGAATGAAGTAGCCCTGGCCGACAAAGCTCGCCACGAAAGCCGTCTGCGGTTCGTGATAGAGGTTGTAGGGCGTATCCCATTGCTCCAGGCGACCCTCCTTGAATACACCGACCTGGTCGCTGACGGCGAAGGCTTCTTCCTGATCATGGGTCACCAGGATCGCGCTGGTGCCGCGTTGCTTGAGGATGTCGCGGACTTCCTGGCTGAGCTTGCGCCGCAGCTCGACGTCGAGGTTGGAAAAGGGTTCGTCGAGCAACAGCAATTGCGGCTCGGGGGCCAGGGCACGGGCCAGGGCCACCCGTTGTTGTTGCCCGCCGGACAGTTCGTGGGGATAACGCTTGCCCAGCCCCTTGAGGTTGACCAACTCGAGCATTTCTTCGGTGATCCGCGCCTTGCGCGGGTGCTGGCGAATACCGAAGGCGATGTTGTCGGCGACGCTCAGGTGTGGAAACAGCGCGTAGTCCTGGAACACCATGCCTATCCGACGCTTCTCCGGCGCCAGGGTGAACCCGGCGCGGGAGATGACTTCGCCGGCCAGCTGGATTTCGCCCTCGTGCACTGGCTCGAAACCGGCAATGGCTCGCAGGGTGGTGGTCTTGCCGCACCCGGACGCACCGAGCAGGCAGCCGATGTCCCCGGCATTGAGGTGCAGGTTGAGGTTCTGCACGACCCGTTGCGCCTGGTAGCCGCAAGCCAGGTTATGCAGATTCAACAGCAGCGGATGACTCATGCAGGGCGGTACGCCGGCGCGACCAGGAATTCGAGCAGAGCCTTTTGTGCATGCAGGCGGTTTTCGGCCTGGTCCCAGGCGACCGAACGCGGGTCGTCGAGCAGGTCGAGGCTGATTTCCTCGCCGCGGTGGGCCGGCAGGCAGTGCAGGAACAGCACGTCGGGCGCGGCCAGATCGAGCAGTTCGCGGGTGACTTGCAGTGGGGCGAACAGGGCCAGGCGCTTGGCGGTTTCTTCTTCCTGGCCCATGGAGGTCCAGACATCGGTGCTCACCAGGTGCGCACCGCGTACCGCTTCACGCGGATCGCGGATCAGTCGTACCCGTTCGCCGGCCTGGGCCAGCAGCGCCGGGTTGGGGTCATAGCCTTCGGGGCAACTGACGCGCAACTGGAAGTCGAACTGGATGGCCGCCTCGATATAGCTGTTGCACATGTTGTTGCCGTCGCCGATCCAGGTCACGGTCTTGCCCTGGATCGAGCCACGATGTTCGAGGAACGTCTGCATGTCCGCGAGCAACTGGCAGGGATGCAGGTCATCGGACAGGCCATTGATCACTGGTACCCGGGAGTTGGCGGCGAACTCGGTCAGGGTGCTGTGCTTGAACGTGCGGAGCATGACCACATCGAGCATGCGCGACAGGACGATGGCGCTGTCGCCGATAGGCTCGCCACGGCCCAACTGGGTGTCGCGCGGCGAGAGGAAAATCGCCTGGCCGCCCAGCTGGATCATGCCGGCTTCGAAAGAGACACGGGTGCGCGTCGAGGACTTCTCGAAAATCATCCCGAGAATCCGACCCTTGAGTGGCTCGAAGAGTACGCCGCGGTCACGCAGGTCCTTCAGCTCGATGCCTCGACGAATCACGCTGACCAGCTCTTCGGGCGTGCAATCCATCAGGGAGAGAAAGTGCCTTGCGCTCATCATTAACTACCTTTTTGCAACAGACCGCAGATACTCAAAGCCGGGTTTTACGGAAAAACGGGCGAGACCTGCGGCGTAAGCCGCACGGGGCGACGAAATAGGGGAAGACGCGATCGTATAAGAAAATGTCGCGTGTTACCAATAGGAGGCTTAGATTCAGGGCGTTTCGGGGGTTGGCCGCCTCAATGGCCATGATTTTTTCAAGCCGATGCACGCCTGTCTCCTGGCGACAGCAGGCCTTTGTACACTGTGCCGCAAAGCCTTGGCAATCGAGGGCGACGGGCGCAGGCGGGCTCTGGTCGCTTTCTGACTGGCAGGGCAGGGCAATGGCCTGCAAGATGGAGGCGACGGAAACATTTCCTAAACTAATCTGCTAGGTTGTAAAATGTGTCACCGCGGACACAGGGAGGCTTTGGAATGGACTCGAAAGAGCAACAATTAATGGAATTGCTGAAGCTGACAGCGCAGGCGCTAACCCATATGACCGCTTCCGTGACCTCGATGTCGTTCGAGTTGTTGCGTAGCGAGGATGAAGTCACTCGGGCGGCCGGCCGCCGGATGATCGATCGGATGGCGACCATCAGTTCCGGTCTTGACGAGCATTGGCGCCTGATCGGCGAACTGACCGGGGTCCATATGGGCCAGGAGCAGATCGAAACCATTCAGGAAATCCAGTTGCAACCCGCCCCCAGGCTGCCCCTGGCCTGATTTCCGGGCCGCCATCGGCTGGCCTGATGTCCCTCGATTCACAAGATGAACGTCGCTGGCATGCTGCTCGGCGTGGGGCCATAGTTTTGTTCTCGCAACCGATCCGGGTTGCCTTGAACAAAACAGAGACTGGCCATGACCAAGACTCTCCATCACCGTGCCTGCCATTTGTGTGAGGCCATCTGCGGCCTGACCATCGAAACCACCACCACCGAAGCATCGGTGCAGATCACCTCGATCAAGGGCGATCCGCTGGATACCTTCAGTCGCGGGCATATCTGTCCCAAGGCGGTGGCGCTGCAGGATATCCAGAACGATCCGGATCGTCTGCGCCAGCCGATGCGTCGAGTGGGCAGCGAATGGTTGCCGATCGAGTGGGAGGAGGCCTTTGCCCTGGTGGCCGAACGCCTGTCGGCGATCCAGGCCCGGCATGGCCAGAATGCCGTGGCGATCTATCAGGGCAACCCCAGTGTGCACAACTATGGGTTGATGACCCACAGCAATTATTTCCTCGGCTTGCTGAAAACCCGCAACCGGTTTTCCGCGACCTCCGTCGACCAGTTGCCCCATCACCTGAGCAGTCACCTGATGTACGGCCATGGGCTGTTGCTGCCGATTCCGGATATCGACCACACCGACTTCATGCTGATCCTGGGGGGCAATCCGTTGGCCTCCAACGGCAGCATCATGACCGTGCCGGATGTGGAGAAGCGCCTGAAGGCGATCCAGGCCCGGGGCGGCAAAGTGGTGGTGGTCGACCCGCGACGCAGCGAGACGGCGGCCATTGCCGACCAGCACTTGTTCGTGCGCCCGGGCGGTGATGCGGCCTTGTTGTTCGGCCTGCTCAACACCCTGTTCGCCGAAGGGCTGACACGTGCCAGTCATCTGCCGGTGGACGGCCTCGATGAGGTGCGCCAGGCCGTGGCCGGCTTCAGCGCCGAATCCATGAGCCCGCTGTGTGCGGTGCCAGCGGCGCAGATTCGCCAGTTGGCCCGGGACTTCGCCGCGGCGGACAAGGCGGTCTGCTATGGCCGGATGGGCGTCTCGACCCAATCGTTCGGTACCTTGTGCCATTGGCTGGTGCAGTTGCTCAACCTGGTGACCGGCAATCTCGATCGGGTCGGCGGGGCCTTGTGCACGGAGCCGGCGGTGGATCTGGTGGCCTCGACCTCCGGCGGCCATTTCAATCGCTGGCAGAGCCGGGTGTCCGGGTTGCCGGAGTATGGCGGTGAACTGCCGGTGTCGGCCCTGGCCGAGGAAATGCTCAGCGAAGGCGAAGGGCAGGTGCGGGCCCTGGTGACGATCGCCGGCAACCCGGTGTTGTCGACGCCCAATGGCCGGCAATTGGAGCAGGCGCTGGACGGTCTGGAGTTCATGGTCAGTATCGACCTGTACATCAACGAGACCACCCGTTATGCCGACCTGATCCTGCCGTCGACCTCGGCCCTGGAAAACGATCACTACGACACCACGTTCAATATGTTCGCGGTGCGCAACGTCAGCCGTTTCAACAAGGCGATCCTGGCCAAGCCCGAGGGGGCGTTACACGACTGGGAGATTTTTGTCGGCCTGGCCAAGGCTTTTTCCAGCCTGACCGGCCAGGTGCTCAAGCCGACCATGGCCCCGGCGCAGATGATCGACATGGGCTTGCGGATGGGGCTGTATGGCGATGCATCGCCGCGCCAGCTGTCGCTCAAGACCCTGGAGGACTTTCCCCATGGCGTCGATCTCGGCGCGCTCAAGCCGAACCTGGCGCCACGCCTCAAGACGCCCGGGCAACGGGTCCAGGCGGCGCCGGCGGTGATTCTGGCCGACCTTGCCCGTTTCGCCGCGCAGCAGGCACCGCAAGCCGGGGAGTTGCTGATGATCGGTCGCCGGCATGTGCGTAGCAATAATTCGTGGATGCACAATTATCATCGCCTGGTGAAGGGCAAGCCGCGTCATCAGCTGCTGATGCATCCTGATGACCTGGCCAGCCGCAGCCTCGAGGATGGGCAGCGGGTGCAGGTCAGTTCACGGGTCGGCATGATCGAGGTGGAGGTGCTCGCCAGCCTGGAGATGATGCCCGGCGTGGTCAGCCTGCCCCATGGTTGGGGGCATGCGCGGCCCGGGGTGAAGATGGCGATTGCCAGTGGCCAGCCGGGCTCCAGCGCCAACGACCTGACCGATGAACGTCAATTGGACGTGCTGTCGGGCAATGCGGCGTTGAACGGCGTGCCGGTCACGGTGGCGGCCGCCTGATACCTGCTGATGTGTGAACCGGCTTGCCGGCGATAGCGGTCGCAAGGGCGCTACAAGGTTCAAGGGCCTCATCGCCGGCAAGCCGGCTCCCACAAGATCTGTTGTGTCAGTGGTGGCCATGATGTCTGGGAGACCGAGCACCACGCTCGGCTTTCCGTTACAATGCCTCACCGTGCCGACAACAGAGTCGGAAAGTTCAGAAGAGGTGCCTTGTGGATATCATCGAAACGATTAAAGAGCAGATTGCCAACAACACCGTTCTGCTTTACATGAAAGGCTCGCCGAATGCGCCACAGTGCGGCTTTTCCGCCAAGGCCGCGCAGGCCGTGATGGGCTGCGGCGAGAAGTTCGCTTACGTGGACATCCTGCAGAACCCGGAAATCCGTGCCAACCTGCCGAAATACGCCAACTGGCCGACGTTCCCACAACTGTGGGTCGGTGGCGAACTGGTCGGCGGCAGCGACATCATGGCGGAAATGTTCGCCAACGGTGAGTTGCAGACCCTGGTCAAGGATGCAGCGACCAAAGCGGCAGCGGCCAAGACCGAAGCCTGAGTCGATTGCACGCGATCCTGTAGGAGCCAGCTTGCTGGCGATGAGGCCCGTAAGCCTTGTATCGATCTTGCGGACGTCATCGCCAGCAAGCTGGCTCCTACAGGGGGTCGTAAAAAAGCCCCGCACTCTGAACAAGAATGCGGGGCTTTTTAATGGGCGCTGTTTATTCGCCCATTTGCGACTGCAGGTAATTCTCGAGGCCCACTTTGTCGATCAGACCCAGTTGGGTTTCCAGCCAGTCGATATGTTCTTCCTCGGACTCGAGGATCTCTTCCAGTAGTTCGCGGCTGCCGAAGTCACCCGTGGCTTCACAGTGGGCAATGGCCACTTTCAGATCGGCATGGCCGATGCGTTCGATACGCAGGTCACACTCGAGCATTTCCTTGGTGTGTTCGCCGATGTGCAGCTTGCCGAGGTCCTGCACGTTCGGCAGGCCCTCGAGGAACAGGATGCGCTTGATCAGCTTGTCCGCGTGCTTCATCTCGTCGATGGACTCGTGGTACTCGTGCTTGCCCAGCTTGTTCAGGCCCCAGTCTTCATACATGCGGGCATGCAGGAAGTATTGGTTGATCGCAACCAGCTCATTGGCAAGGATCTTGTTGAGATGCTGGATGACCGTGATATCGCCTTTCATGGTGGGGTCCTGTCCTGTAATAACTGACTATAAGGCAGAGTTTGATCTCGACAACTTCGAGTGTCAAACCTAAGTTATTGAATCCTATATAAAAATTAATCGGAATAAGAATGTTTGTGTTCCGCGTCTTAGTCCTAAGCAATTGAATTACAGGCATAAAAAAACCGGACACGAGGTCCGGTTCTTTGAAAATTTGCGATTTACGCGACAGAAAATTCTACCGGGTAAGGGATCGCCGCCTGTTGGCTTTGCAGCTCGGTCAGGGTCTCGCGGACCACTTGCTTGGCCAGGCATGCACATTTGCCGCATTGGCTGGCCACACCGGTGACTTGCCGCACGTCGCGATAGCTGCAGCAACCCTCGTAGATCGCTTCGCGGATTTGTCCATCGGTGACGCCAGTGCAGAGGCAGACATACATAAAGTGAGAACCATCGCTGATTAAGGCTCGATTGCGTTGGATCTTAATGTTAACGAGAATGATTGTCAAAGTGCTTTCGGTAAAGCTTTTGCCAGCGGGTTGCTTACCTGACGAATGGTGTCACCCCGCGACGGGCGAGTTTGTAAAAAGCGTTGGAGGCAGTCGAAAAACGCGGTGTATGATGGTCGGTCCTTAGGAAGGTAGGTCGCGTCACAGTCCTGTCGTCTGTTCATGGCAGGCTGGGCTGGACCTTGTTCTTCACCGCATCACACCAGGAGATATTCAATGAGCGTACTCGTAGGCAAACAAGCCCCCGACTTCACCGTCCCTGCCGTACTGGGCAATGGCGAAATCGTTGACAGCTTCACCCTGTCCTCGGCCATCAAAGGCAAATACGGCCTGGTGTTCTTCTACCCGCTGGACTTCACCTTCGTCTGCCCGTCCGAGCTGATCGCCCTGGACCACCGCATGGACGATTTCAAGGCGCGCAACGTTGAAGTCGTGGCCGTCTCCATCGACTCGCACTTCACCCACAACGCCTGGCGCAACACCGCCATCAATGATGGCGGCATCGGCAAAGTCAAATACACCATGGCTGCCGACATGAAGCACGACATCGCCAAGGCCTACGACGTTGAGTCCGAAGGCGGCGTGGCGTTCCGTGGCGCGTTCCTGATCGACGACAAGGGCGTTGTCCGCTCGCAGATCATCAACGACCTGCCGTTGGGTCGTAACATGGAAGAGCTGATTCGTCTGGTCGACGCCCTGCAATTCCACGAAGAGCACGGCGAAGTCTGCCCGGCCAACTGGAAAAAAGGCGACAAGGGCATGGACGCTTCGCCAGCAGGCGTTGCCAAGTACCTGACCGAAAATGCTGCCCAGCTGTAATTAAGCGTCATCCATAAAAAAACCGGTCGTCATGACCGGTTTTTTTATGCACGGGGATTTTTCCGTCGACTGAAATCAGTCGTTGTAGTCTTCCCAGCCGCCCATTTGCTTCCAGCGGTTGACGATGCCGCAGAACAGCTCGGCGGTCTTCTCGGTGTCGTAGCGGGCCGAGTGGGCCTCGCGTCCGTCAAAGTCGATATCGGCCGCCTGGCAGGCCTTGGCCAATACGGTCTGACCGTAGGCGAGGCCGGCGAGAGTGGCGGTGTCGAAGCTGGAGAACGGGTGAAACGGGTTGCGTTTCATGTCCAGCCGCGCCACGGCGGCGTTGAGGAAGCCCAGGTCGAAGCTGCTGTTGTGACCGACCAGGATCGCGCGTTTGCAACCGTTGGCCTTCAGGGCCTTGCGCACACCACGGAAAATGTCGGTCAGCGCGGCTTCTTCGCTGACGGCCATGCGCAGTGGGTGATCGAGCTTGATCCCGGTGAACTCCAGGGCTGCGGCTTCGATATTGGCGCCTTCGAACGGCTCGACGCGGAAGAAGTAGGTGTGCTCCGGGAACACAAAGCCTTTTTCGTCCATGCCGATGGTGGTCGCGGCGATTTCCAGCAGGGCGTCGGTGGCGGCGTTGAAACCTCCGGTCTCGACATCGACGACAACCGGCAGGTAGCCACGAAAGCGTGCGGCCATCGGGTGCCGGGAACCGGTACCGCCGCCATTGCCTTCTTGTTCGTCGTCGAAATGCTCTTCACTCACAGCGTTTTCTCCAGCAGGCGCCAGCGCAGTTTTTCACCGGCGCGCAGCGGAATGACTGACAGCTCGCCGAATGGCAGGCTGGTCGGGGCGGTCCATTCTTCACGGACCAGGGTGATCTGTTCGGTGTTCGCCGGCAGGCCGTAGAAACGCGGGCCATGCAGGCTGGCGAAACCTTCGAGCTTGTCCAGCGCGTTGCGCTGTTCGAAGGCTTCGGCATACAACTCGATCGCGGCATAGGCGGTGTAGCAGCCGGCGCAACCGCAGGCGGCTTCCTTGGCGTGCTGGGCGTGGGGCGCCGAGTCGGTGCCGAGGAAAAACTTCGGATTGCCGCTGGTCGCCGCCGTCAGCAGGGCTTCCTGGTGCGTGCCGCGCTTGAGGATCGGCAGGCAGTAGAAGTGCGGGCGGATCCCGCCCACCAGCATGTGGTTGCGGTTATACAGCAGGTGATGGGCGGTGATGGTCGCGCCGACGTTGGCCGAGGCCTCGCTGACAAACTGCACCGCATCCGTCGTGGTGATGTGTTCGAACACCACCTTCAGGCTCGGGAAACGCTCGACGACACGGCGCATATGCTCGTCGATGAAAAGTTTCTCGCGGTCGAACACATCGACCTCGCCACGGGTGACTTCACCATGGATCAGCAATGGCATGCCGACTTCGGCCATGGTTTCCAGGGCCGGGAAAATCTTGTCGATGCTGGTGACGCCGGAGTCCGAGTTGGTGGTCGCGCCGGCCGGGTAGAGCTTGGCGGCGTGGACAAAACCGCTGGCCTTGGCGGCGCGGATTTCCTCGGGCTGGGTCCGGTCGGTGAGGTAGAGCACCATCAACGGTTCGAAGCGGCTGCCGGCCGGACGCGCAGCGAGAATGCGCTGGCGATAGGCGTCGGCTTCCTCGGCGTTGCGCACCGGTGGCACCAGGTTGGGCATGATGATGGCGCGGCCGAAGGTGCGCGCAACATCCGCGACAGTGTGAGGTAACGCAGCACCATCGCGAAGATGAATATGCCAGTCGTCGGGACGCAGCAGGGTCAGGCGGTCGGACATTGGGGATTCCAGGCGGGTCGAACTGAAGGGAATGCTACCGGAAAAGACAGCCTCAGGCACTCGCTATCAAGTTTTGCCACGGCCAACCGATACCACAGGGGTAGGGCGTGGAATCGGCATGCCTGTCTTGACGATGTAGACATTCAGTGGAGCCTCCCGTGCGCCAGCGTTATTTAGCCTTGCTCAGTATGTTCGCCAGCCTGCCCGCCATGGCCATGACTTTCCAGACCCGTCTGGAGAGCATCGAGTGGAAGGTGGAAGGGGACAAGTTCGAGTGTCGGCTGAGCCAGCCGATCACCGACTTCGGGGCCGGTGAGTTCGTGCGCCGGGCCGGCGAGCAGGTGACCTTTCGCCTGAAAGCCTACAACCACGTGCTCGGTGGCGGTTCAGCGACCTTGCTGGCGGCGGCGGCGCCGTGGCAGCCGGGGCGTGGTGATATCAACCTGGGCTCGGTGCAGATCGGCAGTGGCGATGTGCTGTTCAACAGCTCCCAGGGCCAGGCCGGACGCCTGGTCAGTGGCCTGATGGAAGGCCGCAGCCCGCTGGTCCGGCATTATTCACGCGACGGCGGTATTTCCGAAATACGCCTGCTGCCGGTGAAGTTCAGCAAGGCCTACAGCGACTACCAGGCGTGCACCGCGAAACTGCTGCCGAAGAATTTCGAGCAAGTGAAACAGGCGCAGATCGGCTTTCCCGGCACCGGTGTCGACCTCGATGCCCAGGCCAAGGCCGAGTTGCAGGTGATGCTCGAGTTCATGAAGGCCGATCCGACCGTCAACCATATCGAACTCGATGGGCATTCCGACAATGCCGGCAATCGCCTGGCCAACCGCGACCTGTCGCGGCGCCGGGCGCTGGCGGTGATGGATTTCTTCAAGGCCAACGGCATCCCCGAATCGGCCATCGTCATGCGTTTCCACGGTGAGCGTTATCCGCTGGTGCCGAACAACAGTGCGGCCAACCGGGCGAAGAATCGCCGGGTCAATATCCATCTGGAGCGTGTCCCGGTCGCCGAGGCGTCCGCGCCGGCTCCCGCGGCTCCTGCTCCCGCGCCCACGGCCAGCGCGGGGAATGCCGCGAAGACCTCCTGAAGCGGCTGTTTTCGTCGCCGCGTCGACATTATCTGTCGCTTTGCCGTCCTAAGCTGTCGCGCCTCTGTAAATTCACCGGTTTGAGCGGTAGAATCGACGGCTTTCCGTACAACCCGGTGGAGTGATGGCATGGCGGACGTAAACAAGGTCGTTCTGGCGTATTCCGGCGGCCTGGACACTTCGGTGATCCTCAAGTGGCTGCAGGATACTTATAACTGTGAAGTGGTGACCTTCACCGCGGACCTGGGTCAGGGTGAAGAGGTCGAGCCAGCACGTGCCAAGGCGCAAGCCATGGGCGTGAAAGAGATCTATATCGACGACCTGCGCGAAGAATTCGTGCGCGATTTCGTGTTCCCGATGTTCCGCGCCAATACCGTCTACGAAGGCGAGTACCTGCTGGGCACTTCCATCGCCCGTCCGCTGATCGCCAAGCGCCTGATCGAAATCGCCAACGAAACCGGTGCCGACGCCATTTCCCACGGCGCTACCGGCAAAGGTAACGACCAGGTGCGTTTCGAGCTGGGTGCCTATGCCCTCAAGCCAGGCGTGAAAGTGATTGCGCCATGGCGTGAATGGGACCTGCTGTCCCGTGAAAAACTGATGGATTACGCTGAAAAGCACAACATCCCGATCGAACGTCACGGCAAGAAAAAATCCCCGTATTCGATGGATGCCAACCTGCTGCACATCTCCTATGAAGGCGGCGTGCTGGAAGACACCTGGACCGAGCACGAAGAAGACATGTGGCGTTGGACCGTCTCCCCGGAGAACGCGCCTGACAAGGCTCAGTATCTGGAGCTGACCTACCGCAACGGCGATATCGTCGCACTGGACGGCGTCGAAATGACCCCAGCCACCGTGCTGGCGACCCTGAACCGTATCGGCGGCGAACACGGCATCGGCCGTCTGGACATCGTCGAGAACCGCTATGTGGGCATGAAGTCCCGCGGTTGCTACGAAACCCCAGGCGGCACCATCATGCTGCGTGCGCACCGGGCCATCGAGTCGATCACCCTGGACCGCGAAGTCGCTCACCTGAAAGACGAGCTGATGCCCAAGTACGCCAGCCTGATCTACACCGGCTACTGGTGGAGCCCTGAGCGTCTGATGCTGCAACAGATGATCGATGCGTCCCAGGCCCACGTGAATGGCGTGGTTCGCCTGAAACTGTACAAGGGCAACGTGATCGTCACCGGGCGCAAGTCCGACGAGTCGTTGTTCGATGCCAACATCGCCACCTTCGAAGAAGACGGCGGCGCCTACAACCAGGCCGACGCGGCCGGCTTCATCAAGCTCAATGCACTGCGCATGCGCATTGCGGCGAACAAGGGTCGCAAGTTGTTCTGATCGGTTGTTTGTCTGAAAAGCCCTGGCCTGTTGGCCGGGGCTTTTTTTTGGCGCCGGGACGGCATTATTCATCCTGGTGGTCGGTGCGGTGATTGAGTTCGAAGCGGTAGTTTTTTCCCAGTTCGCAGACCTGGCGCACGGTCAAGTCGAGTTTTTGCGCAATCTCGATGGCGGTGTAACCGAGCGCGCAATAGTGCATGGCATGTCCGGCAATGGCATCTTGCGCGAACTCCGCGCTGGTCGAGTGCGCCGTCCGGTATTTCCGAGTGATGTGCAGCGAACGGCTTTGAACGATCTTCAGGCCGTTTTCCCGCGCCATGCGTTTTATCTCGTTCTTGTTCATCTTGAGCGAGTACTGCAGGGCGCAGATGCCCGCCCCCTTGGTGATCAGCTCGCGCAGCAGTTCGGTTTTGCGTGTTCGTTCCTGCTCCTCTTCTTCCGCCGCCATGGCTTGGTCGCCAGTGTCCGGCGGAACCTGGTCGCAGACGCCGCCTTGCACGCGATCAATGGTGCCGCCGCGTTTGAGAAAGTCGTCAATGGCCAGATCGAGGTCAAGATCCAGAGGTTTGTGCGGGATCAGATGCTTTTTGAAAGTGTGGTCGTTCATTATATATGACCTGCTCGTCCGAGTCGTAGGATAGACCTTTGCTAATGTCATTCGGTGTTGGGAGATGAATAAACGATTGAGTGGTGTTCGAAGGTCTTGAAGTGAGTCAGCAAGTATCGAGTTTGCAGCCTGGAAAGAAAGGATCAAGTCGGAGGGTTTAACTGTAGGGCGGTGATTGTAGAGTTGAAGGTAAGCGTTCTTGGCGGGGCGTAGTCCGTTTCCTGTTCTTTTTATCGGTCGCGGCTTGGCATTTTAAAGTGAGCGGTGCCGCAGCTGTTAATGTTGCCGTTCAGGGTTTATCGAAAGGGCACAACTCAGCACCGACTGTGTATTCACTGGCGGAGGGTGCGTGCAAGTTGTCAAACGTTTCCGCTGACCTGGCATTAGCATAAACAGCTTTTTGATAATACCGTCCTTACTTATGTGTATGCCGTCGGTTTTATGGCCAATTTCTTCGGCGTTTTTCGCGGCAACCAGTGGGCGCCTTGGCGCCCGTCCGCGAGCGCCGCCAGGCCCTGTGTCATGGCGTCCGGGCGCGGGTGGCGGCCCGCGGGCGGGCCCATTATTTCTTGTTGCAGAAATCCATTAGACAGGCCATTACCTGGCGTTCTAATGTTTGAACCTGGCAAAGCGAAGCAAGGTGATGTCGTTGTGCCGGATGCCAAGATGAAATTCCCTGGGAGTGGGATGTTTATCATGGACGGTATGGCTCCCGGACGGTTGGCGATCCGCCAGGGAGTTGCACTTTTTATGATGGTGCTTTTTTTGTAGGGCGAATCTCTGTTGTTTGTAGGGAATGTCTTTGGCTGGTACTGCCCGGTGGAGGCGCTATGCCCAGGAGGGTATGACTAGGCTATTGTGCTGACTCTGAAAATTCGAACAGCGAAAATTGGACTTGCCCATGAATAAAGTGCTGATCGTGGATGATCATCCCGTCATTCGTCTTGCTGTACGTATGCTGATGGAACGTCATGGCTACGAAGTCATTGCGGAGACGGATAACGGTGTAGATGCTTTACAGTTGGCGCGGGAACATGCGCCGGACATTGTTATACTCGATATCGGGATTCCCAAGCTGGACGGGCTGGAAGTCATTGCCCGTTTAACGTCTATGGGACTTTCTTTCAAAGTTCTGGTGCTGACCTCGCAGGCCCCCGGGCATTTTTCCATGCGTTGCATGCAGGCTGGTGCCGCGGGTTACGTGTGCAAGCAGCAGGACCTGACTGAAATGCTCAGTGCCATCAAGGCGGTGCTTTCCGGCTACAGCTATTTCCCCAACCAGGCGTTGCACACGGTGCGCTCCAGCCTGGGGAATGCCAGTGAGGCCGATATGGTCAATCGGCTCTCCGGCCGCGAAATGATGGTGTTGCAGCAATTGGCGAGGGGCAAGAGCAACAAGGAAATTGCCGATGGCATGTTTTTGAGCAACAAGACCGTCAGTACCTACAAAACGCGGTTATTGCTCAAGCTCAACGCCCGCTCGCTGGTTGACCTGATCGAGTTGGCGCAGCGCAACGGCCTGGTCTGAAACAACCTTTAGCGACAGCTACCTGGCAACGGACGGAAGGGGGAAGGAAGCGGGGACGACGAGGAAACCCCCTGGTATTCAGCCGGCAGGAGAGGGCCGGCGGTATGGCATCGACGATGCTCTGCATAACAACGACACCTCTACAAACCAAAAAGCCTCCGCAAAGGAGGCTTTTGAGTGGGCGTGTATTAATTACAAATCAAAATCATAGTCTGCCAGTTGCTTTTGCAGGCGACGCTCTTCCAGCAGGTTATCGATGGTGCGGCGCTTGCTGAGGTTGGTTTTTGCGACCTCAACCACGGGCTCGCTGTCCTCTGTTTCGGCAGCGATGAAGTCGTCTTCTACGTCCAATTGCTCTTTGTCGGTGCTCATAAACATAACTCCGGGCTAAGACTGCCGTTGGCGCCCCTTATATCGATAATTTCCGGCCCGGTAAAAAAGATTTTTTCAATCGCTTTATCAATAAAACCAATAGTGGCTCAATCGTCCGAGGTCTTGTCCTTGTATTCGCACAAGTCTTCGATCCGACAACTGCCACAACGCGGTTTGCGCGCCTGACAGACGTAACGTCCGTGCAGGATCAACCAGTGGTGGGCGTCGAGCAGGTAAGGCTTGGGCACGAATTTCATCAACTGCTTCTCGACCGCGACCACATCCTTGCCCGGCGCCAGGCCGGTGCGGTTGCTGACCCGGAAAATATGCGTGTCGACGGCCATGGTCAGTTGTCGGAACGCGGTGTTGAGCACCACGTTGGCGGTCTTGCGACCGACGCCGGGCAGGGCCTCCAGGGCTTCGCGGGTTTGCGGTACCTCGCCGCCGTGGTTTTCCACCAGCAAGCGACAAGTCTCGATCACGTTCTTGGCCTTGCTGTTGAACAGGCCGATGGTCTTGATATACGCCGACAGCCCTTCGACCCCGAGGGCGTGAATGGCTTGTGGGGTGTTGGCCACGGGGTAGAGCTTGGCAGTCGCCTTGTTCACGCTGACGTCGGTGGCCTGGGCGGAGAGAATCACCGCGATCAACAGCTCAAAGGGCGTCGAGTAGGCCAGTTCGGTCTTGGGGTCCGGATTGTCTTCGTGGAATCTGCGAAAGATCTCCAGGCGTTTGGCGGCATTCATGGCAGGGTGGATTCCTTTGAAAATGAGGTCGAGCCCAGTCTGGCTAAGCGCTGCTGGCTCCAGGCCTGTCTGGCGGCCAACAGCAGGCCCAGAAGGATAAAGGCGCCCGGCGTCAGGCTGGCCAGGTGCAGTCCGTCTTGCGCGGCCCACAAGCGCGGCAGCTCGCTAGCGCTCGGGTTTAGCCAGCGCAGGTGATCGAGCAACGTGCCGTTACCCAGCAGTTCTCGCAGCGTCCCCATGAGCAACAGGCCCACCCCGAGGCTGGCGAGCAGGGCGGTGCTGGTCCCCAGGTGACGGCGCTCGAACGCTCCCAGGTGCTCCAATAGCAGGCATTGCAGGCTGATCAGGGCCGGGTAGATACCCAGGGCCTGGTGCAACTCCCAGGCCCAGGCCTGAAGACCGAGGGAAAGGCAACTGACCAGGGTGGCGGCGAGCAGGATGCCGCTCAGCCCGGCCAGCCTCGGGTGAATCCAGGGTTTGAGAGTCCGACTCAGCAGGCCATAGGCGCTGATCGCGATCAGGCTCAGCACCCCGATCGAGAGTGCCTTGAGCAACGAATCGCTGGCACCGAGGAGTGGCGTCAGGAGCATGGTTTTCTGGAGCGTCGCGGACCTATTCATGTGCGGCTGTTCCCATGAGTGGCGCCAGATGTTCATCGAAGTAGCGCAGGGCATCATGAATGGCGTTGACGGCGGCGCGGGAGGTGATCGTCGCGCCGGCTATCTGGTCGAACTGCCCGCCATCCTTTTTCAGGCGCCAGTCGCTATCGGCGGTATCCGCCCGGGACTTACCCAGCCAGTGTTGCAGCCAGAGATTACCCTGGTCGGCGATTTTTGCTCCCAGCCCGGGTGTTTCCGCGTGCGACAGGGTCTTGACCCCGAGCAGCCTGCCGTTCACGCCAATCCCGATCATCAGATCCAGCGGCCCGCCATAGCCCTGGGTCCGACTTTGCAGGACAACCGCGCTCGGTTGGCCGTCCTTGAACATCAAGCTGCCGCTGATCAGCAGGCTGTGAGCTTGCTGCACCGCCTCCAGTTGTAGCGGGCGGCTCTGGTATTGCCCTGGCGGCAGGACATCGAGCAGCTTGCGGTTCTCGATCACCTCCTGTTGTTCCTGGATCAGCGGTCGCGCCTGTTGCTGCGCCAGCCAGGTCAGGCCGATTCCCAGTCCGGCCAGGGTCAGCAGGATAAGTGCCGAGGCGGTTCTGTTCATGCTGGCGGTTCCTCCTGCGTGGCGGCGCCCAGGCGTTCCAGGGACGGTACCGCGAGGTTCATCAGCAGCACGGCAAAGGCCACGCCATCGGGGTAGCTGCCCCAGGTGCGGATCACGTAGGTCAGGGTGCCGACGCCGATGCCGAACAGCAGGCGCGCCCTGGGGCTTCTGGCGCCGGAGACCGGCTCGGTGACGATGAAAAAGGCACCGAGCATCGTCGCGCCAGTCAGCAGGTGAAACAGTGGCGAGCCGTGGGAGTCCGAGCCGGAGCCATTCCAGAACAGCAAGCTGAGGATAAACAGGCTGCCGAGCATGCCCGCCGGCGCGTGCCAGCTGAAGACTTTTTGCCTGAGCAGAAAGGCGCCGCCGGCGAGAAAGGCCAGATTGACCCATTCGCTGCCCTTGCCGCCGAAATGCCCGAATGCGGGGTTGCTGGCGAAAAGCTCGTCCATGGTCAGGCTTTTGTTGATCCGTAGTGTGTCCAGCGCGGTGGCCTGGACCCAGGCGTCCGGTTGCCCGTCGAGATGCAGGCCGAACACGGTTTGCAGGCCGCCGAGCAGGTTCAGGCCATGGTTGATCGACCAATGGGTCATGGCGCCAGGGAAGCTGACCAGGACCAGGGCATAACCGAGCATGGCCGGGTTGAACGGATTTTTACCCAGGCCGCCATACAGATGCTTGCCCAGCAGCAAGGCGCTGGTCGAGGCGCTGACGGTCAGCCACCAGGGGCAATAGGGCGGCAGGGCGACGGCCAGCAGGGTGGCGCTGACCAGGGCGCTGCCGTCCATCAACGCGGAGCCTATCGGGCGGCGGCGTAAACCGAGGGCCAGCGCTTCGGCCGCCAGCGCGCTGCAGGCGGCCAGCAGCAGGTTGATCAGGATGGCCCAACCATTGAGCCAGAGTAGCACCGCGATCCCTGGCAGCGTGGCGAGCAACACCCATTGCATGGCCCGGCGGGTGCGCTCGTCCGGCGTTTCAAGGCGCCGCATGGGACGCATCCAAGTGGCGCAGGGCCTGTTCCGCTGCTTCGAATTGCTGTTGCAGCAGCACCAGTTGTGCGGCCTGTTCGGCAATCGGCGGATGGCCGAAGGCTTTCAGCGATTTGTTCAATTGCGCCCGGCTCATGGCCAGATTGATCTTGGCTTTTTTCAGCGCCGCGTCGGCGGCCTCGGCTTTCTGCGCCTTGATCCGCGCAATGGCGTCCTGCACCGGGTTGGTCGCGACGGCTTCGGGTTGTGCCGCGCGCTGCGTACGGGCCAGGCGTTCCGCCTGCTTGCGCTGTTCTTCGGCGTGCAGCCGGGCGTTGCGGTTTTCGAAGCGCCGGCGCGCGCGATTGCGTTTCTCCGTGCGCGCGCGGAGTTCCGCGACGCTGTTGGCCAAGCCGCCGACCACCGGCACGATCTGGGTCAAGGGCAGTGGATGCATCTCGATGCAATCCACCGGGCAGGGCGCGACACACAGGTCGCAGCCGGTGCACTCGTCGACGATCACGCTGTGCATCCACTTGGCCGCGCCGACAATGGCATCCACCGGGCAGGCCTGGATGCATTTGGTGCAGCCGATGCACTCGGCCTCGCGGATAAACGCGACCTGGGCCGGGGCGCTGCCGCGTTCGGGGTCCAGCAGCAGGACGGGCACGTGCAGCAGTTCGGCCAGGGCGGCAATGGTTTCACCACCGCCCGGCGGGCACTTGTTGATCGCCTCGCCCTGGGCGATGCCTTCGGCGTAAGGCTTGCAGCCCGGGTGCCCGCATTTACCGCATTGGGTCTGCGGCAGCAGGGCATCGATACGTTGAATCAGGCTCATGGTTTGACCAATGCAGTGAAACCGAGGAAGGCCACGCCTATCAAACCGGCGCCAATCAGATCGATCGGCAGACCGCGAAAGGGCAGCGGAACCTCCTCGTGGAAAGTACGCTGGCGCAGGTCGCTGAACAGGCTCAGGACCAGCCAGAAACCCAGTCCGGCCCCCAGGCTGGTGACGAGCGCCCGGATCAGTCCCAGGTCATCGGCGGCGTTGAGCAGGCTCAGGCCGAGGATGCCGGCATTGCCCAGCAGCCAGGGCGCAAGCCCGGCAAAGGGCAGGCGTGGCAGGCAGCGCGCAAGCAGTGTCAGGAGTGGGCCAATCAGCAACACGCTGGTGGGCAGGAAGACGAACAGCTTGAAGGCCTCCAGGCCCAGTGGCAGCAGCAGGTAGTGGTAGAGGCTGTGGCTGATCAGCGTGCTGAGCAGCAGCAGTGCGCTGGTGGCAATGCCCAGGGCGTGGAGGGTCAGGCGTTTTCCGGAGACGGCCGGTTTGGCTTGCAGCAGCGGATCGACGCCCAGCGGCCAGTGCAACACGAGGTTGTTGAGCAGGGCTGCACTGACGAGAGGAAATACAAAATCGATCATGGTCATGCCGGATTAGCGAACAACGCTGATTATCCGGCAAGGAGGGACTGCGTACCAGTTTTGCAACGTCGCGGGCCATGATTGCACATGACCCGCGAGTTGGCGTGAGCGGTTACTTGATCCGCTGGCCTGGCTTGGCACCGGTGTCCGGGCTCAGCAGGTAGATGTCCTCGCCGCCAGGGCCGGCCGCCATCACCATGCCCTCGGAGATACCGAAACGCATTTTCCGTGGTTTGAGGTTGGCGATCATCATGGTCAGGCGACCTTCCAGCTCCGCGGGGTTCGGGTAGGCGCTCTTGATTCCGGAGAACACGTTGCGTTGCTCATCGCCGATATCCAGGGTCAGGCGCAGCAGCTTGTCCGCGCCTTCGACGGCTTCGGCCTTGAGAATCAGCGCGACGCGCAGGTCGACGGCGGCAAAGGCATCGAAGTCGATTTCCGCCGACAACGGGTCCTTGGCCAGTTCGCCGTTGCCTTGTGGGGCGGCGCTACCGGTGTCGGTCTGGCTGGCGGTGAGGTCTTCTTTCGAGGCGTCGCTCATGGCTTGCACTTTTACCGGGTCGATACGGGTCATCAATGGTTTGAACGCATTCAACTGATGGTTGGCGAGCAGGCTGGTGTGATCGTTCCAGGTCAGCGGCGCGACATTGAGGAATGCCTCGGCATCGGCGGCCAGCAGTGGCAGCACCGGCTTGAGGAAGATGATCAATTGGCGGAACAGGTTGATGCCCACGGCGCAGACGGCCTGGACTTCATCCTGCTTGCCTTCCTGTTTGGCCAGGGACCAGGGGGCCTTGTCGGCGATCCAGGCATTGGCGCGGTCGGCCAGCCCCATGATTTCACGCATGGCCCGGGCGAAATCCCGTGCCTCGTAGGCTTCGGCGATGCTCGGGGTGGCGGCCAGGAAGGCTTCGGTGAGTTCCGGCGCGGCGTTGCCGGCCACCAGTACACCGGCATTGCCCTTGTGGATAAAACCGGCACAACGGCTGGCGATGTTGACCACCTTGCCGACCAGGTCCGAGTTGACCTTCTGCACGAAGTCTTCCAGGTTCAGGTCGAGGTCGTCGACGCCTTTGCCCAGCTTGGCCGCGTAGTAGTAACGCAGGTATTCCGGGGACAGGTGGTCCAGGTAGGTCCGGGCCTTGATAAAGGTGCCGCGGGACTTGGACATCTTCTGACCGTTGACGGTCAGGTAGCCGTGCACGTTGATCCCGGTTGGCTTGCGGTAGCCGGCACCTTCGAGCATCGCTGGCCAGAACAGGGCGTGGAAGTTGACGATGTCCTTGCCGATGAAGTGGTACAGCTCGGCTGTCGAGTCCTTGCCCCAGAACGCATCGAAGTCCAGTTCCGGACGTCGCGCGCAGAGGTTCTTGAAGCTGGCCATGTAGCCGATGGGCGCATCCAGCCAGACGTAGAAGTACTTGCCCGGCTCATCCGGGATCTCGAAACCGAAATACGGCGCGTCGCGGGAGATGTCCCACTGTTGCAGGCCGGCATCCAGCCATTCGGCGATCTTGTTCGCCACGGCGTCCTGCAGGGTGCCGCTGCGGGTCCAGGTTTGCAGCATGGCCTGGAAGTCCGGCAGCTTGAAGAAGAAGTGCTGGGAATCCTTGAGCACCGGCGTGGCCCCGGAAATCGCCGATTTCGGGTCTTTCAGGTCGGTGGGTGCGTAGGTCGCGCCGCATTTCTCGCAGTTGTCGCCGTACTGGTCTTCGGTGCCGCATTTCGGGCAGGTGCCCTTGATGAAGCGGTCGGCCAGGAACATCTGCTTTTCCGGGTCGAAATACTGGGTGATCGAACGTGTGGCGATATGCCCGGCGTCGCGCAGGCGCAGGTAGATCTGGGTCGACAGCGCGCGGTTTTCTTCGGCGTGGGTCGAGTGGAAGTTGTCGAACTCCACCAGGAAGTCGGCGAAGTCGCTGCTGTGCTCGAGCTGGACGTTGGCGATCAACTGTTCCGGGGTGATGCCTTCCTTCTCGGCGCGCAACATGATGGCCGAGCCGTGGGCGTCGTCAGCGCAGACATAGATGCATTGGTTGCCGCGGTGCTTCTGGAAGCGCACCCACATGTCCGTCTGGACATACTCGACCATGTGGCCAAGGTGAATGGAACCATTGGCATAGGGCAGGGCGCTGGTGACGAGGATCTGGCGTGGCTCGGACATGGGGCTCGGCTACTTGAAGTGAAACGGAGATCGGCCACTATAAAGCCCCGGCGCACATAATTCACCCCTTGTGGCATGTCTCTGCTTCTCAGAACGGTTAGGATAGCTGTCTGTTTTACTCAGTCTTTTTCGGGAGTTGCCCATGAGCGCAGTCAATCGCGCAGCGGTGGAGGCCGTCCTTCGCCAGTACACCGACCCTTATCTGAACCAGGACCCGGTCAGCGCCGGCTGTGTGCGGGCCATCGATATCCAGGGTGATCACGTCACGGTCCGACTGGAGTTGGGTTATGCCGCCGGCCTGTTCAAAAGTGGCTGGGCGCAGATGTTGCAGATGGCCGTCGAAGGCCTGGACGGCGTGGCCGCGGCCAAGGTCGAGATCGACTGCGTGATTGCCGCGCACAAGGCCCAGGCGCAGATTCCGGGCCTGGCCAATGTGAAGAACGTGGTGGCGGTGGCCTCCGGCAAGGGCGGGGTGGGCAAGTCGACCACGGCGGCCAACCTGGCGCTGGCGCTGGCCCGCGAAGGGGCCCGGGTGGGGATTCTCGATGCGGATATCTACGGGCCGAGCCAGGGCATCATGTTCGGTGTCGCTGAAGGCACGCGGCCGAAGATCAAGGAGCAGAAATGGTTCGTGCCCATCGAGTCCCATGGCGTGGAAGTGATGTCCATGGCCTTCCTTACCGATGACAACACGCCGATGGTCTGGCGCGGTCCGATGGTTTCCGGGGCTTTGTTGCAACTGGTGACCCAGACCGACTGGGGCAACCTCGACTACCTGGTGATCGACATGCCGCCGGGCACCGGCGATATCCAGCTGACCCTGGCGCAGAAGGTCCCGGTGGCCGGCGCGGTGATTGTCACCACCCCGCAGGACCTGGCCCTGTTGGATGCCCGCAAGGGCGTGGAGATGTTCCGCAAGGTGAATATCCCGGTGCTGGGTGTCGTGGAAAACATGGCGGTGCATATCTGTTCGAACTGCGGCCATGCCGAGCATCTGTTCGGTGAAGGCGGCGGTGAGAAGCTGGCGAGCCAGTATGGCGTTGAGCTGCTGGCCTCGTTGCCGCTGTCGATGCTGATCCGTGAGCAGGCCGACGGTGGCAAGCCGACGGTGATCGCCGAGCCGGACAGCCAGATCGCCATGGTCTACCAGGAACTGGCACGGCACGTGGGCGCGCGGATCGTGTTGCAGGAAGCGGTCAGCCAGGCAATGCCGAATATCACCATCAGCGACGATTGATGTCGCTACGCCTCAAGCGAGCTGGAACGCTGTACCTGTAGGAGCCGGCTTGCTGGCGATGCGATCTGACAGTCGACATCGTTGTCGCCTGATAAGCCGCTATCGCCAGCAAGCCGGCTCCTGCAAGGTTTGTGTCGTACGGTTGATGGGCGTACGGGCCGATACCTGGCAGGCACCTGCAAAACACCCGGGCACAAAAAAGCCCCGCTTTTGAGGGCGGGGCTTTTTTACTGGATCAGTACAAGTTAGATAACTTGAACTTCTTCAGCTTGCATGCCTTTCTGACCGCGGGTAGCGATGAAAGAAACCTGTTGGCCTTCTTTCAGGCTTTTGAAGCCGTCGGATTGGATTGCTTTGAAGTGTACGAACAGGTCGTCACCGGATTGTGGAGTGATGAAGCCGAAGCCTTTTTCATCGTTGAACCACTTAACGGTACCGGTTTGGCGATTAGACATTTGATGTCTCCTTGGACAAAGTTAACTGCGACTCAGGAAAAGCCCTGGCCGAGACTGAGTGCAAAGAGCAGGAAAAATTCTTGGAGATGGTTGGATCGAAATTCAACATCGTGTAGAGATTCTCAGTGACACAAGCAGCACAGTGGCGCCACCATACCCCACTTTCCGAGACGTGCCAATGGTCTTCACAAAGGTTTCGTCTATTTCGTGACTGGCGGTGGCCGGGAAGGCTGGTAGTCCAGCGCAAATGGCCGATTTGTCAGGTCCGGGGAGCGCGTCATCGCGAGAAACGGCGTCGACGCTTTAACCCGACGGCGCGCCCCGGTAAGATGCCGGACAGAATTTTTCCACCTCGTTATATCAGGACACCCGCCATGAGCATCAAATCGGACAAGTGGATTCGCCGCATGGCGCAAGAGCACGGCATGATCGAACCCTTCGTCGAGCGCCAGGTGCGTGGCGAAGCCGACAACCGGGTGATCTCCTTCGGTGTCTCGAGCTATGGCTACGATGTGCGCTGCGCCGATGAGTTCAAGGTGTTCACCAACATCAATTCGGCGACTGTCGATCCGAAAAACTTCGACGCGGGCAGCTTCGTCGATGTGAAGAGCGACGTCTGCATCATTCCACCGAACTCCTTCGCCCTGGCCCGCACCGTCGAGTATTTCCGTATTCCACGCAACGTGCTGACCATCTGCCTGGGCAAGAGTACTTACGCCCGTTGCGGGATCATCGTCAACGTCACGCCGCTGGAGCCGGAATGGGAAGGCCACGTGACCCTGGAGTTCTCCAACACCACCACGTTGCCGGCGAAGATCTACGCCAATGAAGGCGTGGCGCAGATGTTGTTCCTCGAGTCCGATGAAGAGTGCGAAGTGTCCTATAAGGACCGTGGCGGCAAGTATCAGGGCCAGCGTGGCGTGACCCTGCCGCGTACCTGACAAAGGGCGCGTCGAAACAGGGAATTCCTCGGCGTACGGCTACTCTATTGAGTGCACCCTCCCGGTTTGTGCAAGACGAACCGGGCTTCAACGCTCAGGAGTACCCCATGAAGATCGATCCAAGTATCAGCGCCCAACTGGCGAAACTGGAACCCAATCAAGTGGGTTTGTTGGCTTGGTCGTTGCTGGCGCATCCCCAGAGCCTGTCCAGCGGCATTCCGGGTATCCCGGGGCAGCCTGATCCCGATACGCCGCAACCCAGCGAACCGCCCCACCCGAACGAGCCCAGCGAACCGTACATTCCCGATGAGACGCCATCACCCACGGGCTGATGTCGATTGTGTCGTTACGGATGTCTGTCCTGTAGGCGCAGCCGGTCGACGCTCGATTGCTCGCGATGGTCGTTAACGATGACTCTTCGTGCCTGATACCCCACGGTGCCGGGTACTCCATCGCGAGCAAGCTCGCTCCTACAGGGGGCTAGCGGTTAATCTGGAGAGGCGTGCCTGTCGCAGGCACCCATGGATCCAGATAAGAAAGGACCGCTTATGACGTTTGCCATTCCCGCGTATTTTTCCCGCTGCCTGTTCGCCGGGCTGTTGCTGACCGGCACGGTCACTGCCGCGCCGCAGCCGCCGAGCAGTAGCGCGGCTTCCCCGCAGGAAGCCAGCAACAGCCGACTCGACCACATCGTCCAGCAAGGCGTGCTGCGTGTCGGCACTACCGGTGACTACAAGCCGTTCAGCTACAAGAGTGCGGATGGCTTTATCGGCCTGGATATCGAACTGGCCGAAGGGCTGGCGACATCCCTGGGGGTCAAGCTGGAACTGGTGCCGACCACCTGGCCGACGCTGATGGGCGATCTGCAGGCTGACAAGTTCGACCTGGCGATCAGCGGGATCTCGGTGAACATGGAGCGCCAGAAACTGGCGTTTTTCTCGCAGCCTTACCAGCGTGACGGCAAGACGCCGATCACCCTCTGTTCCCGGCAGCAGGCGTTCCAGACCCTGGCTCAGATCGACCAGCCGAATGTCCGGGCGATCGTCAACCCTGGCGGCACCAATGAGAAGTTCGCCCGCGCCAACCTCAAGCAGGCGCAGATCCTCGTGCATCCGGACAATGTGACGATTTTCCAGCAGATCGTCGACGGCAAGGCCGACCTGATGATGACCGACGCGGTGGAAACCCGGGTCCAGCAGAAGCTGCATCCGCAGCTGTGCGCGGTGCACCCGGAGCAGCCGTTCGACTTCTCCGAGAAGGCCGTGTTGCTGCCCCGTGACATCGTGCTCAAGCAGTATGTCGACCAGTGGCTGCATCAGGATATGGAAAGCGGCCGCTTCGCCAAGCGCCTGGAAACGTGGCTGGCCTATCCATGGCCTGCGGCGCACGGCTGAAGAACCGTGATCTTGAAGCCGGATGAAGCTCGTGTGGGCGCAGATCGCCCTTGTGGGAGCGGAGCTTGCCCGCGAAGCTTTTAGCGATTTCAAGGACGCCTTCGCGGGCAAGCTCCGCTCCCACAAAAGCAGTCCCCGCGAGGCCGGTTTTACTTACTTGAGGTTACCGCTGAGGAACTGACGCAGCCGCTCGCTCTGCGGATTGCCCAACACATCGTCCGGCGCGCCTTGTTCTTCCACCAACCCCTGGTGCAGGAACAGCACCTGGCTGGAGACCTTGCGCGCGAAGCTCATCTCGTGGGTCACCATGATCATGGTCCGGCCTTCTTCGGCCAGCCCCTGGATCACCTTGAGCACTTCACCCACCAGTTCCGGGTCCAGTGCCGAGGTCGGTTCGTCGAACAGCATCACTTCCGGTTCCATCGCCAGCGCCCGGGCAATCGCCACGCGCTGCTGCTGGCCGCCGGACAGAAACGCCGGATACTGACTGGCCACCCGGGCCGGCAGGCCGACTTTTTCCAGGTAACGGTGGGCACGCTCCTCGGCGTCTTTCTTGCTCACCCCCAGTACCCGCCGCGGGGCCATGGTGATGTTTTCCAGCACGCTCATGTGGCTCCACAGGTTGAAGTGTTGGAACACCATGGCCAGGCGGGTGCGCAGACGCTGCAATTCGGCGTCGTCGGCGACGCGCATGCCGTGCTTGTCGCTGACCATGCGGATCGCCTGGCCGTCGAGGCTCATGGCACCGTCATTGGGCGTTTCGAGGAAGTTGATGCAGCGCAGGAAGGTACTCTTGCCCGAGCCGCTGGCGCCGATCAGGCTGATCACATCGCCAGTCTTGGCCTTGAGCGAGACGCCCTTGAGCACCTGGTGTTCGCCATAGCTCTTGTGCAGGCCTTCAATGGTCAGTTTGTACATGGGCACCTCAAGGAGAAAGTAGATAGCCGCTGCGATAGGCTTCGCGGCCGGCGACATGGGCAATCACCATGCCGGCGGTGGCCATGCGGCGCAACGAACGGGCGTAGAGCAGGCCCGCCGCATTGCAATGAATAGGGGTGACGCTGTCGCTGAGCGGGTCGATGATCTCGGCGATCAGTTGCCCGGCTTCCAGGTATTGCCCCGGCACCGCGCAGAACACCAGCAGGCCACCCACCGGCGTGCTCACCGGTTCGACAGCGGCCAGCGGCGTTGCCGGGTACGGCAGCTCCGGCAAGGGCGCGGACTCGCCGACGATGGCGCCGAAGTGCGTCAGGTAGTCGAGGATCGCCTGGCAGTCGAGACGCGCCTGCGGGTGATTCACATCGCCCTGGCCGCGCAGCTCCACGGTCACCGAGAAACTGCCCTGGGGAATCGCGAAACGCTCGCCAAAGCGCTGGCGCAGGTCCCACCAGAGCAGGGTGAAGCATTCGTCGAACGACTGGCCGCCGGAGTCGGTGGCCAACAGGCTGGCTTGCGAACCGATATAGCGGGCCAGCGGTTCAACCTGCGGCCAGGCTTCGGGCGTGGTGTACAGATGGGCCACGGCTTCGAAGTCGCAGTGCAGGTCCAGCACCATGTCCGCGTCGCAAGCCAGTCGTTGCAAGGTCAGGCGCTGGGATTGCAACTGGGTCGCGGGCACCTCCGCCGCCAGGGCGGCCTTGAGGTGAGCGCGGATCAACTGCAGGTTGTGCACCGGATCGTCCGTGAGCTGGTCTTCGATCTGCTGGCCGATCTCGTCGCTGAGGTCGATGAACCAGCGATTGAAGTTCTGCCCGCTTTCCAGCTCGTAGCGACCCAGCGGCACGTCCATCAGCACCTGTTCCAGGCCGATTGGGTTGGCCACTGGCACCAGCACGATTTCGTAGCGCAGGGCGCCGACCTGTTCCAGCTCGGCCAGGCGCTGCTTGAGGTGCCAGGCCACCAGCATGCCGGGCAGTTCGTCGGCGTGCAGGGACGACTGGATGTAGATCTTCCCCGTGGCCTGTTCCGGCCCGAAATGAAAGCTGTGGATCTGCCGGGCGGTACCCGGCAGGGGAGCCAGCAGCTCGTGAGTCAGATGACGCATGCTCTGGAGTCCTAGTGTGCCGGGCCAAGAAAGGCCAGCCAGCGGCGCTCGGCCAGACGGAACAGACCGACCAGGGTGAAGGTGATCGTCAGGTAGATGATCGCGGCGATACCGAACGACTGGAAGGTCATGTAGGTCGCCGAGTTGGCGTCCCGGGCGATTTTCAGGATGTCCGGGATGGTCGCGGTGAACGCCACGGTGGTGGAGTGCAGCATCAGGATCACTTCGTTGCTGTAATAGGGCAACGAGCGGCGCAGGGCCGAGGGCATGATCACATAGGCGTAGAGTTTCCAGCCGCTCAGGCCATAGGCCTTGGCCGCCTCGACTTCACCGTGGTTCATGCTGCGGATTGCCCCGGAGAAGATCTCCGTGGTGTAGGCGCAGGTGTTCAGGGCGAAGGCCAGGATGGTGCAGTTCATCGCATCGCGGAAGAACGAGTTCAGCAACGGTTGTTCGCGCACCGCTTCCAGGCTGTAGATCCCGGTGTAGCAGATCAGCAGTTGGATATACAGCGGCGTGCCGCGAAACAGGTAGGTGTAGAACTCCACCGGCCAGCGGATACGGCGCTTGGGCGAAACCCGGGCGATGGACAGCGGGATCGACACCAGGAAACCGATGAAGATCGAGGCGCTGAGCAGCCACAGGGTCATGGCCAGGCCGGTGATGTGCTGGCCGTCGCTGTAGAGGAACGGCCGCCAGTATTGCTGCAGGAGTTCGATCATCGCACGGCCTCCCGGGCGCCCGCGGCATAGCGGCGTTCCAGCCAGCGCAGGACATAGTTCGAAGCGCTGGTAATGAGCAGGTAGATCAAGGCGGCGAGTACCAGGAAGTAGAACAGTTGATAAGTGCTCTTGCCCGCGTCCTGAGCAGCCTTGACCAGGTCGGCCAGGCCGATGATCGAGACCAGTGCGGTGGCCTTGAGGATCACCATCCAGTTGTTGCCGATCCCCGGCAGGGCGAAGCGCATCATTTGTGGAAAGGTCACGAAGCGGAACCGCTGGGCCCGGGTCAGGCCATAGGCGGTGGCGGCTTCGAGCTGTCCGCGCGGCACGGCGAGAATCGCACCACGGAAGGTTTCGGTGAAATAGGCACCGTAGATAAAGCCCAGGGTGATGACCCCGGCGGCAAACGGGTCAATCTCGATGTAGTCCCAATCCATGGCGTCGGTCAGGGTCGAGAGCCAGGTTTGCAGACTGTAGAAAATCAGCAGCATCAGCACCAGGTCGGGGACCCCGCGAATCAGCGTGGTGTAGAGCTGGGCCGGAATGCGCAACAGGCTGATGCTGGATAATTTGGCGCTGGCGCCGAGCAGGCCCAGTAACACGCTGACCAGCAGCGAGAGGATGGAGAGCTGGACGGTCATCCAGGTGCCTTGCAGCAGGATCGGGCCAAAGCCCTTCAGGCTGAAGGCCGAAAGCCCCAGAATTTGCAGGAGGTTGTCGAACATGAAAAATCAGACCTTTGGCAGTCGAAAAGGCGCCCCTCGGACGAGGGGCGCCAAGGGATCACTTCCCGCTGTACAGGTTCAGATCACCAAAGTGTTTTTTCTGGATTTCAGTGTACTTGCCATCTTTGTGTAACGCTGCGATACCTTTATCCAACAGGGCTTTCAGCTCTTTGTTACCTTGTTTGATACCCACCGCGGTTTTAGCCGGCAGCAGCGGATCGTTGATCGGCTTGCTGACTTCGTAGCCGGCGCCCGCTGGCGACTTCAGGAAGCCCAGCTCGGCTTGCAGCATATCCTGCACCGAGGCGTCGAGGCGGCCGGAGGTCAGGTCAGCGTACACCTGGTCCTGGTTGGCGTAGGCCTTGGTGGTTACACCCGCCTTGTCCAGTACGGCCTTGGCGTAGGCTTCCTGGATGGTGCCTTGCTCGTAGCCCACGGTTTTGCCCTTGAGGGACTCAGGCGTGGAGAAGTTTGCACCCTTTTTGAACACCAGGGACGTCGGGCCGGAGAACAGCTCGCTGGAGAAGTCGATGGCCTTCTGGCGGGCTTCGGTCACGGTCATCGACGAAATCACGCCGTCGAACTTGTTGGCGTTGAGGCCTGGAATCATGCCGTCGAAGTCACTTTCGACCCATTTGCACTTGACCTTCAGCTCGGCACAGATGGCGTTGCCCAGATCAATGTCGAAGCCGACCAGGCTGCCGTCTGCGGCCTTGGATTCGAATGGCGCGTAGGAAGGATCGACGCCGAAGCGCAGTTCCTTGTATTCCTTGGCCATAGCGGAACCGGCGGCCATGCAGAGAGCCAGTGCAGAAAGGGTCAGCAATGCTTTTTTCATTATTTATTCCCTAAAAACCAATATGAGCGCTTGTGGCGCACTGAGTACTGTTACTGGAACGCGTATGACCTGATAAAAGTAGCAATTTCCGAACCAGAGTCACGAACAAGTGTTTTAAAAGGCAGGAATATGGCTACGAGCCAGCTAATGATGCCCGAAATTGGGCATTGAAAAATAAATGCACAATATTGGTGCGCTCGTAGGTGAGAAAAGGGTGCAATTACAGGCTGAAGGGGTAACACAGATGCGGAAACCTGTGGGCGCTGGCTTGTCAGCGATGAGGCGGTGTGGCGAATGGTGCCATCGCCAGCCGGTGTTTCACCATGCCCTATCGTCGCGCCAGGACTCTGTGCAAGCAGGCTTGCCAGCGATGGCGATTTATCTAGCGACAGGGATGCCGACTGTCAGATCGCGATCGCCGGCAAGCCGGCTCCAATGGGGTTATTTGCCGGGCACCAGGGTCAATCGCGTGGTGCCGTAGGCCTTGTCGAAGTTCTGTTGCTGCATCGGGAAGCTGACGTACTGGGCCTTCAACCAGCCATCGACACCGCTGGCATAGCTCGGGCTGGCCGGGTTGCCGGACTGTCCGGGGCTCTGCTGGCCGCTCATCGGTTCGATCTGGCCAAAGTCGATGATCATGCGCACGCCCGGCACCTGGATGACGTCGAAATTCGCGCTGCCCCAGGCGTAGGCCGAGGTGTTCAGAGTAGTGTGGTCGCCGCCAGCCTGGATCGGTCCGCGGATGACCTGGCCGGCGGCGTTTTTCCAGCTATAACGGTGCAGCGTGCCCCATTGCCAGGCTTTGTGATCGCTGCCCAGCAGGCTGTCACCGGCGCTGATCGCCGCGGCCAGGCTGCGGGCCAGGATCGCCGGCTTGTCTTCTTTCTGAGGTGTGCGGCTGTCGTCCCAGAATGGGCTGTCCTCGCGCCCCAGCAAGTGATCGGCCTGGGCCGAGTAGGACAGCTTGCCGTTGGCGACAAAGGCTTGCCACACCGGACCGTTCTCCGGGCCGAGCTTGTCGAGGAAGATCTGCTTCATGCTTTCCTGCAGGAACAGCTCATACAGCGCGGCATCGGCCGACGTCGCGCTGAGCTTGCCGTCGAACGCCAGCAACCGGCTCAGGGCCTCGCGGGCCTTGCTGCGTTCGGCTTCCGGCAGGGCCTCGATGGCCTGCTTGAGCGGCGTGGCCATGCCCGGCGCCTGGAACATTTTCTTCAGCTTGTTGGCGAATGTGGTGCTCTGGTCGTACTGCATGGCGATGGTGCTGCGGCTGTCCTGCTTGCCGGCCGCGGCCAGTTCCGCCAGGCGTTCGCCGCGTTCCGGGTAGTACCAGGCGTTGGACAGCTGCATGCCGTAGCCGCGCGCCGCGCTGCGCTGGTTGGCGGTGCCCAGCCAACCCTGGCCCGGGTCCTGGTCATACGGGTGGAGCATCGCGTCGGCGTAGCCGTCCCAGTCGAAGCGGCTGTCCCAGCCCGGCGATGGCAGCAGGCCTTCGCCTTCGCGGCGGTTGGGGAAGCGTCCGGTGACCTGCCAGCCGATATGGCTGGCATCGGCGAAGACCATGTTCAGGGCGATGGCGCGGATTTCCCGGCTGGCATCCGAGGCCCTCTCGGCGCTCTGGGCGCGGGACAGGTCGAAGAACGCATCCAGGCTCTTGTCGTCCTTGAACGATGAGCTCTGCAGGGCCAGGCCGTAGCCGCCGGTCAAGGGGGTGTTGTCCAGTGCACTGTTAAGCAGCGGGCCATGGCGGGTTTCGAACACCGTCTCGCGGATCGAACGCTGGCCTTTGATGAAGTAGGTTTCGTTGCGCACGATCACTGGCAGCCATTTGCCGTCGGCTTCGTAATAGAGCGCATTGCCCTGGCGCTTGAGTTTTTCCAGGAACAGATCCTGGTTGTCCCCCGGTACGGCGGCCATGCTCCAGGCCACCTTGCCGTTGAAGCCGGACAGCAGCATCGGCAGGCCGGCGATCGAGGTCCCGGCGGCCTGGTACTTCGGCGCGTGGATCTGCACGTAGTTCCAGGCCGCGGGGGCGCTGGTTGGCTGTTGCAGGTCGGCGGCCAGCAAGCTCTTGCCGCTGCGGCTGCGCTGCGGGCCAATGGCCCAGTTGGTCGAGGTGCCGGCGCCGAGGATATTCAGTGCCGCCACTTGCTCGGCGGCCTTGTTCAGCGCACCCAGGCCCGAAACCTGGCTCAGGGCGATGCCCTTGAGTTTCTCGGCTTCGGCCAGGGGCAGCGGTTCGTCCGGGGCGGCCGGGGTCAGCCAGGCGAGTTTGTCGACGCCGACTTTCTGCGCCAGGACCAGGCTGGCAATCTCTTGCTGCAAGTTGGCCGACAGGTTGAAGTTGAGCAGGCAGAAGATCAGCGCCGAATCTTCCGGTTTCCAGTATTCCGGGCTGTAGCCGCTGCTGACCAGGTCCGGCGGCAGCTTGTCGCGGTAGCGGAACAGGTAGGCGTTGACACCACGCGCGTAGACTTCGAAGAAGCGCTTGAGCCGTGGCGACGCGGCGTTGTACAACTCGCCGGCGCTTTTCTTCAGGTTGACGGCGCGCATGAAGCGGTCGCTGTCGAGGGCGTCGGGGCCGTTGATTTCGGCCAGTCGGCCCTGGGCGAGCAGGCGCAGGGTGACCATCTGGGTGATGCGGTCGCTGGCGTGGACGTAACCGAGGGTGAACAGCGCGTCGTGAAAGGTGTTGCTTTCGATCAGCGGCATGCCGAGGCTGTTGCGGCGCACCGAGACGTTCTGTGCCAGGCCCTTGAGCGGCTGGACGCCGGCGGTCGGTGGCAGGCTGTCCTGGGCGTTCCAGGTCTGGCAACCCGTCAGGCCGAGCAGGCCCGCCATGGCGGCGGCAACGCCACATTGCTTGAGAGAGAAGGAAGAGGCTGGCGAGGCCATGGCAAAGCTCCTGCGGGGGTAGCGTCAGTAAAGGCGCTACGTTAGTGAGCAGGAGGAAGGCGCGCAAGACGGCGGGCGGGCTTATTTCGAGTTTTGAGCGATAAATCGGAAGGAAAAAGCAATGAACAGGGATATCCAGGTAAACGCGGCGTTGATCCTGATCGACCAGCAGCAGGGCATCCTCCATCCCAGGCTGGGGCCACGCAACAATCCCGAGGCCGAGGCGCGGATGCTTGAGTTGTTGCAGCACTGGCGTGAGAGTGCGCGGCCGGTGGTGCATGTCCAGCATCTGTCGCATTCACCGGAGTCGGTATTCTGGCCCGGGCAGTCCGGAGTCGAGTTCCAACCGCGCTTTAGGCCGGGGGAGGGCGAACGGCTGGTGCAGAAGCGGGTGCCGGATGCGTTTTGTGCGACCGGTTTGGCAGATTGGCTGCGCCAGGAGGGGATTGAACAGTTGGTGATCGTCGGTGTGGCAACCCATAACTCCGTGGAGGCGACCGCGCGTACAGCCGGTAACCTCGGGTTTGACACCTGGGTGGTGGAAGACGCTTGCTACACCTTCGACAAGACGGATTATTTCGGTGCGCCGCACAGTGCCCAGGAGGTCCATGCCATGTCCCTGGGCAATTTGCATGGCGAGTATGCGACGGTGGTGTCCAGCCGTTTGCTGCTTGGGGTGTGATCCATCAGACCAGATGCAGATGGTTGTCCCACAGCCCCGCCGGCAGTTCCAGCGGTTGGGCTGTCAGTTCCTTCTGGCGGCAATCGTAGAAACGGCAGCGGCCCTGGCCGGAAGTGACGACGAAGCCATCCGCCACCGCGCCGACACCCGCGCAGTCCGGTAATGGCGCATCCAGGCGCACGGCGCCGCTGTCCAGGTCCCAGATAAAGAAACGGTTACCCCGTGGCGCGGTCAACGCCACCAGGCGCAATTCGCTGTGCAGCGCGACGCTGGCGGTGTAATGCGCCATGACCTGCAATTGCGGCTCGGCCACCGGGAAGGCGACAAAGGGTTGACCGGGACGCTTGATCGCCAGCAACTCGGCCGACTCGTGGGACGCGCCCATGAATTGCTGGCCGGCGACGATGGTGCCGTCGCTGGCCACGCCCAGGTGGCGCACGCTGTTCATTGGCTGGGACAGGGTTTCCTTGCTCAGCAGGGTGCCGTCGCGCCGCATCAGTACCAGGCTCGGCTCCATCGCGTCGAGGTTCATTTCCACCCGGCTTTCGGCTTCGGTGCGAATGCCGCCGTTGGCGACGACCAGGGTCTCGCCATCGGGCATCCACGACACCTGGTGCGGGCCGATGCCATGGGTCGAAGTCTCGCCGGCATGGACCCATCGCTCACCTTCGAAACGATACACACCCAACAGGCCACGGCCCGGATCGCTGGTGTCGTTCTCGGTGGCGTACAGCCAGTCGCCGCTCTTGTGGATCACCGCATGGCCATAGAAATGCCGGTGCGGTTGCGAGGCAATGGTCTGCCGCAGGCGGCCGTCACGCAGGTCGACCAGGTAACTTTCGGTGCCCGGACGTCGCGCGACGAACAGCGCCAGGGGCTGGGACGGGTGGTTGATGATGTCGTGGCAACGCTGGCCGACCTGAGTGGCGAAAACCTCGGTGCCGTCCAGCCGATAGCCCACGGCATAGTGTTTGCCGTCAGCGTCGTCACGGGCGGAGAGCAGCAGCGGGCTTTGGCCTTTTTGCCGGAACAGGCTCCAGCCGCCCAGCGTCAAGGCGCTGAGCAGCAGGCTGCCGAGGGTCAGGGCCTGGCGTCGCAACATCATCAGTCCCCGTCGTTGGCGTTGAAGCCCAGTTGGATGCCCAGCGCCTTGGCCAGTTCGCCTTCGTGCAGGCGGTGGATGACATTGAGGCTGTCATAGAGGTCGTTGAGTTGCTGGCGCCCGGCGTCATCGCCGAGCAGGTCGGTCAGCGAACGCTGGGTGCTGTCGAACAGCTTCAGGGACGCCGCGTAGGCGGCGTCGATCTTGTCCACCAAGGGTTTCTGTTGTGCCGGCAGCAGGTTGCGCAGGCCCTTGTTGTCGACACCGACCCAGACGGTCCGGGCGGCGGTCAGGCTGGCGCGCATGCCTTGCAGGGACGACTGGCTGCGCCAGGCATCGGCCTGGAACGGTTGGGGGATGCCCTTGGTCTGGCGGCCCATGGGCGTGCCGAGTTTTTTCTTCAGGGTGTCCAGGGCGGTGACCTGGACCCGCAGCAGATCGGCGATGGCTTCGTGGGCGTCGGCGTAGCGCGGGTTGGGGAACTTGCTCATCTGCGCGAGCATGCCGTCGCTGGTTTCCCAACGCGAGAGGATCTCTTCGGCGAGGACTTTCTGGCGTTTGCCGATGGCGCTCAGCAGTGGGCAATAGCGGGCTTTCCGGGCGCTGTCGGCGAGGTCGATCTTGCTGTCGTAGAGGATGTATTCGTAGGCCGAGAGGCCCTGGACCACGACACTGGACTTGGCCAGGGCGTCGGCATCGATCTGCGGCTGGGCCGTGACCAGTTGCTCGACCTGACGACCCACCAGATTTTTCTTGTCCGGCCAGAACTGCACCTGCCAGGAACGATTGCCTTCGGCCAATGGCCCGATCAATAGCGGCTGCAATTCGGCCCAGGCGTTCTGCGCGTGAAGGAAGTCGGCGCGGGCGGTTTCCAGACTCTCCTGGCCTTCGCAGAAGGCCAGGGCGCTGATCGCCAGCTGGCGGTCGGCGTCGACCCAGCGGCTGTAGGTTGGCAGGATCACCTGCTGGGCGATCGCGGCCGAGGTCACTGCTTGCGGGTCCTGGGGCGAGCAGGCGCCGAGGGCGAGCGCGGCCAGGCTGGTGAACAATAGTTTGGGGCGGAACATGCCCGTCTCCTCTTATAAAGAATTCAGGAAGGCCAGTAACGCAGCGCGTTGTTCGGCATTGAAAGACAGCACCTGCTGCTGCGCCGGCAAGGCCTCGCCGCCATGCCAGAGTACGGCTTCGAGCAGGTTGCGGGCGCGGCCGTCATGCAGCAACTGGGTGTGGCCGCTGACGGTTTGCGTCAGGCCGATGCCCCACAGCGGCGGGGTGCGCCAGTCATTGCCATCGGCCAGGAACTCGCTGCGTTGGTCGGCGAGGCCGGGGCCCATGTCATGCAGCAGCAGGTCGCTGTAGGGCCGGATCAACTGGTTGGCCAGCTCGGGTTCGGCGGCCGTGGCCGAGGTGGTGAACTGCGGGGTATGACAGGCCTGGCAACCGACCTGGTAGAACAGGCTCTTGCCGGCCAGCACTTGCACGGAACCGACGTCGCGCCGCGCTGGCACCGCGAGGTTGCGCGTGTAGAAGGTCACCAGGCGCAGGATGTTGTCGCTGACTTCCGGCTCGCCGTCCGCGCCGCCACCGTGGGGCGCTTGCAGGCAGTCGGTCTGGGTCGGGGTGCAGTCGTCGAAGGGCCGAAGGCTGCTGGTCAGGCCCATGTCGCTGGAAAACGCGTGGACGTTCTGTTGATTGATATTCGGTTGTCCGGCCTTCCAGCCAAAGCGGCCCAGTACGGTCTTGCGCTGGGCATCGTCCCAGACCCGGTTGGGTCGCCCATTCACCCCCAGGCGTTGCTGCAGACGAGCGTTGGCCAGGATTGCCTCCTCGGGAATCGCTTCGAGCAGACCGAGGCCGATCATCGGCGGGGCGATGCGCGCGGAAAACAGCGTCTGCGGGTGCGTCGGGCCATAGCCCAGCTGGGTGATGCGCAGCGTCGGGCGGCGCAGTTCGATTTCCGTGCCGTCCTTGAAGCGCACCGGTACCGCTTCATAGTCGACCCGTACCTTGCCCTCCGGGGCTACGCCGGGGATGGCCATGTCCTGCAACTGCCCGCCATAGACCGGTTCCGGCACCACGCCCTGGCGCTCGATCAGTTTGGCGTACATCGGGCTGTTGGGAATCGACAGGCGCACCAGCATCGACACCGCGTTATCCGCACCCGCTGCCGGCGGATGGCCGCGCCCGTCCTTGATATGGCAGTTCTGACAGGCGTTGGTATTGAACAGCGGGCCGAGGCCGTCGCGGGCGGTGGTGGTCGAAGGGGCGATGACCCAGGGACTGCGGAAGAAACTGTTGCCGACGCTGAAGTCCAGGCGCCGCTCTGGGGAGAGGCTGGCCGAGGGCTGCGAGAAGGCGTTGCGATCCTGTTTGCCCACTGTGGTGCTGCCGCCGGATCGGGCTTCGCCGGGTTCGGGCTGGGTAAAGTGCGGAGCGTCGTCGCAGGCGGTCAGGCCAAGGGCCAGGAGCAGTGTCGACAGGCGAAGGGGCGGCGAGGGCATCGGTGTCCAAGGCGTGAGAAAGACCGGGCGCGAGTTTATCAGTCTCGATACATTTGAATAAGAGGGATTAGCATTTACTTGATTTATGACACTGCGCGGCTTTGTGGGGGCTGGCTTGCCCTCATGTAGGAGCGAGCAAGCTCGCTCCTACATGAGGGGGGACAAGGGCCGATCAGAAATCGTGATCGGCGTTATCCGGGTTCAGGTCGCTGATGCCGAGCTTGGCCGCCGCCTGCTCGATGGAGCCGGTTTGCTTGACCAGCGCCGAGATGGCGTCACGCACGATCTTGTTACCGGATTGGTTGCCGGCCGCGATCAGTTGGTCGTAGTGCTCACCCTTGTTGGCGTGGTCGACCATGATCTGGATCTTCGTTTCGGTGGCTTGCAGGTCGTTCTTCAGCGCTTCGTCGGTCGCCGGATCGACCTTGGCCACCAGGGCGGACAGGCTCGGGCCGCTCAGCTGAGTGCCGTCGACACGGGTGTATTCACCCAGGTAGACGTTGCGAATGCCCTTGGCATCGTAGAAGTGCGAGTTGTGGGTGTTGTCGCTGAAGCAATCCTGCTCGTCTTCCGGCGAGTTGGCTTCCAGTGAAACTTTCATGCGCTCGCCCGCCAGCTCGCCGAGGGACAGGCTGCCCATGCCGAAGAGCATTTTGCGCAGGCCACTTTCCGCCGGCTCGGCTTCCAGGCTGGCGCGATAGTTGTCGGCCACATCCGGCTTCCAGTTACCGACCATTTCCTCCAGGTCGTTGACCAGCAGTTGGGTCACGGCCTTGAGGTAGGCGCGCCGACGGTCATTGTGACCGCCGGTGGCGCCGGCACCTTCCAGATAGTCCGAGGCCGGACGGTTGCCGGCGCCAGGGCCGGTGCCGTTCAGGTCCTGGCCCCAGAGCAGGAATTCGATGGCATGGTAGCCGGTGGCGACATTGGCTTCGGAACCGCCCAGCTCGTTCAGGCTGGCGAGTTTTTCCGGGGTGATCTCGCTGACATCGACCTTGTCTTCGCCGATCTGGATTTGCGGGTTGGCGATGATGTTGGCGCTTGCGGCCGGGTTGCCGAGGGCATGTTCGTAGGAGGCGTCGACGTAGTCGATCAGGCCTTCGTCCAGTGGCCAGGCGTTCACTTGACCTTCCCAGTCGTCGATGATGGTGTTGCCGAAGCGGAACACTTCGCTTTGCAGGTACGGCACGCGCGCGGCGATCCAGGCGGTGCGGGCGGCCTTGAGGGTCTCTTCGTTCGGCTTGGCGAGGAAGGCGTCGACAGCGGCCTGCAGGTTCTTCGCGGTGGATTCGGCATCGCTGAATACAGCGAAGACAATCTCGGTGTAGTGGGCGACCACGGCTTTGGCGGCGGCTTCGTCGACCTTGGCGCTGGCATCGTCGGCGGCTGCCTGGGCCGCGGCAGCTGGGGCCTGGGTGGCCGCTGCGGATTTTTCCTTGTCCTTGTCGCCACAACCGGCGAGGGCGATGGCGATAGCCAACAGACTGGCGGTGGCCAGAGGCATGCGAATCATGGCGAACATCCTGCTTCGAGAGGGTGGATGGGGGCGCAGGGCCCCGCAAAGCCGACACATAATGCGAAGGATTTGCATTCGGTGTAAAGGGCTTAGTGATTGAAATATTTGGTATTAAATCAATAGTCGATCCCGGCGGATTTTGTCGCGGCGAGCGGCTTGGCGCCGGGCCTCACAAGATCGCCGCATTGCTGCGCTGCGCCTGCTTGAGATAGGCGCCCAACTCGCGGGCTGGCAGGGGTTTGCTGTAGTGGTAGCCCTGGCCCTCGTGACAACCCTCGGAAATGATGTAGGCCTCCTGCTCGACGGTTTCCACGCCTTCGGCGATGACCTGCATGCCGAGGCTCTTGCCCAACTGGATGATCGCCCGGACGATGGTCGCATCGTCGTCGTCATCGAGCAGGTCCTGGACGAAGCTCTTGTCGATCTTGATCTTGTCCAGTGGCAGGCTCTTGAGGTAGCTCAGCGAAGAGTAGCCGGTGCCGAAGTCATCGATGGCGATCAGCGCGCCGGAGCGGCGCAGGCTCAACAAGTGCTGGGCGGCGGTGCTGATGTCTTCCATCAGGCCGGTTTCGGTGACTTCCAGCTCCAGGCTGCGCGGCGGCAGGCGGTACATCTGCAGGAGGTTGTTGACCACTCGCGGCAGCTCGGCGTGGTGCAATTGTACGGTGGACAGGTTGACCGCCATGCGCAGGTCACTGAAGCCCTGGTCGTGCCATTCGCGCAACTGGCGGCAGGCTTGGTCCAGTACCCACTCGCCGATGGCGATGATGGTGCCGTTTTGCTCGGCCAGGGGAATGAACAGGTCCGGCGGTACCAGGCCGTGTTCCGGGTGTTGCCAGCGCAGCAGCGCCTCGACGCCCACCACCCGGTGGTCGCGGTAGCTGATCTGCGGTTGGTAGACCAGGTAGAACTGATTGCGGTTGAGGGCTTCGCGCAGGTCTTTTTCCAGTTCGCGACGGCGGCGCATTTCGCTGTCGACGCTGGCGATATAGAACTGGTAGCGGTTGCGCGAGCGGGTCTTGGCCAGGGTCATGGTCTGTTCGGCTTTCTGCAACAGCTTCTCGGTGCTGTCGCCGTCTTCCGGGAACAAGGTGATGCCGATGGTGGCACGCAGGCGGATTTCCTGGTGATCGAGGGCAAACGCCGCTTCCAGATCGTCGAGGATGCTCTGGGCCAACTCCGCGGCTTCATAGGGTTGTTCGATATCGGCCTGGACCAGGGCGAACTGGTCGCCGCCCAGCCGGGCCAGGGCGCCGAGGCGACCGCTGTGGGCGCGCAGGCGGTCGGCCAGGGCCAGCAACAGCTGGTCGCCGACCTGGTAACTGAACTGTTCGTTGATGCCCTTGAAGTCGTCCAGGCCGACACACAGTACCGCCACCCGGCGTTGCAGGCGGCCGGCGTCGACCAGGATCTTGTCCAACTGCTGCTGCAACTGCTGGCGATTGGGCAGACCGGTGAGGAAGTCGTACTGGGCCATGCGCAGCAAGCTGTTTTCCGCTTCGTGGCGCAGGTGGGTATTGCGCTCGATGGACGCCAGCAACTGGTTGGCGGTGTTGACCCAGATGCCCAGCTCGTTCTTCTCATGGCCCTTGAGCTGGGGCAACTGGTGTTCGCTGGGACGATCCGGATTGACGTTGCTCAGGTGCTCGATGATTCGCGACAGCGGTTTGGTCAGCAGCCAGTGATAGACCAGGTAGAGCACCAGGCCGAGGAACAGTGCCCGCAGCACGCCGGAGATGAAGATGATCACCGAGTTGATCAGGAAACCCTGGCCGTAGGTGGCCGTGTCGAGGGTGATGCTCAGGTCGCCGTAATACTCGCTGTAGGGGCCGCGACCGACCAGTTGCGTGCTGAAGGTGCTTTCCTGGCCGAGGATCGGGTCGGTCAGCCAGCGGCTGGCGGTTTTTTGCAGGTCGCGGGATTTTTCCGCGAGCATGGCCTCGTTGGGATGGCCGATGGAGGCCATGCGCACGGCGTCGTCCTGGAACAGGCCCTCGATGACTTGCATGCCCATCTCGCGGTCGAGGCTGTAGACGGCCTGGGTCGAGGGGTCGCGGAACATGTCGAGAATACGCTGGGCATCGCCGGCTACGGCCTGGCGAGTCTTGTAGGCATCAAAGACAATCTGCGCACAACTCAGTACAACGCCGACGATCAGCGCCGACAGCAGTACGACCCGGAGCAACTTCACCGACAAGCTGTTCTTGAATTCCAGCTTCAAAGGGCTATTCCTTGTTCCGTTCGGATGGCATCAAGTTGCCATGAGTATTGGCAATCCGGCCCGGTCAGTCAAAGGGACAATGCAAGCGGCGAGAACCCGTGCTCATGCTTGGCCGATCAGGTTGATCCCGGACCCTTTCAGGCCATGGCTACTGTGTCGGTCGCACGAGCCCTCTACTTGAGGGGTGGCGCTTCATTTTCCAGGATTATTCAGGTTAGTTCCTGTCGGCGCGGCAGGTATAAAAAAACCCGGCGAGGCCGGGTTTTTTTGCGAAGCGGGTTCAATCTCAAGCGGTGAAGGCTTTGCCTTCGAACTGCTCGGCGACGAATTTCCAGTTCACCAGGTTCCAGAACGCCTCGACATACTTCGGACGGACGTTGCGGTAGTCGATGTAGTAGGCGTGTTCCCAGACGTCGCAGGTCAGCAGCGGGGTGTCGCCGCCGGTCAGCGGGTTACCGGCACCGATGGTGCTGGCCAGGGCCAGGGAGCCATCAGCCTTTTTCACCAGCCAGCCCCAACCGGAACCGAAGGTGCCGACGGAAGTCTTGGTGAACTCTTCCTTGAACTTGTCGAAGGAACCGAAGGCGGCGTTGATGGCTTCAGCCAGCTTGCCGGTCGGTTGACCGCCGGCGTTTGGCGCCAGGCAGTTCCAGTAGAAGGTGTGGTTCCAGACCTGAGCGGCGTTGTTGAAGATGCCGCCGGAGGAAGACTTGACGATTTCTTCCAGGGTCTTGCCTTCGAACTCGGTGCCTGGCACCAGGTTGTTCAGGTTCACGACGTAGGTGTTGTGGTGCTTGTCGTGGTGGTACTCCAGGGTTTCCTTGGAGATGTGCGGCTGCAGGGCATCATGTGCATAAGGCAGCGGAGGCAATTCGAAAGCCATGGTGATTCTCCTAATCAGGTCAGTTGCGGTGAGCGCAAGGCCGATCACGGCGGCCATACAGGCGTGCGCCGGGGAGTTTGTACTCTTTGCGGCGCAAGACTCGGATCATAGCACCGGGGGGACGGCTTAACCACGCAACAACTGTGTGGAATAGAGGTTCCAGAGCCTTTTGGAATAAGTCAGTCAGCGCCGATCAACTGGGCGGCGACGCTGAACATCATCACGGCCACCAGCAGGTCGAGCAGGCGCCAGGTGGCTGGGCGCGCCAGCCACGGGGCCAGCCACGCGGCGCCGAGGGCGAGGCTGAAGAACCACAGCAGCGACGCGCTGGCCGCGCCCACCACGTAGGCAGCGGGCTCGGTCTGCTGGGCGCCGAGGGAGCCGATCAGCAGCACGGTGTCGAGGTATACGTGGGGGTTGAGCAGGGTGACTGCCAGGCTGCTGAGCAGCACCACGCGCAGTGAACGCGCGGTCTGCCCTTCGCCTTGTTGCAGGCTCTGGCGGGAAAAGGCCCGGCGTAGCGCCAGGCTGCCGTACCAGAGCAGAAAGGCCGCGCCACCCCAGCGCGCGAACGCCAGCAGTGTCGGGTTATGCGCCAGGACGCTGGCCAGACCGAAGACCCCCGCCGCCATCAGGAGCGCATCGCAGAGCACGCACAAAGCCGCTACCGGCAGGTGGTGTTCGCGGCGCAGGCTCTGGGCCAGGACAAAGGCGTTCTGCGTGCCGATCGCCATGATCAGGCCGGCGGCCACCAGCATGCCATTCAGATAGCTCTGCCACATGACTACGACTCCCCGTGTTCGGCCAGTTGCCGCAACACTTGCATGGCGCGCTCGGCGTCATCGCGGCCGACGAACAGGTGGTCGTGATAATAGCCGGCGATCACGTTGCAACTGATCCCGGCCTGGCCCAGGGCACCGGCGAAAGCTGCGGTGAGGCCGACCGCTTGCAGGGCCGAGTGCACGTCGAGGGTGATCCAGGCCGCCAGGTAGTCGAACGCCAGGTCCAGGGCCTGGGCGTCTTCGCGGCGCAGGATCACGCTCAGGCCTTCGCGTTCGCGAAAGCTGCCGATGGGCTCGCGGCCGTTGAGCTGGCTCGCATCGGTCAGGGAGCAGAAGACGTAGTCGCCCTCGTGGAGTTCGGGGCTCATGCTGCGCAGCAGCACGCTCAGGGAAGTTTCTCCGGCCATGTCGGTGTCCTCGGGTAATCAGTGAATACGGGCATTCTGCGGGGTGATGTTGTATAAGAAAAACCAATAATGCTGATCGCTCATTAGGAAAACTGATGTTCGACTATAAATTGCTCTCCGCCCTGGCGGCCGTGGTCGAGCAGGCCGGCTTCGAACGGGCGGCCCAGGTACTGGGGTTGTCGCAGTCGGCGATTTCCCAGCGCATCAAGTTGCTCGAAGCCCGGGTCGGCCAGCCGGTGCTGGTGCGGACCACGCCACCGAGCCCGACCGAGATTGGTCGGCGCCTGCTCAACCACGTGCAGCAGGTCCGCCTGCTCGAACGCGACCTGCAGAGCCAGGTGCCGGCGCTGGATGAGGAGGGCTTGCCGGAACGCCTGCGCATCGCCCTGAATGCCGATAGCCTGGCAACGTGGTGGGGCGAGGCGGTGGGGGATTTCTGTGCTCGCCAGCACCTGCTGCTGGACCTGGTGGTGGAGGACCAGACCGTGAGCCTCAAGCGCATGCGCGCCGGCGAGGTCGCCGCCTGTGTCTGCGCCAGCGAACGCCCGGTGGCTGGCGCGCGCAGCATGTTGCTGGGGGCGATGCGTTATCGGGCGCTGGCCAGCCCGGCGTTTATCGCCCGACACTTTCCCCACGGGATCGACGCGCAAACGCTGGCCCGGACACCGGCGCTGGTGTTCGGCCCGGACGACTTCCTGCAACACCGTTACCTCGCGGCACTGGGCGTGGAGGGTGGTTTCGAACATCATCTGTGCCCGTCATCGGAAGGTTTCATTCGCCTGACCGAGGCCGGCCTGGGTTGGGGGCTGGTGCCTGAACTGCAGGTGCGCGGGCAGCTTGCTCGGGGTTCTCTGGTGGAATTGATCGCGGATAAAACCATCGATGTGCCGTTGTACTGGCATCATTGGCGCAACGGCGGGCAATTGCTCGGCCAGTTGACCGAACAACTGGCGCATTCGGCGGCGCAGTGGCTGGTGCCTTTGGCGTGATCGGCGGCGTTCAAGTAGCAGGTAGGACGAATCAAGGTATGTGGAGCAAGCGATGAAAATTCTGGTCACCGGCGCAAGCGGCTTTATCGGCGGGCGCTTTGCCCGTTGCGCCCTGGAGCAGGGCCATGAGGTGCGGGTCAATGGGCGCCGGGCCGAGAGCGTCGAACATCTGGTGCGGCGTGGCGCCGAGTTCGTTCAGGGCGACCTGACTGACCCGCGGTTGGTGCGCGAGCTGTGCCGCGATGTCGAGGCCGTGGTGCATTGCGCCGGCGCGGTGGGCCTGTGGGGGCGTTACCAGGATTTCCACCTGGGCAATGTGCTGGTCACCGAAAATGTCGTCGAGGCCTGTCTCAAGCAGCAGGTCCGGCGCCTGGTGCACCTGTCGTCACCATCGATCTATTTCGACGGCCGCTCGCACCTGGGCTTGACCGAGGAGCAGGTGCCCAAGCGTTTCAAGCACCCTTACGCGGCCACCAAGTACCAGGCTGAACAGAAAGTCTTCGGCGCCCAGGAATTCGGGCTTGAAGTGCTGGCGCTACGTCCGCGCTTCGTTACCGGCGCCGGCGACATGAGCCTCTTCCCACGCCTGCTGAGGATGCAGCGCAAGGGGCGCTTATCGATTGTCGGCAATGGCCTGAACAAGGTCGATTTCACCAGCGTGCACAACCTCAACGAAGCCTTGCTGAGCAGCCTGCAGGTTGGCGACTCGGCCCTGGGCAAGGCCTACAATATCAGCAACGGCAGCCCCATTCCGTTGTGGGATGTGGTGAACTACGTGATGCGTCAGATGCAGGTGCCGCCAGTGACCCGCTACCGCTCCTTCGGCCTGGCCTACAGCGTCGCGGCCTTGAACGAAAGTGCCTGTGCCCTCTGGCCGGGACGCCCGGAGCCGACCCTGTCGCGCCTGGGCATGCAGGTGATGAACAAGGATTTCACCCTGGACATCAGCCGCGCACGGCATTATCTCGGTTACGACCCCAAGGTCAGCCTGTGGGCGGCCCTCGACGAGTTTTGTGCCTGGTGGAAAGCCCAGGAGCCGGCGGTCGGTTAAATATTCGGTTACCACGACTGAACCCGGTTCCGGGTTCAGGGTCGATCAGAGCGGCGGGTTGGGCGGTTATACTCGCTGCATTTCGCTCTCACTGCGGTTCAGAAAGGTTCCTTCATGCGTAACGATGCCAACGACGATTTCGATGATGTGCCCAGCCTGCGCGCCGATGCGGACGACCATGAGGAGCATGTGGGCACCGCGCCTGTGCGTGAGCGCGCGCGTAACCAGGTCGCGGCCACGCCACGGCTCAAGGTCAAGGTGCCGAGCACCGGGCCGTTGTGGGCGCTGGTTGGGGCCTTGTTCATTGCCTTCGCCGGCCTGGCCTGGTGGAGTTTCCAGCAGATCAGCCTGATGGAGCAGCAACTGGTGGCGACCCAGGAAAGCTTCGCGCGCATCAGCGAGGAAGCGGCGGGGCGCTTGCAGGCGATTTCCGGCAAGGTGGTCGCCAGCGAGTCAAGCGTCAACAGTGACAGCGAAGCGCTGAAATTGCAGATCCGCCAGCTTGAAGGCAAGTTGCTCGAGCAGGGCCGCCAGCAACAGGGCGTGGCCGGGCAGGCCACTGGCCTGGAGCAGCGGTTGCAGCAGATGAGCGCGCAGACGGCGGAGCAGCAGACGGCCAACACCCAGTTGCAGGCCCAGGTCAAAAGCCTGACGGCGGAGCTGGCCAGCCTGAAAGGCGCCCAGGGTGATGGTGGCAAGCTCGACGCGCAAGTGAAGAGCAATGCCGCCGATATCGCGGCCTTGAAAAAGCAGGGCAACTCCAGCGCCGCGGTCGAGCGTATCGAGCAAGAGCTGGTCGTGCTCAAGAGTGAGCAGGACAACCGTCAGGCCGCGGGTGGGCAGGCGGGTGCCAACACGGCGGAGTTCGATGCCTTCCGTGGGCAGGTCACGCGCAATATCAACACCCTGCAGAGCCAGATCCAGAACCTGCAGGAGCAGATCAGCGCCAAGCCCTGATCGCGCGCAATCAACTGTGTGGAGCCGGCTTGTCGGCGATGGCGTCCATAAGATCGCCAAAAGCTTCGCGGCAGTGCGACGATCCGACAAGCATCGCTCCCACATAGATCTTCGGTGGTATGAGGCGTCTCGGTTCGGCACAGGTTTTGTGGTGTAGGTGCTGACTGCAGCGGCGCGGAATTTTCGCCGCCTGGGCACTCAGCGAGGGTTTCGCGGTCTGATCTGGTGTAGGCGGGCAATTGGCCCACCTACGTCGGTCAGCGTCGCTGTCCGGCGCCCTTTAGCGGTCCAGGAGGCCGCCATGCACCCTCGAACCCTTCTCGCTGCAAGCCTGTCCCTGGCGCTGTCCGCGTGCGTGCCCTACTACGATGGCGAAGCCAGCTACTACCGCTCCGATGTCTACACCGCCCCGGCACCGGCCTATTACTACGGCGGCGGTTCCTACTACCGGCGTGACTACTATGTGCCTGCGCCACGCTATTACGCCCCGGCACCGACCTACCGCCCTTATCCGCACCGGGGTTGGGGCTGGGATCGGCATCAATGGCGCGGTGACGACAACGACGGCGGTCACGGTCGCCGTGGCGGCGATGGCCGTGGTCATGGCGACCGGGAGGATTAGCCAGGAGCGCTCGAGACGCCGTTCAGTAGTCTGACAAGTCCGCCAATGGGTGGCGTCCCTCCCAGGCCTTGTGGAAATGCGCCTCGACCACCGCGTCCGGCACGGCGGCGATATCCGGCCAATGCCAGCGCGGTTCGCCGTCCTTGTCGATCAGCCGGGCCCGCACGCCTTCGCTGAACTCCGGATGACGGCAGCAGTTGAGGCTCAGGGTGTATTCCATCTGGAACACCTGCGCCAGTGACAAGTGCCGGGCCCGGGCGATCTGTTCCCAGACCAGGTGTGCGGTCAGCGGACAGCCTTCCTTGAGTTGCCGGGCCGCCCGGGCCAGGCGTTTGTCGGCGTCTTCGGTCAACAGCGCAATGGCCTTCCAGGCACAGCGTACATCGCTGACGTCCAGCAGCTCATCAATGCGCTCGCGCAGCGGCAGCCATTGCGCTTGCGGTTGTGCTTGCTGATCGCGGGCCTGACGCTCCAGCGCTTTGAGCAGGCTGTTGAGTTGCATCGCCGTTTGCTCCTGCCAATTGAGTCGCAACAGTCCCTCGATCAGTTCTTCCTGTTGCTCATCGCCCAGTAGCCGGTCGGCCAGGCCCAGGTCGATGGCGTCGCGCGCGTTCATCTGCGCGCCGGTCAGACCGAGGAACAGCCCCAACTTGCCCGGTAGCCGCGACAGGAACCAACTGGCGCCGACATCCGGGTACAAACCGATACCGATCTCCGGCATCGCCAGGCGGCTGCTCGGGGTGACGATGCGAATGGCCGCGCCTTGCAGCAGGCCCATGCCGCCGCCGAGAACATAGCCATGGGCCCAGCACAGCACGGGCTTGGGGTAGGTGTGCAGACGGTAGTCGAGGCGGTACTCCGAGGCAAAGAACACGCTGGCCAGCGGTGGTACCGCGCCCGGATGTGCCTGACAGGCCTGGGCCAGGCTACGCACCTCGCCGCCGGCGCAGAAAGCCCTGGTACCGTTGCCGCGCAGCAGCACACAAGCGATGTTCGGATCCCGCGCCCAGGTCTCCAGGCGTTCGTCCAGGTCCTGGATCATCGGCAGTGACAGCGCATTGAGGGTGTGTTCGGCATCCAGCGTGGCGATACCCAGGCGGGCACCGTTGATACCGGTGAGTTCTTCGAAATGCAGGTTCATCGTGACCTCGCTACTCGTTGAATGCACAGTATGATCCTTGTGTGGGAAAGTGCCGGTTCTGTCGCGGATCAATTGACAAGCGTGATGGGCTTTCCTAGTGTCCGCCCCATTGTTATTTCCGGACACGATCATGACCGACGACGACCGCATCAAACTCGAGCCCAGCTGGAAGCAGGCGCTACGTGAAGAGTTCGACAAGCCCTACATGAGCGAGTTGCGAGAATTTCTGCGCCAGGAGCGCTCCGCCGGCAAGGAGATCTACCCGCCGGGCCCGTTGATCTTCAATGCCATGAACAGCACGCCGCTGGATCAGGTGAAAGTGGTGATCATCGGCCAGGACCCCTATCACGGTCCCGGCCAGGCCCATGGCCTGTGCTTTTCGGTGCAGCCGGGCGTCCCGGCGCCGCCGTCGCTGGTCAATATCTACAAAGAGTTGCAGCGCGACCTGAATATCGACATCCCCCAGCACGGCTACCTGCAAAGCTGGGCCGAGCAGGGCGTGTTGCTGCTCAACACCACCATGACCGTGGAGCGCGGCATTGCCGCCTCACACGCCAATCGCGGCTGGCAGTTCTTTACCGATCGGATTATCGAGGTGGTCAGCGAACGCCAGGACAAACTGGTGTTCCTGCTGTGGGGCGCCCATGCCCAGGGCAAGCAGAAGTTGATCGATGCGACCAAGCACCTGGTGTTGAAGTCGGTGCATCCATCGCCGCTGTCGGCCTATCGCGGCTTCATCGGCTGTGGGCATTTCAGCCGGACCAACAAGTTTCTCGAACAGAATGGCCTGACGCCGATTCAGTGGGCGTTGCCGCCGCTCTGACGGCCTTGGCCACCCCCTGTAGGCGCGAGCTTGCTCGCGATGGACGACCAGACACCACGGGGCATCAGACTACCCGCGTTATCGTTGACCACCATCGCGAGCAAGCTCGCTCCTACAGGGAGAAGTGACAGTTCGTCAGTTCTCAAGCATTCTTGGCCGAACGTACCACCGGCACCCGCCAGGCGCTTTTCGGTCATATAGGCCACGGCACTGGCCAGTGTCGCCCCGGCACCCGGCAGCACGCCCATGATGAACCCCAGCAGGCCGCAACGGATGTTCACCACGAACACCGAGGCGGCTTCCTTGCAGTTGAGCATCATCCGCTCGCCGGCCATGCCGCCGAGGCAGACAATGGCGAACTCCTGTGGCGCGCCCCTTTGCAGGGGCACGAACGCTAGGCGCAGGTGATCACTGGATCAGGCCGAATTCCTTGGCCAGCACCTTGTAGTCGGCGACCTGCTGCTTCACGTAGGTGTCGAGCTCGGGGCCGGTCATGGCGAAGGGGAACAGCGCGCGCTGGTCGCGCAGCTTGGCGAACTCTTCCGAGGCCAGGAGTTTGTCGAAGGCGGCTTTCCACCAGGCGTAGTCTTCGTCGCTGACCTTGGGCCCCAGGTAGAAGCCGCGCACCACCGGCCAGACGATGTCGTAGCCTTGCTCCTTGGCGGTGGGGATGTTCTTCATTTCCGGCTTGTCCAGGCGTTGTTCGGCTAACACCGCCAGCAGGCGCATGTCGCCGCTCTGGATGTACGGCATGGAGTCGGCAGTGTCGGTACTGCCGACCTGGGTTTGCCCGCCCAGCAAGGCCGTGATGATTTCGCCACCCCCTTCGAGGGCCACGTAACGCAGGTTGCGCGGGTTGATCCCGGCAATCTTGGCGATCAGCGCGGCCTGCATCCAGTCTTGGCCACCAACGGTGCCGCTGAAACCGATGACCACCTTGCTCGGGTCGGCCTTCAGTGCCTTGACCAGGTCGGCGAGGGTTTTATACGGTGAGTCGCGTTTCACCGCGATGGCGCCGTAGCTGGTACCAACGGTGGCCAGCCAGCGCACGGCGCCTTCATCGAAACGGCCGAACTTGCCTTGCGCCAGGTTCAGCAGCGAACCGCTGGACCAGGCCACCAGGGTGTTGGCATCGGCCGGGTGCTGGGTGATCACGGCGTTGTAGGCCACGGCTCCGACGCCACCGGGCATATAGGTGACGCGCATGGGCGTGCTGAGGATTTGTTCGTTGAGGAGCGCGCTTTGCGCCAGCTTGCAGCTCAGGTCGAACCCACCGCCGGGGGCGGCCGGGGCGATGCATTCGGGGTGTTCGGGTTCGCCGGCGAAGAGCTGTCCGGCAAGCAGTAAACACCCGGCGGCGAGGGCGAAGGTGCGTAATGGCGGCATGGTGGAGTACTCCGTTATTGTTCTTGTGCGGGCGCCACCACGTTGAAGTGCTTTCGGCTTCAGGGGTGGTGGTGGGCAGTGCTCGTAACTTCCCGTTAAGGGATTATAACGGATCAATCTTTCACTATGCTTTCAGTGTGATAGGCCCTGCAAACAGAGGCGGTGATGACTAGCGGTGGTTTGTTTATCCGGTAGACTCCGGCCCCGGAAGGGCGTTTGACGTCACCCTTGTCGAGGTAGGAAAACCATGCGTGTGCTTCTGGTCGAAGACCATCCCCAATTGGCTGAAAGTGTGGCCCAGGCGCTCAAGAGCGCGGGGTTGACCGTGGATGTGCTGCACGATGGGGTGGCCGCTGACCTGGCATTGAGCAGTCAGGAATACGCCGTGGCGATTCTTGACGTGGGCCTGCCGCGCCTGGACGGGTTCGAGGTGCTGGCCCGTTTGCGTGCACGGGGCAAGAACCTGCCGGTACTGATGCTGACCGCGCGCAGTGATGTGAAGGACCGCGTCCATGGGCTGAACCTGGGGGCGGACGATTACCTGGCCAAGCCGTTCGAGCTCAGCGAGCTGGAGGCGCGGGTCAAGGCGTTGTTACGGCGCAGCGTTCTGGGCGGTGAGCGTCAGCAGCGTTGCGGTGCGTTGGTCTACGACCTGGACACCCGGCGTTTTACCCTCGGCGACGAACTGTTGACCCTAACGTCTCGTGAACAGGCGGTGCTCGAAGCGTTGGTTGCCCGACCCGGTCGGGTGATGAGCAAGGAGCAGTTGGCCGCGCAGGTCTTCGGACTGGACGAGGAGGCCAGCACCGATGCCATCGAAATCTACGTGCATCGTCTGCGCAAGAAGCTCGACGGCCAGGCGGTGGCCATCGTCACCTTTCGCGGTCTCGGCTATCTGCTCGAGCATCGCGATGCATAAGGCCGGCAGCCTGCGCTGGCGGCTGCTGCGCGACCTGGCGCTGTTGCTGGTGGTGTTGATGCTCGCCAGCGGTTGGAGTGCCTACAACAATGGTCGCGAGGCCGCGGACACGGCTTATGACCGCACCCTGCTGGCCTCGGCGCGAACCATTGCCGCGGGCCTGTCGCAACACGACGGCAGCCTGAGCGTCAATGTACCGTATGTCGCTCTGGACACTTTTGCCTATGACAGCGCCGGGCGGATCTACTATCAGGTCAACGACATCCACCGGCAGTTGATTTCCGGTTACGAAAACCTCCCTGCACCACCGCCCGGAACGCCGCGCACCGATGACTATCCGGCGCTGGCGCGGTTCTACAATGGCCAATATCGGGGGCAGAAGGTGCGGGTGGTGAGCCTGCTCAAGGTGGTCAGCGAGCCGAATATGAACGGCACGGCGGAAATTCGCGTGGCCGAGACCGTTGAGGTCCGGGAGAACATGGCCCGCAGCCTGATGGCCGACACGCTGTTGCGCGTGGGGATGCTGGCGCTGGGGGCGCTATTGCTGGTGGGGTTTGCCGTGAGCGCGGCGTTGCGTCCGCTGGAACGTTTGCGCGCGGCTGTGGAGGAGCGTCAGCCGGATGATCTGCGGCCCTTGCCGCTGGTGGAGGTGCAGCATGAGCTCCAGCCGTTGGTGCGCTCGCTCAATCACTTCACCGAGCGCCTGCGTCGACAGTTCGAGCGCCAGGGGCAGTTTATCGCCGATGCCGCCCATGAGCTGCGCACGCCTCTGGCGGCGCTCAAGGCGCGTCTCGAACTGGGCTTGCGGGCGACGGAGTCGGCGACCTGGCGCGAGACCCTGGAGGCCGCGGCCCAGGGCACGGACCGCCTGACCCACCTGGCCAACCAGTTGTTGTCGCTGGCGCGGATCGAAAATGGCGCACGGGCGATTGCCGAGGGCGGCGCGCAGTTGCTCGACCTCAGTCAGCTGGCGCGGGAGCTGGGCATGGCGATGGCGCCGTTGGCCCATGCGCGGGGCGTGGCCTTGGCACTGGAGGCCGATGAACCGGTGTGGCTGCGGGGCGAGCCGACCTTGCTCAACGAGCTGTTGAGTAATTTGGTGGACAACGCCCTGGCCCATACGCCGTCCGGGGGCAATGTGATCCTGCGGGTTGGTTTGCCGGCGGTGCTCGAGGTGGAGGACGACGGGCCGGGGATTCCGTGGGAAGAGCGGGGGCGGGTCTTCGAGCGCTTTTACCGGCGCCATCAGCAGGGCGTCGGCGCCGGGCTGGGACTGGCGATTGTCGGCGAGATCTGTCGGGCGCACCTGGCGCAGATCACTTTGCATGATGCGCAGCCCCACGGCCTGAAGGTCCGCGTGAGCTTTATCGCCACTTCCTGAAAACACCACAAAACTTTGTCGCTGGCTTGCCAGCGATGAGGCCCGTGGGCCTTGCATCGTCTGATCGGCGGTCATCGCCAGCAAGCCGGCTCCCACAATAATCCGTCATCGGACACAGATTTTGTGTAGGGGGCCCGTTTCTAGCGGAACATCTCCCGTGCCTCGTTGAGCTGATCACTGAGGGTGCTGCTCTCCGCGTCCAGCCCCAACTTGATAAAGGCTTTCAAGTCGCCCAGGGCAATCTGCCCGAAAGGATGCTCCGTGCCCTGATGGCAAAACACACTGGCAATCTGCACCAGACCGATATAGTCGATGTTTTTGCTGTCACGTTCCAGGTTCAGGTATTGCCCGGGCAGCTTGGCGAGCATTTCCGGAAACTCCCAGACCTTCAGCAACTCATCCCCGAGCAGCGGATGAATGCTATCGATCACGTGATCCAGGCTCAGCGGATCGGCGAGCAACTCGTAGTGATCCTCGGCATAGGTCAGGATCGGCAGGACGCCGATCTGGTGCACCAAACCGCCCAACGCCGCCTGGTCCGGCTTGAGCAAGGTGAAGTTGCGGCACAGCACGTAGCAGACCCCGGCGATCTCCAGGCTCTTGCGCCAGACCTCACGCATCTTCTGCTCCACCACTTCGGAGCGGGCATGGAAAATCTGCTCCATGACCAGGCCGATGGCCAGGTTGCTGCTGTAGTTGACCCCCAGCCGGGTGATGGCGGTGTGCAGGTCGGTGACTTCATGGCTGGCCCGCAGCAACGGACTGTTGACCACCTTGATCAGGCGTGCCGACAACGCGGTATCGCCACCGATCACTTTGCTCAAGGTGCTGACGCTGATCTCCGGATCTTCGGCTGCCTTGCGAATCTTCAGGGCCACTTCCGGCAGGGTCGGCAGAACCAGATCATCGTTGTCGATGGCCTTGACCAAATCCTGTTGGACCTTTTCCGCCAGCTTGTTCATTTCAATTCTCTAGGGCGGTGCGGTTAACGCTGGATTTCGCTGTCGCGATCCAGTTGATAGGGCAGGTCCAGCAGTGTCAGGGCCGGACCTTGCAAATCACCCAGATGGACATGACCTGCTTCTGCAGCTTCGGCCTGCAGAACGGCCAGTAGTTCAATGCCATTTTCCGCCTGGGCGGCAATCACCACTTCACCGATGGCACTGCCATGGGAGGGGGCGAACAGCGCGCTACCCGGCTCCGGCAGTTGCTCGGCGACCAGCGCCAGACGATAGAGGCGGCGTTTGAGCTTGCCCAGGTACTGCATGCGGGCGACGATTTCCTGCCCTGTATAACAGCCTTTTTTGAAGCTTACGCCACCGACGGCCTGCAAATTGAGCATTTGCGGGATAAACAGTTCGCGGGTCTGTGGCATGACCTGGCCGATCCCGGCCCGCACCTGACCCAGCAGCCAGGTGTTCAGATCGGCTTCGCGCAACGCTCCGGCCAGTTGCTCGCGGACCCGAGCGGCCTGGTCCGCCGGGACCCAGAGTTCGCTGCGCGCCGGGGAAACCCGCAGGGCGATCAGGCCGTCCGCGCGGACCACCGCATCGGTCTCGCTCGGCAGCTCAAGGCCCAGGCCACGCAAGGCGGCGTCGGCGTCGCCGAGCCCGAAGCGGACCCAGCCGGCGCTTTCGTCGGTGAGTTTGGATTTGGAGAACACGGCGTATTTTTTCAGGTCCGCCAGTTGCGCTTCCAGCAGCTCGCTCGCCATTGCCAGCAGCACGCCGTCGCCTTCGAGCAGGATACGAAAACTCGACTGCATGCGGCCTTTTTGCGTGCAGCGCGCACCGAGGCTGGCCCGGGCGTCACTCAGGTAGTTGAGGTTGCAGGTCAGTTGGCCCTGGAGGAACTTGGCGGCGTCGGTGCCGCGAACGGCAAGAACGCCTTCGTGGGTCAGCGTGCAGAAAAAAGCGGAATCGGCCATGGGTCATCGCAGCGGCAAAAGGATGGGAGACATCATAGAGGGGCGCCTGGCAAATGGGTAGTTCACAACGCTGCCGGCGCCCCCGACCAAAGCCGACTGTCGGCGCGCGCGCGGGGCTGTATACTTGCGCTCAAATTTGAGGAGCGCTCCATGGTCGAAGATGTAGAACTCAATCGCCTCTATTGGCACAGCCGCCGCGGTATGCTGGAGCTGGATGTGTTGCTGGTACCGTTCGTCAGGGAGGTGTACCCGCATCTGAGCCAGGCCGACCGAGACTGCTATCGCAACCTGCTCGAATGCGAAGATCAGGACATGTTCGGCTGGTTCATGGAGCGCTCCGAGTCGGAAGATCCTGAGTTGCAGCGAATGGTTCGCATGATCCTGGATCGTGTCCAGCCCAAGTAATCTGTTCGAATGTCGCTGGCAGGCCTCACGGCTGTTGCCGGCGGCCTATCTCGGGGCTCTCGGCCTGGCCCTGGTTTCGCTTTGTCTGCTGGATATTCCGCTCTGGGCAAGTCTGTCCGGGGCTTTGCTGTGCCTGGCCCATGGCGCCTGGGTGCTGCCACGGCAGTTGTTGCTGAGTCATCCGTCGGCTTTTACCGGTTTGCGCCGCGACGAGCAGGGCTGGCAACTGTGGAGTCAGGCCACGGGCTGGCAGTCGGTGCAGTTGTGCCGCGACAGCCTGGCCTTGCCGTGGCTGGTGGTGCTGCGTTTTCGTTTGCCGGGTGAGCGCCGGGTCCGTGCGCTGTGTGTGCCCTGGGATGCACAGGCGCCGGACATGCATCGGCGCCTGCGCGTACGCTTGAAATTCAGTCGGCGTAGGTGGGCGGCACCAGGATAGTGTCCAGCGCTTCGGGCAACAGGTCCGGATAGTCGAGGGTGTAATGCAGGCCCCGGCTTTCCTTGCGTTCCATCGCCGAACGAATCATCAGTTCGGCGACCTGGGCCAGGTTGCGCAACTCGATCAGGTCGCGGCTGACTTTGTAGTTGCTATAAAACTCATCGATCTCGTCCAGCAGCAGGCGCACCCGGTGTTGTGCCCGTTGCAGGCGCTTGTTGGTGCGCACGATGCCGACATAGTCCCACATGAAACGCCGCAGCTCGTCCCAGTTGTGCGCGATGATCACGTCCTCGTCCGAGTCGGTTACCTGGCTCGCATCCCAGCTCGGCAGCGCGGCCGGTACGGCGACCTGCGGCAGCTGCTGGAGAATGTCGGCCGCCGCCGAGCGGGCGTAGACGAAGCATTCGAGTAGCGAGTTGCTGGCCATGCGATTGGCGCCGTGGAGGCCGGTGAAGCTGGTCTCGCCGATGGCGTACAGGCCGGGGACATCGGTGCGGCCCTGTTGGTCCACCAGCACCCCGCCGCAGGTGTAGTGCGCGGCCGGGACCACCGGGATCGGGCCTTTGGTGATGTCGATGGAGAATTCCAGGCAGCGCTCGTACACCGTCGGGAAGTGCGCCTTGATAAAGGCTTCAGGCTTGTGGCTGATATCCAGGTAGACGCAGTCGATCCCCAGGCGCTTCATTTCATGGTCGATGGCCCGGGCCACGATGTCCCGTGGCGCCAGCTCGGCCCGTGGGTCGAAACGCGGCATGAAACGTTCGCCGTTGGGCAGCTTCAGGTGCGCGCCTTCGCCACGCAGCGCCTCGGTGATCAGGAAACTCTTGGCCTGCGGGTGATACAGACAGGTGGGGTGGAACTGGTTGAACTCCAGGTTCGCCACCCGGCAGCCTGAACGCCAGGCCATGGCGATGCCGTCGCCGCAGGCGCCGTCGGGGTTGCTGGTGTAGAGGTAGACCTTGGCTGCGCCACCCGAGGCGAGCACGGTGAAGCGCGCGCCATAGGTGTCGACCTCACCGGTGCCGCGATCGAGTACGTAGGCGCCCAGGCAGCGGTCGCCGGCCAGGCCCAGGCGTTTTTCGGTGATCAGGTCGACGGCGACCCGTTGTTCCAGCAGCTCGATATTGGGGCGCTGGCGGGCTTGCTCCAGCAGGGTCTTGAAGATCGCCGCGCCGGTGGCATCGGCGGCATGGATGATGCGCCGATGGCTGTGGCCGCCCTCGCGGGTCAGGTGGAACTCGAAACCGCCGTCATCGGCGCTGGCTGCTTCGTCGCGGGTAAACGGCACGCCCTGGTCGATCAACCACTGGATGGCCTCGCGGCTGTGCTCGACGGTGAAGCGCACGGCGTCTTCGTGGCACAGGCCGCCGCCGGCGTTGAGGGTGTCCTCGACGTGGGACTGCACGGTGTCGGTGTCGTCGAGCACCGCGGCGACCCCGCCCTGGGCCCAGAAGGTCGAACCATTGGCCAGGTTGCCCTTGCTCAGTACGGCAATGCGCAGATGGCTGGGCAGGGTGAGCGCCAGGCTCAGGCCGGCGGCACCACTGCCAATCACCAGCACATCGTGTTGAAAATGTCGGCTCATCTGAAACATCCGAAAAAAGCGCCCGGGGGCAGTTACCGGGCCCCGCCCGACAGCCCACTAGTATATGGCTGGGGGGAGCGGCACAATAGCCGGGCCTTTGTGGCATTGTGAAAGGGCTGTGGGCGTTGAGTGTGCGCCAGTCCATGCCGCCATGCATGCGCTTTTGCAGGGTAAGGCGATGATTTTTCAGCTATAACCAAGGCTCAGGCAGCCGTGGTCAGCATAACCATCACAATGCCATCACCCGCTGGGGGTTCCGGGAACTTTTACGGGGCTCCGGGCTCCCATGCGGGGTGCCTGAAAGAAGGGGACAGCGTCGGCTTTGTGCGAGGTGCCTGAGACGGCCCGCGCAAGCAGATTCGACGACCAGATTATTCACGCAGTCGGCGCTGGCCGTGCTGCGTTTTTCGTGTGTGTCCGTTCGGCGGATCACAGGAAACTTGCTTGAAGGGGGAGAACTTTTGCCAGAAGCCCGAGTCTATGTTTGCAAGCCTGGTCAATTAGCGATGCGCGCCTCCTTCAGGTCCTATGAGGAGTGTTCATGCTAACCCAGGAAGAGGATCAGCAGCTGGTCGAGCGCGTTCAACGCGGCGACAAGCGGGCATTTGATCTGCTGGTGCTGAAGTATCAGCACAAAATTCTCGGGTTGATCGTGCGATTCGTGCACGACACCCATGAAGCCCAGGACGTTGCACAAGAAGCCTTTATCAAAGCCTACCGTGCGTTGGGCAATTTTCGCGGTGACAGTGCCTTTTACACCTGGCTCTACCGCATCGCCATCAACACGGCGAAGAACTATCTGGTGTCCCGCGGTCGCAGGCCACCAGACAGCGATGTGAGTTCAGAGGACGCGGAGTTCTACGACGGCGATCATGGCCTCAAGGACCTCGAGTCGCCGGAGCGTGCATTGCTGCGGGATGAGATCGAAGGCACTGTCCATCGGACCATCCAGCAGCTGCCAGAAGATTTGCGTACGGCTTTAACTTTACGTGAATTCGACGGTCTGAGTTATGAGGACATTGCAGCGGTCATGCAGTGTCCGGTGGGCACCGTGCGCTCCCGGATTTTCCGCGCTCGGGAGGCCATCGATAAAGCCCTGCAGCCGTTGTTGCAGGAAACCTGAGACAGCGGCGACAGCCAAGAGAGGAACCGCCATGAGTCGTGAAGCCCTGCAGGAATCGCTGTCCGCGGTGATGGATAACGAAGCGGATGAACTGGAATTGCGTCGGGTGCTCAATGCCCTTGACGATGCCGAGACCCGTGCCACCTGGTCTCGTTACCAAATCGCCCGGGCAGTGATGCACAAAGAACTGTTGGACCCGCGCCTGGATCTCGCCTCGGCTGTTTCCGCGGCCCTGGCCGGTGAGGAAGTCCCGGCGAAAACTACTCGTGGTCCCTGGCGTACCCTCGGGCGTCTGGCCGTGGCGGCTTCGGTCACCTTGGCCGTGCTGGCCGGTGTACGTCTGTACAACCAGGATGACATCGTCGGTGCCCAACTGGCCCAGCAGTCGAACCAGCCAGGTCTGGTTGCGCCGACGGCCAAAGGCCCTGCGGTGCTGGCCGGCTACACTGAAAGCCGCGACCAGGCGACTGGCCCGATGGCCAATGGCGTGTTGCAACAAGGCCAGTCCGGCTGGCACGACCAGCGTCTACCAGGCTACCTGCGCCAGCATGCGCAACAGGCCGCACTCAAGGGCACTGAAAGCGCTCTGCCTTATGCCCGTGCCGCCAGCCTGGAAAACCGTTAAGGAGGATCATGCGCGCGCTACCTCTTCTAACGCTGGTGCTCAGTGGCTGGTGGGTTCTTCCAGCCCAGGCCGATGAGGCCCAGGACTGGTTGAACCGTCTTGGGCAAGCCGAGCAGCAGCAAAGCTTTCAGGGCACTTTCGTCTACGAACGCAACGGTAGTTTTTCTACCCATGGCATCTGGCACCTGGTGCGCGATGGCAAGGTTCGTGAACGTCTGATCCAGCTCGATGGCTCGGCACAAGAGGTTGTTCGCGTCGATGGTCACACCCAGTGCGTCAGTGGTGCATTGGTGGCGGGGCTCGGCGATATGCCCGATTCCCATACCCGCCCGCTGGATCCGCAAACACTCAAGACCTGGTATGACATCGCTGTCGTCGGCAAGTCGCGCGTGGCCGGTCGTCCGGCCGTGGTGGTTTCGCTGACGCCGCGTGACCAGCACCGTTATGGTTTTGAACTGCATCTGGACCGTGAGACCGGTTTGCCCTTGAAGTCATTGTTGCTCAATGACAAGGGGCAGTTGCTCGAACGCTTCCAGTTCACTGAATTGAATACCACCCAGCCTCCCGAGGAGAGCCAGGTGCAGCCAAGTGCCGAGTGCAAGCCGGTGGTCCTGTTGACCAACCAGGCCCAGCCCAAGGCGCAGGCACTGGGGGCTGCGGCAGCCCAGTTGTGGCATTCGGACTGGCTGCCAGCGGGTTTTGAACTGGTCAGCAGCACGGCGCGGGTCGACCCGGCGACCAAGGTCCAGGTCAGCAGCTTGATGTATGACGACGGTCTTTCACGGTTTTCGGTGTTCCTTGAACCCCTCAACGGTGCCTCGGTGACAGACGCCCGGGCCCAGTTGGGGCCGACGGTCGCGGTGTCTCGACGCCTGACCACGCCGGGCGGCGATATCATGGTCACGGTGGTGGGGGAGATTCCGATCGGTACCGCCGAACGGATTGCGCTGTCCATGCGTTCCGGTGACGCTCAGGCCAAGCAATGAGCAGCTGAATCATGAGGCTTGCTGGGGGCTGGTGCGGAAATGTCTGGTGATCAAATTCATTTGCAAATATCCCTGAATTTTCCTATAGGTCAGAGCTTCTCGGCTCTGGCCTTGTTTGCTGTTTCCGGTCCAGAAGTCCCGGCGTGTCATGCCCGGGGTTTGCTGGGGCCTATCGCTTAATCATGCTCGTTGTTCACGGGAGCCATATGTCGATGCCACGCTTGAAGTCTTATCTGTCCATTGTCGCCACCGTCCTGGTGCTCGGCCAGGCGTTGACCGCCCAGGCCGCTGACTTGCCCGACTTCACCCAACTGGTGGAGCAGGCTTCGCCTGCGGTGGTCAACATCAGCACCACCCAGAAACTGCCGGATCGCAAGGTCTCCGACATACAGGGCCTGGAAGGCCTGCCGCCGGAAATCCAGCAATTTTTCCGTGGTTTCCCGCAGCCGCGCAGTCCAAAAGGCGGTGGCAGTGGCGGTGGTCGCCAGCGTGAAGCCCAGTCCCTGGGCTCGGGGTTCATCATCTCCAAGGACGGCTACATCCTGACCAACAACCACGTGGTCGCCGACGCGGACGAGATCGTGGTACGCCTGGCTGATCGCAGTGAGCTCAAGGCCAAGCTGGTAGGCACCGATCCGCGTTCCGACGTGGCGCTGCTGAAGATCGACGGCAAGGACCTGCCGACCCTCACGTTGGGCAAGTCCAAGGACCTGAAGGCCGGCCAGTGGGTCGTGGCCATCGGTTCGCCATTTGGCTTTGACCATACCGTGACCCAGGGCATCGTCAGCGCCGTGGGACGCAGCCTGCCGAACGAGAACTATGTCCCGTTCATCCAGACCGACGTGCCGATCAACCCGGGTAACTCCGGTGGTCCGCTGTTCAACCTCAAGGGTGAAGTGGTCGGGATCAACTCGCAGATCTACACCCGTTCCGGTGGCTTCATGGGGGTTTCCTTCGCGATCCCGATCGATGTGGCCATGGACGTATCCAATCAACTGAAGGCCGGCGGCAAGGTCAGCCGTGGCTGGTTGGGGGTGGTGATCCAGGAGGTCAACAAGGACCTGGCCGAGTCGTTTGGCCTGGACAAACCGGCCGGAGCCCTGGTCGCCCAGGTGCAGGACGGTGGCCCGGCCGCCAAGGGTGGCTTGCAGGTCGGTGACGTGATCCTCAGCATGAACGGCCAGCCGATCGAGCTGTCGGCCGATCTGCCGCATCTGGTCGGCGCGTTGAAAGCCGGTGAGAAAGCCTCCCTGGAAGTGATTCGTGAAGGCAAACGCAAGACCGTGGACCTGACGGTCGGTGCGATTCCGGACGAAGGCAAGGAAATGGATATCGCCAAGGCCAACGGCGCCGAGCGCAGCAGCAACCGCCTGGGGATTTCCGTGGTCGAGCTGAGCGATGACCAGAAGAAAGACAATGACCTCAAGGGTGGCGTGGTCATCAAGGACGTCCAGGACGGTCCCGCGGCCTTGATCGGCCTGCAGCCAGGCGATGTGATCACCCACCTGAACAACCAGGCGATCACCAGCGCGGCGCAGTTCACCGAGATTGCCAAGGCTCTGCCGAAGAATCGTTCGGTGTCCATGCGCGTGCTGCGTCAGGGACGTGCCAGCTTCATTACCTTCAAGCTGGCTGAATAAGCCCGACTGAAGTCGCCGTATGAAAAAGCCCGCCTCGGAACAGGTGGGCTTTTTTTTGCCTGCTCACCTGGCTGGCTTGGGCAGCCGGACCAACTGGCTATTGGAGTAGATGTCGTGCCAGCTGCGTTTTTGCTTGTCGACCAGCGACCAGAGGAAACCCAGGCCGAACAGCCAGGAGGCAATGGACACGATAAACCGCAGCAGCGCCTGCCAGAGACTGATGGCCGTACCGTCGGCGTTCTGTACGCGAATCCCCCAGACCTGCATGCCCAGGGTCTGGCCCTTGTAGGTCCAGAACTTGGCGAAAAAGCCGAACAGCACGAACACCAGGATCGTCGACAGCAGCGGGTCGCCGTCCAGTGCCCCGGCATCGGATAGCTTGCGCAGTTGCTGCTCGCCGACAATCGCCATCTGCACCAGCTTGTAGACAAAGCCGGTGACGATCAGCAGCGCCGTACACAGCAAGAAGTCATAGAACATCGCGGCCAGGCGACGGCCCAGGCCGGCGGCGGGAAAATCGCCCTGGGGGCTCAGCGCGTGTTTCGACATGGCGGCTCTCTCTGTGGGGGCTGAAAAAAGCCATTTTACGAAATTGCGTCAATAAAAAAGCCCCTGATATCAATATCAGGGGCTTTTCATTGCAAGAAGGTTGGTTCCCGGGGGATCAGGCTTCCGCTTGCACTTCATCCGCCTGCATGCCTTTCTGGCCCTGCACGGCGATGAAGGTCACTTTTTGGCCTTCTTTCAGGCTCTTGAAACCGTTGCCCTGAATAGCGCGGAAATGGACGAACAGATCCGGACCGCTTTCTGGAGTGATAAAACCAAAACCTTTCTCGTCGTTAAACCACTTGACGATACCCTTCTGACGATCAGCCATTTTCTTATTTCCTTGACGCTAAAATTAATGACAGTCCCTTTCATATGAAAGAGTACTGGGCTGGGTTGCAGGAAAGTAAGAGACGTCGAACGGGTTGTAGCAAACTTCAGGCTACTGCCCAGGTCACGATTCCAAGCGACCCATGCAAACACAGTAGAGAAACTCTACGCCAACTCCGGGAGAAAAAACAAGCCCTGCGCAAACCCGGGTTTACGCCTGTTTACAGGGGGTGTCTGGCCTTGCAGATTGTCGCTGTGCCCCAGCTGGGGGGGGCTTATTGTCGACTGTTATAAAACAAGTTCATGAATGAATATATGCACTGTTTTGTGGCGGTTGCGTGACAAGGTAGTGCGTTGTTTCGTCTAAGGCTTAGTTGTTACTGTAAGTATCAACAGGGGGTATCAACCCCTGTTGATAGCGGTGTATCAGCCCCTGTAGTAACGCTGTGGCACAAACGGCATTTTGCTCACCTTGAGGGGGACGCGCTTGCCGCGCACGATGGCCCAGACTTCACTCTCCAGGGCGGCCTGCGAGCTGTCTACATAGCCCATGGCCAGAGGGGCACCGAGGGTCGGACCGAAGCCGCCGCTGCAGACGTTGCCGATCACCTTGCCGTCCTGATCGACGATTTCCGCGCCTTCACGCACCGGTGTGCGTTCTTGCGGTAACAGGCCCACACGTTTGCGTGACACACCCTGTTGCTGCTGGGCAAAGATCGCCTCGGCGCCAGGGAAGCCGCCGGCCCGCGCACCGTCGGCGCGCCGCACTTTGGAGATTGCCCAGAGCAGGCTGGCCTCTACCGGGGAGGTGTCGGTATTCATGTCGTGCCCGTATAGGCACAGACCGGCTTCGAGGCGCAGCGAGTCACGGGCCCCCAGGCCGATGGCCTCGACCTCGGCTTCGGCCAGCAGGCTGCGGGCCAGGGCCTCGGCGCTGGCCGCCGGTACGGAAATCTCGAAACCGTCTTCGCCGGTGTAGCCGGAGCGGCTGACGTAGCAGTCGACCCCCAGCAGGCGCACGGCGGCGAACTGCATGAAGGTCATTTTTGTCACTTCCGGGGCCAGGCGCGCCAGCACGCTGACCGCGGCCGGGCCTTGCAGGGCGAGCAGGGCGCGCTCCTCGAACAGGGGCAGGACCTGGCACAGATGGCCCAGGTGTTTTTGCAGGTGCGCCAGATCCTGTTCCTTGCAGGCGGCATTGACCACCAGGAACAGTTCGTCGTTGCCCAGGTTGGCGACCATCAGGTCATCGAGGATGCCACCGGATTCGTTGGTGAACATCGCATAACGCTGCATGCCCACCGGCAGGTCGACGATGTCCACCGGCACCAGGGCTTCCAGGGCCTTGGCGGCAGCGGCGCCGACCAGGCGGATCTGGCCCATGTGCGAGACATCGAACAGCCCGGCTTTTTCACGGGTGTGCTGGTGTTCTTTCATCACACCCAGAGGGTATTGCACCGGCATGTCATAGCCGGCAAATGGCACCATGCGCGCGCCGAGTTGCAGGTGCAGGGCGTGCAGCGGGGTTTGCTTGAGGGATTCGGTGGACATTGCAGCTCCTTGTAGGGTGTGGAGGGGATAGGCAAAGCCACTCCCCTTGAATGAGGGTCAGCACTCGATGATGTTGACGGCCAGACCGCCGCGGGCGGTCTCCTTGTATTTGCTTTTCATGTCGGCGCCGGTCTGGCGCATGGTACGAATCACCTTGTCGAGGGAGACGAAGTGCTGGCCGTCGCCGCGCAAGGCCATGCGCACGGCGTTGATGGCTTTCACCGAACCCATGGCGTTGCGTTCGATGCACGGCACTTGTACCAATCCGCCAATGGGGTCGCAGGTCAGGCCGAGGTTGTGTTCCATGCCGATTTCGGCGGCGTTTTCCACTTGTTGCACCGTGCCGCCGAGCACTTCGCACAAGGCCCCGGCGGCCATCGAGCAGGCCACGCCGACTTCGCCCTGGCAGCCGACTTCGGCACCGGAGATCGAGGCGTTTTCCTTGTAGAGAATACCGATGGCGGCGGCGGTGAGGAGGAACCGCACCACGCCGTCCTCGTTGGCGCCGGCAATGAAGCGCATGTAGTAATGCAGCACGGCCGGGACGATCCCGGCCGCGCCATTGGTGGGCGCGGTGACCACACGGCCGCCGTTGGCGTTTTCCTCATTGACCGCCAGGGCGTAGAGGTTGACCCAGTCCAGCACCGACAGCGCATCGCGCAGTGCCGCTTCCGGGTGCTTGCACAATTGCCGGTGCAGTGCGGCGGCGCGGCGTTTGACCTTCAACCCGCCGGGCAGGATGCCTTCATTGCGGCAACCAGCGTCGACGCAGTCCTGCATGACCTGCCAGATCTTCAGCAGGCCGGCGCGGGTTTCCGCTTCCGGGCGCCAGGCACTTTCGTTGGTCAGCATCACCTGGCTGATGGACAGGCCGTAGGTGGTGCAATGGCCGAGCAGTTCCTTGGCGCTTTTGAACGGGAAGGTCAGCGGTGTGCTGTCCTCGACGATGCGGTCGGCGCCGGCGGCGTCTTCATCGACCACGAAACCGCCGCCCACCGAGTAGTACTCGCGGCTGCGGATCTGGATGCCGGCGGCGTCGAAGGCGCGGAAAATCATGCCGTTGGGGTGATAGGCCAGGGGTTTCCTGATCATCGCCAGGTGGAGTTTTTCATTGAATTCGATGGAGTGTTCGCCGAGCAGATTCAGGCGTCCGTTGCTGCGGATGGTCTGCAGGCGGGCGGCGACGGTTTCGGTATCGACGGTATCCGGGTGTTCACCTTCCAGGCCCAGGAGCACGGCCTTGTCGCTGCCGTGGCCTTTGCCGGTGGCGCCGAGCGAGCCGTACAGCTCGACTTTGACGCTGGTGGTCTGTGACAGCAGTTGCTCGCGCCGCAAGCCCTCGACGAAACGCGCGGCTGCGCGCATCGGACCGACGGTGTGGGAGCTGGAGGGACCGATGCCGATCTTGAACAGGTCGAACACGCTCAGGGACATGTGGGTTCTCCGGGATCATTCTTATTATGGTGATGGACACGGTCTCCTGTAGGAGCCGGCTTGCTGGCGATTGGGGCGACGCGGTCCTTCAGCAAGACCGTGTCGTCGTTCATCGCCGGCAAGCCGGCTCCCACAGGGGGTCAGGCGTAGTTCTCGATCGACGGGCAAGCGCAGACCAGGTTGCGGTCGCCGAACACGTTGTCGACACGTCCCACTGGTGGCCAGTACTTGGCTTCGATCAACGACGCCACCGGGTACACCGCTTGTTCGCGGCTATACGGATGGAACCACTCGCCGACGATCTCCGCCGCGGTGTGCGGGGCGTTCTTCAGCGGGTTGTCGTCCTTGTCCAGGCTGCCGTTTTCCACCGCACGGATTTCTTCGCGAATGTGGATCATGGCGTCGCAGAAACGGTCCAGTTCTTCCTTGGATTCGCTTTCGGTCGGCTCGATCATCAGGGTGCCGGCCACCGGGAACGACATGGTCGGGGCGTGGAAGCCGAAGTCGATCAGGCGCTTGGCGACGTCATCGACACTGATGCCACTGCTGTCCTTCAACGGGCGCAGGTCAAGGATGCACTCGTGCGCCACCAGGCCGTTGCTGCCGCTGTAGAGCACGGGGTAGTGCTCTTCCAGGCGTCGGGCGATGTAGTTGGCATTGAGGATCGCCAGTTGCGAGGCGCGCTTGAGGCCTTCGCCACCCATCATGCGGATATACATCCAGGTGATCGGCAGGATGCTCGCGCTGCCGAACGGCGCCGCGCACACCGCGCCTTTCTTGCGTTCCATGCTGGCATGACCCGGCAGGAACGGGGTCAGGTGCGACTTCACGCCGATCGGACCGACGCCCGGGCCGCCACCGCCGTGGGGAATGCAGAAGGTCTTGTGCAGGTTCAGGTGCGACACGTCGCCGCCGAACTTGCCCGGGGCACAGAGGCCGACCATGGCGTTCATGTTGGCGCCGTCGATGTATACCTGGCCGCCGTTGTCATGAATGATGCCGCAGATTTCGCGGATACCTTCCTCGAACACGCCGTGGGTCGACGGGTAGGTGATCATCAGCGCGGCAAGGTGTTCGCGGTGCTCGATAGCCTTGGCTCGCAGGTCCTCGATATCGACGTTGCCGCGGGCATCGCAGGCGGTGACGATCACGCGCATGCCGGCCATGTTGGCGGTGGCCGGGTTGGTACCGTGGGCCGACGACGGGATCAGGCAGATATCGCGGCGTTCATCGCCACGGCTCTGGTGGTAGGCACGGATCGCCAGCAGGCCGGCGTATTCGCCCTGGGAACCGGCGTTCGGTTGCAGGGAAATCGCGTCGTAACCGGTGGCGGCGCAGAGCATCGCTTCCAGCTCATCGGTCAGTTGCTGGTAGCCGGCGCTCTGCTCGGCCGGGGCGAACGGGTGCAGGGCCCCGAATTCGGCCCAGGTCACCGGGATCATTTCGCTGGCGGCGTTGAGCTTCATGGTGCAGGAGCCCAGCGGGATCATGGTCCGATCCAGGGCCAGGTCCTTGTCGGCCAGCTTGCGCAGGTAGCGCATCAGCTCGGTTTCCGAGTGATAACGGTTGAACACCGGGTGGCTGAGGATTGCCGACTGGCGCACCAGGGCGGCCGGGATACGGCTTTCCAGCGACGCGGCAAGCACGTTGAAGTCCGGCACGGCCTTGCCGCCGGCCAGCAGTTTCCACAGGGCTTCGATATCGGCCTGGCTGCTGGTTTCGTCCAGGGACAGGCCCAGGCGCTGGGCATCCACGACACGCAGGTTGATGCGCTGGGCGCGGGCCTGTTCGTGCAGGGCGGCGGTATGCACGCCGGTGTTCAGGGTCAGGGTGTCGAAGAAGTGTTCCTGCTCGACCGCCAGGCCCAGTGCGTCGAGGCCCTTGGCGAGGATCGCGGTGAGGCTGTGGATGCGCCGGGCGATCTGGGTCAGGCCTTTTGGACCGTGATACACCGCGTACATGCTGGCGATGTTGGCCAGCAGGACCTGGGCGGTGCAGATGTTGCTGGTGGCTTTCTCGCGACGGATATGTTGCTCGCGGGTCTGCATGGCCAGGCGCAGGGCCGGCTTGCCGAAACGGTCGACCGAGACGCCGACCAGACGGCCAGGCATGTCGCGCTTGAACGCATCGCGGGTGGAGAAGTAGGCCGCGTGCGGGCCACCGAAGCCCAGCGGTACGCCGAAGCGTTGGGCGCTGCCGATGGCCACGTCGGCGCCGAACTCGCCCGGCGGGGTCAGCAGGGTCAGCGCCAGCAGGTCGGCGGCAACCGCCACCAGGGCGTTGACGGCGTGGAAACGCTCGGTCAGGGCGCGGTAGTCGAACAGATCACCGTTGCTCGCCGGGTATTGCAGCAGGGCGCCGAAGAACGGGCTGACGTCGGTCAGTTGGTGTTCGTCGCCGACCACCACGTCGATGCCCAGGGGTTCGGCGCGGGTGCGCAATACGTCGAGGGTCTGCGGATGGCAGTGCACGGAGGCGAAGAAGGCGTTGCTGCCCTTGTTCTTGCTCAGGCGCTTGCAGAAGGTCATGGCTTCGGCGGCGGCGGTGGCTTCGTCGAGCAGCGAGGCATTGGCGATCGGCAGGCCGCTGAGGTCGCTGATCAGGGTCTGGAAATTCAGTAGCGCTTCCAGGCGGCCCTGGGAGATTTCCGGCTGGTAGGGGGTGTAGGCGGTGTACCAGGCCGGGTTTTCCAGGAGGTTGCGCAGGATCGGCGACGGCGTATGGCAGTTGTAGTAGCCCTGGCCGATATAGGTCTTGAACAGCTGGTTTTTTGCGGCGATGGCCTTGATCGACGCCAGGGCGTCGGCTTCGCTTTGCCCGGCCCCGAGGTCAAGGACGCTGGTGCCCTTGATGCTGTCGGGGATCACGCTGGCGCTGAGGGCTTGCAGGGAGTCGAAACCGAGGGTTTCGAGCATGGCCTGTTCGTCCGCCTGGCGCGGGCCGATATGACGGGCAATGAATTCGTTGGCGGTGCTGAGATTGACAGTCATGACGGTTCCTCAGGCGTTGGCTTTGATCAGGCGGTCGTAGGCGTCCTGATCCAGCAGTCTAGCGACTGCCGAGGCATCGGTAGGCTGGAAGCGGAAAAACCAGCCGGCGCCCAGCGGATCTTCGTTGACCAGCTCGGGAGTGTCCGCCAGCGCCGGGTTGAATTCGAGCACTTCACCGTCCAGGGGCATGTACACGCCGCTGGCGGCCTTGACCGATTCCACGGTGGCGGCTTCGGCGCCTTTGTCGTAGTGCTGCAGTTCCGGCAGTTGCACAAACACCACGTCGCCGAGGGCGTCCTGGGCGAACACCGTGATGCCGACCGTGACACTGCCATCGGCTTCGCTACGCAGCCATTCGTGGTCTTCAGTAAAACGCAACTCGCTCATGGAAACTCCTAAGGGGGCCAGACTCGTCGTCAGGTGGACGCAGGGATGCGGGATCGACGTCCCGCTGAATGGGATTCCCTTAGCAAGTTTGTGGCCAATACTGAATAAGGCTTGTAAATCAATGAGTTGCTGGTTTTTTTGTGTGCGCCGGACGGCAATCTCTGTAGCGAAATCGCTACAGCTGGAGAGCAGAAAAAAAGCCTAGCAGGATCAAAGCCTTGTGGAACGGGGATTGGCCCGAAGTGTAGCGAAATCATTCCACTGTAGCGCTTTCAGTACAGATGAAGGTCGTTTTTGGCGTCGACGAGCCCTGTGGGCTGGCTTGCCAGCGATGAGGCTCTAAAACCTTGCTTCGACCACAAGGACGCCATCGCCGGCAAGCCGGCTCCTGCAGGTCGGCGTATCACCGCAAAATACTGTGGCTGCCGCGTCCTGTGTGGGAGCTGGCTTGCCAGCGATGAGGTCCTCGAGCCTTGCACCAGCCATGAGGACGCCATCGCCGGCAAGCCGGGCTCCTACAAGGTTCTTTGGTGCCTTGGGGGGCGTGGTTTGTCAGGGCTTGCCGGGAATGCCGTATTTGCGCAACCGATGGGCGATGGCGGTGTGGGAAGTCTGCAACCGACTAGCCAGTTGTCGGGTCGAGGGGTACTGCTGGTAGAGCTTTTCCAGCAGGGTCCTCTCGAAATCCTCCACCGCCTGTTCCAGGCTGTCGATCTCGGGATCGCTCTGGCGTGCCACGGAGGTTCCGGCGATATCCAGGTCACCGATGTCGACCACGCTGCTTTCGCAGATCGCCGCCGCCCGGAAAATTACGTTCTGCAACTGCCGCACATTACCCGGCCAGCGGTTGTCCAGCAGCGCCGGGTAGGTTCCGGGCGCCAACCGGCAGACCGGGCGCTGGATCTGCGTGCAGGCCTGCTGCATGAAGTAGCGCGCCAGCAGCAGGATGTCCTGGCCGCGTTCACGCAGTGGCGGAACCTCGACGTTGAGCACGTTCAGCCGGTAGAACAAGTCTTCGCGAAAGCTGCCCTCACTGACCATCTTCTCCAGGTTGCGGTGGGTGGCGCTGAGTATCCGCACATTGACCTTGACCTCGCGATCCCCGCCGACGCGGCGGAAGCTGCCGTCATTGAGAAAACGCAGCAACTTGGCTTGCAGGTACGGCGACATTTCGCCGATTTCATCGAGAAACACCGTGCCCTGGTTCGCCAGCTCCATCAGCCCCGGCTTACCGCCGCGCTGGGCGCCGGTAAAGGCCCCGGGGGCGTAGCCGAACAGTTCGCTTTCGGCGAGGTTCTCCGGCAGGGCCGCGCAGTTCAGGGCCAGGAACGGTGCGCCATGGCGCGTACTGATGGCATGGCAGGCGCGCGCCACCAGTTCCTTACCGGTGCCGGTTTCACCCTGGATCAGCAGCGGTGCGTCGAGGGCCGCAACCCGTTGGGCACGAGTCTTGAGGGTGCGGATCGCCGGGGACTCGCCGAGCAGCGCATCGAAACCTTCGGCATGGTCGTGGTGCAGGGCCGACAGGCGCTCACCGATGCGGCTCGGTTGATAGAGGGTCAGCAGCGCGCCGGCATCGGTGATCGGCGTGGCGTCCAGCAGCAGGGTCTGGCCGTTGACGGTGATTTCCCGCAGCGGCAGGCGAAAACCGTTTTCCAGCAAGCTGTCCAGGAGCTTGGGATCGGCAAAGAGTTCGGCGACGCTTTCGCCGGCTGGCTCGCGACCGTACAGGGCGATCAGTGCCGGGTTGGCCAGCAGCACATGGCCGGCACTGTCCAGGGCCAGCACCGGGTCGGTCATGGCCGCGAGCAGGGCGTCGAGTTGCAGGTGTCGACGCTGTCCCGGCAGGATGTCGACCACCGTTACCGCCTGTACGCCACGGACGCTGAACAGGGCGTCGCGCAACTCCTCCAGCACTTGCGGGCTGAGGGTCGGGGCGTCGATATAGACATTGGGCGGAACCATCTCCACCGCATCCAGGTTGAGATTGCGACCACCGAGCAGGGCCAGGACTTCCTGGGTGATGCCGACGCGGTCGATGAAGCTGACATGGATACGCATGGGGCGATTCGGTGTTCCGGGCGCGAGGGCGGCAATTATGCCTTGGCGTGGGGTGTTACTCCAAATGCTCGGGTTTCACTGGGTCGCCGGATTTGGCGTGGAGTTGCGCGCGCACGTCTTCGAACATCCGGTCGTAGTGGCCGTGCATGGTGCGCAGATCGACGTTTTTCGGTATGCCGTGCTTCACCGCGATGTGGAAGGCTTCGCTGGCGAAGTTGAAAGCCAGGTCCTTGGGCAGCGTGAAAGTCTCCTCGAAGGCTTTGTGGTTGATGTCGCCGTGCAGGGTGAACTGCATGGACGTGCCTTCCTTCGGATCCTGCACCACCTCATAGTCGATCTTTAGGTCGTAACTGAAATCCCCGGGTTGCAAGGCCGCGCGCTGGATATGCAGGTGACCGGGTTCGAACGTGGCCATGGTGTTCTCCTTCAAGGCATGGAGTAGGGCAGACCGCTGGCCTGCCCGATGGTTCTTATGAATAGGTGATGCCGGGTTTTGCCGTGCTGATCCGCGTCCCTGCCTTACCTTGGACTATCGCCTCGATATCCGCCAGTGAACCGATCACCGCGACCTTGCCGGTGTGCCGGGCGAACTCGCAGGCGGCCTGGACTTTCGGGCCCATGGAGCCGGCGGCGAAACCGAGTTTTTCGAGATCGTCGGGGTGGGCCTGGAGAATGGCTTTCTGGGACGGCTGGCCCCAGTCGACAAAAGCCGCATTGACGTCGGTGGCGATCACCAGCAGGTCGGCGTCCAGCTGTTCGGCCAGCAGCGCCGAGCACAGGTCCTTGTCGATCACCGCTTCGATGCCCTTGAGCTTGCCGTCCTCGCCGTACATCGTCGGGATGCCGCCACCGCCGGCACAGATCACGATGCTGCCCTTGTCCAGCAGCCATTTGATCGGGCGAATCTCGAAGATGCGCTTGGGTTTGGGGCTGGCGACCACGCGGCGGAACTTATCGCCGTCCGGGGCGATGCTCCAGCCTTTTTCGGCGGCCAGCTGTTCCGCTTCGGCCTTGGTATACACCGGACCGATGGGCTTGCTCGGGTGTTGGAAAGCCGGGTCCTTGGGGTCGACTTCGACCTGGGTGAGCAAGGTGGCGAAGGGCACCTCGAAGTCCAGCACGTTGCCTAGTTCCTGTTCGATGATGTAGCCGATCATGCCTTCGGTTTCGGCGCCGAGCACGTCCAGTGGGTACGGCGAGACCTGGGTGTAGGCGGCGGCCTGCAACGACAGCAGACCGACCTGCGGGCCATTGCCGTGAGCGATGACCAACTGGTTGCCGGAGTAGATTTTGGCCATCTGTTCGGTAGCGATTCGGATATTGGCGCGTTGATTGTCCGCGGTCATGGGTTCACCACGACGCAGGAGGGCGTTACCGCCCAGGGCGACGACGATACGCATAAGTACTGTCCTTCCAGAGGTTGCATGAGTCCTCCGGTAGGAGCGAGCTTGCTCGCGATGGAGGTCAACGATAACGCGGGGCATCAGGTACAACACGGCGCCCGTGCGTTTATCGCGAGCAAGCTCGCTCCTACAAGGGGGGAGCGCCGGTCTTAGATATCCGCCAGTGCCGAGACCAGAATCGCTTTGATCGTGTGCATGCGGTTTTCCGCCTGCTCGAAGGCGATATTGGCCGGCGACTCGAACACCTCCTCGGTTACTTCAACTCCATTGGCCAGGTGCGGGTAACGCGCCGCGATATCCTTGCCGACCTTGGTTTCGCTGTTATGGAACGCCGGCAGGCAATGCATGAATTTGACCCGGGGATTGCCCGCGGCTTTCATCATTTTCGCATTGACCTGATACGGCATCAGTTGCTCGATGCGCTCGTCCCAGGCTTCCACTGGCTCACCCATGGACACCCAGATATCGGTGTGGATGAAGTCCACGCCCTTGACCGCTTCCTGCGGGTCTTCGGTGATGGTGATGCGCGCGCCGCTTTCCTCGGCAAAGGCCTTGCACTGGGCGATGAAGTCTGCATGGGGCCACAGCGCCTTCGGCGCGCCGATGCGCACGTCCATGCCGAGCTTGGCGCCGATCATCAGCAGCGAGTTGCCCATGTTGTAGCGCGCATCACCGAGATAGGCGTAGCTGATGTCATGCAGCGGCTTGTCGCTGTGCTCGCGCATGGTCAGGGTGTCGGCGATCATCTGGGTCGGGTGGAATTCGGCGGTCAGGCCGTTGAACACCGGCACGCCGGCGAACTTGGCCAGTTCTTCGACGATCTCCTGTTCGAAGCCGCGGTATTCGATGGCGTCGAACATCCGTCCGAGTACGCGGGCGGTGTCCTTCATGCTTTCCTTGTGGCCGATCTGCGACGACACCGGATCGATATAGGTGACGTGGGCGCCCTGGTCATGGGCCGCGACTTCGAAGGCGCAACGGGTGCGGGTCGAGGTCTTTTCGAAGATCAGCGCGATGTTCTTGCCTTTGAGGTGCTGCTGCTCGGTGCCGGTGTACTTGGCGCGCTTGAGGTCGCGGGACAGGTCGAGCAGGTAGTGCAGCTCGCGGTTGGTGTGGTGCATCAAGCTCAGCAAGCTGCGGTTGCGCATATTAAAAGCCATTTGTGGATCTCCTCGGGTATGGGTTATCCGCCTGTCCGGCCATGGCCCTTCGTGGGGGCAAGGGCAGGTGTTGAATATCGGTTAGTAATCGATCGGGTCGCGAATGATCGGGCAGGTCATGCAGTGGCCGCCGCCGCGACCACGGCCCAGTTCGCCGGCGCTGATGGTGATGACTTCCACGCCGGCCTTGCGCAGCAGGGTGTTGGTGTAGGTGTTGCGGTCATAGCCGATCACCACACCGGGTTCCACGGCCACCACGTTGTTGCCGTCGTCCCACTGTTCGCGTTCGGCGGCGAAGCTGTTGCCGCCGGTTTCCACCACGCGCAGGGCCTTGAGGTTGAGGGCCTTGGCGACGGTGTCGAGGAAGTTGCTTTCTTCCCGGCGCACGTCGATGCCGCCGGGCTTGCTGTCGTCAGGGCGCAGGGTGAAGGCGACGATCTGGTTCACCACTTCCGGGAAGATGGTCACCAGGTCGCGGTCGCAGAAGCTGAACACGGTGTCCAGGTGCATGGCCGCCCGGGACTTCGGCAAGCCGGCGACGATCACCCGTTCCACCGCGTTGTGCTTGAACAGGTTCAGCGCCAACTGACCGATGGCTTGGCGCGAGGAGCGCTCGCCCATGCCGATCAGCACCACGCCGTTGCCCAAGGGCATCACGTCGCCGCCTTCGAGGGTGGCGTTACCGTGTTCCTGGTCCGGGTCGCCGTACCAGACCTGGACGTCGGCATTGACGAATTCCGGGTGGAACTTGTAGATGGCACTGGCCAGCAGGGTTTCCTGGCGTCGCGCCGGCCAGTACATCGGGTTGAGGGTCACACCGCCAAAGATCCAGCAGGTGGTATCGCGGGTGAACTGGGTATTGGGCAGCGGCGGCAGGATAAAGCTGGAGTGGCCGAGGAAGTCGCGGAACATCGAGAGGGTCTTGCCACCGAAGCTGCTCGGCAGGTCATCGGCCGAAACGCCGCCGATCAGGAACTCGGCGATCTTGCGTGGCTCCAGGCTGCGCAACCACGAGTCGACCTCGTGGACCAGCCCGAGGCCGACCTGGTTGGCGGTGATCTTGCGTTCGAGGATCCAGTCCAGGGCTTCCTTCTGGCCGACGATATCGGTCAGCAGGTTGTGCATTTCCAGCACATCGATATCGCGTTCGCGCATCTTGGTGACGAAATCGAAGTGATCGCGCTTGGCCTGGGCCACCCAGAGCACATCGTCGAACAGCAGTTCGTCGCAGTTGTTCGGGGTCAGTCGCTGGTGCGCCAGGCCCGGTGAGCAGACCAGCACCTTGCGCAGTTTGCCGGCTTCGGAATGAACGCCGTACTTCACTTTTTCCGTGGTCATTGCAGATCCTCCAGGGAACGAACAAACAGGCTGTTACAGGGTCAGGAAGCCGTCGTACAGGCCGTAGGCCGCCACCAGGGCGCCTATGACCACAGCAGCGAAAATCAGCTTCTCGACAGCGGTGAAAATCGGTTTGCCCAGCTCGCGCTTGGCCTTGGCGAACAGAATCACGCCGGGGGCGTAGAGCAGGGCGGACAGCAGCAGGTACTTGATGCCGCCGGCGTACAACAGCCAGATCGCGTAGATCAGGGCGATGGCGCCGATAAGCAGGTCTTTGCGGCGCTCGCCCGGGGCCTGTTCATAACTTTCGCCGCGTACCGCCAGCAGCACGGCATAAGCCGCCGACCACAGGTAGGGCACCAGGATCATCGAGGTGGCGAGGTAGATCAGCGACAGGTAGGTGCTGGCGGAAAACAGCGTGATGATCAGGAAGATCTGCACCATGGCGTTGGTCAGCCAGAGGGCGTTGGCCGGCACCTGGTTGGCGTTTTCGCGACGCAGGAACTCCGGCATGGTGTGGTCCCTGGCGGCGGCGAACATGATCTCCGCGCACAGCAGCACCCAGGACAGCAGGGCGCCGAGCAGCGAGATGATCAGGCCGACGCTGATCAGCACCGCGCCCCAATGACCGACCACGTGTTCGAGCACCGCGGCCATGGACGGGTTCTGCAGTTTCGCCAGTTCCGGCTGGGTCATGATCCCCAGGGACAGGACGTTGACCAGTACCAGGAACAGCAGCACGGTGATAAAGCCGATGACCGTGGCCTTGCCCACGTCCGAGCGTTTTTCCGCGCGGGCGGAGAAGATGCTCGCGCCCTCGATGCCGATAAACACCCAGACGGTGACCAGCATCATGTTGCGCACTTGGTTCATCACACTACCGAGGCTCGGATTTTTCACGCCCCAGATGTCGGCGGTGAAGATATCCAGCTTGAAGGCGAACAGTGCGATCAGCACGAACAGTACGAGTGGTACCACCTTGGCGACGGTGGTGACCAGGTTGATGAAAGCCGCTTCCTTGATGCCGCGCAGGACCAGCCAGTGCACCGCCCAGAGCAGCAGCGAAGCGCCGACTACCGCGGCGCCGGTATTGCCTTCGCCAAACACCGGGAAGAAGTAACCCAGGGTGCTGAACAGCAAGACGAAGTAGCCGACGTTGCCCAGCCAGGCACTGATCCAGTAGCCCCAGGCGGACGAGAAACCCATGTAATCGCCGAAACCGGCCTTGGCGTAGGCGTAGACCCCACCGTCCAGGTCCGGTTTGCGATTGGCCAGGGTCTGGAACACGAAGGCCAGGGTCTGGAACACGAAGGCCAGGGTCAGCATGCCCACGGCGGTAATCGCCCAGCCAATCAGTATGGCGCCGACATCGGCACTGGCGGCCATATTTTGCGGCAGGGAAAAGATCCCGCCGCCGATCATTGAACCCACCACAAGAGCGACCAGTGCGCCTAATCGCAGTTTTCCGGGTGATTCAGACATTGCATGACTCCAATCCATGGGAATTGAGGTCATAGGGTAGGTCAGAGGCAAAATCAAAAAATGATATAGATCAGATCATTGGCACATTCCATTGTTTATGAACGACTTGAGTGTCTAACGATGAGATAACGAAGGGCGCCTTGAAATGGCCGTCCCAGAGCTGTCGTGCTGATTTTTAGGAGAGGTGTTGCGTATTGCCGGGGAGGTTTGAACTAGCCAAACCTGTGGATTGTGCAAATGTCCGGCGGCGCTTTTTAAACGCATTTTATGGATTGGGAATGGGGTACGAAATGATGGAGGCAAGTAGGTTTTATAGGCGCTATCGATCTTAAGCGCCTATCTTTTTCATACCTGTTGAATAGACGAAACGACACGCCGGATAATTAATCAAGTGAACAGCTGTTCTCTTGTTAAATATTGAAACAATTAACCGGCAGGCGATATTGATCTCACCACCACTGTGGCGGATGAGCGCCCAGTTTCGTCGCCGCCAAAGCCCACTGCAACGGCACCGCCCCGACCTTCAGCGGTGACAGCAAGCGTTGCGCCGGACCCCAGGAGGTCTGTTCCAGCACCGGGTTCCAGTCTTGCGCTCCAGCAGGCGACAGCGCTTCGGTGCCATTGACCGTTCCCTGTTCCAGCAGCAACTTCGCCGTACGGGCCAGCGACAAACGCGCCGAGCCCCCCAGCCCGCTGTGCAGGCGCGCGGTCAGCGCACGGATCGCCGCGGCCGCCATCAGGTAGCCGGTAGCATGGTCCAGCGCCTGCACCGGCAGCGGGACAGGCTTGTCCGTCTGTTTCCAGAGCATGCCGGCCTGGGCGATGCCGCTGCTCATCTGTACCAGGCTGTCGAAGCCCCGGCGATTGCGCCACGGGCCGCTCCAGCCATAGGCATTGAGGCTCACGTCGATCAGGCCGGGGGCCAGGCGCTGGCGGCGCCGGGCATCGTAGCCAAGTCCGTCCAGGGCATCGGCGCGGTAGCCGTGCAGGAGGATATCGGCCCCGCCGAGCAATCCTTCGAAGACCTCACGATCGGTGGTGTCATGCAGGTTGAGGCGGGCGCAGTGCTTACCCAGGGTGACATCCGGGGTCAGGGCGGGTTCGTCCCAGGTCGGCGGGTCGATGCGCAGCACCTCGGCGCCCAGTCCCGCCAGCAGGCGGCTGGCCACGGGGCCGGCGAGTACCCGGGTCAGGTCGAGGACCTTGATGCCCGCCAATGGGCGCGCCTGCGAGCCGAGCCAGGTCCGTGAACCGTGGCTGTCGCTCGTGGCCCGCTGGACCAGCGGTTCGGCATTCACCGCCAGCCCTTGGGGGTGTTTCTTCCAACTGGCCCATGAACGCATTTGCGCGGCGCAGCCTCCGGCCTCGACCACCGCCTGCTCCAATTCGCTGGCGGACCATTGGGCAACCTTGCTGGCCATGGCGTTGCGATCCGTGGCCAGTCCCAGGACGCGCTCGGCGGCGCGGCGATGATGCGGAGCGTTGGTGTGCAGGCGGATCCAGCCGTCGGCGCTGGCATAGTCGCCGGCAATCGGCTCCCAGGGTGGCGGGATCTCCCAGCCCACTGGCTGCACGGCACTGCCGAACCAGAAGGAGGCCAGGCGTCGGTCGACTTCGACGGAGGGACGCAGTCCGCTCTGTTGCAGTAGCAGTTCGGCCACTGCCTGGCCGGCGGCGGCGAGGGTGGCAGCGGCCAGTTCGGTAACGGCGAAAGTCGAAGGTAGAGCGCCGCTACCGGTAAAAACCGGGGGCGAGAGGGGCAGGTCGAGCGCGGCTTGAATGGACGTCAGTAGATCGGTCATCGAAGGCTCTCCGTGAGAAGGGTCATTGCACCTGAAATACGGCCGATTGTCGATGTCGGGTGTGGCCTCCAGACCGTCAATATATTCTTGATCCTGGCCCTGCCATTCCGATCCATGCGGTCCTTGTAGGAGCCAGCAAGCCGGGGCCTACAAGTCGGGGTTTGCCGAAAAATGCCCCCCGCAGGAACTGAAAGGGGCTCAGGGTGCGTCGGATACGGCAAGCCGCTCCGGACGCGACCAGATCCACAGGTTGCCCAGGCTCATCCCGGCGATGGCCAGGTAGACCGGCCAACCCGGTTCGAGCATCACCAGCATCAGCGTGGCGCAGAGCAGCATGCTCAGGGTGGCGCTGACCTTGGCCCGGCGGGCGATGATCTTGCCGTTGCGCCAGTTGCTCAGGATCGGGCCGAACAGCCGATGGTTTTCCAGCCAGGCACTTAGGCGCGGTGAACTCTTGGTGGCGGCCCAGGCGGCGAGCAGGATGAACTCGGTGGTCGGTAGGCCCGGAATGACGATGGCGATCAGACCGATGCCCAGGCTGACGTAGGCGAGCAGGCCAAAGAGCACGCGGGCGAGTTTGGAAGAGGAGGGTTTTGGTTGGGTCATGGCGTCAATTGTGCGGCGATGGAGTGAACGGCTCAAGCCCCGGATCCTTTTGTTGCCTGTGCAAGGAGGCGTACGCAAGATTAGGGAGCGATGCGTAACTTGTAGGAGCGAGCTTGCTCGCGATGGCCTGAAGAGCGCTGCTGTGTTTCAGGTATCCCGCGTCATTGTTGACGTCCATCGCGAGCAAGCTCGCGCCTACTCAGGCCAGTTCTGGTGCCGTGGCGTAAGCCTGTTCCAGCAACACGGTAAAGCGCTCGAACGCATCAATCGCGCCTTTCTCCGCTGCCGCTTCTTCTGCGGCGCTCAGCTCCAGACCGTCGAGGGTCCTGGTAAAACGCTTCCAGCCTTCGGCGCGGCCGCCGGCCGGTTCGCCCAAGTGGCGGGCACCGAAGGTTTCGCTGAGGCCCAGGCCCACGGCGCGCTTGATCAGGAATGCGGCGCCGAGTTTCGAACCCTCGGAAACGAAGAGCCAGCCCAGGGCTTCGGCCTTGCTCGGGTGATGCACAGCACCGGCTACTGGCGCCGGTACTTCGGTGTCCAGGTCTGCCAGATCGGCCTTGGCGGCTTCAGCGCGGCAGCGTTCTGCCAGATCCGGCACGATGGCGATCAGTTCCGAATCGTTGTACAGCGCCACCAGCTCCGACTGGAACAGGTACTGGGCCACCACGAAACGGGCGAAACCCGGCTGGGTTTCGAACGGCGCATGGGCTTTGACCAACTGGTCGAGCTTGGTATGCGGCGCGTGGGTGATCTGGTTCAGGCGTTGCGAGCGCAGGCTCGGGCGCTGGGTGTTGTCCGGGGTGGTCATAAGCATGTCCTTGAGAATGAGAGGCGCTGTGTGACTAGACGAATCAGAAGACGCGCGACAGTAAAAAAACTTCACCCAGGCCCTGTGAAATACGGCCGGGTGAGGTTCAGTTCGATCAGATATCCCAGACCAGGTTGACCGAGAAGTTGCGTCCCGGCGCGGTCAGCCGCTCGAGGTTGGCCGGGTTCAGCACCCCGGCTTCGCCGACGCTGTCGTAGCCGCGTACGTCATCCCAGTTCCAGTACTTCTTGTCGGTCAGGTTGTAGAGACCGGCGTTGACGGTGACGTCGTGAGTGACCTTGTAATACCCGGTCAGGTCCAGCACGCCGTAGCCCGGGGTTTTGAACTGTTCGCCCTTGCCGTCTGGCGAGAAGAAGTTGCTGCTGTCGACCCTGTTCTTGCGTTGTACCAGCGTCCAGCTCAACAGGCCGCCGTAGCGGTCCTGGTCGTAGCCCAGCGCCATGACGGCAGTCAGCGGGTTGACGCTGTTGAGCGGCTGGCCGGTGTCGTTGTTACGAGCGTAGGCGTAGGCCAGGGAACCCTTGCTGTAGAGACCTTGCGCTGCACCGAAGGTGTCCAGGTTGAGGCGCCCCTTGAGCTCGGCGCCCTTGATGGTGGCGTGCTTGATGTTGTTGCTCTGGAAGGTCAGCTCGGTGTAGCCGGGGGCGATGGCATCTTCGTTGATGAAGTCGCGGTACTGGTTGTAGAACACCGCCAGGTCAAACGAGCCTGCGTCGAACTTGCCGCGCAGGCCGGTCTCATAGCTCTTGCTCTTTTCCGGTTGCAGGTTCGGGTTGGGGGCAACTTGGTAGCCGGTGTCCAGGTTCTGGAAGCGACCGTACAAGGCCTTGGCCGATGGGGTGCGGAAACCCTCGGCGTACTGGCCGTACCAGGTGTACTGGTCGTTCAGGGCGTAGGTCAGGCCGAACTTGGGCGAGATGCGATGCCAGGTCTTGTTGGAGCCATCAACGGCTCCGCCGCCCGCCGCGGCAATGGTATTGAGGAACTCCTGGGTGATATGTGGCTTGAGCTGGGCGTAGTCATAGCGCAGGCCCGGCAGGAAGGTCCAGCTGTTCCAACTGATCTGGTCCTGGGTGAACAGGCTGTAGCTGTCGAGGGTCGGGTCCGGGAAGTCGCTGGACTTGACCAGGCGGTCGGCCGGGCTGTCAGCGCCCACGGCGGTACAGCCCCGCCCCACGGCCAGGCAGGTGCCGGAGCCACTGCGCGAACCGGTGACTTGCTGTTGCTTGATCGTGGTGCCATAGGTCAACAGGTGATCGGTCGTACCGATATTGAAGGCCTTGTCGGCCTGGGCATCGAAGACCCACTGCTGCTCTTCGTAGACCGTATCGCGGCTGCGCAGGACGTTACGGGTGAACGGGAAGTAGTTTTCCAGGGTGCTCTGGTCGGTTTTCGCGATCTGGTAGTTCAGGCTCAGCTTGACGTGATCGGCCACGGCGCTGTCCAGGCCGAAGCTGTTCTCGATGCCGAAACGTTCGCGACTGATGGTGTCGTTGCCGGTGCGCGAACGGTACATGCCCAACGGCTGGCCGACGTTGAACGGGCCGCCGACGGCGCTGCGCTGGTTGGTATCGACATCGTCTTTGTAGCGCTCGTAGGTCAGGCCCAGGCGCGAATCGTCGTTGTAGTTCCAGCCCAGTTTGGCCAGCACGTTGGTGGCACGAGCTTTCTCCGGGTTCGCCGCGGTGCGGTTCAGGCCGTTGCCGCCGGTATCGCCATAGGACTCGGTCTCACGCCCGTTGCGCTGGCTCAGGTGCAGCAAACCGTCGAAATCACCGCTGCGTCCGGCGACGGTGCCGGAGGTCAACCAGCTGTTATCGGCCGAGCTGTAGCCGCTTTTCAGGCGGGCGCCGACGTCCTGGCCCGGCTTGATGATGTCGTCCGGGTCGAGGGTGTAGTAGCTCACGGCGCCGCCGATGGCGTTGCTGCCGTAGAGCACCGAGGCCGGGCCGCGGAGGATCTCCACGCGCTTGATGATTTCCGGGTCGACGTAATTGCGCTGGGTGTTGGCGTAGGGTCCGTTGAAGAAACTGTCGGGAATCTCGACGCCGTCGACCTGGGTCAGGATCCGGTCGCCGTCGATACCGCGAATGTTGTAGTTGCTGATACCACCACCGCGCTGGCCGGTACCGCCGACCGAGACGCCGGGTTCGTCACGTACCAGTTGCTTGATGGTATTGACGTTCTGGCGGTCGAGTTGCTGGCGGTCCTTCACCGTTACGGTGTTGGGCACCGAGTTGATGTCCTGCTCCTGGCGGGTGGCACTGATGGTCACCTGCTCCAGGTGCAGGGTGCTACCGCTGGCGTGCTTTTCCAGGACGATGCTGTTATCGCCGACTTTGCGGTAGCTCAGGTTGGTGCCGAGGAGCAGGCGCTCAAGGGCCTTTTCTGGCGGCAGGGCACCGCGCACGCCCGGCGAGGCCACGCCCTGGCCGAGTTCGGCGGGCAAACCGACTTGCCAGCCGGTGATTGAGGTAAAGGCGTTGAGTGCCGAGACCAGGGGTTGTTGCGCGATCGAGAAACTGTAGTTGCCCAGGCTCCGGGCCGGCTGTTCGGCGCTACCGGCGGCCAGCACTGGCGTGGCTTGTGCGCCGGCCAGCAGGATGGCCGCGGTCAGCCAGGACAAGGTGCGTAGTTGCAGGCCGCCGGTGCGGGGCTTGGAGGTGAAACGAATGGGCATCGATAGCGCTCCCGGGTGGACGAATCGTTATAGTTGCTACGCAATTCAAAATAAGAATCACTTGCATTGGCTATAACGAGACGAATCACCGAAGGCTATCGCGTAAAAATAATTATTCTCAGTTGAGAATCACCAGCGCCGGGTACTCCGAAACCTTGGCGGAAGTGATCTGGGCCAGGGCGCGGACCACGTCCAGAGGCTTGTCCAGGCGGTAGTTGCCGGTGACGGCGAGCTGGGCCAGGTGCTCGTTGTTGTTGACGATCCAGCCGGGGTAGTAGCGCCGCAGTTCGGCCAGTACCTGGCCCATCGGGCAGTTTTCGAACACCAACCGGCCCTGGACCCAGGCCAGGTCCTTCTGCGCATCGAGTTTTTCCGGACGCCCGAAACCATGGGGCCCGACCCGCACGCTGTTGCCGGCGGACAGGCGCAGGCGGGCGCTGTCGTCGAGGGTGCGCAGGTCGACCGCGCCGCGCTGGACCTGCACTTGTGCTTCGCCATCGAGGTAGCGCACGGCGAAGCTGGTATCGCTGACGCTGGCGCGGACTGGCCCGGCATCGATTTCCAGCGGCTGTTCGCGTTCGGCGGCGACCTCGAAAAACGCCTCGCCTTTGTACAGTCGGGCCTTGTGTTGGTGTCCGCTGAAGTTGCTGGAGAACGCCGAATTGGTATTGAGCAGGACTTTCGAGCCGTCCTCGAGTTGCAGGTGCTGGCGCTCGCCGGCCACGGTGAGGTGATCGGCTTGCAGGCGCAAGGGCAGGTCGCTATAGCTGCCGAGGGCGATCAGCAGCGCGGCGGCGCTGGCCAGGGGTTTCCAGTGTGGGCGCAGGCGCCGCAGCAGGGAAGGGCGCCGTTGCTGTTGCAGGACCTGGGCGACGGCGAACACCGGCTGCGCATTCCAGGCGCCGCTGGCGCGTGCATAGGCCTGGGCATGGCGCGGGTCGGCGGCGAGCCAAGTGTCGAAGGCGGCCTGCTGCTCGGCACTCGGGCACTCCATCAGGATCAGCCAGTCCAGTGCCTGATCCATGGCGGGGTCATGCGGCACCTGCCCGGAGGCGGGGCGGCGCAGGTCTTGACTGTCTGTCACGGGTGTTCCTCGGCAATCTTTGCCACGGTCTGGTTCAACGATCTTGTGATTTGGCGCGATCGCGCTGTAGGGCTTTTGAGCGGACTGTCCACGCTCTCAGGCGCCAGAGCTTAAGGGCGATCCAGGCGTTCGGCTACTCCGACACAGATCGCCATGATCAGCTTGAGCTCTTTTTGCACGGTGCTCAGGGACACGTCGAGCTGGTCGGCGATCGCCTGATAGCTGCGGCCGTGGAGGCGGTTGAGGATGAAAATCTGCTGCTGACGGGCACTCAACTGGCTGAGGCTGACACTCAGGCGCTTGAGCATTTGTTCGGCATGGGTGGCGTCTTCCGCGGTGCTCAGGGGCGCGGCAATATTTTGCATGACATCCAGCGGCACGTCGTCCATCAGCGTACGCGACTGGATACGCAGCGTCCGCAGGTGGTCCAGCGCCAGGTTTCGGGCGGTCTGGAAGACGAAGGGTTCGAGGTGATCCACCGAACGTTCGCTCAGGGCACGGGTGACCCGCAGGTAGGTTTCCTGCAGCAGGTCCTCGGCGGTGCTGGGATTGTTGACCATGCGCTGCAAGGTCCGCAGCAGCGTGACACGCTGGGCGAGGAAGACAGTATTGAAGTGGGACTGACTCACGGAAGCACCGGACCGATGACAAGTTAATGATAATGCTTATCATCTGCCTTATTGGTCAAGTCCTAATGTGTTCCTTTCTCCTACGAAGCCGGAGGTATTCGATGAGTCAGGGCTGACGCCGACCTACTGTAGGAGCCGACTTGCTAGCGATGGCGTCCGGATGGACGATACACGATTAGCCGGTCGTTGGCATCGAGCCGAAACAATCAGGGCCGTTGCTCTTTTTGGATACGTCGCTGATAATGTTTCGCGAGGGCTCCTTAAAGAGCAGGGGTATTGAGCATCACGGCGACATCGGCTCAATACTGTGGATGTGCAAGGCTCGCCGGCCTTGTGGTAGCGGCAACCGGCAACAGTGGTTGGCTTCCGACCCCTTTCTCGTGGTGACACGGGGACGTGCTAAGCGAAGCGCTGCGACTACCAGCCCTCATTACTTTCTTGAAAAGGCGCTCATTTCAGAGCGCTTTTTTTGTTTTCAGAGTACCGACTTTCGTTGCGTGAGGACTACGGTGTAGTTTGTAGGCGGTCACCACCGAGTAGAAGTTGTTTCCCTCTGTGTCTAACTGTGGCGAAAGAATCACACATCCTTTTGCACCTTTCAGAATGGTCAGACGATAACCGTCTGCTGTGAGATAAAACTCACACAGAATTTGCGCGCCCGGTGAGCAGATACTCGCCACATATATTGCAACATCGTGAATGCTCTTGCATCCCCACTTGGGAAGCTCGTGCCCGTGGCCTTGCCAGATGTGATTGGCCCCGAAGCCTTTGTTTACGCCGACATGCTTTCCCACTCTGAGATAAATTTCGCCCGCCGGTAACGTGAGGTTTCGACTGCTATAGCCTGGAATAAAGCCGTAGCTTGGAAGGCCCGTCACGGGATGCGGTATGACGTCATCTTCGTGCAAGTTGCAGTAGTCGTGAAGGGGCTTGGGTGGTGAGGTCTGTGACAAGGGAGAGCATCCTTTGCATTGTGCTCCTGATTATGCACAAGCGAATAGGTGTTCAACCTGTTTGAAGTTTTAAGCAATAAAGTTTTTGTATTTCGATGCGCTTATTCAATATTCAGCCTAGTACTGCGGTATTTGGCTGGGGCAAAGATTTTAGCGAATTTTAAGTCATTATCTTTAGATGAGTGTGTAGGCTGTTTCTTCTTTCTATACTCAACTCATCAATATCTCGCCAGTAGATGAAATGGCTTGCAAAAAAATCTCATGTTTCCTACATGTTTCAGCCGTGGGAGAATATTGCGTGCGCAAAAGGTGAACGCTAGAGTCTGGCTGTCGCTGCCAATTCAGCGATACGGGTTTTGCAGCCCGGAATAGCAAAGGCGCACAGCGCCGCGAAAGCGGCATTTGTGCTCGCTTCATGGCGGGCTGTGTGCAGGAGGCTTCGGCCTGCCGGTTCCTTTGCTCCGGTCTGCAAACCTGTGTACGGCTCGCCACCTTTCGTTTTGCAGCGTGGATGACGAGCTCCTTACCTAGCAAAGGAGTTTCACCATAACCAAGAAAATCACTCCCGATCCACCGAGCATTCGCAACGCTTCCAGCATGGCGGACAGAGATATGTACCTCCGTAAAGTCTCTGATGAGCCTTCAAATGAGTCTGAGCCGGCACCGGCAAATACGACCCGTTTGCTCGATACCCTCGCGTTCACCTGCTCCGGTTTCGCCTTCGTTGGACCAGCGATAGACCAAAACGAAAAAAGCCCGCCAAAGGCGGGCTTTCAACACTTTCGTATTTCCCCCAGCGAAATCAATGCTTGCAGCATTTGAACCCTGTCCGGGTGGCTGATGGGGTCAAATCTGTGAATCAGAGCAGTATGCAGGCGTCCGACATCGGAATCTTGGCGACGTCCCCCTTGCCCACGCACAGCAGGGTGACTTTGGCGCCTTTTTTCAGCGGAGCCAGTTTAGGGGCGTCTTCTTTTTCGAAAGCGAATTGCGGTTCCATGAACTGGTTCACACCACCGACCAGTGTCAGGTAAGGCGCACCCATGAAGTTGGTGCTGATATCGGCGACAGTGCCCGAGACTTTGAACTTTTTGCCTTTGAACTGTTGATCGGCAGCCACAGTGTTCTCGTTATAAGCTACTGCAATAGCCTTGGCCGTGACCGCGGGCATGGCCGCCACATCCTGCTTCGCCTTGTCTTGTGCTGCCTGTGCCTGAGCTTGATCGGCGGCGGCTTGTTGCGCATGTTTTTGTTCCAGAGCGGCGGCATCCGCCTGTTTTTGCTCTGGAGACTTCATGGCATTCGAGATGATTGAGATGGCTATCAGGCAGCCAAAAACGATACCGACCCATTTGAATAGCTTTTTCACGTCCTTCTCCCTACCCAGTAAGTGACTTCCATTAACGCTCCCGTGCCATAGCGTCAAACCGCTAAAGCAGCGGGATTCTCTCGGATACTCGGAGGCGAAGCAAGGCAGAGTGCCACCAATTGCTGTGGTCGAAGGGGGGAATATCTGACCCTGGGCAGTCATTCATTCGACTGAAGCTGATAGGTGGCAGTGAGTGTCACCTTCAGTCATGACGATGGATGATTCACCGCCGCTATCGCCAGCAAGCTGGCTCCTACAGTTTTGTGTTGTGTACAAAATTGTGGCACAGACGACGCACTGTAGGAGCAGGGCTTGCCCGTGAAGCATTTGGCGATCTTCACGGACGCCTACGCAGCGATGGGTCTCCTGGCGAGGTTCCACAACGGAGAGTGTCCAGCCTGCTGACTGGCGTTAACGCCGTGCCGCCAGATACGCCTCATAATCCGGTACCCGATACTTATGCGCCTGCTCCATCAACGGACTGCCGAGCAGGTAGTCGGCGGTGCACTCGTTGCAGGCCACGGGAATGTTCCACACCGCAGCGACCCGCAGCAATGCCTTGATATCCGGGTCGTGGGGCTGGGGTTCGAACGGGTCCCAGAAAAAAATCAGCATGTCGACCCGCTGCTCGGCAATACGGGCGCCCAATTGCTGGTCACCGCCCAACGGGCCGCTGATCATGCTTTCCACCGGCAGGCCCAGGCGCTTGTTCAGCAACAACCCCGTAGTGCCCGTGGCCACCAGCTCATGCTGGGCCAGACGGTCTTTCTGGCGCTCGGCCCAGTCCAGCAGAAACACTTTGCAGTGGTCATGAGCCACCAGGGCGATGCGCTTGCGCGCCGCCATGGTGGTCTGGGTAAAACTGATCCCTATCATCGGTTCCTGTTCCACGCCTGTTCCTTGTTCCGTGTTGGTTTTTTACTCGGCGTTGCACAGCGCCAGGCAGTTATCCAGCATGCGGTTGGAGAAGCCCCACTCGTTGTCGTACCAGGCCAGGACCTTGAGCAGCTTGCCGCTGACCTTGGTGTGGTTGGCGTCGAAGATCGACGACAGCGGGTTGTGGTTGAAGTCGCTGGAAACCAGCGGCAGGGTGTTGTAACCCAGGATCTTCGAATGCCGGCTGGCTTCCTTGAGCAGGGCGTTGACTTCTTCAGCCGTGGCCTCGCGCTTGAGTTGCACGGTCAGGTCGACCAGGGACACGTTGATCACCGGCACGCGCACGGACATGCCGGTCAGCTTGCCCGCCAGTTCCGGAAGCACCAGGCCCACGGCTTCGGCGGCGCCGGTTTTGCTCGGGATCATGTTCTGGGTCGCCGAACGCGCGCGGTACGGGTCGGTGTGGTAGACGTCGGTCAGGTTCTGGTCATTGGTGTAGGCATGGATGGTGGTCATCAGGCCACTTTCGATACCCAGCTCGCGGTGCAGCACCTGGGCCACCGGGGCCAGGCAGTTGGTGGTGCACGATGCGTTGGAAATGATCTGGTGCGATTGGCGCAGGATGTCATGGTTGACCCCGTACACCACGGTGGCATCGGCGCCTTTGGCCGGCGCGGAAATAATCACTTTGCGGGCGCCGGCAGTCAGGTGCGCGGCAGCCTTGGCACGGTCGGTGAACAGACCGGTGCATTCAAAAACCACGTCGATCTTCTCGGCGGCCCAGGGCAGTTCGGCCGGATTGCGGATCGCGCTGACGGAAATGCGATCGCCGTTGACGATCAGGCTTTCATTGTCATGTTCTACGCTGGCATCAAAAGTGCCGTGAACCGTGTCGTACTTGAGCAGGTGAGCATTGATGGCGCTGTCGCCCAGGTCGTTGATGGCGACGACCTGCAGGTCTTGACGGTAACCTTGGGTATAGAGTGCACGCAGTACGTTGCGGCCGATGCGGCCAAAACCGTTGATTGCGATTCGTAGAGTCATTTAGGGAAGCGCCTGTCATAGTTTTGTTGTTGGAATTACAAGATTATTCGCATAAAAATAGAAAACAAGCCTTTTTAGTGGCAATATTTTGTTTTATCTACAACGAGTGACCTGAATCAACAGGTCCAGATGATTGAAAAGCCCCGTCGTACGAGGCTTTCGATCAGCTTGGAACCACAGGTCGCCCTATCCGTTAGCCTGGAGTTCTACACATGCATCCCCGCGTTCTTGAGGTCACCGAACGGCTTGTCGCCCGCAGCCACGCCACTCGCCAGGCGTATCTGGCACTGATTCGCGGTGCCGCCAGTGATGGCCCGATGCGCGGCAAGCTGCAATGCGCGAACTTTGCCCATGGCGTGGCCGGCTGCGGCAGCGACGACAAGCAGAACCTGCGCCTGATGAACGCCGCCAACGTGGCGATCGTTTCGTCCTATAACGACATGCTCTCCGCGCACCAGCCTTACGAAACCTATCCGGAACAGATCAAGCACGCCCTGCGCGAGATCGGCTCGGTCGGCCAGTTCGCTGGCGGTGTGCCGGCCATGTGCGATGGCGTGACCCAAGGTGAGCCGGGCATGGAGCTGGGCATCGCCAGCCGCGAAGTGATCGCGATGTCCACCGCCGTGGCCCTGTCGCACAACATGTTCGACGCGGCGATGATGCTTGGCATCTGCGACAAGATCGTGCCCGGCCTGTTGATGGGCGCCTTGCGCTTCGGTCACCTGCCGACCATCTTTGTGCCCGGCGGGCCGATGGTCTCGGGGATTTCCAACAAGGAAAAAGCCGATGTGCGCCAGCGCTATGCCGAAGGCAAGGCCAGCCGCGAGGAGCTGCTGGAGTCGGAGATGAAGTCCTACCACAGCCCCGGCACCTGCACCTTCTACGGCACCGCCAACACCAACCAGTTGCTGATGGAAGTCATGGGCCTGCACTTGCCGGGTTCGTCCTTCGTCAATCCGAATACCCCGCTGCGCGATGCCCTGACCCGCGAAGCGGCGCACCAGATCACCCGCCTGACCAAGCAGAGCGGCAGCTTCATGCCCCTGGGGGAGATTGTAGACGAGCGTTCGCTGGTCAACTCCATCGTTGCCCTGCACGCCACCGGCGGTTCCACCAACCACACTCTGCATATGCCGGCGATTGCCCAGGCGGCCGGTATCCAACTGACCTGGCAGGACATGGCCGACCTCTCCGAGGTGGTGCCGACCCTCTCCCATGTCTATCCGAACGGCAAGGCCGATATCAACCACTTCCAGGCGGCGGGTGGCATGGCCTTCCTGATTCGTGAACTGCTGGAAGCCGGCCTGTTGCACGAAGATGTGAATACCGTCGCCGGCCACGGCCTGAGCCGCTACACCCAGGAGCCGTTCTTGCTGGACGGCGAACTGGTCTGGCGCGACGGCCCGATCGAAAGCCTCGATGAACATATCCTGCGCCCCGTGGCCCGGGCCTTCTCTCCGGAAGGCGGCCTGCGGGTGATGGAAGGCAACCTTGGCCGCGGCGTGATGAAAGTTTCCGCCGTGGCCCTGGAGCACCAGATCGTCGAAGCCCCGGCGGTGGTGTTCCAGGACCAACAGGACCTGGCCGATGCATTCAAGGCCGGCTTGCTGGAGAAGGACTTTGTCGCGGTGATGCGCTTCCAGGGGCCGCGCTCCAACGGCATGCCGGAATTGCACAAGATGACCCCGTTCCTCGGCGTGTTGCAGGACCGTGGCTTCAAGGTCGCGCTGGTCACCGACGGTCGCATGTCCGGGGCCTCGGGCAAGATTCCGGCGGCCATCCATGTCTGCCCCGAAGCCCATGTCGGCGGCGCGCTGGCGCGGGTCCGTGATGGCGATGTGATCCGCGTGGACGGGGTCAAGGGCACCTTGCGGGTGCTGGTGGACGACGCCGAATTCGCCGCGCGCGAGCCCGTGGTCGGCCTGCTGGGTAATAATATCGGCTGTGGCCGCGAACTCTTCGGCTTCATGCGCATGGCCTTCAGCTCGGCGGAGCAGGGCGCCAGCGCGTTCACTTCGGCCCTGGAGCACCTTGAATGAAGTTGGCGTTGGTAGGCGACATTGGCGGCACCAATGCGCGTTTCGCGTTGTGGAAGGACAATGCCCTGGATTCGGTGAAGATCCTGGCAACTGTCGATCATGCCAGCCCCGAGGCGGCCATCAAGGTCTACCTCGACGGCCTGGGCCTGGCGCTGGGGGCGGTCGGCGCCGTGTGCCTGTCGGTGGCGGGCCCCGTGGGCGGCGACGAGTTTCGGTTCACCAATAACCACTGGCGGCTGAGCCGCCGGGCGTTCTGCGAAACCTTGCAGGTCGACGAGCTGTTGCTGGTCAACGACTTTTCCGCCATGGCCCTGGGCATGACCCGGCTGGAGCCGGGTGACTACCGGGTGGTCTGCGAAGGCACGCCGGAGCCGTTGCGTCCGGCGGTGGTGATCGGTCCCGGCACCGGCCTCGGCGTGGGTACTTTGTTACACCTGGGCGAGCAGCACTTCATGGCCTTGCCGGGGGAAGGTGGGCATGTCGACCTGCCCTTGAGCAGCCCACGTGAAACCCAGCTCTGGCAGCATATTCACAGTGAAATCGGCCATGTCAGCGCCGAGTCGGCGTTGAGCGGTGGCGGCTTGCCACGGGTATACCGGGCGATCTGCGCGGTGGACGGGCACGTGCCGGTGCTGGAAACCCCGGAGTCGATTACCGCGGCCGGTCTGGCGGGCGATCCGATTGCCCGGGAAGTGCTGGAGCAGTTCAGTTGCTGGCTGGGCCGGGTGGCGGGCAACAACGTGCTGACCACGGGCGGGCGCGGCGGGGTGTATATCGTCGGCGGGGTGATCCCGCGGTTTGCCGATTTTTTCATCAACAGCGGCTTTGCCAGGAGCTTTGCTGACAAAGGCTGCATGAGCGACTACTTCAAGGGCATCCCGGTGTGGCTGGTGACGGCCCCGTATTCCGGGCTGATTGGCGCGGGGGTGGCGTTGCAGCAGGCTTTTGAGCACACCCTGGTGTCGGCGAGTTAATAAGGCTTCAGGTAGACGCGATCTCAATTGTGGCGAGCGGGCAAGCCCGCTCGCCACAAGATCGTGCTCGGCTTCAGATTTTCTTGATTGACGGGTATTTGGGGCTTGCCCGCAAAGGCATTCCATTCCCCCAGGCAACACTGCTTCACGGCTTAATCGATTAAGGCATAATCCGCATTTCAGTCCTCATCACAACAACAAGGACGATTTCCGTGAGCGTATTCAGTAAGTCCATTCTCCTGGTCGACGACGATCAGGAAATCCGTGAGTTGCTGGACACCTACCTCAGCCGTGCCGGTTTCCAGGTGCGTACCGTCGGCGATGGCGCCGGCTTTCGCCAAGCCCTCAACGATGCCCACAGCGATCTGGTGATCCTCGACGTCATGCTCCCCGACGAAGACGGCTTCAGCCTCTGCCGCTGGGTACGCCAGCATCCGCGACAGGCGCAGGTGCCGATCATCATGCTGACGGCCAGCTCCGACGAGGCCGACCGGGTCATCGGTCTGGAACTGGGCGCCGACGATTACCTGGGCAAACCGTTCAGCCCACGGGAACTGCAGGCACGGATCAAGGCCCTGTTGCGCCGTGCCCAGTTCGGCCAGGAGCGCAATGGCAGCGAGGTGCTGGCTTTTGACGACTGGCGCCTGGACACGGTCAGCCACCGGCTGTTCCACACCGACGGTGAAGAAGTGATTCTCTCCGGCGCCGACTTCGCCTTGCTCAAGCTGTTTCTTGATCACCCCCAGGAAATCCTCGACCGCGACACCATCGGCAATGCCACCCGCGGGCGTGATCTGATGCCCCTGGACCGGATCGTCGACATGGCGGTCAGCCGCCTGCGCCAACGCCTGCGCGACACCGACAAGCCGCCGCGACTGATTCGCACCGTGCGCGGCAGCGGCTATCAGCTGGCGGCCAACGTCACCGCAGCCAATGCCCTCTGAACTGCGCCGGCGCCTGCCGGTTCCGCGCTCGCTGCTGGGGCGCATGTTGCTGCTGACCCTGCTGGCGGTGTTGATCGCCCAGACGCTGTCCAGCGTGATCTGGCTCTCGCAGTTGCGGGCCACGCAGCTCGAAGGCCTGGTCACCAGTGCCCGCAGCCTGGCTCATTCGATGACCGCCAGTGTCAGCTACCTGCGCTCGCTGCCGCTGGCCTATCGTCCGCTGGTGCTCGATCAGTTGCGCAGCATGGGCGGCACGCGTTTTGTCGTCACCCTCAATGACAAACCCCTGGACATGCGCCTGCTGCCGGCCACGCCACGCAAGACCGCGGTGCTCGACGCCGTGCACGAGGTGTTGCGCCAGGCGTTGGGCAACGAGGTGGATATCTCGGTGCAATTCGTCAGCCCGGACGACCTGCGGATCTTCAACGGCGGCCTGAAACTCGACGAGCTGCCGCGTTCCTGGGCCCACTATGCATTGACCCTGGAACCGGTCAATCCGCCGGTGCTGGTGACGCAGATCCAGATGTCCCCCGGCGAATGGCTGTATATCGCCTCCCTGTTGCCGGAACCCTACACCAGCCTGGAGGAGGAAGGCCTGCCGTCCCAGCAGGTGTGGTTTATCGTCCTCACCAGTAGCTTTCTGCTGTTGTTCATCGGCCTGCTGGTGCACTGGCAGAGCCGTCCCCTCAAGCGCCTGGCACGGGCGGCGCGGGACATGTCCCTGGGCGATGCGCAGGTACGGCCGGTGGCCGAGGGTGGCGGTAGCGAAGTGGTGGAGGTGGGGCGCGCATTCAACGCCATGCGTGAGCGCATCAGTCGTTACCTGACCGAACGCAGCCAGTTGTTCAGCGCCATTTCCCACGACCTGCGCACCCCCATCACCCGCCTGCGCCTGCGGGTCGAGCTGCTGGAGGACGAGAAGCTGCAGCACAAGTTTGGCCGCGACCTCGACGAGCTGGAGATGCTGGTCAAGGGCGCGCTGCAATGCGTGAAGGACACCGATATCCACGAGAACATCGAACCGGTGGACCTCAACCACGCCCTCGATTGTCTGATCGAACCCTACCTGCCGCCCAACGGCAACGGTCGGGTCTCGCTGGACGGGCGCGCCCACGCGGCCTTTCCCGGCAAGCCGCTGGCGCTGCGACGCTGCATGGGCAATCTGATCGACAACGCCCTCAAGTATGGTGACAAGGCCCATCTGCACATCGAAGACGACGACGTGGCCTTTGTCCTGCACGTCGATGATGAGGGACCAGGGGTACCCGAGCAGCGCCTGGAGCAGGTCTTCGAACCGCACTTTCGCTTGTCCGGTCAGCAGCAGGGCTACGGCCTGGGGCTGGGCATCGCGCGCAATATCGCCCACAGCCATGGCGGTGAGGTGAGCCTGCAGAACCTGCGCGACGGTGGGCTGCGGGTTACTTTGTACTTGCCGCGAAATGCCGACTGATCGACAGGAACGCTTGTTCCGCACTGATGTTCAGCGCCGGCTCGAGCGGGTCCGGCGTGAGAATATCGGCTGAGACCGAGACCTCCCGCGGTCGCGCCATGGCGGCACGGATGCGGTGCTCGCGCACGCGGCTGTTGCTCTGGCTGAAGTAGCGCTGCAAGGCTTCCATCGCCTGTTCATAGGGCTCGCCGCACAAGGCCAGCTGGCGTTCGCGCTCACGCAGCGCCAGGCGCTTGGCCTGTTCTTCGCCGTGGCGGCGGACACTGAAACTGCGGCTCAGGCAGTAGCCATGAATCCGCGTGCTGGCGCGCCAATAGCCGGTGTTGTTGGTCTCGACCCGAATCACCCCGGGATGCCCGCTGGTGTTGTGGGGCATCAGGCGCTGGCGTTCGGCATAGCTCAGCGAAGGCTGCATTTTCAGCACCAGGGCGTTGCGGTAGGACTCGGCCATGCTCCGGGCCGGTTCCTCGCCGCCGCATTCGGCAAAGCTGAAGACCCCGTCCAGGCGGACGCCGCCGCGCACGACCTCGACCCGCCAGGCACACAGCCCTTGTGCGTTGTAGACCGGGAAAATGCAGCATTGGCGGGGGTTGCGCAGGTGGGGGGCAACCATGGATCACACCTCCTTGTGGGCGCTCGACCGGCGCACCTGAAATGAAGAAGTGCAGCAGATTCGCCGAAGTAAAGGAGTGCTTCAATGTGGGAAAAGACGTTAGGGATTGCTCCTACATTGGAAAGGGAAACGACTTATTCAGCAATTTTCCTACCTTGCGGAGCCTTGGGCCGAAGGGTGCTTCCTTTGATGTTTGTCACTGAGTGGTGACATTTGCGCGGGGCTTCGTGACCTGGTGGCGCGAGATGGCTGGCTAGAATCGCCCGATGACAGGCATTGGTTCCATTGCTGATCAGTCAAGGTTGAACACGGTCTCCTGTAGGCGCTGGCTTGCCAGCGATGGCGGCGGTGAACGTGACATCGCCATCGCTGGCAAGCCAGCTCCTACAGGGGTGTGCGGTGTTTTCAAAGTCACATTTCCTTATCTGACGGCCTGGGGAATGCGCCCTGTCTTTTGATCCTAACAACAAGAAAGGTACTCGGATGGACACCCTTGAACTGCCCTTCAGCAGCTGGCTCAACGCCCCGGCCCATCACGCTTGGCTGCTGGCCGAAGGCCGGCGGCTGCTGGCGTTTGCCAAGGCCTCGCGCCTGGCCGAAGGCTTCGGCAACCTCGACGAGCGCGGGCAACTGGCGGACAGGGCCATGGCCGAAACCATGAACACCGCGCGCATGACCCACAGTTTCGCCATGGCCCATATCCAGGGGATTCCCGGTTGTCTGGCCCTGGTCGAGCACGGTGTCGCCGCTCTCTGGGGCCCGTTGCGCGATGCCACCCACGGCGGCTGGTATGCGCGGCCCGATCACCGCGATGGCAACAGCGGCAAGGCCGCCTACCTGCATGCCTTTGTCGCCCTGGCCGCGAGTTCCGCGGTGGTCGCCGGCAGCGCCGATGCCCCGAGCCTGCTGGCCGAAGCGATCGGCGTGCTGGAAACGCATTTCTGGAGCGAGGAGGAGGGCGCCCTGCGTGAATCCTTCGCCCGCGACTGGCAGCAGGAAGAAGCCTATCGCGGCGCCAACAGCAATATGCACGGCACCGAGGCCTTTCTCGCCCTGGCCGATGTCACCGGCGACAGTCGCTGGCTGGATCGCGCGCTACGCATCGTCGAGCGGGTAATCCATCATCACGCCGCCGCCAACGATTTCATGGTCATCGAGCACTTCGATCGCCAGTGGCAACCCCTGCGCGAGTACAACCACGACAACCCGGCGGACGGCTTTCGCCCCTATGGCACCACGCCCGGCCACGGTTTCGAGTGGGCGCGGCTGGTCTTGCACCTGGAGGCCGCACGCCGTGCGGCCGGCCTGTTCACCCCCGGCTGGTTGCTGGACGATGCCCGCGGGCTGTTCGACAGCGCCTGCCGCCATGGCTGGCAGGCCGATGGCACGCCGGGCATCGTCTACACGCTGGACTGGGCCAATCGCCCGGTGGTCCGTCAGCGCCTGCACTGGACCCATGCCGAAGCCAGCGCCACGGCCGCCGCCTTGCTCCGGCGCACCGGCGAGGCGCAGTACGAAACCTGGTATCGACGCTTCTGGGATTTCATCGATGTGCACTTCATCGACCCGGTGTTGGGCAGTTGGCATCACGAACTGGACGAGCACAATCGGCCCGATGCCAAGATCTGGGGCGGCAAACCCGACCTCTATCATGCCTTTCAAGCGGTACTGCTGCCCGACCTGCCACTCGCTCCGAGCCTCGCGAGTGCTCTGGCCCGGCAATCTTCGGCTAATAACGGCAACGCAAACCATGTAACCATGCGGTGACATTTGCACGTCCCTTCGTTACCTGCGAGGGGCCTTGCCTTGACTAGAATCCCATGCAGCGCAAGCACCAGACTTGCATGCATAACAACAAGAAAGGTACTACAGATGAATTCGATTTCCCGCCTCGCCGCTGTCGTTTCTCTCGCCTCGTTGTTTCCCCTAAGCGCTCTTGCCGCCGACTCGAAAGGGTCCGTGGAAGTTGTCCATTGGTGGACTTCCGGTGGTGAAAAAGCCGCGGTCGATGTCCTCAAGGCTCAAGTTGAAAAAGACGGCTTCACCTGGAAAGACGGTGCGGTAGCGGGCGGCGGCGGTGCCACTGCCATGACCGTGCTGAAAAGCCGTGCCGTAGCCGGCAACCCACCGGGTGTTGCGCAGATCAAAGGCCCGGATATCCAGGAATGGGCATCCACCGGGCTGCTCGACACTGACGTTCTGAAGGGTGTTGCCAAAGACGAGAAGTGGGACGGCCTGCTCGACAAGAAAGTCTCCGATACCGTGAAGTACAACGGTGATTACGTGGCCGTGCCGGTGAACATTCACCGCGTCAACTGGCTGTGGATCAACCCTGCAGTCTTCAAGAAAGCCGGTATCGAAAAAGCACCGACCACCCTCCAGGAATTCTACGCTGCCGGCGACAAGCTCAAGGCGGCGGGTTTCATTGCGCTTGCCCACGGCGGTCAGCCTTGGCAGGACAGCACCGTTTTCGAAGCTGTCGTGTTGTCGGTGATGGGCGTTGATGGCTACAAGAAAGCCCTGGTCGACCTGGACAACGCTACCCTGACCGGTCCTGAAATGGTCAAGGCGCTGACCGAACTGAAGAAAGTCGCGACCTACATGGACCAGGACGGCAAAGGCCAGGACTGGAACCTGGAAGCGGCCAAGGTCATCAACGGCAAGGCCGGCATGCAGATCATGGGTGACTGGGCCAAGAGCGAGTGGACGGCGGCCAAGAAAGTCGCTGGCAAGGACTACGAATGCGTAGCCTTCCCGGGTACCGATAAAGCCTTCACCTACAACATCGACTCCCTGGCGGTGTTCAAGCAGAAAGACAAGGGCACCGCGGCAGGTCAGCAGGATATTGCCAAGGTCGTCCTGGGTGAGAACTTCCAGAAAGTCTTCAGCATCAACAAAGGCTCGATCCCGGTTCGTAACGACATGCTCCACGAAATGGACAAGCTCGGCTTCGACGAGTGCGCCCAGAAGTCGGCCAAGGACTTCCTGGACGATGCCAAGACTGGCGGCCTGCAACCGAGCATGGCGCACAACATGGCGACCACGCTGGCGGTACAGGGTGCGTTCTTTGACGTAGTGACCAACTACATCAACGACCCGAAAGCCGATCCTGCCGATGCGGCGAAGAAACTCGGCGCGGCGGTCAAGTCCGCCAAGTAATCATTAGCAACGCAGGCTCCCTGTAGGCGCTGGCTTGCCAGCGATAGCGGAATATCGGTCACCGGATTCGCCAACTGATAAACCGCAATCGCCGGCAAGCCGGCTCCTACAGAGGATCTGCATGTAGTCCCTTTTCCCTGTAGTGGATTTTCCCATGAGTTCTGTTGCTGTGTTCAGCAAAGCCTCGCCGTTCGATGCATTGCAGCGCTGGCTACCCAAACTGGTGCTGGCGCCCAGCATGTTCATCGTCCTGGTGGGCTTCTATGGCTATATCCTGTGGACGTTCGTGCTGTCGTTCACCAACTCGACTTTCCTGCCGTCCTACAAATGGGTAGGCCTGGCGCAATACGCACGGTTGTTCGACAACGACCGCTGGTGGGTGGCGAGCAAGAACCTGGCGCTGTTCGGTGGCTTGTTCATCGGCGTCACCCTGGTGATCGGCGTGCTGTTGGCGGTGTTCCTCGACCAGCGCATCCGTCGCGAAGGTTTTATCCGCACGATTTACCTGTACCCGATGGCGCTCTCGATGATCGTCACCGGTACCGCCTGGAAATGGCTGCTCAACCCGGGCATGGGCCTCGACAAACTGCTGCGTGACTGGGGGTGGGAAGGCTTCCGCCTGGACTGGCTGATCGACCCTGATCGTGTGGTCTATTGCCTGGTGATCGCGGCGGTATGGCAGGCCTCGGGGTTCATCATGGCGATGTTCCTGGCCGGCTTGCGCGGTGTCGATCAATCGATCATTCGTGCGGCCCAGATCGATGGCGCGAGCCTGCCCAAGATCTATTGGAAAGTGGTGCTGCCAAGCCTGCGTCCGGTGTTCTTCAGTGCGGTGATGATCCTGGCGCACATCGCGATCAAGAGCTTCGACCTGGTGGCGGCGATGACCGCCGGCGGCCCGGGCTACTCGTCCGACCTGCCCGCCATGTTCATGTACTCCTTTACCTTCAGTCGCGGCCAGATGGGCATGGGCTCGGCCAGTGCGATCCTGATGCTCGGTGCGATTCTCGCGATCATCGTGCCTTACCTGTACTCCGAGCTGAGGACCAAGCGTAATGACTAGTCTCGTCCACAAACCGGCTATCAGCCTGAGTCGCATCGCCATCTACGCGGTGCTGATCCTCGCCGTGCTGCTCTATCTGGTACCGCTGGTGGTCATGCTGTTGACCAGCTTCAAGTCGCCGGAAGACATCAGCACCGGCAACCTGCTGAGCTGGCCGACGGTGATCACCGACATCGGCTGGGTCAAGGCCTGGGCCACGGTCAACGGTTACTTCTGGAACTCGATCAAGATCACCGTTCCGGCGGTGCTGATCTCCACCGCCATCGGTGCGTTGAACGGCTATGTGCTGTCGATGTGGCGCTTTCGCGGTTCGCAGTTGTTCTTCGGCCTGTTGCTGTTCGGTTGCTTCCTGCCGTTCCAGACCGTGCTGCTGCCGGCCTCGTTCACCCTCGGCAAGATGGGCCTGGCCAGCACCACCACCGGCCTGGTGTTCGTGCATATCGTTTACGGCCTGGCGTTCACCACGTTGTTCTTCCGTAACTATTACGTGAGCATTCCCGACGCGCTGGTGAAGGCGGCGCGCCTGGATGGCGCGGGTTTCTTCACCATCTTCCGGCTGATCATTCTGCCGATGTCGACCCCGATCATCATGGTCTGCCTGATCTGGCAGTTCACTCAGATCTGGAACGACTTCCTGTTCGGTGTGGTGTTCTCCAGCGGTGATTCGCAGCCGATCACGGTGGCGCTGAACAACCTGGTCAACACCAGTACCGGGGTCAAGGAATACAACGTTGATATGGCAGCGGCGATGATCGCCGGGCTGCCGACCCTGCTGGTCTATGTGGTCGCAGGCAAGTATTTCGTGCGCGGGCTGACGGCCGGCGCAGTCAAGGGGTAATCATGGCAACGCTCGAACTTCGCAATGTAAACAAGACCTACGGCGCCGGTTTGCCGGACACCCTGAAGAACATCGAACTGTCGATCTCGGACGGTGAGTTCCTGATCCTGGTGGGACCTTCGGGCTGTGGCAAGTCGACGCTGATGAACTGCATCGCAGGCCTGGAGAACATCACCGGCGGCGCGATCATGATTGATGATCAGGACGTCAGCGGTATGAGCCCGAAGGATCGTGACATCGCCATGGTGTTCCAGTCCTATGCGCTGTACCCGACCATGAGTGTGCGCGAGAACATCGAGTTCGGCCTGAAAATCCGCAAGATGAGCCAGGCGGCCATCGACGAAGAAGTCGCGCGGGTCGCCAAGCTGCTGCAGATCGAACACTTGCTCAACCGCAAGCCGGGCCAGTTGTCCGGTGGCCAGCAGCAGCGCGTGGCCATGGGCCGTGCCCTGGCGCGGCGGCCGAAGATCTACCTGTTCGACGAACCGCTGTCCAACCTCGACGCCAAGCTGCGGGTCGAGATGCGCACCGAAATGAAACTGATGCACCAGCGCCTGAAAACCACCACGGTCTACGTGACCCACGACCAGATCGAAGCCATGACCCTGGGCGACAAGGTGGCGGTGATGAAGGACGGCATCATCCAGCAGTTCGGCACGCCGAAGCAGATCTATAACGATCCGGCGAACCTGTTCGTCGCCAGCTTCATCGGTTCGCCGCCGATGAACTTCATCCCCCTGCGTCTGCAACGCAAGGACGGTCGCCTGCTGGCCTTGCTCGACAGCGGCCAGGCTCGTTGCGAGTTGCCGCTGGACGTGACCGACGCCGGTCTTGAAGACCGCGAAATTATTCTCGGCATGCGCCCGGAGCAGATCAGCCTGATGCAGGGCGAGCCCAATGGCTTGCCGAGCATTCGTGCCGAAGTGCAGGTCACCGAACCGACCGGCCCGGACACCCTGGTGTTCGTCAACCTCAACGAGACCAAGGTCTGCTGCCGACTGGCGCCGGACGTGGCGCCCCAGGTGGGCGAAACCCTGACCCTGCAATTCGATCCGGCCAAGGTGTTGTTGTTTGACGCCCAGACCGGTGAACGCCTGGGCGTGGTGGCTAAGCCGCAGGCCCAGGTGCATACCGACAATGTGGCGCAATTCAAGGGCCGCTGAAATTCGTGACGCGGGGTTCGCCCCGCGTCGCAGTCGATGTAACCGCGTTAGATAAAAACAGCTTAATAACAATAAAGACGAGGATGTAGGGATGAAAAAGCAAAACACCAATGCCCGCCTGTTCTGCCAATTGTCGGCGGCGGCAACACTGGTTCTGGCCGCTAATGCAATGGCGGACGATGCGTTCAGCGCTAACTCCAAATGGATGACCGGTGACTGGGGTGGAGAGCGAACCAAGCTGATCGAGGAAGGTATCGACATCAAGGCGGACTACGTCGGTGAGGTGGGTAGCAACCTGCATGGTGGCTACAACAATAACCACACCTCGCGTTACGCCGACCAGTTTGGCCTGGGCGTGGCGTTGGACCTGCAAAAACTGTGGGGCTGGGATAACACCCAGGCCAAGATCCAGCTCACCAACCGTAACGGTGAGAACATCTCCAATGACCGTATCGGCGACCCACGTGCCGGCACCTTGAGCTCCTCCCAGGAAGTCGACGGTCGCGGCCACATGGTCCGTCTGACCCAGCTGTGGATCCAGCACCAGATGTTCGACAACAAGCTGGACGTGAAACTCGGTTACTTCGGTGAAGGCGAAGACTTCAACACCTTCCCTTGCGATTTCCAGAACCTGTCGTTCTGTGGCTCCCAGGTGGGTAACTATGTCAACACCTGGTTCAACTGGCCCGTCGCCCAGGCCGCTATTCGCGTGAAGTACAACATCACGCCTGAGTTGTATGCGCAGATCGGTGCTTACAACCAGAACCCGTCGCAACTGGAACACGGTAACGGCTTCAAACTCAGCGGCAGCGGTACCAAGGGCACCGTCTTGCCGGTCGAACTGGTCTGGTCGCCGAAGGTCAACGACCTGCCGGGCGAATACCGTGTCGGTTACTACAAAAGCGCGGCCCCTGCCAATGATGTGCTCAGGGACAACAATGGCGGGGACGCGGCAACGACCGGTCTCCCTTATCGTGTCCACAACAGCAAGCACGGTTACTGGTTCGTTGCCCAGCAGCAACTCACCAGCCACAACGGCGATGCTTCCCGCGGTCTGAACATCGCGGCCAACGCGACCTTCCACGACAAGGCCACCAACCTCGTCGACAACTACCAGTCGGTGATGTTCGTGTACAAAGGGCCGTTCGATGCGCGTCCGAAGGATGACGTCGGGATCGGTTTCGCCCGTATCCATGTCAACCAGGACGTGAGGGAAAACGCCGAGTTGGAAAACGCGGCCAATAACGTCAGCGACTACAACAACCCGCTGTACTCGCCACTGCGCGACACCGAGTTCAACACCGAAATCAACTACGGCTTCCACGTCACCAACTGGCTGACCGTACGTCCCAACCTGCAGTACGTCACCCACCCGGGTGGTGTGAATCAAGTCGACAACGCTGTGGTCGCTGGCCTGAAAATTCAGTCGGTCTTCTAAGGCTTCGACTGATAAGCTCTCTCTCTATGTGCGCATCTTGCGGATGGTCCACCAGACCGTCCGCTTTTTTTTGCAGCACACTGTAGGAGCGAGCTTGCTCGCGATGAACGTCAACGATAACGCGGGGCAACTGGAGGTACGCGGTGCCCTTGCGTTCATCGCGAGCAAGCTCGCTCCTACAGGTGGAGGGATGCAAATGGTTGGGTGATTTCAGGATTCGCGGCACATGCATGAGCAACCGCTACAACGTTTTTTCAAATCCCGGCGCGAGCAGCCGGTGTTCCAGTGGGAGCGCTTTCAACAGCGTGAAGTACTGGTGATCGATCATCCCTTGTGCCAGGCGGTGTTCAGCCGCCAGGGCGCGCAACTGTTGCACTTCCAGCCGCGGGGGCAGAAGCCCTGGCTGTGGTGCGCGGCCAAATGGCCGCAGGTCGGGGCGATTCGCGGTGGGGTGCCGGTGTGCTGGCCCTGGTATGGGCGGCATCCGAGCGAAAACGCCTGGCCGTCCCATGGTTGGGCGCGGCTGATCGACTGGAAGCTGCTGGAGAGTAGCAGCGATGACGAGGGTGTCAGCCTGCATTGGCGCTTGCAGCTTTGCGACTGGCAGGTCGACCTGCATGCGCGCCTGGGTGAAAACATGGACCTGCGCCTGAGCACCGAGCATCAGGACAGCGAACCGTGTCAGTTGAGCCATGCGCTGCACGCCTATTGGCGTATTGGTGATGTTGGTGAGATAGCGCTGTCCGGGCTTGACGGTGCGCAGGGTTATGATCAGTTGAGTCGCCAGGCGTGTCGGCAGGAAGGCGAGTTGCGGGTCGATGGCGGGTGTCAGCGGGTGTTCCAGCATGACGGTGAACTGCACCTCAAGGATCACGCCTGGCAGCGAGAGCTGTGCATCGACACCGGCGACAGCGCCGACACCGTGGTCTGGCATCCGGGGCCCCGGCCGTTGCTGGGGGTAAGTTGGAATGAAGTGATGGGCTTTGTTTGTGTCGAGGCCGCCAGTGGCGGCACCGACAGCCTGTGCCTGGCGCCCGGGGAGCGGGCGCATCTGAGTTTGCAGGCGCGGGCTTCGGCCTAGGCGATGTGGCGGATGACGCCATCGCCGGCAAGCCGGCTCCCACAGGTCGGCATTCCACTCTGCTCTATCGTCGAGCCCGGATTCTGTGGGAGCCGGCTTGCTGGCGATAGGGCCCGCCCAGTCGACACAGAATCTGTGCCGGCCTCAGTTGAACTCGTCGCCCACCGGATAACGGCTGGCATTGAGGCTTTCCTTGATCTTGCGCAGGTGCGGCTGGAAATCCACGCCACGGCGCAGGGTCATGCCGGTGGCCAGTACGTCGAGCACCGTCAACTGGATGATCCGCGAGGTCATCGGCATGTAGATGTCGGTGTCTTCCGGCAGCGGAATATTCAGGCTCAGGGTGCTGGCCTTGGCCAGAGGCGAGCCCGCCGCCGTCAATCCAAGCACCGAGGCACCGTTCTCCCGGGCGATGCGCGCCACTTCCACCAGTTCCCGGGTACGCCCGGTATAGGAAATGATCACGAACAACTCGCCGGTGTGGGCCACCGAGGCGAGCATCCGCTGCATCAGCACATCGGCATGGGCGGTGACCGCCAGGTTGAAGCGAAAGAACTTGTGCTGGGCATCCAGGGCCACCGGCGCCGATGCCCCCAGGCCGAAGAAGTGGATCTGCCGGGCCTGAATCAGCAGGTCGACGGCGCGGCTGATCAGGTTCGGGTCCAGGGCCTGGCAGGCGCTGTCCAGGGAGGCGATGGCGCTGCCGAAGATCTTTTGCGTGTAGGCCTCGGGGTTGTCGTCGGCCTCCACCGCACGGCTTACATAGGCCGCGCCGCTGGCCAGGCTCTGGGCCAGTTGCAACTTGAGTTCGGGGTAGCCGCTGACGCCGAACGAGCGGCAGAAGCGGTTGACTGTCGGCTCGCTGACCGAGGCCGCCTGGGCGAGGGCGGCGATGCTGAAACGGGTCGCCTGCTGCGGGTTGAGCAGGATGACTTCGGCGACTTTGCGCTCGGCCTTGTTCAGGCCTTCGAGGCGGCCCTGGATCTGCTCCAGGAGATTTCGCACGCGGTCCATTTGGTGATTCCTTGATTCGAGACAACTTGGGTTCTGCAAGGCCCGGAACAATGCCCTTGGGCAGCTCCCGGCGGTGGCCTATCCTACTGATGGCGTGTGATGACCACCACTCGGAATCATCATTTTGATAAAATGTTGTGGTTATTACTACATTTTTCCTTGAGTGATGCCTCGAAAAAAGGTATTTATCGCTTAACTTGATAAAAGAACAAACATCATGCCTTCGATAACGGTTGAACCGTGCACCTTTGCCTTGTTCGGCGCCCTGGGCGACCTGGCGCTTCGCAAGCTGTTTCCTGCCTTGTATCACCTTGATGGCGCGGGCCTGCTGCATGAGGACACACGCATCCTGGCGTTGGCCCGCGAGCCCGGCAGCAATGCCGAGCACCTGGCGACCATCGAAGAAGAACTGCGGGTTTTTGTCGAGACCAAGGAAATCGACGAAGCGGTGCTTGAGCGCTTTCTCGCGCGCCTGAGCTACCAGCATGTGGACTTCCTCAAGGCTGACGACTATGTCGCCCTGGCCGAGCAGGCCGGTACCACTCAGTGCCTGATCGCCTATTTCGCCACGCCGGCCTCGGTCTATGGCGCGATCTGCGAGAACCTGGCCAAGGTCGGCCTGGCGAACAACACCCGGGTGGTGCTGGAAAAGCCCATCGGTTCGGACCTCGAGTCGTCGCGCAAGGTCAACGACGCCGTGGCGCGGTTCTTCCCGGAAAACCGCACCTATCGCATCGACCACTACCTGGGCAAGGAGACGGTGCAGAACCTGATCGCCCTGCGTTTCGCCAACAGCCTGTTCGAAACCCAGTGGAACCAGAACTACATCTCCCACGTGGAAATCACCGTGGCCGAGAAGGTCGGTATCGAAGGTCGCTGGGGTTACTTCGACAAGGCTGGCCAGCTGCGGGACATGATCCAGAACCACCTGCTGCAACTGCTCTGCCTGATCGCCATGGACCCGCCGGCCGATCTCTCGGCCGACAGCATCCGTGACGAAAAGGTCAAGGTGCTCAAGGCCCTGGCGCCGATCAGCCCGGAAGGCCTGACCACCCAGGTGGTGCGCGGCCAGTACATTGCCGGGCACAGCGAAGGGCATTCGGTACCGGGTTACCTGGAGGAAGAAAACTCCAACACCCAGAGCGATACCGAGACCTTCGTTGCCCTGCGCGCCGATATCCGCAACTGGCGCTGGGCCGGCGTGCCGTTCTACCTGCGTACCGGCAAGCGCATGCCGCAGAAGCTGTCGCAGATCGTCATCCACTTCAAGGAGCCGTCGCACTACATCTTCGCTCCCGAGCAGCGCTTGCAGATCAGCAACAAGCTGATCATCCGTCTGCAACCGGACGAAGGGATTTCCCTGCGGGTGATGACCAAGGAGCAGGGCCTGGACAAGGGCATGCAACTGCGCAGCGGGCCGCTGCAACTGAATTTCTCCGACACCTATCGCAGTGCGCGGATTCCGGACGCCTACGAGCGTCTGTTGCTGGAAGTGATGCACGGCAACCAGAACCTGTTTGTCCGTAAAGATGAGATCGAAGCCGCGTGGAAGTGGTGCGACCAGTTGATCGCCGGCTGGAAAAAATCCGGCGATGCGCCCAAGCCGTACGCAGCGGGGTCCTGGGGGCCGATGAGTTCCATTGCACTGATCACGCGGGATGGGAGGTCGTGGTATGGCGATATCTGAATTGAAACTGCCGCAGGGCGTGCAGGCTCGCGAGTTCCGCAGCCCGGCGCTGTTGGCCGAGGGTCAGGCGCAGGCGGTGGCCGAGCAACTGCGGGCAGCGATTGCCGCGCGTGGCGTGGCGACCCTGGTGGTGTCCGGCGGGCGCAGCCCGGTGGCGTTCTTCCAGAGCCTGGTGAAACAGGAGCTGGACTGGTCCCGTGTGGTTATCAGTCTGGCCGACGAGCGCTGGGTGCCGGTGGAGCACGCCGACAGCAACGCCGGCCTGCTCAAGCGCTACCTGCTCCAGGGCCCGGCGGCCATGGCGCGGTTTATCGGTTTGTACAGCGCCGCGGCGAACCTGGAAGCGGCGGCCGAACAGGCCGATCAACTGCTCGCCGAGCTGCCGGCGATCGACGTGCTGGTCCTGGGCATGGGCGATGACGGTCACACCGCGTCACTGTTCCCCGGCAGCCCGAACCTGGCGGCGGCCCTGCAAGTGGATGGCAGCCGGCGGATCTGGCCGATGCTGGCGCCCAGCGTGCCGCGCCAGCGCCTGAGCATGAGTCGGGCCCTGCTGGCTTCGGCAAGCTTCACCGTGCTGGCGATTTCCGGCCAGTCGAAACTGACCACCCTGAGTGCCGCATTGGCCGGCGACGACCTCGCCGCCATGCCGATTCGCGCGTTCTTGCAACCTACCCTGAATATTTACTGGTGCCCATGAGTCAAGGATCCGCTGCTATGACAAAAAATGCCCCGACCGTCTCCATGGCAGACAAGGTCGTCCTGATCGATGAGCTCTGCGCCCGTGCACGGATTCTTCCGGTGATCACCATTGCCCGCGAACAGGATGTCCTGCCGCTGGCCGATGCCCTGGCCGCCGGTGGCCTGACCGCGCTGGAAGTGACCCTGCGCTCGCAGTTCGGCCTCAAGGCCATCCAGATCCTGCGTGAGCAGCGTCCGGAGCTGGTGACCGGTGCCGGCACCGTGCTCGATCGGCAGATGCTGGCGGCGGCGGAGGCGGCGGGTTCGCAATTCATCGTCACTCCGGGCATTACCCGTGATCTGCTGGAAGCCAGCGTCGACAGCCCGATTCCGTTGTTGCCCGGCATCAGCAATGCCTCCGGGATCATGGAAGGTTATGGCCTGGGCTATCGCCGCTTCAAGCTGTTCCCGGCGGAAGTCAGCGGCGGTGTGGCAGCCATCAAGGCCTTGGGCGGCCCATTCGGCGAAGTGAAATTCTGCCCAACCGGCGGCGTCGGCCCGGCCAATATCAAGAGCTACATGGCGTTGAAAAACGTGATGTGCGTGGGCGGCAGCTGGATGCTTGATCCGGAGTGGATCAAGAACGGCGACTGGGCGCGGATCCAGGAGTGCACCGCCGAGGCGCTGGCCTTGCTGGACTGATTGAGCGTTACTGAATTCGTTGTGTGTTCTACGGCTTTACGGTGCGCTTGGTCGGCGCACCGTTTTTTTTTGCCTGGCGAAAAGCGGTGTTGTAGACGTGATCGTCTGTACGACGCGGATATCGGTAGGAGCAAGCTCGCTCGCGATCCCACGCAGCGGGCCACTCAACGACTCAATTCGCCCAGCGCCCGGGCCAACAGCTTGAAGTCCTCGGCCGAGTTGGCCAGGCCCGGTGTGACCCGGATGCAATTGCCATGGGCGGTGCCGTCGCGGACCACGGTAAACAGGTTGTAGTCCTTCAAGAGTCGTTCGACCATCCGCTGCTGGTCCGGCTCATGCCGAAAGCGCAGCGAGGTGATGCCGCAATACAACCGCGGATCATCCGGTGTCAGCACCTCGATACCCGGCATTCCGCGTGCCGCGCTCACCCAGATATCCCGCAGGTAATTGAGTCGCGCGCCCTTGGCCGCCGAGCCACCGAGTGCCCGATGTTCCTCAAGGACCAGAGGCAAGGTCATCCAGGCCGGAATATTCGGTGTGCCATAGGGGGCCCGGGCACGGATATCGTTGAGGGGGTAGCGGTCTTCGCCCATGTCCGGGTCGATATCCGCCAGGCGCTTGGGATCGATATAGAGAAAGCCCAGGCTCAGTGGCGCGCCCATCCATTTCTGCAGGTTGAAACCGGCAAACAGGATACCCAGTGCTTCGAGGTTGAAGTCGATCTGGCCGAGGGCATGGGCACCGTCGAGAATCACGTCGACCCCATGCTCGCGGGCCAGGGTCGCGATGGCCTGCACCGGCATCACCAGCCCGCTGCGATGGGTGACATAGGTCAGGGCCATCAGTTTCAGCCGGGGGTAGCGTTCGAAGGCTTCCTGGTAGGTGCTCACCAGGTTGGCGAAACTCGTCGGGAAGGGGTGGCTGATCTCGATCAGCTCGACGCCGCGGTTGCGCGCCAGCCAGCGCATGGCGCCCAGTACGCTGGGGTATTCCTGGTCGCTGACCAGCAACTGGTCGCCGGGCTGCAAGGCGTTGTAGTTGCGGATCAGCGCGTGCAGGCCGTCGCTGGCGCAGCGGGTCAGGGCCAGCGCTTGCGGATGGCTGCCCAACAGGTCGGCCAGTTGCGCGCGAATCTCCAGGCTTTCGATGGTTTCGAAGTGCTGGCGCACATACACCGAGTTGCTGCGGTTGATGAGCTCGATATGGCCTTTGTAGGTCTCCACGACACTACGGGTCATGCGGCCGAAGTAGCCGTTTTCCAGGTTGATCGGACCGGGCTCTACGTCATAGCGCTCGGCCACGGTTTGCCAGAAGTGTTCGTCGCGGGCGTGTTCTTCATTCCATGGCATGACGGTACTTCTCTCGACAACGGGGCTCAATGGCGGGGTTTGGGTTTGCCGTGCTTGGCGCGGAGCGGGTCGAGCAGGTCGGACAAGCCATTGTGGTCGATCTCCTGCATCAAGGCGAGCAGGCCGCCGAGTTCGCCGTGGGGGAAGCCCTCGCGGGCGAACCAGTTCAAGTACGGGCCGGGCAGGTCGGCGATGATCCGCCCCTTGTATTTGCCGAATGGCATTTCGCGGGTGACCAGCAGTTCGAGTTTCTCGGGATTCATGGGCGACCTTGTCTTGCGCTGTTCAAGCGTCTTGAAAAATACCGGCATTCTGCATGCAGGCCAATTGACAGTTCATGCAAATAACCACCATACAGATTCTTTGAATATTTTTAAGTTTATGAAATGTAAGTAAAAAATAGTTGTTCATGATTTGGCACGGTGACTGCAACCGTCTTGGCTAACTTCCACCACCAGAAGGAATTGAGCCATGACCAACATCAATAAAGAAGCCGTATCGATTCTCAACCATCTGATTGAAGTCAGCAAAGATGGTCAGAAAGGTTTTCAGACGTGTGCGGACGATATCAAGCATCCTGAGCTGAAGGCGTTGTTTGTGCAGCGTGCCAGCGAGTGTGCGAACTCGGCGCTGCAGTTGCAGGCCGAGGTGCGCAAACTGGGCGGTGATCCGGAGAACTCCAGCAGTGTGGCCGGTGACCTGCACCGTCGCTGGGTGGACGTCAAGGCGCTGTTCACCGGCAAGGGTGAAGAGGCCGTGCTCAACGAAGCCGAGCGCGGTGAAGACCACGCCAAGAAGGCCTACAGCGAAGCGCTGGTGAAGCTGGCCAAGTACAACCTGGTGGGGCTCACCGATCTGGTGAACCGCCAGTACCAGGGGGTGCTGCGCAATCATGACCAGGTGAAAGCGCTGCGTAATATCGCTCGCGCCAGTTAAGTTTCGCGCGGTCACAAAAAACGCCGGTTGATCCGGCGTTTTTTTGTTTGTTGAGCACAACGGATTTTTTGCGCTGGAGCGCGGTTTGGTGGGAGCCGGCTTGCTGGCGATGGCGTCCGCACGGGCGCCGTAAGACTCACGGGCCTCATCGCTGGCAAGCCAGCTCCCACTGATGGTCAGCCAATGGTGATCGGCGGCGGGCTGGTCAGGGTCACTGTCTGTTGCTTGCGTGGCGCGAGGATCTCGGCCTCGCCGTCGACCACCAGCTCATCGCGCTGGTTGAAGACGCGGGTGGCGATGCGCACGCGGAATTTCGGCAGTTTCTCGAGGATCTCCAGGCGCACGGTCAGGGTGTCGCCGATCTTCACCGGCTTCTGGAAGCTCATTTGCTGGCCCAGGTAGATGGTGCCCGGCCCAGGCAGCTCGCAGGCCACCGCGGCGCTGATCAGCGCACCGCTGAACATGCCGTGGGCAATGCGCTCCTTGAACATGCTTGCCGCGGCGAACTCGGGGTCCAGGTGCACCGGGTTGTGATCGCCGGACATGGCGGCGAACAACTGGATATCGCGCTCTTCAACGGTCTTGCTGTAGCTGGCGGTCTGGCCGACCTCAAGGGCTTCGTAAGGCGTGTTGGTAACCTGGGTCATCGCAAGGGGATCCTGTTAGCGGTTATTTAAAATCAACGAATTGATTTCAAAGAAAATAATGTAGCCGGCGATCATTCCGAGCGCGAGGGGCGGCGATGGGCCAGGGCTTGTTCCAGCCACTGGATCACGTCGTGGGTGACTTCCTCGCGGTTGCTCTCGTTGAACACTTCATGCCGTGCCTGTGGGTAGACGTTCAATTGCAGGTTCTGGCTACCGGCAGCGCGCAAAGCGTCGGCCAGATCCTTGAGACGCTTGCCCTCGCTGACCGGATCACATTTGCCGCCGATCACCAGCAGCGGCAGGCCCGGGTCGATCTGCGCGAGGTTTTTCGCCTTGCTGATCTGCTGCAGGCCGCCGAGCAGATCAATCCACAATTGGTTGGTGCAACGGAAGCCGCACAGCGGGTCGTTGACGTATTTGTCTACTTCATTCGGGTCGCGGCTCAGCCAGTCGAAGGCGGTGCGGTTGGGTTTGAAGGCCTTGTTGAACGAGCCGAACGACAGCCAGTTGATCAGTGCGCTGCGCCCGGTGGGGCCCTGGCGCCAGCGTTCGAAGCGGGCAATCGCGGCGGCCGCGCGGTACAGCACCACCGGTTGGAAGTTCGAGCCACTGAGGATCGCGCCCTGCAGGCTGGCACTGTGGTGCAGCAGGTAGGCCTGGGCGATGTAGCTGCCCATGCTGTGACCGAGCAGGATGATCGGTACCCCCGGGTGTTGCTCGCCGATGCGCTGGTTGAGGCTGGCCAGGTCACTGACCACCGCGCACCAGCCGTCCTGGTCGGCGTAGTGGCCGAGGATGCCGTGTTCGGCGGTCTTGCCGTGGCCGCGCTGGTCGAAGGCGTACAGGGCATGACCGGCGTCGCACAAGGCATCGGCCAGGCGTTCATAGCGGCCGCTGTGCTCGGCCATGCCGTGGGACAGCATAATCACGGCTTTCGGGGGGCCGTCCGGCAACCAGCGATTGACGTACAGGCGGCTGTGGTCACTCACGGTCAGCCAGAAGGTGTCATGGATCATGGCGGTTCCTTTGCACGGGGACGAGACGGACATCGGCCGGGGCGCGTTGTCGCTCCATTGTATAGCGCATCCTCGCACAGGAAGCAGACCCTGCCGCGCATTGGCAGCAAGATTCATGATGTTAATGACTGTGTCCGGCATATTTGCCTGATCCGCGTTAACTGCTAACGTCCGCTAAGCACCGCTTTTTTCGCCTTGGCGCGCAGGCGGCCCCGCAGAGGCTCAGGTAAGAGGACAAAAACAATGCAACCTGATTTCTGGAATGACAAACGCCCTAGCGGCGTACCCCTGGACATCGACCTGGGCGCCTACAAGTCGGTGATCGAGGTGTTCGAGCGCTCCTGCAAGAAGTTCGCCGACCGTCCGGCCTTCAGCAACATGGGGGTGACCCTGACCTACGCCGAGCTCGAACGCTACAGCGCGGCCTTCGCCGGTTACCTGCAAAACCACACCGAGCTGCAACCGGGCGACCGCATCGCGGTGCAACTGCCCAACGTCCTGCATTATCCGATTGCCGTGTTCGGTGCGTTGCGCGCCGGGCTGATCGTGGTCAACACCAATCCGCTGTACACCGTTCGCGAGATGCGCCATCAGTTCAAGGATTCCGGCGCCCGCGCGCTGGTGTACCTGAACCTGTTCGGGCAGCGGGTCCAGGAAGTGCTGCCCGATACCCAGATCGAGTATCTGATCGAAGCGAAGATGGGCGACCTGATGCCCGCCGCCAAGGGTTGGCTGACCAACCTGGTGGTGGACAAGGTGAAGAAACTGGTCCCGGCCTACGACTTGCCCCAGGCGGCCTCGTTCAAGAGTGCCTTGCGCCTGGGTCGGGGCCACGCCGTGCGGCCCTTGACCGTCGGCCTCGAGGATATCGCGGTGTTGCAATACACCGGCGGCACCACCGGCCTGGCCAAGGGGGCGATGCTGACCCATGGCAACCTGGTGGCGAACATGCAGCAGGCCCGCGGCTGCCTGTCCCAGCCCGGCCCGGACGGCCAGCCGCTGCTCAAGGAAGGTCAGGAGGTGATGATCGCGCCGCTGCCGCTGTACCACATCTATGCTTTCACCGCGAACTGCATGTGCATGATGGTCACCGGCAACCACAACGTGTTGATCAGCAATCCACGGGACATCGCTGCCTTTATCAAGGAGCTGAAAAACTGGCGTTTTTCCGCGCTGCTGGGGCTCAACACCCTGTTTGTGGCGTTGATGGAGCATCCGGATTTCAAGGCCCTGGATTTTTCCAGCCTGAAACTCACCAACTCGGGGGGCACCGCGCTGGTCAAGGCCACCGCCGACCGCTGGCAGACGCTCACCGGCTGTCGCATCACCGAAGGCTACGGGTTGACCGAGACGTCGCCGATCGCCTGCACCAACCCCTATGGCGACAAGGGCAAGCTGGGGACGGTGGGCCTGCCGGTGCCCGGCACCGCCTTGAAGGTCATCGACGACAACGGCGTCGAGCAGCCATTGGGCGAACGCGGCGAGTTGTGCATCAAGGGGCCGCAGGTCATGAAGGGTTATTGGTTGCAGACGGAAGCCACCGAACAGGTGCTGGACGCCGAGGGCTGGTTCAAGACCGGCGATATCGCGGTGATCGACCCGGACGGTTTCGTGCGTATCGTTGATCGCAAGAAGGACATGATCATCGTCTCCGGTTTCAACGTGTACCCCAATGAAATCGAAGATGTGGTGATGGCCCATCCGAAGGTAGCCAATTGCGCGGTGATCGGCGTACCGGACGAGCGTTCCGGCGAGGCGGTGAAGTTGTTCGTGGTGGCGCGGGATACGGGGGTCAGCCTCGAAGAGCTGAAGGCCTACTGCAAGGAAAACTTTACCGGCTACAAAGTGCCCAAGCACATCGTGCTGCGCGATTCGCTGCCGATGACGGCGGTGGGCAAGATCCTGCGGCGGGAGTTGCGCGATATCGCTTGAGGCGCAGCTGATGTGGCGTCATTGCGGACCTCTTCGCGGGCAAGCTCCGCTCCCACAGTGGATTTGAGTCGGACTCGAAATAACGAGACGACAATATTCCAATGTGGGAGCGGAGCTTGCCCGCGAAGCTTTTTGGACCTGAAAACCCCGATCCAGAGCAAAATTCAAACAAATAGAATCTTTACTCTAAAAGTGACCGCTGGTATTTCTTGAGTCATCTTTATGACCATGATGGCCACGTTTGGCTCTAGGCGACCCTCGGCAAAGCTGCTACTCTCGGCGCGCTTTGTGACTTCTCGGCGTAAGTTAAAGCCGGACTCACCCCATAAAAAACACAGACAAATAATAATCGCATCAAATGCGGTGCTGAATTCGCGTTGCTGAGGAGTAGGCTTCCATGATCGAAGACTTTTGGAAGGATAAGTACCCGGCTGGGGTTGCTGCCGATATCAATCCAGACGAGTACCCGAATGTTCAGACGGTATTGAAACAGTCTTGCCAACGATTCGCCAGCAAGCCGGCCTTCAGCAACCTCGGCAAGACACTCACCTACGGTGAGCTGTACGAACTGTCGGGTGCTTTTGCCGCTTACCTGCAACAACACACCGACCTGCAACCGGGCGATCGCATTGCCGTGCAGCTGCCCAACGTGCTGCAGTATCCGGTCGCGGTCTTTGGCGCCATTCGCGCCGGGCTGATCGTGGTCAACACCAACCCGCTGTACACCGCGCGGGAAATGGAACACCAGTTCAACGACTCCGGGGCCAAGGCCCTGGTGTGCCTGGCGAACATGGCGCACCTGGCCGAAACCGTGGTGCCCAAGACCGGCGTCAAGCACGTGATCGTCACCGAAGTCGCCGACCTGTTGCCGCCGCTCAAGCGCCTGTTGATCAACAGTGTTATCAAGTACGTGAAGAAGATGGTCCCGGCTTATCACCTGCCCAAGGCCGTCAAGTTCAACGACGTGCTGAGCAAGGGCCGTGGCCAGCCAGTCAAGGAGGCCAATCCGGCCAGCAGCGACGTCGCCGTGTTGCAATACACCGGTGGTACCACCGGCGTGGCCAAGGGCGCGATGCTGACCCATCGCAACCTGGTGGCGAACATGCTGCAGTGCAAGGCGCTGATGGGGTCGGAGCTCAATGAAGGTTGCGAGATCGTCATTACCCCGCTGCCGCTGTACCACATCTATGCCTTCACCTTTCATTGCATGGCGATGATGCTGATCGGTAACCACAACATCCTGATCAGCAATCCGCGCGACTTGCCGGCGATGGTCAAGGAATTGTCGAAGTGGAAGTTCAGTGTCTTTGTCGGCCTGAACACCTTGTTCGTGGCGCTGTGCAACAGCGAAGCCTTCCGCAAACTGGACTTTGCCGCGCTCAAGGTCACCCTGTCCGGCGGCATGGCCCTGCAACTGGCGGCTTCCGAGCGCTGGAAAGCGGTGACCGGCTGCTCGATCTGCGAAGGCTACGGCATGACCGAAACCAGTCCGGTGGCCTCGGTGAACCCGAGCCAGAACATTCAGGTCGGCACCATTGGTATTCCGGTGCCCTCGACCCTGTGCAAGGTGGTCAACGATGCCGGGGAAGAACAGGCCCTGGGCGAAATCGGCGAGCTGTGCGTCAAGGGCCCGCAGGTAATGAAGGGTTACTGGCAGCGCCAGGACGCCACTGATGAGATCCTCGACAGCGACGGCTGGTTGAAGACCGGCGATATCGCGATCATCCAGCCGGACGGCTACATGCGGATTGTCGACCGCAAGAAGGACATGATCCTGGTATCGGGCTTCAACGTTTATCCGAACGAACTGGAAGACGTGCTGGCGACCTTGCCGGGTGTGCTGCAATGTGCGGCCATCGGCGTGCCAGACGAGCGGTCCGGGGAGGTCATCAAGATCTTCATCGTCGCCAAGCCGGGCGTGACCCTGACCAAGGACCAGGTGATGGAACACATGCGCGCCAATGTCACCGGCTACAAAGTGCCCAAGTTCGTCGAGTTCCGCGATGCGCTGCCGACCACCAATGTCGGCAAGATCCTGCGTCGCGAGCTGCGCGATGCGGAGCTGAAGAAGCTGGGCCTGAAGAAAATCGCCTGACCCGCTGAAATGACAAAGCCCCGCCATGCGGGGCTTTGTCATTTATGGCGTTCGGCAACAGCGATTTTGCCGATGCTGAATTTTTCGGCTGAACGAGGTCACTGTGGGCTTGCCAGCGATGAGGCCCTAGAGTCTTACCGCGCCTGCTCGGACGCCATCGCCAGCAAGCCAGCTCACGTCAGTGTTTCAGCGCGACGCTCAGGGCTGCTGGAACGGCGCGAAGTCCACGCCGGTGCCGGCTGGGCGTACGTCCTTGAGGAACGAGTCCTTGTCGGCGCTCAGTTCCAGACTCAAGGTCGGACGGCGTTTGCCGGCGTTGCGTACCACCAGGCCTTCCATCTTCTCGCGCAGGAACGCCGTGGTCACCTTCAGGTGCAGCAACTGGTCGGTGCTCGGCGTGTGCAGCAACAGGTGCACCCATTCGTATTGCCCGATCGCCAGGCGCGCTACCGGGATATCGAACCACCAGATGTTCTTGTTGCGGTTCAATTCGGTGAAGTGACAGTTGTTGAGGCCCAGTACCGCGCCACCCAGCTCTTGGTTGCGGCGGGCGATGGCCTGCTTTTTATCGAGTTTCATGACTTTCCTACCGTTATCGATCTTCAGCGCCGAAGCCTGAATCTGGTGCGCATTCTCGGGGGTTGGCGGGCAAACATAAAGGCAAACCTGAATTCTTCGATGAAAAGTCGCGGGCAAGCGCTGGCTGAAAAAAATGAAACCCTGCACACAGGCCCTGGGTCAACCTTATGGCGAGACATGACACCGGCATATGGCCATCCCCGGCTGGCCGTTTTCGCGTGGCGGCTACACGGGTTAGGGCCGAGAAATGCTTTGAGGGTCGCCAACCGCGTTGCTTTGCGTTAGAAAGAGCTTTATTGGAAGCACCTTTTGAGTCGCCTTGACTCGCTACCTTTATTTGCGGCGAAAGGAGACGCTATGATTTTCCCCGAGTTGCGCGACCTGCCCCTGCACCGCGTGATGATGCGCACGGTCACTGAATTCGTCGCCGACGAAATGTCGACCTATGCCTCGGCACTGGCCTACCAGATGCTGTTTTCGTTGTTTCCCTTCCTGTTGTTCCTGATCGCCCTGATCGGTTTCCTGCACCTGCCGGACTTCTTCACCTGGCTGCGCATGCAGTCGGAACTGGTATTGCCACCCCAGGCCCTGGACCAGGTCAACCCGGTGATCGACCAGTTGCAGCAATCCAAGGGCGGCCTGCTCTCGGTGGGGATCGTCATTGCCCTGTGGACCGCCTCGGCCGGCGTACGCTTGATGATGAGCGCGATGAACGCCGCCTATGACGTGCTCGAGGGACGGCCGATCTGGAAGCGCTTCCCGCTGTCAATTTTCTACACCGTCGGCATCGCCGTGATGCTGCTGGCCGCCGCCGCGCTGATGGTGCTCGGGCCGCAGGTGATGAGCTGGCTGGCCGGGCAGATCGGCATGCAGGATTACGTCGTCACGCTCTGGACCTGGCTGCGTTGGCCGGTGGTGGTGCTGCTGCTGATGTTCGCCGTGGCCCTGATGTACTACGTGATGCCGGACGTGAAGCAGAAATTCCGCTTTATTACCCCAGGCTCGGTGCTCGCGGTGGTGGTCTGGATCGTCGCGTCCCTGGGCTTCGGCTACTACGTGAAAACCTTCGCCGACTACAATGCAATGTATGGCAGTATCGGCGCGATCATCGTCTTGCTGCTGTACTTCTATATTTCCGCGGCGGTCCTGTTGCTGGGGGCTGAAATGAATGCGGTGATCGAACACATGTCGTCCGAAGGCAAGAATCCTGGCGGAAAGGACTTCCACGAGCATGACGACACCCTGCCTATCTCCGGCTTGGGGCGCGACCACTCCCTCAAGCCGACTACTGACGAAGCCTGATCATGATTCGTGAAATACTGAAAATGGGCGATCAGCGCCTATTGCGCATCGCCCCGCCGGTGCCGGCGGAACTGTTCAACAGCAAGGCGCTGTGGGACCTGATCGATGATATGTTCCAGACCATGGAGCACGTCGGTGGCGTCGGCCTGGCCGCGCCGCAGATCGGCGTCGACCTGCAACTGGTGATCTTCGGTTTCGAGCACAGCGAGCGTTACCCGGATGCCGAGGCGGTGCCGCAGACCATCCTGATCAACCCGCTGATCACGCCCCTGGGGCCGGAGCTGGAAGAGGGCTTTGAAGGCTGCCTTTCGGTGCCGGGCCTGCGTGGCGCGGTGCAACGCTACTCGCGTATCCGCTACGAAGGCTTCACGCCCAATGGCGAACCGCTGGTGCGGGTCGCCGAGGGTTTTCACGCCCGCGTGGTGCAACACGAATGCGACCACCTGATCGGTCGCCTGTACCCATCGCGGATCAGCGACTTCAGTAAATTCGGTTTCACCGAAGTGCTGTTCCCCGAGCTGGACCCAGCGGCGGACGACTGAGCGTCCGGGCTTCCAATGCCGCTTATTGGACCGCTACCTTGCCGGGTTTGACGAAGCGCAAGGTCAGGCGGTCCGATTCGCCGATGGCGACATACTTGGCTCGGTCCTGATCCCCCAGCTTCAGTGACGGCGGCAAGGTCCAGACACCACCGGGGTAATCCTTGGTGTCCTTGGGGTTGGCGTTGATTTCGCTTTGTCCTTCCAACGCGAACCCGGCATCGGTGGCCAGTTTCACCACGTAAGCGGTAGGCAGATAGCCGCTTTGCTTGATACTGGCCAGGTCGGCGCCATCCTTGGCGCGGTGATCCACCACGCCGAGCACGCCGCCCGGTTTCAGGACCTTGAAGAAGGCGCTGAACATCGCCGGCGCGTCATCGGCCATGACCCAGTTGTGCACATTGCGGAAGGTCAGTACCCGATCGGCCGAGCCCGGCTTGCCGAACACCGGCGCCTGGGGATCGAACTCGACGACACCGGCCTTGGCGTAGTGGCTCGGGTCCCTGGCGAATTTCTGCTTCAGGTTGTCGGCCGAGCGTTTGGCGAACTCACTGGTCGCGGGCGCCTGCACGGCCGCGATGTAATGCCCGTGGTCCTTGAGCAGTGGCGCGAGTACCTCGCTGTACCAGCCGCCGCCGGGGGTGATCTCGATCACCGTCTGGTTGGCCTGCAAACCGAAGAACTGCAAAGTCTGCCGGGGATGACGATAGCCGTCGCGGACACTGTTTTCCGGCGCCCGCCACGGACCGGCCAGGACCTTGGCGTATTGCGCGTCGGTGATGGCGGCACTGGCGGTGGCGGCCTGGCTGGCGAATGGAGCAAGAAGGGCGGTCAAGGCTAAAGCCACGAGGGTGCGTTTCATGATCATCCTGATAAAAAACGGGTGTGGGTTCGAGGCTATCACGGGCAAATGCAGCGCCCATCACACATTTTTCGCAGTCGACCTCACCAACGGTTCTATACCCAGGGCGATCATCGGCTTGCTGCGCGAGTAGCGCGCCAGGCGCTCCGCCAGAGGCTGTGGCAGTGCCGGGTCGCGGTGGAATCCCAGGCGCTCATAGAACCCGCGCAGGTCGGGATGACAGAACAGCCAGACCGGGCCGTTGCAGTCGCCGAGCGCCTGTTGCAACAACTGTGCGGCAATGCCTTGGCCACGTCGTGGCGGGGCGACGAACAATCCGCTAAGCCAATGTCCCTGGGCAACCGGTGTCAGCGACAGACCGCCGATGATCTCCCCTTGCCGGGCCACCCACAGTTGTCCGGCGCTGGCCGAACGCATGGGTGAATTGTGCGCGCGGTAGAATTTGTTCAGCAGTGGCCGCAGCGTTTCCGGCAATCGTGCGTAGTCGGGAGTGGACATGGAATTCATCGCTGGAGGGGGCTGGCACGGGATTATAAGAGAGCCGAAGTGGTCAGATGGGTGTATACCTGAGTCTACATCCTCCTGGAGTACGCATCATGAGCAAGGGCATGGATTCAAAGAAAGCCGCCAAGAAGAAACCCGCCAAGAGCGCCGATGAAAAGCGTGCGGCGAAGAAGGCCAAGAAGGTCGATGTCTTCGGTCATTGAGGTGTGCTAAGGATATAACCAATTGATCTGCAAGATTTGTCGTCGGTAATCCACATCAGGGGATAAAGCCGGGGTTTATCCATCGGCTGAACCTGTGTGAAGCCGAACGATGCCCAACTATCTCGATGTTGCCCAACGCGAAGAAATCCTGCACCTGCAGCAAACCTTTACCGGTCGTACCGAATGGCCAACCTGGCTATTGCTGATCGGTGTCTATCTAAGCTGGTTCGCCGTGCTGTTGGCCAGTCCCTGGCTGGGCCTGTGGCCGAGCAGTGTGTTGTTGATTCCCATTGTCACGCTGTGGATGTCGGTGCAGCACGAACTGCTGCATGGTCATCCGAGCCGTTTTGTCTGGCTGAACAAGTTGATGGGGTATGCGCCGTTCGCCGTCTGGTATCCCTACACCCTGTATCGCGACAGCCACTTGTTGCATCACCGCGATGAGGACCTGACCTTGCCCGGTGTTGACCCGGAAAGCCGCTACTTCAGTCAGCAGGACTGGCCGCACCGCTCGGCCCTGGAGCGCGGCCTGCAGCGTTTGAACAAGACGGTCCCGGGGCGCCTGCTGCTGGGTGCGCCGCTGGCCTTGTTCGGCCTGGTCAAGGAAGAAGGCCAGCGCCTGCGCCGTGGCGAGCGCCAGGCTTGGCTGATGTGGCTGAGCCACGGCACGCTGACCCTGTTGATGCTGGCGTTCATCGTCCATTACAGCGTGATTCCGGCCTGGCATTACCTGCTGCTGATCAGCGTTCCAGCGCTGTCGGTGGGGGCGCTGCGGTCTTTTTATGAACACCGCCCGAGTGCCTTGTCGCACCAGCGCACGGTGCTCAACGAAGCGGGCTGGCCCTGGCGCTGGCTGTTCCTCAATCTGAACCTGCACCTGGTGCACCATGACCTACCGAAACTGCCCTGGTATTTCCTCCCGCGGGTCTATCGCGCGCGGCGCGACGCCTGGTTGGCGCGCAGTGGTGGCTACCTGGTAAAAGGCTATGGCGAGCTGGCGCGGCGGCATGCCGTGAAGGTTGTTGATAGCCCACGGCATCCGTTTGCCTGAGGAGGGTTCATGACCCATCGCTATGCCGAACTGTTGATGTATGTGGCGCCGCAGGAAGTGCGGGAGGCCAACGAGCGCTGGATCGAGCGGATTGTGGAAAAGCTCGGGGTGCGCCGTGGTTCTGCCGAGGGCCTGGATTTGATGGGGCTTTGGTTGTCCCCGCAGTTGTTGTTCACCCAGACCTGCGGTTATCCGCTGATGACCCTGTTGCGCGGTCAGGTCAAGCTGGTCGGGCGTCCGCGTTATGAATTGGAGCATGCCTCGGGCGGTGAGCATTGCAGCCTGTTGCTGAGTCGTGAGCGTGAGGACCGTCGTGTGCTGGAAGACTTCCACGGCAGTCGCGGTGTGATCAACGACGAGGGTTCCAATAGCGGGATGAACCTGTTGCGACATTCACTGGCGCCCCTGCAGTGGGACGCTCGGTTCTTTGCCAGTGTCGGGCAGAGCGGTGCTCACCGGGAAAGCTTGCGTTGGTTGCGCGAGGATCTCGCCGACCTGGCGGCGGTGGACAGCGTGACCTTTGCCTGCCTGGCGCGTTTTGCGCCCCATGAAGTGGCCGGGCTGAGAGTGGTGGCGCGCAGCGCCTTGAGTCCGTGCCTGCCTTACATTACCCGTGCCGGGGCGAGCGTCGAGGAGATCGAGGGCATTCGGGCGGCGATGAACCAAGCGCTGCACGAGCTTCCCGATGTTGCGGCCACGTTGGGTTTGAGCGAGATATTGCCGGCGAGCGAGGCGGATTATCAGGTCCTGCTGGATTACCGCGATCAGGCCCAGGCGCTGGGATTTAGCCAGGTGCGCTGAACGGCTCCTACGGGATCGACGTCAATCAATCAATTAAATAACTAAATGGTATATAAAAATAGTTTTTAAATATTATTAAAGAATAAGCCGGGTTGGTAGGATCCCTGCCACCGGACCACCGGACATACAGCACATCTCTCTTGAATTGGAGCCACTATGTCCGGCGCCGACACACCTCACAGCGATTACCTGGGCGGATTGTTCCGTAGTCATTACCCATGGCTGTGCGCCCGTTTACGCCGCCACCTGGATTCCAGTGCCAGCGCCGAAGACATCGCCGCCGACACCTTCGTCCAGTTGCTGATGGTTCCCGACACGGTGCCGATCCGTCAGCCGCGCGCGCTGCTGACCACCATTGCCCAGCGCCTGATGTACCAGCTCTGGCGGCGCCGCGACCTGGAGCGCGCCTACCTCGATGCCTTGCAACAGCTTCAGCCGCTCGAAGTGCCGTCTGCCGAAGAGCGGGTCCTGATGCTCAAGGCCCTGGAAAATATCGACCGCCTGTTCGACGGCCTGCCCGACAAGGTCAAGGCGACTTTTCTGCTGTCCCAGGTCAACGGCCTGACTTACCCCGAGATCGCCGCCGAACTGGGGATTTCTCAACGGTCAGTCAGCAATTACATGACCTGGGCCAGGCATACCGCTACTCCAAGGGGGAAACCCCAGTGGCGCTCGATGACCCGACATGAAAACTCAACCACCACGAGGTGACCATGAAATCCATCAAGACCCTGTTCGGCGGCTCGCTGCTGGCCCTGAGCCTGCTGGCCCAGCCGGCACCCGCCGCTGAAAAGAACGCCCCGATCCACTTCGGTGACATCACCTGGGAGAGCGGCAGCCTGATCACCGAGGTCCTGCGGCTGATCGTCGAGAAAGGCTACGGTTATTCCACCGACACCTTGCCCGGCAGCACCGTGAGCCTGGAAGCCGCCCTGGCGAAAAACGATATCCAGGTCATCGGCGAAGAGTGGGCCGGACGCAGCCCGGCCTGGGTCAAGGCCGAAAGCGAAGGCAAGGTGTTCGGCCTGGGCGACACGGTCAAGGGCGCCACCGAAGGCTGGTGGGTGCCGGAATATGTGATCAAGGGCGACCCGGCGCGGGGTATCCAGCCACTGGCACCGGACCTCAAGTCGGTGGCCGACCTGCCACGCTACAAGGACGTGTTCCGCGACCCGGAAGACCCGTCCCGCGGGCGCTTCCTCAATAGCCCCAGCGGCTGGACCTCGGAGATCGTCAACAGCCAGAAAATCAAGGCCTATGGCCTGAGCGACAGCTTCGTCAACTTCCGCACCGGCTCCGGTGCGGCACTGGACGCGGAGGTCGCGTCCTCGGTCAAACGCGGCAAGCCGGTCCTTTTCTACTACTGGTCGCCGACCCCACTGTTGGGGCGCTTCAACCTGGTGAAACTGGAAGAGCCGCCGTTCGACGGCGAAGCCTGGAAGACCCTGGCCGATGCCAGCAACCCGCACCCACGCGGTACCCGCTCGCTACCGGCGCATCTGGCGATCGGCGTGTCCGCGCCGTTCAAGGCGCAGTACCCGGAACTGGTCGAGTTCTTTGCCAAGGTCGACCTGCCCATCGATTTGCTGAACCGCACCTTGGCCGAAATGGCTGAAAAACGTCTGCCACCACGCCAGGTCGCCGAAGCCTTTCTGCGTCAACAACCACAGGTCTGGAACGCCTGGGTCCCTTCGGCGGTGGCCCAGCGTGTGAGTGGCGGCCTGTGAGGTGCAAGTGCGGGTGTCTGCTATCGCGCTCGCCAGCGGACTTTCAGGCCGCCAGTTCCACCGCCAGCGCGGCGATAACGGCTGGCCGTTGAGCGATGCGCTCCATGAAGCGTCCCAACGCCGGCCACGGACCCAGGTCCAGGCCAAGGAAGGCCGTCCAGCGCAGCACGGTGAACAGGTAGGCATCGGCCACGCTGAAGTGTGCGCCCAGCAAGTAGTCATGCTGTTCCAGGGTGCTGCTCAGCAGGGCGAAACGCTTATACAGCTTCTCCCGGAAAATCGCTTTCACCGCATCCGCTATCGCACTGTTGAACAGCGGCCCCATTCCGCCATGCACTTCGCCGGAAATAAAATTCAGCATCTCCTGCAGGCGCGAGCGCTCCCAACTGCCATTGACCGGCGCCAGTCCGGCCTCGGGCTTGAGGTCGGCGAGAAACTGCACGATGGCGGTGCCTTCGGTGAGAACCCGGCCATCGTCCAACTGCAGTGCGGCCACATAACCCTTGGGATTGATCTTGAGAAAGTCCTCACCGTGCTCGGTGACTTTGCTTTGGTTGTCGACCCGCACCAGTTCGAAGGGCAGGCCGAGCTCACGCAGGACAATATGCGGTGACAGCGAGCAGGTCTGTGGGACGTAGTACAGTTTCATGACAATGAGACTCCCTGGAGTAAGAACCGTGTTCAGCCTGGGTGGCTTTGGCGAGCGGCAGTGTCATATGGTGCCCGGACCTGGGTAAAATTAATTCTTGAGAAATAAGCCATAAGGTCAGCTACTGTCATGATGAATCTGCTGCATTGGCGCCTGCTGGTGGCGGTACTCGATACCGGTACCCTGACCCACGCTGCCGAACAGGTCGGCATGACCCAATCGGCGGCCAGCCAGGCGCTGGCGGCGATGGAACAGACCCTCGGCGTCCAGTTGTTCACCCGCCATGCCCGCCAGTCATTGCCCACCGCCATCGGCCAGCAGGTCCTGGCACAGGCGCGGGTGATGCTCGCCGCCCTGGAAAACATCCGCCGGCAGGTCGACAGCGATAAAGGACTGGTCGGCGGCAGCATTCGCCTGGCGAGCTTTCCAATGATCCTGGGCACCTTGCTGCCACCGCTGCTGCGCCAGTTCCGCCAACGCCATCCCGGTATCGAAGTGGTGGCGCTGGAGGTTAGCGATCACGAAGTGCAGGCCATGCTCGCCAATGACACCGTGGACGTTGGCGTGGTGCTCAACCCTGATATCGAAAGTGGCGCCCTGGAGCTGGGGCACGACACCTGGGTCGCGGTGGTCCCCATGGGCCATCGACTGGCCGCGAGGGGCGCCGATGGCCGTGTGAGTCTGGCCGAGCTGGTCGCCGAACCCTTTGTCCTGGCGACCGGCGGTTGCGAGGTCAACGCGCGGAGCATTGCTGGCGAAATCGGCCTGTCGCTGCGGGACGTGCGCGTCGAGGTCCGCGAGTGGAGCAGCGCCTACACCCTGGTGCGGGAAAACCTCGGGGTGACGCTGGTCCCCGAGCTGGCCCTGCCCACCGAGCGCAAGGGCCTGCGGGTGCTGCGCCTGGAGGTGCCGATCAAACGGCGCTTCGGTTTGCTGCCGTCGGCCGCGGGAGGGCGCTCGGCGGCGGTGCGGGCCTTGTTCGAAATGTTGCGCTGAGCCGACGGCTTACTTCGTGGTCAGGAAGGCCCCGGCAGCCTGCTGGTCGAGCGGGTTGGCCTGGTTGTCCGCGGTCTTCGCGTTGCTCGCCACGACGGAGGGGGGCCGTGCCGCCTTGGTTGTCGTTCCCGGCAGTGCGTTTCCGGGTTCAGTGAAGCTGCAGCCCGAACGCCTGGGATGCATCGTCGATCGGGTGATAACCCAATACCCGGGTGGTTTCACTCAGGTCCAGACGCTTGAAGCGGTTGTTGGAGATGCCGTAGGCCACCAGGTGCTGCACACCTTTGACCTCGATCGCGCGCTGCAACAACTGCACGGCGTCGCGGGGGCTGAGCCAGGTACTCAGGTCGGCGGTGTGGCGCAGGTCATGGTCGTCGGGAAATTTGAAGGCGCCGATGCGCAAGACAATGCACGACAACCCGCGTTGGGCCGAGTAGAAGGCACACAGTGCTTCGCCGTAGCATTTGCTCACCCCGAACAGATTGGCTGGCATCACCGGCATGCCCGGAGTGATCTGCCGGTCCTGGGGGTAACCCTCGATGGCCTGGGCGCTGCTGGCGAACACCACGCGCTTGCATTGTGCATTCGCGGCGGCCTCCAGCAGATAGGTGGTGGCCATGATGTTGTTGGGCAGCAGTTCCTCAAAGGACGAATCGGCAAAAGGGATGCCCGCCAGGTGCACCACCACGTCGATGCCATCGACCAGGGCCGCGAGCTCTTCCTTGTCGGCCATGTCCAGGCGGACGAAACGGTGATCGCCGATGGCGAAGTCCGGCTGATGGCGGTCGGCGAGGACAAAGTCGTAATGCTGTTTCGTGGCCTGGAAAAACGTCTTGCCGATCCGGCCGCAGGCGCCGGTCAGTAATACCTTGAGAGAGTTCATTCAGACTTCCATGCAGTTTTTTTTACGCTCGAATGAATGCTTTGTGACAGTTCAAGGTAGACCATGGCCGTCAGTCTGTCCGCTCGATAAATCTCTGGCTCGCGGTTCCCGTGGCGTTTTAGGATAGTGGCCTGTTGCTTTCATCCAACCCTCAGAGGTCCGCGCTAGATGCACAAGGCATTGCGTAAATTCGGCTGTGTGGCCGGGTTGTTGACGCCCTTCTGGTTGCTCGTCGGGCTGGCCCTGGCTGGTGCCCTGTATCCGGGCTACAGCCATCTCAATCAGGCCATGAGTGAATTGGGGGCGCTGGGCGCGCCGACCCACGAGTTGTCGCCGTTGATCAACAATGTGCCGTTGGGGCTGTTGTTCTTTGCCTTCGGCGTGACGGTCTTCGCCTGTTTCGAAGGCCGCGGCCTGGCGCAGATCAGTGGCGTGCTGATTGCGCTGCACGGCATTGCCAGTTTGTTCACCGGTTACTTTTCCTGCGACGCCGGCTGTGGGTTGCAGCACCCTTCCTTCAACCAGACCGTGCATAACAGCGCGGGGCTGATGATGTTTCTGACTCTGGTGATCGCCAACGCCTTGTGGGTGTATCTCGCCGGTCATTTGCTGGGCTCGAAAGCCTTCGCCTGGTTTTCCCTGGCCTGCACCCTGGTGGCCTTGGCGGCATTGCCGTTGATGGGGCTGGCGGTGGCCGCGGGGGAGGGCTTCGGTCTCTACCAGCGCCTGAACTACGGCGCTTCGGTGGTCTGGATCGGGGTGTTTGCCGCGCTGCTGCTGATCAGGGAAAAACGTCGCGCCGATCACGCTTGAGGCCCATTCCCCGGTGCGCCGGGGAATACTCCAGGTACCTGCGGCGGCTTAACTGCTCTCGCGCACCATCAGTTCAAAGCCCATGTCCTGCACGGGCTGGGCCACCGGGTTGCCGGCCATCAAACTCAGCATCTGCTCCGCCGCTCGCCGGCCGATGGCCTCCCGGGGCGTGCGGATGCTGCTCAGACGCGGGACCATGAAGGCCGAGCCAGGCAGGTCGTTGAAGCCCACCACCGCGACCTGCTCCGGCACCTTAATGCCACAGCGTATGGCCTCCAGCAGGGCGCCCTGGGCCAGGTCGTCGTTGCCGAAGAAGATCCCGTCGACCTGCGGATGACTCTGCATCAGTTGCAGGAACAGTTCGCCGCCCAGGCCCACCGACGAAGGGCGCGGGGTCAGCAGTTCCAGGTCCGGGTGGTACAGCCCGGCCGCCTGCAGCGCCTGGCGAAAGCCTTCGCCGCGCAGGAGCGTGCGCTGGTCCAGCTGCGCGCCGATATAGGCCAGGTGCCTGCGACCGCGGGAGATCAGGTGTTCGGCCACGGTGGCGCCGGCGTTTTGTTGCGAGAAGCCGACGCAGTTCACCCCGGCGCCGGGGTCCAGGTCCATCATGTAGACACACGGCACGTTGCTCGCCTCGATCATCCGCCGCGCGCTTTCCGAGCGGTCGAAACCGGTCAGCAACAAGCCCCGTGGCTGGTAGGCCATGTAGTTGCGCAGCAGGTTTTCTTCTTCGTCGCGGGAATAGTGATAGTTGCCGATCAGCACCTCGAAGCCCCGGGGGCGCAGCACCGAGTGAATGGCTTCGAGGGTGTCGATAAACAGCAGGTTGGACAACGACGGCACCAGCACCACCACTGAATGGCTCTGGGCCGAAGCCAGCGCGCGGGCGGCCGGGTTGACCACGTAGTTCAGTTCTTCTGCCGCTTGTCGGACCTTTTCCACCAGCTCCGTGGCCACGCTGCTGATGCCGCGCAGGGCCCGCGAGGCGGTGATCGGACTGACGCCGGCCAGGCGCGCGACTTCGCTGAGGGTAGGGCGTCCCGTGGTACGGGTATTCTTGTCGGTTTTGGTGGAGGTCATCGGACGGCTTGCCAAACAAAATTCAAGGCACTAAGGTAGCGCTGTCTCGACGAGCCTGCAATTGTCCGAGCGTGGTTGGCCTGATCGCGTCGGATGCTGTCGTGGATGTTTAGCGCACCACCCCATAAAAATGACAAGAAAGCGTCGGCAGTCTGTGTTTTGTGCTTTGCTTTCCTGTAATGGAAGCTCTGGCAAAGACAGCGCTGTCTTCGTGCTGAGGTGTTACATGAGTCAACCCATCACTGCCCTGGTCATCATGGGCGTCTCCGGTTGCGGCAAGTCCAGTGTGGGCGAGGCCCTGTGCCGGCTCAACGGCGCGACCCAGATCGAAGGCGACAGCTTTCACCCCGCCGCCAATATCGCCAAGATGAGTGCCGGCATTCCCCTGACCGATGACGACCGTGCCGGCTGGCTCGACAGCCTGTGCGACGAGTTGCGTCGGGTCCTGGCCACGGGCGGGCATCCGGTGCTGACCTGTTCGGCGCTCAAGCACAGTTACCGCGAACGCCTGCGCGGCGCGGCACCGGGCCTGGGCTTCGTGTTTCTCGAATTGAGCCGCGAAGTCGCCGCCGAGCGGGTGGCCCATCGTCCCGGACACTTCATGCCCTCGACCCTGATCGACAGCCAGTTCGCCACCCTTGAACCGCCGCTCGGCGAGCCCCTGACCCTGATCCTGGACGCCTCGAGCCAGAGCGTCGAGCGCCTGGCACAGGCGGCCCATCACTGGTGGCAGGGACACGGGCTGGAACGTTCCGCCTGATTTTTGCTTCGAAAAGATAGCGCTGTCCCAGGCGACTATCGTCAAACCACGCCGCGTATAAAAACAACAAGCAGGAGACACCTTATGTTCGGACTGTCCCACGAGACCTATCTGTTGCTGGATGCAGTGGTCACGATTATCGGGTTGATCGTGTTGATCACCCGCTTCAAGATTCACCCCTTTGTCGGGCTGATCATCGCTTCGGCGTTTCTCGGTCTGACCTCGGGCATGCCCGCGGGCAAGATCATCGGCGCCTTCCAGGATGGCTTTGGCGGCGTGCTGGGTTTTGTCGGGATCATCCTCGCGCTGGGGACCATGCTCGGCAAGATGATGTCTGATTCCGGCGGCGCCGATCAGATCGCCCAGACCCTGATCCGTGCCTTCGGCAAGGAGCGGGTGCAGTGGGCGATGATGTGCTCGGCGTTTCTGGTGGGCATCCCGCTGTTCTTCGAGATCGGCTTCGTGCTGCTGATTCCGCTGGTGTTCATCGTCGCGCGACGTACCGGCGTGCCGCTGATCAAGATTGGTATTCCGCTGCTGGCCGGGCTCTCGGCGGTGCACGGCCTGGTCCCACCGCATCCGGGGCCGCTGCTGGCCATCGGGGTGTTCAATGCCGATATCGGCAAGACCATTTTCTACGGCCTGATCGTCGCCCTGCCGACCGCCATTATCGCCGGGCCGATCTACGGAACCTTCATTGCCAAGTACATTCCGGGCAACCCATCGCAGGAACTGGTCGACCAGTTGGCCCGCGAACCGCAAGTCAAAGCGCTGCCTAGCTTCGGCGTGACCCTGGTCACGGTGCTGCTGCCGGTGTTCCTGATGCTGCTCAAGACCTTTGCCGACATTGCCCTGCCGACCGGGCATTTCTTTCGCATCTGGATGGACATGATCGGTCATCCGATCAGCGCCTTGCTGCTGGCCCTGCTGTTGGCGCTGTACACCTTCGGCAAGCGCCAGGGCATGGATTCCAAGCGCGTGCTCAAGCTGCTCGATGCCAGCCTGGCGCCGACCGCGGCGATCATCCTGATCATTGGTGCTGGCGGTGGCTTCAAGCAGATGCTGGTGACCAGTGGCGTGGGTGACGTGATCGGGCATATTGCCGTGAATGCGCAGATTTCGCCGATCCTGCTGGCCTGGCTGGTGGCGGCGGTGATCCGCGTGGCCACGGGCTCGGCGACGGTGGCGACGATTACCGGGGCGGGTATCGTGATGCCGGTGGTGGACCTGATTCCCGGGGTTAACCGCGAGCTGCTGGTGCTGGCGACGGGGGCGGGCTCGTTGATCCTGTCCCATGTCAACGATGCCGGGTTCTGGCTGGTCAAGCAGTACTTCAACATGACCGTGGCCGAGACGTTCAAGACCTGGACGGCCATGGAGACCATTCTGTCGGTGGTGGGGCTGGTGTTTATCCTGCTGCTGTCGCTGGTGGTCTAAACGACTCGGGGCCGACACTTGTGACGGTGTCGGCCCCGATCCTGTGGCAAGCCCTAATGCCATCATAGGAGCGAGCTTGCTCGCGATGGCAGTCCAGGCACAGCGGGGTATCAGATGCCCCGTATTATCGTTGACGACCATCGCGAGCAAGCTCGCTCCTACACAGGGGTTACTCAGCAGTGGCTTTCTTCAGCAGGCCATCGGCGCGGAACATCCCGCGAATCCCGCGCACGGCCTGGCGAATACGGTCGAGGTTTTCAATCAGGGCGAACCGCACATGGTCGTCGCCGTACTCGCCAAAGCCAACACCCGGCGAGACGCAGACCTTGGCTTCGGCCAGCAGTTTCTTGGCGAACTCCAGCGAACCCATATGGGCATACTCTTCGGGGATCTTCGCCCAGACATACATCGAGGCCTTGGGGTTCTCGACCATCCAGCCCAGTTCATGCAGGCCCTTGACCAGCACGTTGCGGCGTTGGCGATACTGCTCGGCGATGTCCTTGACACACTGCTGATCGCCTTCCAACGCGGCGATAGCCGCCACCTGCAACGGCGTGAAGGTGCCGTAGTCGTGGTAGCTCTTGATCCGCGCCAGGGCGTTGACCAGTTCCGGATTGCCAACCATGAAACCGATACGCCAGCCAGCCATGTTATAGCTCTTGGACAGGGTGAAAAATTCCACCGCGATGTCCTTGGCCCCCGGCACCTGCATGATCGACGGGGCTTTCCAGCCGTCGTAGACGATATCGGCATAGGCCAGGTCGTGGATCACCAGCACGTCGTACTGCTTGGCCAGGGCAATCACCCGTTCGAAGAAATCCAGTTCCACGCACTGCGCGGTGGGGTTCGACGGGAAACCGAGAATCATCATCTTCGGCTTGGGGATGGAGCCACGGATGGCCCGCTCCAGTTCGGCGAAGAAGTCCACGCCGGGCACCAGCGGCACTGAACGGACCTGGGCGCCGGCGATCACCGCGCCATAGATATGGATCGGGTAGCTGGGGTTGGGCACCAGCACCGTGTCGCCCTGGTCGAGGGTGGCGAGCATCAGGTGGGCCAGGCCCTCTTTCGAACCGATGGTGACGATGGCTTCGCTTTCCGGGTCGATATCGACCTGGTAGCGATCCTTGTACCAGTGGGAAATCGCTCGGCGCAGCCGGGGGATGCCCTTGGACGTGGAGTAGCCGTGGGTGTCTTCGCGCTGGGCGACGGTGACCAGTTTTTCGACGATATGCGGCGGGGTGGCGCCGTCGGGGTTACCCATGCTCAAGTCGATGATGTCTTCGCCACGACGACGGGCGGCCATCTTCAGCTCGGCAGTGATATTGAATACGTAGGGGGGGAGTCGATCAATGCGCGCAAAGCGGCGCGGCGAACCTTGGTCTGCCATGTAAACCTCTGACACGTAAGCGCCCGGAACCGTCCGAGCGACGTCGGCCACTGCGGTGGCCTGCGGGCAGACAATAAGGGCGATGCTGGCCATCTGTCCAGATGTGCCGTGGAAAATATTTTCGAAGGGGGGGCAGAGGCCGGGTTGTCAAAGCGACACGATTATTTGCTTCTATACTGCCTTCGGAGTCGTTTCCCATATGGAGTTTGCACCCATGGACGCAGCACATCATCTTGGCTACACGCAGGCCTTGCCAGCGCCACGCTTCGAGCACGGTCATTTTCAATTGATCGCCGGCCTGGGCGCCCGCTTTACCGCCGAGACGTCGGGCTCTATCCCTGACCTGTGGGACGCCTTTGTGCCGCACATCGGAAAAATCCCCAGCCAAGTCGGTGAGGTGACGTACGGTATCTGCTGCCATCCGGATGGCCAGGGCGGCTTCGAGTACATCGCCGGAGTGCAGATCAGCAAGCTCGACGACCTGCCCGAGCTGTATCGCTGGGTGGAACTGCAGGCCCAGCAGTACGCGGTGTTCGAACATCAAGGCTCCCTCGATACCCTCAAGCAGACCTTCGAGGCCATCTGGAACCATTGGTTGCCGCAATCCGGCTACCTGGCGGCCGATGCGCCGGAGTTCGAGCGCTACAGCGCCGATTTCAATCCGGAAAAAGGCACCGGCACCGTGGAGATCTGGTTGCCGATCAAGGCCTGATCCCGTGCCCTGGACGTTCCCCTACGCCAGCAGGGGAACGCGCTTCTATACGCCATCTTAACGTCCCTCCGGCCAATCAGTGTCCGACCTTAATACCCTCGCCCGTACCCTTTGACCTGGCTTGCGGCGCCTTTGTGTGCGCTTGAGCGAGCCGCCGATTTCGCAAGGGGAGCCACCGTGTTGACACTCAAACTTATCTACCTGATCAGCGGCCTGGGCGCGGCCGGCCTGTTCGTCTACCTGGGCTACGCCTTGATCCGGGCCGAAGATTTCTGATCTCACCGCGCGCCTCGCCGCAGGCGCTTTGTACGGTTCGCAAGAACCGTATCGAACAAGGAACCCAACCATGTACGACCTGATTTTCCTGGGCGCGACCCTGGTGTTTTTCGGCGCGACAGCCTTGTTCATTGTCGCCTTGAACAAGCTTTGAACGGAGCCTCCACATGTTGACCGTACTGCTGGAATTTGCGCTGGTCCTGGGTCTGATGACCGGGCTCGCCGTCTTGATGGGGCGCTGGCTGAGCCGGGTGTTTTGCCACCCCGCCCATGCGCTGCCGGAACGCCTGACCTATCGCCTGCTGGGCGTCGATCCGCGGGAAACCATGGGCTGGGCCCGCTACGGCTCGGCGCTGTTGTTGTCCAACGGCGCGATGATGCTGCTCGGCTACCTGCTGTTGCGCGGGCAGGCATCGATGCCGATCAACCCGCTGGGCCTGGCCGCCCAGACCCCGGACCTGGCGTTCAACACCGCCGCCTCGTTTATTACCAATACCAACTGGCAGGCTTATTCGGGTGAAACCAGTTTGTCCAACTTCAGCCAGATGGCGGTGATCACCTTCCTGATGTTCGCCGGCGCCACCTCCGGGGTGGTGGCCGCCGCTGGTTTTATTCGCGGCTTGAGCCGGGCCAGTGCGACGGATATCGGTAACTACTGGGTGGACTTCACCCGCATCCTCTACCGGGTGATGTTGCCGTTGTGCTTCGTCATGGCGCTGGTCTATGTCTGGCAGGGCATGCCGCAGACCTTCGAGTCCCAGGCCCTGGCGACCACTCTTGAAGGCACCCGGCAACAACTGATCGTCGGTGCGGTGGCGAGCTTCGAGTCGATCAAGCATATCGGCACCAACGGCGGCGGCTTTTTCAGCATGAACGCCGCGCACCCGTTCGAGAACCCGACGCCCCTGACCAACATCCTGCATATCTTCAGCATGTTGCTAATCCCCTCGGCACTGACCTACGCCTTCGGCAGCCGGTTGGCCCGGCGGCGTCAGGGCTGGGTGTTCTTCGGCACCTTCCTGGTGATGTTCATCGGCTTTCTCGCGGTGGTCTATTTTGCCGAGCAGGGTGGCAATCCGCTGCTAACCCAGCTGGGCGTCGACCAACTGCTGTCCGCGACCCAGAGCGGCGGCAACATGGAAGGCAAGGAGCTGCGTTTCGGCATCGCCGACACCAGCCTGTTCATCGCCACCACCACCGGCGCCACCACCGGCTCGGTCAACGCCATGCATGACTCGCTGATGCCCATGGGTGGCTTCGTGCCCATGGCGCAGATGATGCTCAACTGTGTGTTCGGCGGCGACGGCGTGGGCTTTATCAACCTGATCCAGTACGCCCTGCTGACGGTGTTCCTGGTGGGCATGATGATCGGTCGCACCCCCGAGTTCCTCGGCAAGCGCATCGAAGCCCGAGAGATGAAACTGGTGATGCTCTCGGTGCTTGCGCATCCGATCTGCATCCTCGGTTTCACCGCCTTGGCCGCGCTCTGGCCTGCGACCCTGGACAGCCTGAATAACGTCGGGCCGCACGGTTTCAGCGAGGTGCTCTACGCCTACACCTCCGGTACCGCGAACAACGGTTCGGCGTTCGCCGGGCTGAACGCCAACACGCCGTTCTTCAACACCACCATCGGCCTGGCGATGTTGCTCGGGCGTTTCTTCACCCTGTTGCCGATGCTCGCCGTGGCCGGCTCCCTGGCCTTGAAAAAGACCACCCCGGCCGGTGCCGGGACCATTCCCACCGCCACGCCGCTGTTCATGTTCCTGGTGGTGTTCGTGGTGCTGGTGGTCGGTGGCTTGACCTTCCTGCCGGCGCTCGCGCTGGGGCCTGTGGTCGAGCAACTGCAACTGCTCTCCGGCCAGACCTACAAGTGAGGATGATTGCATGACTACGCGTATTTCCACGCCGCCGCTGGCGGTAACTCAAGGGCTGTTCCGTGGCCTGTGGCGCCCGGTGCTGATGTCCTCGGTGTTTTTCATGTTGTTGACCGGGCTGGCCTATCCGGCGCTCACCACCCTGGCGGCCAACCTGCTGTTTCCGTTCCAGGCCCAGGGCAGCCTGCTGGAGCGCGACGGTCAGGTGGTCGGCTCGGCGCTGATCGGCCAGGCGTTCAGCCGCCCGGAGTATTTCCAGGCCCGCCCCAGCGTGACCCAGAGCGTCGATCCGAACGACGCCAGCAAGACCGTTACCACGCCCTACAACGCCGGCCTCAGCGGGGCCAGCAACCTGGGCCCGACCAGCCAGCGTCAGCTCGACGTGGTCAAGGAACGGGCCGAGGCCTATCGAACCTTGAACGGCCTGGACCCGCAAGCGCCGGTACCGGTCGACGCGGTGACGGCTTCGGCTTCCGGGCTGGACCCGCATATTTCAGTGGCCAACGCGCTGATCCAGGCCCGCCGCGTCGCACCGCTGCGACAACTGTCCGAAGACGCCCTGCTGATCTTGGTCCGGGCGTCGACCGAGGCGCGCACCTTCGGCCTGCTCGGTGAGCCGCGGGTCAATGTGCTGCAACTCAACCTGGCGCTGGATGCCCTGGCGACACCCGGCCAGCCCCCTGTCGCCGTCACTGAGTAAGAGAATCGATCATGAGTGACATGAAAGCCCGTTTGCCGTTGTTTGACCGCGAGCTGTTGCTGGCGGCTGCTGTGGATGCCTTCAGGAAATTGATGCCCCAGGCCCAATGGAAAAACCCGGTGATGTTTGTGGTGTACCTGGGCAGTCTGCTCACCACTTTGCTGTGGTTGCAGTCCTGGGGTGGCCAGGGCGAGGCCCCCAGTGGTTTTATCCTGAGTATCTGCTTGTGGCTGTGGTTCACCGTGCTGTTCGCCAACTTCGCCGAGGCCCTCGCCGAAGGTCGTAGCCGGGCCCAGGCGGCGAGCTTGCGTGGGATGAAGCGCCAGACCCTGGCCAAGGTCCTGCAAAAACCGCGTTATGGCGCGCAATGGTTGCCGATGGCGGCCAGTGAGTTGCGCAAGGACGCCGTGGTGCTGATCGAGGCCGGCGATCTGGTGCCCCTCGATGGCCTCGTCATCGAAGGTGTGGCGTCGGTGGATGAAAGCGCGATCACCGGCGAATCGGCCCCGGTGATCCGTGAAGCCGGGGGCGACTTTTCCTCGGTGACCGGCGGTACCCGGGTGCTCTCGGACTGGCTGGTGGTGCGTATCAGCGTCAATCCCGGCGAATCCTTTCTCGACCGAATGATTTCCATGGTCGAGTCGGCCAAGCGTCAGAAGACCCCCAACGAAGTGGCCCTGACCATTCTGCTGGTGGGACTGACGGCCTTGTTCCTGCTGGTGATCGTCACCCTCAGCCCGTATTCGATCTTCGCCGTGCTGATGAGTGGCAGCGGCAGTGTGGTCAGCGCAACGGTGCTGGTGGCCCTGCTGGTGTGCCTGATTCCCACCACCATCGGTGGCCTGCTCTCGGCCATCGGCGTGGCGGGCATGAGCCGGATGATGGCGGCCAATGTGATCGCCACCTCCGGCCGTGCGGTGGAGGCGGCGGGTGATGTCGACGTGCTGCTGTTGGACAAGACCGGCACCATCACCCTCGGCAATCGCCAGGCCAGTGCCTTCCTGCCGGCGCCGGGTATGAAAGAGCGGGAACTGGCCGAGGCGGCGCAACTGGCGTCCCTGGCCGACGAAACGCCGGAGGGGCGTAGCATCGTGCTGTTGGCACGACAGAAGTTCGAATTCGGCGAGGCGGATCTGGAAAGACTGGATGCCAGTTTCGTCGCGTTCAGCGCCCAGACCCGCATGAGCGGCGTCGACCTGACGGATGGGCGGATGATCCGCAAGGGTGCCGCCGATGCGATTCGCCGGCATGTCGAGGCGCTGGGCGGTGGTTTCCCGCAGGCCTTGCAAGCGCGGGTGGATGAAGTTTCGCGGCGTGGCAGCACACCGCTGGTGGTGGCTGATGGCGCGCGGGCCCTGGGGGTGATCGAACTCAAGGACGTGGTCAAGGCCGGCATCAAGGAACGCTTCGGCGAGTTGCGCCGGATGGGCATCAAGACCGTGATGATCACCGGCGACAATCCATTGACCGCCGCGGCCATTGCCGTGGAAGCCGGGGTCGATGACTACCTGGCCGAGGCCCGGCCGGAAGACAAGCTGCAACTGATCCGCGACTACCAGGCTCAGGGCAAGCTGGTGGCCATGACCGGCGATGGCACCAACGACGCCCCGGCGCTGGCTCAGGCTGACGTGGCGGTGGCGATGAACAGCGGGACCCAGGCGGCCAAGGAAGCCGGGAACATGGTCGACCTGGACAGCAATCCGACCAAGCTGATCGAGGTGGTCGAGGTCGGCAAGCAGATGCTGATGACCCGTGGCGCGCTGACCACCTTCAGCGTGGCCAACGATGTGGCGAAGTATTTTGCTATTGTGCCGGCGGCGTTCGTGGCGACTTATCCGCAGCTCGGCGCCTTGAACGTGATGCACCTCGGCAGCCCGAACTCGGCGATCCTCAGCGCGGTGATCTTCAATGCCCTGATCATCGTGTTTCTGATCCCGCTGGCGCTCAAGGGCGTAGCCTACCGGGCCATTGGCGCGGCGGCGCTGCTCAATCGCAACCTGCTGATCTATGGACTGGGCGGGGTGCTGGTGCCGTTTGCCGGGATCAAACTGATCGATATGCTGCTGGTCGGCGTGGGCGTGGTCTAGGCAGCGGATCTTGAACGCGCTGCAGATCCTGTAGGAGCCGGCTTGCCGGCGATGGCGCGCGGATGGGCGTCGCAAGGCTCGCGGGTCCCATCGCCGGCAAGCCGGCTCCCACTGCCGAAGATGGCGGTCTGTACAAGGAATGACATGGATTTGAATGACCTCTCCCGCACCAGCCGCGACGGTCGACCCGATCCGGATGCGCTGCTGGAGCAACTGCAAGCAGACGAGAAGGCCGCCCAGCGCGGCCGTTTGCGCATCTATTTCGGCTCGAACGCCGGGGTCGGGAAAACCTGCGCCATGCTCCAGGCCGCCCACCGTGAGCGGGCCCAGGGCCGCGACCTGGTCGCCGGGCTGATCGAAACCCACGGCCGTGGTGACACGGCCGCCTTGCTCGCCGGCCTGGAGCAACTGCCGCTCCATCGCCTGGCCCATGGCGATAGCATGTTGTCGGAGTTCGATCTCGATGCGGCCCTGGTCCGTCGTCCGGCGGTGCTGCTGGTGGACGAACTGGCGCATAGCAATGTCCCTGGCTCACGCCACCCCAAGCGCTGGCAAGATATCGAAGAGCTGCTGCGGGCCGGGATCGAGGTCTGGACCAGCCTGAACGTCCAGCACCTGGAAAGCCTCAACGACCTGGTCAGCGGCATCATCGGCACCCGTGTGCGGGAAACTGTCCCCGACCATGTATTCGACAGTGCCCATGAGGTGGTGCTGATCGACCTGGCCCCCGACGAACTGTTGCAGCGCCTCAAGGACGGCAAGGTCTACCAGGGCCCACACGCCGAGCGGGCATCGCGGCACTTCTTTCGCAAAGGCAATCTGCTGGCGTTGCGCGAATTGGCCCTGCGCCGCACGGCCGATCGGGTCGATGCGCAAATGCGTGTCTATCGCCGCGAGCGTTCCATCGACACCTTGTGGGCCGCCCGTGAGCGTTTGCTGGTGGGGATCGCCGGCGCACCCTCGGATGAACGCCTGGTGCGGGAAGCCGCGCGCCTGGCGCAGAAGCTCGAAGCCGACTGGGTCGTGGTGCATGTCGAGTCGGCCTCGACCGGCGGCATGGCCCTGCGGCGGCGCGCGGCGGCGGTGAAAACCCTGGCCCTGGCCGCCGAGTTCGGTGCCGATACCGCGATCCTGGCGGGCATCGATGTCGCCGAAACCCTGGTGGCCTGTGCCCGTGAGCGCAATGCCAACCGCCTGTTGCTCGGCCATCGGCCACGCCGGGTCTGGCAGTTCTGGCATCAGACGGTCAGCGACCGGATCAGTCGCCATCATCCGCAGATTGACCAGATTGTGATTGCCCATGGCGAGCTGCCGCGCACGGCGCCGTCCCGGCCGGAAGCGGAACCGCGACTGGCGCCGGGCAGGGGCCTGGCCTACCTGTGGGCGAGCCTGGCTTGTTTCGCCGCCACGGCGGTGGCGGCGTTGTTGCTGCAAGTCTTCGACCCGGCCAACGTGGTCATGCTGTTCCTGCTGACGGTGGTGCTGGTGGCGCTGCGCCTGGGGCGCGGGCCGGGTGTCTGGGCGGCGATGCTGGCGGTGTTGTGTTTCGATTTTTTCTTCGTCCAGCCGGTACTGTCGTTTACCGTCAACGACACCCAGTACTTCTTCACCTTCGCCTTGATGCTGGGCATTGCCCTGATCACCGGGCAACTGACCGCGCGCCTGCGCCACGAGGCACGCACGGCCGCTGCCCGGGAACGCCGGGCGACCTCGCTGGCGTTGTTGGCCCGCGACCTGTCCGCCGCCTTGACCGTCGAGCAGCTCGGCGCGGTGGCGCTGCGCACTTTCAGCGGCGTGTTCGAAGCCCGGGCCGGCCTGGCATTGCCCGATGCCAACGACCGGGTCAGCACTATGCTCGGCAGTGTCTTCCCAGTGGATGAAAGCATCGCCCAGTGGACCTACGAACAGGGGCGTCCGGCCGGGCAGGGCAGTGACACCCTGGCTGCCGCACCGGGTTGCTACTTTGCGCTCAAGGCGCCGATGCGTGTGCGTGGTGTGTTGGTTCTCGACCTGAATGATTCCGAACGTCTGAAGGACCCCGATGAGCGGCGTCTGCTGGAAGCCTGCATGAGCCAGTTGGCGATTGCGCTGGAGCGGGTGCATTTCGTCGAAGTGGCGCAAAGCACCCTGGTGCAGATGGAAGGTGAGCGGATGCGCAATACCTTGCTCGCGGCCATTTCCCATGACCTGCGCACGCCCTTGACCAGCATTATCGGGGCCGCTGATGCAGCCGCGCCCCATGTGCGCGACGAATTGGTCAGTGGCTTGTTGAGCGGGATTCACGATCAGGCCTGCGCGATGCAGCGTCTGATCGAAAACCTGCTGGACATGGCGCGCCTGCAGGAGCATGGGGTGCGCCTCAATCGACAGTGGCATTCGCTGGAAGAAGTGGTCGGCAGCGCCTTGCGCCAATTGCGTGAGCCCCTCGCCCGACACCCGGTGCGGGCGCTGTTGCCGGTGGATCTGCCTCTGGTGGAGATCGATGCACTGCTGATCGAGCGGGTGTTGGTCAACCTGCTGGACAACGCGGCGAAATATACCCCGGCGAATACGCCGATCGAGATCACCGCGAGCCAGGTCGATCGACAGATTGTCCTCGAGGTCGCCGACAGTGGCCCGGGCTGCCCGTCCGGTATTGCCCCGGAGCAACTGTTCGAAGCCTTCAGCCGTGGCCGGCAAGAGTCGGCGGTGTCCGGTATCGGCCTGGGGCTGGCGCTGGTCCGGCGGATTGTCGAAGCCCACGGAGGGCGGATTGTCGCGCGGCCACGGGCGCCGAACGGCCTTTGTTTTGTTATCAGCTTACCGGCGGGTCAACCGCCGTCCATGGAAACCTTATGACCAGCACCCGTATCCTGATTGTCGAGGATGAAGCCAATATCCGCCGTTTCATCGGTATCGCCTTGCAGGACGAAGGCTTCCAGGTCTTCGAGGCCGATAGCAGCAAGCGCGCGCTGATCGACGCGGCGAGCCGTCAGCCGGACCTGGTGATTGTCGACCTGGGCCTGCCCGACGGTGACGGCAAAGACCTGATCAGCGAGCTGCGTGGCTGGATGAGCGTACCGATCCTGGTGTTGTCGGCCCGTGATCGCGAAGATGAAAAAGTCGCCGCGCTGGATGCCGGGGCCGATGACTATCTGGTCAAGCCGTTTGGTGTTCCCGAACTGCTCGCGCGTATTCGCGCGCAACTGCGGCGGCAGGTACAAAGCGGCACGGCGGCGGTGAGCAGCAAGGTGCGCTTCGGTGCGGTCGAGGTTGATCTGGCAACCCATGAGGTGCGCCGTGGCAGCGAGGGCGTGCACCTGACACCGATCGAGTTTCGCCTGTTGAGCGCGTTGATCCGGGGGCAGGGGCGGGTACTGACTCACCGACAGTTACTGCTGGATGTCTGGGGGCTGGACTATGCCGATCGCGCCCATTACCTGCGGGTGCATATGGCGCATCTGCGGCAAAAACTCGAAGCCGACCCGGCGCAGCCGCAGCACCTGATCACCGAACTGCAGGTGGGCTATCGCCTGGTCGGTCTGTGACGGCTTATTTGTTCTCCCGTTGCACCTTGGCCGCACGCCAGAAGTCGAGGTAGAGGGTGATCACGCCGAACGCGCAGATGCCCAACAGCATAAGCAGGCCGATTTGGATATGGGTCATGGCAGGTCTCCGGAAAACACCGCATCAGGCGGCGACCTGCAGAGAAATAGTCGAAATTCCGGGCAAATGACATCGACTATATGAAAGCTTTACGGGGTGTTCGCGCAACAATATGGGGCGGATACGAAGTGGGCTGCAGTCGCCTTCCCGCGGCCATTCGCGGTGGCTTCACGTTATCGTCGGTGTTCGATCAGGGGGCAGGCTTGGCACGCATGGTTCATGGAACCATCGGTGTTTTTTGTATTCCTTCAAGGAATGCCTTGCATTAAAAACGTGAATTTTATTTATTTTTACGGTACGACTACCTTGGGTTGAAGTCCCTGGCGAAGAGAGAACACCCATGTCGTCCGAACACCCGGATTCTGCTCGAAAGTTCGATATTTCCCGTGCTGGCGAATACGCCGAGCAAAGCCGCATTGCCCTGGCTGGTTATGACGCCTGTCACGAGTTGGTCGCCTGCATGCTGGCTGCCAGCCTGGGCAGCGGGCGTGAGGCGAGGATCCTGGTGGTGGGCGCCGGCGGTACCGCCCAGGAAATCCTTACGGCGGGGCTGCTTGAACCGCTTTGGCGGTTTACCGCGGTCGACCCCTCGGCCCCGATGCTTGAGTTGGCGCAGGCCAGCCTCCAGGCACAGGGGTTGTTGGAGCGCACGCGGGTATTCCTCGGCACGCTCGAGGAACTGACGGACGAGCCGCCCTATGATGCCGCGACCCTGATCGGGGTCTTGCATCACCTGCCCGGCGATCAAGCCAAGCATGACATCCTCAAGGCGATCGCCGCCCGGCTCAAACCAGGCGCCCCGTTGATTGTCGCGGGCAACCATCAGGCCTATGCCAGCCAGCCGCTGTTGTTGGCGGCCTGGGGCGAGCGCTGGCGTCAGCAGGGGGCGAGCGCCGACGCCGTGCGCGCCAAGCTCGGCAAGATCCTCCAGGGTGCCGATCCGCCGCACTCGGAGGCGGCGGTTCAGCGCTTGCTTGAGGGGGCCGGGTTCGGCACCGCGACGCGGTTCTTCTCCAGCTTGTTCTGGGGCGCCTGGGTGGCATCGAGGGGCGCCACGCAGCCGATATGAGCGTTGCTCTCCCCAGCAGGAGCCGCTGGTTGATGCTCCTGCTGGGGCGGTGTTACCGGCTGGGGCTCAGTTGCCGTGACAGCGAATCACCGCCGAATGGGTGGCGTAGCGTCCGGAGATCAGGATCTTGCCATCAGGCTGCAGTTCGAGGTGGGAGAGATAGCTGGTGCTACCGGAGATGTTGATCACGCGGCTGATCCCGTTGTCGCCAAAGTCGGGGTCGAGCTCGCCGTTGCTCAGGTGGCGCATCAGCCAGCAGCGGCTGCCGCTGTTGATATGACCGGTGCTGACGATTTTCCCGTCCTCCTGCACCGTGAGGGCGAAGGCGATATCCAGTTCCGGCAGTTCCCAGGGCACCCCGGCGTTGAACGTGGTGTCCAGCTTGCCGTCGGCTGTGACTCGGGTGAGCAGGGCGATGTTGTGGGAGAGATCCGCGGAGCCGCTGACGACGATCTTCTGGTCGGGCTGCACGGCGATATCGAAAAACGCGGCGTTGCCGTCACGGGCCGGCTCCAGTTCCAGATAGCCGGCGCAACCGAAGGTCTTGTCCGGCAGGCCAGTGGTTCCGTAGCGCATCAGCATGGCCTTGCGACCCCGTCTACCGGCCACGATCAGCTTGCCATCGGCCTGGACCTGAACCGCCTCGAAGGCGATGTTCGGTTCCGGTGCCGTGACCACGCCGCAGGTGCCGAAGCGCAGGTCAAAACTGCCACTGCGGTCGAGACGCACGATCACATCGCGTTCCGGCTCGCCCACGGCGCTGTTCCTGAGGGCCAGGACGATAAAACCGTCCGCGGGTTGCAGGGCGAGCCTGCGACCATAGCCGATCCAGGGCGCCGTGTAAGGCAGGGTAACCTGGCCGTTATCGCCGAAATCGGGGTCCGGGGCGCCGCTTTCAGTGAGGCGGGCGCAAAAGGCCTGTTCGCCGGAGCGAAAGTGGCCCAGCAAGAGGAACTTGTCGTCTTCGTCGACGACGGCCTTGATCAGTCTTCGGCTGGAACTTCCGAGCGGTTGGGCCAAGTCCAGATGGTAAAAGCCGTCTGCGGTGAAGTTGGCCAGAGTGATACTTTCCGGCCGGTCTTCATGTACGCCGATAAACCGATGACGGCCATCGGGCCATAATAACGATGGGCCGACAAAACCAGGGCCCGCCTCTGAAAAGATAACCAGGCCATCACGGTGTTCACCAAATTCCAGATCGGGTCTTCCGGGACTATCGGATCGCTCGATAGCCGCGGAGGGCGAGTTTTTTGGCGGATTGTTTGAGGTTCGACTTTGTGCATCCATGGGTATTGAGTCCTTTCAGTTTATTAAATGGCTACCTGGATTAAATAACGCTTTATCAAGTAGCGACGCGCTGGCTTCCTGGTGAAGTAGCGACGTGATTGATTTAATAACTGGAAGGCGAGTTTGCCCAGCGATCAAGTTTTACTGTTAATGACTGACTGATCTCATACTTATGGCCACCCGGAACTTTAAAGTGTCAGGGTCAATCGTCGTTCGCCGCGATAGGCTTCGCCGGTATCGACCCAACCCTGTTTCAGGTAAAGGTTCATCGCCGCCTGGTTATCGGTTCCTACTGACAAGAGTAATTCACGGACCTGAGGCCAGGCCTGGCGTGCCGCTTCGGGCAGGGCTTGCAGGCAGGCCGCGCCGAAACCTCGGCCCTGGGCCTGTTTATCGACCTGCAGGGCATGCAGGGTGGCGCTGCCGGCGGCGGCCCAGTGCGGGACGAAGGGATGGCGCTTGAGCAACAGAAAGGCCACCGGCATCTCGTTGGCGAGCAGGACGAAACCGAGCACGCCGTCATGGGGGGCGCGGGGCAGGAAGTGCAGCGCCGCCTGGATATCGCCGCAAAATCGCAGCTGTTCAGGGTGCACCTCAAGACCCACAAGCTGCTCTCGCTGAAGGGCGCTCAGGTCGTCGTAGCGGGCCAACCGGGGATTCGTGGATATTCTCACGGTTGCTGGTCTTTTTTCTGACGGCGGAAGTGGATTCTATCGGCTTTGACGGCCGCGATATTATTTTTTCCTGCGACTTTTTGCGTCTGTCGATTTCACTCACTTCCAGACGACTATTCGTACTTCTGCTGATCGTCGGCGGCCTTCGCCAAAGCGCGAAACAGCAGCCATAGTTGTTCGACCGCCCTGGAGACATTCCATGAAATACCTGTGCCTGATCTACAGTAATGAGGAGCTGCTGCATTCCCATCCCGAGAGTCCCCAGGACCCCGAGTGCCTGGCCTACGCCGAGTCGATCCGGGCCAGTGGCCGAATGCTCGCCGCCGAGCCGCTGGAGTCGGTGAGCACCGCCACCACGGTGCGCATGCGCGGCGGCAAGCTGTCGATCGTCGACGGGCCATTTGCTGAAACCAAGGAACAACTGGCCGGGTTCTACCTGGTGGAGGCCCGAGACCTGAACGAAGCCTTGCAGATCGCCGGGCATATCCCCGCCGCGCGAGTGGGCAGCGTGGAAGTACGGCCGGTGCGGGCGCTGAATCTCTGAGGGAGCGAGCGCTTTCAAACGGCAACTATAAGAATAATAAAAGGAGCCTGAAGATGAACCACCAACCGCTACCCCTTGCGGGAGCCGAACATGAGTTGTCCATCAGTCACCTGATCAAGGCGCCGCGCAACTCGGTCTTTCGGGCCTGGACCGAACCCCGTTTGCTGAGCCAATGGTGGGGCCCCCATGGAGTGAGCATATACCGCCCGGGCGTTTGCACGGGGCGGCGGCGGAAAAGGTGGCGCACGAGCAGATGGGGTTTTATCAGGGCTGGGGCGAGAGTCTCGATCGCCTGGCCTTGCTGGTCAGCCAGGGGGTGCTGGATTGACCGTTGAGCCCGATAGCGTCAAGCAGCAGGTCGAGGCGGTGTACCGAGGCGAATCGCGGCGGATCCTGGCCACCCTGATCCGTTTGCTGGGGGATTTTGACTTGGCCGAGGAGGCCTTGCACGAAGCCTTCTTTATCGCCGTCGAACGCTGGCAGCGCGATGGCGTGCCGGCCAATCCCCGGGCTTGGTTGGTCTCCACCGGGCGTTTCAAGGCCATCGACGTGCTACGCCGCCGGGCGCGGTTTACCGCGTCCCAGGGGCAACTGATCGCCCAGGCCGAAGCGCTGGAGCAAAGTGAATGGAAGGATGAGGATGTCGAGGATGATCGGCTGCGGTTGATCTTTACCTGTTGTCACCCGGCGTTGTCGGCGGATGCCCAGGTACCGCTGACGTTGCGCGAAGTCTGCGACCTGACCACCGAAGAAATTGCCCGAGCCTTTCTCGCGAGCCCCTCGACCATCGCCCAGCGCATCGTGCGCGCCAAGACCAAGATTCGTGACGCGAAGATCCCTTATCAGGTGCCTTCCCTGGCGGAATTACCCGAGCGCCTGGACACGGTGTTGCGGGTCATTTACCTGGTGTTCAACGAGGGCTACTCAGCGTCCCTCGGCGCCAGCCTGACCCGCGACGACCTGACGGCGGAAGCCATCCGCCTGGGACGGCTGTTGCTGGAGTTGCTGCCGGACCCCGAGGTCATGGGTTTGCTGGCGTTGATGTTGTTGCATGAGTCGCGGCGTCAGGCGCGGGTGTCCGAAAGTGGCGAACTGGTGCTGCTCGATGCCCAGGATCGCTCGCGTTGGAACCCGGCGCTGATTGCCGAAGGCTGTGGGCTGGTGGAGCGCGCACTGGGTACCGGACGTTTCGGGCCCTACGGTTTGCAGGCCGCGATTGCCGCTGTGCACGCCGAGTCGGCGACGGCCGCGGACACCGACTGGCGGCAGATCGTCGGGCTCTATGACCTGTTGTTGCGAGCAGTGCCCTCGGCGGTGATAGAACTCAATCGGGCAGTGGCGGTGGCCATGCGTGACGGGCCGTTGGCGGGGCTTGAGCTGGTGGAGGGCATCCTCGGGCGCGGCGAGTTGCTGGACTACCACCTGGCGCATTCGGCGCGAGCGGATTTCTGCCGGCGATTGGGGCGGGTAGAGCAGGCGCGCGAGGCTTACCAGCGTGCGCTGGCGTTGACGCAGCAGGCGCCGGAGCGGCGTTTCATCGAGCGTCGCTTGGAGGAACTGAACGGCGCCTGGTAGCGGGTGTTACTCCAGCATCTTCGCCAGTAACCAACTGCCCGCCGGCCCTGGTGGATGCCGACGTGACCAGAGCGCATCCACCGCCACCGGCCGTGGCCAGCCGCGGATCGGCGGTTCCACCAGCGAGGCGTTGTCGAAGCGCTCCACCAGCCAGCGCGGTAGCGGTGCCCAGCCGAACCCGCGCTGGGCCATTTCCAGCAGCATCAGGTAACTCGACGCCGACCAGAAGCGGCCCTGGGCACGACTCTCGTAAGGCTTGAGGATGCTCGCCAGGCGCAATTCGCGGTGCTGCTGCAGGCCGGCCTGATCGACCTTGGCCTGTTGCGCCAAGGGATGCTCACGATGGACGAACACGGCAAATTCGGTACGTTCCTCCACTGTGGCACTGCCCAGGTCCGGCGGTTAGCTGTCCTGCCGTTCGGCAAAGGCCACCTGGGCCCGGCCTTGGCGGACCAATTCCACCAGGTCGTCACACTCGGCGACCAGGCATTCCAGTTCCCTGTAGGAGCAGAGCTTGCTCGCGAACCGCCGAAGGCGGCCATCCACATGGTTAGCGAGCCCTGCCACCGACTTGGGAGGTGTTGTTCCGCGCCCTGGGGATGAATAACCCGCTGCCGCGCATGCAGATGATCGACGGCTTCAACGAAGGTTGGATCGAGTTCGCCGGGACGCCGCGCAGGGGCGAGGTGCCGTTGCGCAGCGCGCTGAATTTACAGGAACATCCCGCCCGAAGCCTCGATCCGTTGCCCGGTGATCCACTGCCCGGCGTCACTCAGCAGCAGCGCAATAGCGCCGCCGATATCGTCCGGCAAACCGACACGGCCCAGCGCGGTGTTGGCCGCGACATAGTCATTCAGGTCTTTGTTGTCGCGCACGCTGCCGCCGCCGAAATCGGTTTCGATGGCGCCTGGCGCCTGGCAGTTGACGCTGATCCCGCGAGCCCCCAGTTCCCTGGCCTGGTAACGGGTCAAGGTCTCCATCGCGCCTTTCATCGCCGCATAGGTGCCATACAGGCGCCGTACCATGGCGTACGCAAGCATCTGCACAGCGGTGAATTGCTGGCGGTATTGCCCGACTATCTGCCGGCGCCGCTGGAGGTGTCGTTGTTGTATGCCCAACAACGTCATCTGCCCCGGCGCGTGCGGGTGTTCATGGATTGGTTGGGGCAGGTAACGCAGGCGGCGTTTGGCGAGGTTTGAACATGACCGCATGCCAGGGGCATGCGGTCATCGGGGCAGGGCTTAGAAAATCTGCGTGAACAACCAGTACAGGCTGCCCGACAACAGGATCGCTGCTGGCAGGGTCAGGACCCAGGCCATCACCAGGTTGCGGATGGTGCGCATCTGCAAGCCGCCGCCATTGGCGACCATGGCCCCGGCGACGCCCGAGGACAGGACGTGGGTGGTGGACACTGGCAAACCGTACATGTCCGCGGCGGCGATGGTCAGCATGGCGACCGTTTCCGCCGAGGCGCCCTGGGCGTAGGTCAGGTGGGTCTTGCCGATCTTCTCACCCACGGTGACCACGATGCGCTTCCAGCCGACCATGGTGCCCAGGCCCAGGGCGATGGCCACGGCAATCTTCACCCACAGTGGAATGAAGCGCGTGGCGCCGTCGATCTGTTGCTTGAACAGCTGCAGCTTGGCTTGGGTATCGGCGTCGAAGTTGCCGATCTTGTCCTTGTCCATCAGGCGAATGGTTTCGCTGCTCAGGTACATGTCGTTGCGCACGTTGCCCACCGCTTCGACCGGAACCTTGGCCAGCGAGCCGTAACTCTTGACTTCAGTACCGATATTGCCGGCCAGGGCGGCCAGCGCCGGGATCAGTTCCGGTGTCGGCTGTTTACTGCGCACATACTCGGAGAGTGTCTGGCGCGGGTCGGTTGCGGTCGGTTGCGGTGCATTGCGTACCAACGCCTGCTGGGTAACTTCGGCGATCGCGGCGAATTGCAGTGCCTGGTCGGTGGGCATGGTGCGGTTCAATGCGTAGGCCATCGGCAGGGTGCCGACCAGGATCAGCATGATCAGGCCCATGCCCTTTTGCCCGTCATTGGAGCCATGGGCGAAGGACACGCCAGTACAGGTCAGGATCAGCAGGCCGCGAATCCACCACGGTGGTGGTGTATTGCCTTTGGGGGCTTTGTAAAGCGCGCGGTTCTTGACCAACAAACGCAAGGCCAGCAACAGTAGCGCGGCGCAAAAGAAACCCACCAATGGCGATACCAGCAGGGCGTAACCGATCTTGGTCGCCTGGCTCCAGTCCACGCCGCTGGTGCCGTCGCGTCCGTGCATCAGAGCGTTGGCTACGCCGACACCGATGATCGAGCCGATCAGGGTGTGGGACGAGGAGGCCGGCAGGCCCAGCCACCAGGTGCCGAGGTTCCACAGGATGGCGGCGATCAGCAGGGCGAAGATCATCGCGAAGCCGGCCGAGGAGCCGACTTGCAGGATCAGTTCCACCGGCAGCAGGGCGATGATGCCGAAGGCCACCGCACCGCTGGAGAGCAGCACGCCGAGGAAGTTGAAGCAGCCGGACCAGACCACGGCGAAATGCGGCGGCAGGGAATGGGTGTAGATCACGGTGGCCACGGCATTGGCGGTGTCGTGGAAACCATTGACGAACTCGAAGCCCAGGGCGATCAACAGCGCCACGCCGAGCAGCAGGAAAGGCGTCCAGGTGGTGACCACGCTGCCGAAGTCGTGCATGTCGTGCATCAGGCTGTAGGCGGTGAACAGCAGCGCCATGGGCAGCACCGCGAAAAAGATCAGGGTGTTGACGAAGCGCGAGCGGGGAGTGCTTTCAAACTGGGGTTTACCTGCGTCCTGGGAGGGCGAGGCAGCAGTCGATGACGGAGTGGCCATGCCGGAAATCCTTTTTGAGAACGGATGCCAGACATGATCGTTTCCAAATGTTACAGGCTGACTGCGCCAGATCAGTAATCCTGACGTTTACGAAACGCCCAGCGCCCGGCCAGCACGGTGAAGGTCGCCACCAGCGCCACCAGGATCCAGAAGCCTTCCGGGTCACCGGACAGAGGGATGCCGCCGACGTTCATGCCGAAGAAGCCGGCAATGATGTTGATCGGCAGTGCCAGCACCGTGACCACGGTCAGGGTGAACAGGGTGCGGTTGCTCTGTTCGTTGAGGCCGGCGGCGATCTCTTCCTGCAACAGCTTGATCCGTTCGCCGAGGGCTTCCAGGTCGCTGAGGATCAGCGAGAACTCCTCGGTGGACTTGCGCAGTTCCTTGACGTCTTCCTTCTGCAACCATTGCGGCGGACGGTTGAGCAGCCGCAGCAACGAGCCCGGCTCCAGGGCCAGCAGGCGTTGCAGGCGTACCAGTATCCGGCGCATGGCGCCCAGTTCGGCGCGGTTGTTGCTCAGGCGCAGGGCCAGCAACTGGTCTTCGATCTGGTCGACGCTGGTGCTGGTCTTGCGCACGATCTGGGTCAGCACTTCACCCTGGTCGCGCAGCAGGTGCACGAGCAATTCCAGTGGCGAGCGAAAGCGTTCGCCGGCCTTGACCGAGGAGCGCAGCTTGTCCACCGAATGCAGGGGTTGCAGGCGCGCACTGATCAACAGTTTGCTGCGGGCACAGACCCACAGCGTGGAGATGTCCGAGGAGACCATGCTGCTGAGGTTGAATACCACGTCGTTGACCACCGCCAGCAGGGCGTTGTCCACGTGCTCAATACGGGTCGAGCGCGAGCCTTCGTGCAGCGCCTCGAAAAATTCTTCGGGCAACGACAGGTGCGTCTTCATCCAGCGTTCGCAGGCAGCGTGCGCGAGGTTCAGGTGCAGCCAGATGAACTCATCGGGATTTTCCGGTTGTTGCAGGCATTGCAGGGCGGTGGCCGAGTCGATTTCCTCGCCCCGTTCGCCGGTGCGGAAGCGAAAACCGTAAAGCAGGCCGAACAGATCCGGGTCACGGTGGCTTTGGTCAAGGCTGTGGTTCATGGAGGCTCGCTGAAGGGGAACGCCTGAAACTTTTTTTCACAGGTTCACGGGTCTCATCATCGCAAGGCTTTTTGGCAGTTTTGTGACGAACGATATGTAAGCAAATGCTTCGAGATTTTTTAACCGATCGGCGGGTATGATGCGCGCCGTTGACCGGTAGTCGGTTTGATTCAAGCGCCGTACTGGCGCGCCGATGGTAGTGATGTTACCCACAGCACTATTTGGCCATGAGCCCGGTTGTCGCTGACAAGGATGTTTCGACTCCTTGCGTTTCCTACAGGGGACGCTCAATCCTTGTTCAGAGACTCCCCCCGATGTTGAAAAAATCCCTGAGAGCTCAAATTCTCACGCTCCTGAGCGGCAGCCTGATCGCCATGTTGCTGATCGCGCTGACCTGTTTTCACCTGTTGTCCAACGGCGTCCAGGATTATCGGGATTTGCTCGCGGGCCCCTTGCGCACTTCGCAGTTGATCGACGAAGCCAACGTGCAATTCAAGGCGCAGGTGCAGGAGTGGAAGGACGTCCTGTTGCGTGGCAAGCAACCGGAGGATCTCAATCGCTACTGGTCGCAGTTTGAAGCGCGTCAGCGCGATGTGCAGGATATCCTTGGCCGTCTGGTCAGCCAACCGGGCATGGACGCTCAGTTGAAATCGCAGATCGAGCAATTGCGTGAAGCACACCGGGTGCTCGGCACTGCCTATCTGAAAGGCCGCGAGGCTTACCTGGCGGCCGGGTCCGAGGCGAGCGCCGGTGACCAGGCGGTCAAGGGCGTCGACCGTGCCGCCAGCGAGCAGATGAAGACCCTGGTCGCCCAGTTGCGCCAGCAAGGCGATGAGCAGTCGCAGGCCATCAGTGCCCTCGCCGAGCGAACCATCTGGGTCGGCATCCTGGTGTTGCTGGTTTCAGGTCTGCTGATCGGTCTGTTGAGCCTGTGGCTGGTCAACCGCAACCTGGTGGAACCGATCCGCCGCCTGATCGACTACGTGGCGCAATTGAGCCAAGGCAAGTTCGCTGATCGGGTGAATGCCGATCGCCAAGACGAACTGGGTCGCCTGGCGGTGGCGGCGAATACCTTGCGCGACTTCCTGGCCGAGACGTTCAGCCGCCTCAAGCGCAGCACCTCGGACCTGGATGGCGCCAGTGGCGAACTGAAGTCGATTGCCTGTGTGATGGCCCAGGGTACCCACGAACAGTTCCAGCGTACCGACCAGGTGGCCACGGCGATGACCGAAATGTCCGCCACCGCCCAGGAAGTCGCTCGCCATGCCGGGGATGCCGCTACGGCGGCGGATGATGCCGATCGCGCGGCCCAGCAGGGTGAGCTGGTGATGCGATCGACCATCGAGACCATTACCCGCATGCGCGCTGAGATCAGCACCACCGCCGCGGTCATTCGGCGCCTGGAAGCCGACAGCGGACGGGTCGGCAAGGTGCTGGAAGTGATTCGCGGGATTGCCGAACAGACCAACCTGCTGGCGCTCAACGCCGCCATCGAGGCGGCCCGTGCCGGTGAAGCCGGACGCGGCTTTGCCGTGGTCGCCGATGAGGTGCGCAGCCTGGCCCAACGCACCGCGGCGTCGATCATCGAGATCAACCAGATCATCCAATCGGTCCAGACCGGCGCGGTGGATGCGGCCCAGGCCATCGAGGGCGGGCAGGCTCGCAGTGAAGAGAGCGTCGAGCAGGTGACCGAGGCCGGCGCCATGCTCGAACGCATCACCACCGCGGTGGAAGCGATCCGCGACATGAACCGTCAGATCGCTACCGCCGCCGAAGAGCAGACCTCGGTGGCTGAAGACATTTCGCGCAACCTGACCGAGATCACCGCCATCGCCAGTACCAACCTGGATAACGTCAAACGCACCGAGGCCGCGAGCCAGAACCTGCACGGCTTGTCGGGGCAGTTGAATGACGTGACGGCGCGCCTCGCGGGCTGATCCGCGGCCACATGGACGTGGCCTTGTATCGGGACGCTGACACGTGTGATACAGAATCGATCTCAATCATGTTGAAAGGTTGTCGATGACATGACTGCCCATAACTGAATCAGGAGATCTCCATGGTCAGCATTACTTCGGTCACCATTGCCCCAATCCCTTCCACCACGAGCACCAACAAGACCACCGGCACCACCGCTACTGACACCACCAGCACCAGCACCACAGGGGCTGCGGCTAGCACCACCCAGGCCGGCGGCAGCCAACCGGCGGGCGCCGGCGGCGCATCGGGTAGCAGCGACAGCTCCAGCTCCAGCAGCAGCTCTGCTTCCGAGACGGTCAAGCAGTTGCAAAAGCAGCTGGCCGCTCTGCAAAAGCAGTTGCAGCAAGCGGAGCTGCAAATGCAGAAGGCTCAGGCGAGCACGGATACCCCTGACGCCAAGGCCACCGCGATATCGAGCGCGGAGTCGCAGGTGTCTTCCGTTGCCGGTTCCATTTCAACGGTCACCGCCGCCCTGACCACTGCCTTGCAGGCAGAGGGCAGCAGCACCTCGGGCACTTCGGTGAACACCACGGCCTGAGTCAAAGGCTGTGATTGTGCAGATCGCTCACCAGCATGCAACCCGGCGCATGGGTAATGCATAACGGTGGGCGTGACGCTTGCACCACGGATTGCGGCGTCACGCCGCAGGCCCAGAACACCGGCAGTTCATCGTCAGCCAGCGGCACGGCGTCACCATAGTCCGGTGTGCCGAGGTCGTGGATGCCGATCAGTCGCGGGTCGCCGATGTGCACCGGCGCGCCATGCACATTGGGCATGCGCCCGGTGATCTGCACCGCCCGGATCGCGTCGGCGGCCTTCAGCGGTCGCATGCTCACCACCAGCTTGCCCCGCAGGCGCTCGGTGGGACGGGTGTCGATATTGGTCTGGAACATCGCCACGTTACGGCCCAATTTGACGTGGCGCAGGTCGATGCCGGCCTCCAGCAAGGGTTGTTCGAAGGAGAATGAGCAACCGATGGCGAAGGCCACCATATCCTCGCGCCAGAGGTGCTTGATGTTCTGCGGCTCCTCGCTCAGTTCGCCCTGGCGATAGACTCGATAGCGCGGCACGTCGTGGCGGATGTCGACGCTGTCGCCCAGGTGGCGGAAGATCGGGTCGCCGGGTTGGGTGATGTCCAGTATCGGGCAGGCCTGGCGATTGAGGGTGCAGAAACGCAGGAACTCGTCGGCCCAGTCCCCCGGCAGAATCACGATATTGGCTTGTACCCGGCCCAGGCCCAGGCCGCTGGTGTGGCCTTGATACTGGTCGGTGGCGATGTGTTGGCGCAAGGTGCGCGGCGCCAGATGGCGCAACTGATCGAAGGACAGCGCAGACAGGTTCATCGAACTTCTCTTTTGTGTTGGGTCGAGGTCTTTTTAGGGCGCGGCGAGCACCTCGTCCAACGAGAAAATCTGTTATTGCGAACAAGAAAAACTGATCCGTGGTTGCGCGCGGCACGCCGGTATCCCGACACAGGTCCCTGAGGGGCCATCAACTTTTCTTATGCATTGACCGGCTTTTTTCCCGTTTGACGCTGCACCGCCGCGGCGCGAAGAATCCACTCCACGATGTAGCGCATCTGCATCGGCTCTCCACGACAACGCCTTCACAAAAAAACAACGAGGCGTGTCCGTCATCTTCCCTTGCTGCCGCAGGAACCCTCCATGGAACACACCATGACTGACCCCGTGCCTTCAGGGACGCGCCGTGCCGGCCCGTTCAGTTGGTACGGCCCGCTGAGCAAAAATGAAAAACGCACTTTCTGGAGTTGCAAGATCGGCTATGGCCTGGACGGCATGGACACCCAGATGCTGAGTTTCGTGATTCCCACCCTGATTGCCACCTGGGGCATTTCCAAGGGCGAGGCCGGGCTGATCGGCACCTCGACCTTGCTGGCCTCGGCGGCCGGCGGCTGGATCGCCGGGATCTTGTCCGACCGCATCGGCCGGGTGCGCACCTTGCAACTGACGGTGCTCTGGTTTGCCTTCTTCACCTTCATGTGCGGGTTGGCGCAGAGCTACGATCAACTGCTGGTGGCCCGTACGCTGATGGGCTTCGGTTTTGGTGGCGAGTGGACCGCCGGTGCGGTGCTGATCGGCGAGGTGATCCGCTCCCAGGATCGCGGCAAGGCGGTGGGCATGGTGCAGGCCGGCTGGGCCCTGGGCTGGGGTTTGACGGCCTTGCTCTATGCCGGCTTGTTCAGTTTCCTGCCGCCGGAGCAGGCCTGGCGGGCGCTGTTCATGGTCGGCTTGGTACCGGCGCTGTTCGTGCTGGTGATCCGCCGGCTGGTCAAGGAGTCCGACACCTTCGAGCAGGCTCGGGACGAGCGTCTGAGCCAGGCTGAAAAGCCTTCGCCCTGGGCCTTCTTCGAGATCTTCGCGCCACGGATGCTCAGCACCACCTTACGTGCATCGTTGCTGACCACTGGCGCGCTGGGCGGTTACTACGCGATCACCACCTGGCTGCCGACCTACCTGAAAACCGAGCGTGGCCTGAGTGTACTGGGCACTGGCGGCTACCTGGCGATGGTGATCGTCGGTTCCTATATCGGTTATGTCATCAGCGCGTTGCTGACCGATGCCATCGGTCGCAAGAAGAACTTCATCCTCTTTGCCGTCGGCTCCATGTGCATCGTCCTGGCCTATACCCAACTGCCCATCGATAACACCTGGATGCTCTGGCTGGGTTTTCCCCTGGGATTCTTCGCCTCGGGCATCTTCGCCGGCATGGGCGCATTTCTCACCGAGCTGTTTCCCACCCGCATGCGCGGTTCGGGCCAGGGCTTCTGCTACAACGCCGGGCGCTCCATCGCCGCGTTGTTTCCGCTGTTTATCGGCGCGCTGAGTGAAACCCTGCCGATTGGCGTCGGTATCGGCGTGTTTGCCGCCGGTGCCTACGCGGTGGTGATCCTGGCGGCCTTGAGCCTGCCGGAAACCCGCGGTCGCCAGCTCGAGAGCTGATGTCCGACGCACCTGGGTCCGGCGGGCCCAGGGACTACTGATCCTGACGTTTCAACCACATCGGTCGCGATCCCAACGCCCCCGAGAGGGTCGGCTCGCGTCCGCAATAAAGGAGCACACCATGAAGTCGTTCGATTATTTATCACGTTTGTTCGTGCCAGCGAGCGCGTTAGTGGGCTTGGGCCTGCTCTGGGCGCCGGGCGCCCGGGCGGATTTCCTCGCTGACAGCAAGGGGACCCTGGAAGCCCGCAACTTCTACTTCAACCGCGATTTTCGCCAGCCGGGCTCGCGGGAAAAAGCCGATGAATGGGCCCAGGGGTTCCTGTTGCGCATGGAGTCCGGCTACACCGAAGGCACCGTCGGTTTCGGTCTCGATGCCTTGGGCATGATCGGTTACAAACTGGACTCGGGACCTGGCACCGCGGGCACCGGCCTGTTGCCGGCGGACACCCGCCACGGCGGTTCCCAGGACAGCTACGGCAAGCTGGCGGCGGCCGCCAAGGTGCGTATTTCCAAGAGCACCCTGAAGGTCGGCAGCTTCCAGATGAAGGATCCGGTGATCATTTCCAACGACACCCGTTTGCTGCCCGGGACCTTTCAGGGCGGCTTGCTGAACGTGCAGGAAATCGAGCACTTGAGGCTGACCGGGGGCTCGTTCAACCAGATCCGCTATGTCGACTCCACCGATGATCAGAAGATGACAGCCAACCGCATTGGCGGTTCGAGCGACAAGTTCCAGTTCGCCGGAGCGGACTACCAGTGGTTGCCCAACCTGCTGACCCAATATCGCTATGGCAAGTTGGAGAATGTCTACCAGCAAAACTTCCTCGGCCTGGTGCATAACTGGGACCTGGGCCAGGGTCAGAGCTTGAAGAGCGACCTGCGTTACGCCCGTAGCTCCGAGGATGGCAACTTCCGTCCGCTGGATAACCGCGCATTGGGTGGCATGTTCACGTATAGCTTCAAGGGGCATGCCCTGGGATTCGGCTATCAGCGCATGAGCGGCAAGGACCCGTACCCTTACATTGGGCACAGCGATCCGTACCTGGTGAACTTCGTGCAGATCGGCGACTTTGCCAATATCGACGAGCGCTCCTTGCAGGTGCGTTATGACTACGACTTTGCGCAATTGGGCTTGCCGGGTCTGACTTTCATGACTCGCTATGTGTCGGGTGACAATGTGCAACGTACTGCGCCGGGTGAAGGCAAGGAGTGGGAACGCAACACCGACATCGGCTATGTGTTCCAGGACGGCACGTTCAAAGGGCTGGGGGTGAAGTGGCGCAATGCGACGGTGCGCTCGAACTTTGGCAATGACCTGGACGAGAACCGTCTGATCCTCAGCTATACCGTGGCGCTCTGGTAAGCGCTGGCGGCCTATCAATCTTCCGGACGCCGCGGAACGTGTAAGGAGCCTGGCTTGCCAGCGAAGAGGCCTTGGACATCGCCAAAAGCTTCGCGGGCAAGCACCGCTCCCACAGGGTTGATGTGCTCAGTAGCCGTTGGCTTCGAGAATCTGCGGCACGGTTTTCGGCGACGCGCGCTTGAAGTACTTGAGCAACTCGGACGAGCGGTTGGTGAAGATGCCATCGACCCCCGCGTCCAGCACCTTCTTGTAGTCCGTCGGCGTATCGACGGTGTAGACATGCACCAGCATGCCCTTGTCGTGGGTGTACTGGTTCATCCAGGGTTTGACCAGGTCCGAATAGCTCTGGTCGCCACCCTGGGTCAGTTGCGCCGACGGACCGGTACCGATGGCGCCCTGAGCCTTGGCATAGTCGACCCATTTCTCGAATTCGGCCTTGTCCTTGGGTTCCTGCTTGGCGTAGTAGGCCGCCTTGGTCTTCTCGCCGGAGTCGGCGAAGCTGACCTTCGACTTGGGCTCGATGCTGCCTTCACCGACCCACAGCAGCAGGATCTTCGGCGTGTCCGGCATTTCCTTTTGCAACAGCTCGAGGCTGCTCTTCTCGAAGGTCTGCAGGATCACCTTGCCGTTGCCCTGGCCAACCTGGGGCTGTTCCTTGGACACCACCGGCGTCGGGCTCAACAGGCCGCGTTCCTGCAATTTGTTCTTCAGTTCATGCTCGATACCGGGGAACTGCTTGGGTTCCTTGGTCTCGATGTACAGGCCCGGCTGGTGTTTCGGGTTGGCTTGGGCGATGTCGATGATCTGGTCCAGGCTGAGAATTTTCAGGCCGACGTAGGTCGGGCGCGCACGCTCGGGGTAGGCCTTGTTGAACCAGCTGCCGGCGTCCAGGGTTTGCAGTTCGGCCCAGGTGAACTCGTTGGCCGGGCTGTCCCTGCGTTCGGGGAACTTGCTGGCGACGTCGGTGGTGCGCGACAGGTTGTTGTCGTGCAGGGCGAAGATCACCCCGTCCTTGCTGCGTTGCAGGTCCATTTCCAGGTAGTCGGCACCCAGGTCGCGGGCCAGGGTGTAGGAGGCGGCGGTGGATTCGGGGGCATCGAAGGAAGCGCCACGGTGGGCGATCACGGCAGGGTGGGGAATGCCGGCCGCGGCTGCAACGGCGCTGGAGGCGCTGTTGGCCTCGGCGGTGCCCAGGCCCAGCAGCAGGCTCAGGACCAGGGCGCTTTGGGTGAAGTTGACGGGCATGCTCGAATTCCTTTCGCAGAGAGTGAATGTCAGAGCTTCCTTTTAACAACGGATTGCTACAGCGGCTATCGTGAAATCGACACAAACGTGCGCCAGATCCGATTTTCGGTATGTTCCTCGGGTATTGTGCTTCAGGATTTGTCGCCTATTTCCCCACCAGAGGGACAGGCCCGCCCTGCGTGTAAACCAGCCATCCATGAGCCTTGTGGCTCTTCAGCGGGGTTTACCATGCCTATCACATCCGAGCTTATCTGCCTGGCCGCCGACCAACTCAAGGGTTTTGTCGGCTTCAATCGCAAGACCGCTCAATACATCGTCCGCTTCAGTGAGGACGCCTTCGGCATGGATGTGGCGGATGATGCCATCTTCCCGGCTTGCGAGTTTGTCTGGGTGCCGAGCGCGGAGGAGGCCATGAGCCTCAGCCGCGAACGAATCCAGCTACTGCTGGCGCAGAATATCGATGACCGGATCAACATCAGCGAGCCGCTGCGGGTGTACCAGCGGCGTGTGGACATTCCTGAGATCGTCGCGCTGCGCAAAGCGCTCAGCGCTTCCTGACAGGGTGCTGGCGGTCAACGCTGGAAAGCGTAGGAGCGTTCGACCTTGCACACCCGGGTATGAAAAGCCTGGTACCAGGTTGCACGACCGCGTTCGCGGATTTCGCTGTGTTCGGCGTGTTGTTTCCAGGCCAGGATCGCCGCTTCGCTGCTCCAGTAGGATACGGTGATGCCCAGGCCATCCTCGCCCCGGGCCGACTCGACGCCGAGAAAGCCCGGTTGTTGTCGGGCCAGCTCGACCATGTGCTGCGCCGCCTCGCCGTAACCTTGATCACCCTCGGTACGCAGGGAGGTGAAAATCACGGCGTAGTAAGACGGTTGTGGTGTCTGGGCGATCATTGCGGTTGACTCGCGCAGGCTGCCAGGAACGCACTGACCAGCGCCGGAGTACGCCCTTCCAGCGCCGCGCGCTCGGGTTGAAACAAGCTGGCGACGAAGAAGGGGTGCCCCTTGAGTTCGACGGCACGCAGATCACCTTGGGTATCGTAGCCGCTGGCGTACAAGTCGCCGTCGAGCAAGGCGCTTTCGAACTCGGGGTTGATGCCGTAGCGGCAGTGATAACCCTCATGGGTTTCCAGGGCCTCATAGGCCTTGGCGATCAGCGTACCCTCGACAAAGCGGATGCGCTCGTGGGCTTCGACCAGCGAGCAACTCAGCGGCGAAATCACCGCACGCGGTGAGTCGGGCGCCGTTTCGCCATGTTCGGCGTCCGTCCAGCCCAGGACATGACGCGCATACTCCAGGACCGCGTGTTGGAAACCGCCGCAGGTCCCGAGGAACGGGTGTCGTTGTTCGCGGGCATGGGTAATCGCCAGCAAGGCGCCTTCGAGGCTGCGGTAGGGGCTGCCCGGCACGCACCAGAAACCATCGAACAGGCTCAGGTTGGTCTGCGGCGTAAGGCTGTCGGTGGCCAGCCAATGGACTTGCACGTTCAGCCCGGCGTCCTCGGCCGCCCGTTGCAGGGCCACGGAAATGGCACGATGAGCGGTGACCTGCGGGTCGTGATCGCCGATCAGGGCGATGTTCAGGACGGTGTGTGGCGAGCGCTGTTCCATGGATATTCCCTCAGGCTTGTTGATTCCCGGAGCGAACTATAAGGTGGCGGCGACGCATTCAATATAGGCAGTTACCCAATTGATCAATGCACCACTGCACTATCGACTGGAACAGGCCGACCTGTCGCTGATTCTCGCGCTGGTCCGTGGATGCTCCCTGGCACGGGCGGCGGGATTGCTCAAGGTCGATGTCTCGACGGTGTTCCGTTCGGTGCGCCGGCTGGAGGCGGCACTGGGCCGAGAGCTGTTCGAAAAGAGTCGCGCCGGTTATCTGCCCACCGGCCTGGCGCAATCCCTGGCCGAACAGGCGGAGCGCGCCGAGCAGGCTTTGGAGGCTGCGTGCGTCAGCATCGAGCAGGGGGGCGAGGTGATCAGTGGCACAGTGCGTCTGACCTGCACCGACTCGGTTCTGCATACGCTGTTGTTACCGGCGCTGGCGCTGTTCATGCCGGCTTATCCGGCCCTGACCCTGGAGCTCAGCACCTCCAACGATTTCGCCAACCTGAAGCGGCGCGACGCCGATATCGCCCTGCGCTTGACCGACTCGCCCCCGGAGCATCTGGTGGGTCGCTGTCTCGGGGCGGTGGGTTATCGGGTGTGTGCCAGCCCGGCGTATTTGTCAGCGGTCGCTATTGAGGATCTGCAGCGACTGGCCTGGATCGCTCCAGACGATTTTCTGCCCGATCATCCGAGCGTGAGCTGGCGCCGTCAGCGCTATCCGGGAGTCATGCCAAGTTACCGTTGCAACAGCATGTTGTCGGTGGCGGAGCTGGCACGGGCCGGATTGGGGATCGCGGTGCTGCCGGATTTCATGCTGGGCGAGCAGCAGGGCTTGCAGCCTCTGGCCGAGGTGCCGCCGAGCTACGACACGGCGTTGTGGTTGCTGACCCGTCCCGATTGCCGGGCGTTGCGCTCGGTGGTGGCCTTGTTCGATGAGCTGGCCCGGGCCATTCGCCTCGGGCAGGGTGGCGGAACACCCAGCTGAGGCGTTTTGTCAGGTTTTGCGCACGAAATGCTCGTGCATCTCCAGCGTCAGGCCCTCGATGCGCTCGGTCAGTTGCTTGGTCATTTCGGTCAGTTGGGTGTTCTGTTCGAGCAGCATCAGCAGTTGCTCGGTGGTTTTCGCCGCCGCGGCCTGACGTTCGCTGTTGGCCACAGCCAGGGCTTCACGGTGTTGGGCATCCGCGTCGGCATGGGCCTTGTCGCGTGCGGCCTGGCGGGTCTGGGCCAGCAGAATCAGGGGTGCGGCATAGGCCGCTTGCAGGCTGAACGCCAGGTTGAGGAGGATGAACGGGTAGACGTCGAACTGGGTCACGCCCGTGACGTTGAGGATGATCCAGGCCGCGACGATCACCGTCTGGGCACCGAGAAACATCGGTGTACCAAAAAAACGCGCAAAGGCTTCGGCCTTCAGGGCAAAGGTGTCGTTGCCGAAGGTGGTGGACAAATGCGCGTGAGGGCGATGGAAACGCAGGTGATCGATGGTTTTCGCTGTTGCTTCAGGGCTTTTGGCTTCGGTTTTTTCTGATGTCATGGCGAACTCGGCAAGGCGTGGGAATCAGGGCTCACTATAGCCCCATCCCATGCCGCGCGATGCCTTCCCTGGCGCCCTCGTCCGGCTCGCGGTGGGTCAGCCCTGCTCGCCGGCGAACATGCTCACCGCCCGCACCGCATGATTGGCCCCTTCGCGAATCTGCAGGATCACCGTACCGGCCTGGTCCGCCAGGTCAACCCCCTTGGCGGCCCTTTCGCGGGTGCCGTTCATGCTATCGATGGCTTGCTGGGTTTCGTTCTGGATCATGCCGATCATCCCCGAAATCTCTGCCGTCGAGCCGCTGGTACGCGCCGCCAGCAGGCGCACCTCGTCGGCGACCACCGCGAAGCCGCGGCCCTGTTCGCCTGCCCGGGCCGCCTCAATGGCCGCGTTCAGCGCCAGCAGGTTGGTCTGGTCGGCAATCCCGCGAATGGTGTTGACGATGGCCGTGATCTGTTCGGAACGCTCGCCCAGTTTGGCGATCAGCGCTGAAGAGCCTTCGATGTTCGAAGCGATTTCACGCATTTCGGTGGCCGCCTGCTGGATAACGCCGGTACCGTGCTCGGCGACTTTTCGCGTCTCGATCGAGATGTGATAGGCCTCGCTCGCGCTCTTGGCATCTTGTTCGTATTTCTCGACACGGCCGCTGACATTCGAGGCAAACTTGACCACTTTGCACACCCGGCCACTGGCGTCGTAGACCGGGTTGTAGCTGGCCTCAAGCCACAGCGTCTGGCCACGTTTACCGACGCGCTCGAACTGGTCGTTGAAAAATTCGCCCTGGTTCAGCCGCCGCCAGAAATCCTGGTATTCGCTGCTGTTGGCGGTGGCTGGCTTGCAGAAGATCTTGTGGTGCTTGCCCTGGATTTCCGCGAGGGTGTAGCCCATCAGGCCGAGGAAGTTCTGGTTCGCGCTGATCACGGTGCCGTCGGGGTTGAATTCGATCACCGCCATGGCCCGGTCGATGGCCTGCAACTTGCCGTTGGCCTCGCTCTCGCATTGCACCCTGGCGCTGATATCCAGGGCGTATTTGACGACCTTGAACACACGGCCCTGGTCATCCCTGATCGGGTTGTAGCTGGCCTCCAGCCAAATGATTCGACCATCGGCCGTGACCCGCTCGAACGTCCCGGACTCGAACTGGCCGGACTTCAGCCGCGTCCAGAGCTGGTTGTACTCGTTGCTGCGGGCGAAGGCCGGCGTGCAGAACATCCGATGCGCCTGGCCCACTACCTGTTCCTGGCGATAGCCGGTGGCCTTGAGGAAATTCTCGTTGGCGCGCAGGACCGTGCCATTGAGGTCGAACTCGATCACGATCATGGAACGGTCGATGGCAGCCAGTTGGTTGGCTTGTTCAGCCACGGATTGTTGCAGGGCACTGATGGTTTTCTTATGGGCGGTAAATAGCATGGCGTCTGCTCGGAGAGGGATACAACGTGAGAGTTTGTCCCTGGTCATGCGGCTTGCGGCTTGTCCGAGAGGGTGCAAGGGAAGTAGCAGCCCGATACCAGTGCTCCATGACCGGTAGTTGATTTGATACAGAACACTGCACTGCTGCGCCCATGATCATGCGTGGGCTGTGCGAATACCTGTACCCAGGTGATCGTTCAGAAAGTCGATGGCTAAATACTGGCCTTATGATGCCATTTTCTTATACAAAACAATGCTGGGCTGTACAACGGCTGGCGGCGCCTTTCAGACCGGCGGATTCGCTCAAACCGAGTTGATCAGGTTGCATGAGCACCCCTCAGTGCTGTCCTCTTCGGCACTGTTGACCTTATTGCGTCCGGTGTTCTTGGCGACATAGAGCGCCTTGTCGGCTTCATTCAGCCAGGCACCGGCATCGTTGAAATTCTTGCGGCAGGAGGCCAGGCCGATACTCAGGCTGACCCGCAGTTCCGGGACCTCGGCATTGCGGTAGTTGCCGAACGCTTCACGCAGGCGCTCCATCACGGCATTGGCCCGCTCCAGTGACATCTCCGGGAAGATCACGCAGAACTCGTCGCCACCATAGCGCCCAGCCAGGTCATCTTCGCGCAGGTTGTCGCGCAGGTCTTTGCTCAACTGGCGCAGCACGCTGTCGCCGACCAGGTGCCCGTAGGTATCGTTGATGGCCTTGAAGTGGTCGATATCGATCAGCGCAATGACCGCCTGGCACTGGCTGTAGCGGCATTTGTGGAACTTGAGGTGCAGCAGGTCTTTCCAGGAACCATGATTGAGCAGCCCGGTGAGGCTGTCGGTACGGCTCAGGGCGCTGAGGGTGCGCTTATGTTCGGCCAGCTTGATCGCCACTTGGTAGCAGCCCATGCCGATGACCAGGGGATAGAGGATCAGCACTGGCAAGACACTGTAGATCTGCACCGGGGTGGTCAGCGGATTGAAGGCTGGGGAGAAAATCAGCCAGGACACCAGGATGCCAATGGCCTGGGCAACCAAGCCCTGGGCCATCAGGCGGGGGCCGCCGGCCGCGACGTTGTGCATGGCCATCAAGGCCAGCATGTTGATGGTGGTCAATGGCGTGAACTGGATGGTCGCGGCCCAGAATCCGCCCATCAGCGAATCGATCAGGATATTGCGACGTTCGGTCCGATAAGGAAAAGACGAGCGTTTGGCGACCTGATAGGCCAGATGCGGCCAGGCCACTGCATTGATTGCCAGCAATATCCAGATCCACATCGGCATGGCCAAGGGATAAAGCGCGGCGATTATGCTGAAGCAGCCGACACCAACGCCTACCGTGCGGGGCAGGTAAATGCGCTTGGCAAACGATAGCCCTTTGCCTCGTTGGATTTGCATAGGTTTTTTTGCGCCACTTTTTTATCTGAACACCTGGGCGGTGTTCTGCACGGAACGGCCGTTCATCGGATAAGGAGGATGAATATTCTCAAGCATTCCGTAAAGAATAATCAGTGTCCTTCCAAGCCATTTCGAGGGTCTTGAGGTGGCTTTGAGCGCCCGTGCCGGCTATTTGACGATTTCGTAGCCGGCGAGAAATAAATCCAGCGACGATTCTATGACGCGGCTCTGGGTCGACGGGTCCAGTGGGGGGTGGCCGAGGCTGATCTGTGGCCAGAAAGCGAAGGTCTTGAGCAGGCCGTGCAGCTGTGCCGCCGCGAACGCCGGGTCCACGGGTTTGAAGGTGCCGTCTGCCTGGGCGTCACGAATCCACTGGTTGAAGGCTTCTTCCCGTTCGGCCAGGCGCGCGACCATGCCTTGGGCACGTTCTGGGGAGTGGATGGTGGCGGCTATCGCCACCCGGGCGAGATCGAGGAAGCTGTTTTCACTGAGCAGGCGCAGTTTCAAGGCCAGCAACTCGCGCAATTGCTCGCGCAAGCTGCGATCCGGGTGATAGGCCATGTCCACGTGTGCCGCGCTGCTGGCCCACAGGTGGTGCATGATTTCCGCGAACAACTCTTCCTTGCTGGGAAAGTGGTTGTACACCGTGCGCTTGGACACCTCGGCCTTGGCAGCGATCTTGTCCATGCTGGTGGCCTCGAAACCGTCGGCGCGAAACGCCTCGATGGCCGCCTGGAGGATGGCTTCACGTTTGCGGTCGGTCAGGCGTAGGGGAGCGGTCATGGGCGGCTTCGGCAGGAGAAGAAAAGTTACACTCGGTAGTTTACTTATCGGCAGCCTTGTTGCAAGCTTGAAACTACACTGTGTAGTGTAGTTGCTTTGCTCCAGTATTTCATCGGTTCAAGGCTTGCGTGCAGCGGCCATTGATCATCCAGCAGAAGAACGTGGGAACCCTTGGCGGTTTCCGGGAGTCACCCCGTTATGACCACTCGTTCGCTTACCCGTGCCAAACCCTCGTCCTTGCAGGAGCAGGGGCAATACCGCAACCATGCCCCGACCCCCCAGGGCGGTTTGGGCAAGATGCTCGGTATTTTCTGGAAAATGCTCTTTCACAAACCCCGCAGCACCCGCCCGTCCGGTAGCGTCCCGGTCCTGGGGCTGAGCCGCGAGCAGTTGCTGGCGGCGGAAGATTTCAGTGTGTTTCGTCTTGGCCATTCGACCTTGTTGCTCAAGCTGCAGGGGTTGTTCTGGTTGACCGACCCGGTGTTCGCCGAACGTGCGTCGCCGGTGCAATGGGCCGGTCCCAAGCGCTTTCATCAGCCGCCCATCAGCCTCGACGACTTGCCGCCTATTGAGGGTGTGATTCTTTCCCACAATCATTACGACCATTTGGACTATAAGACCGTCCTGCAACTCGCCGCCAAGACGCGCTATTTCCTCGCGCCCATAGGCGTCGGCGATCTGCTGATCAAGTGGGGCATTCCCGCTGACAAGGTCCGGCAACTGGACTGGTGGGAAGAAACCCAGGTTGGCGACATTCGCTTCGCCGCCACCCCAGCGCAGCATTTTTCCGGACGTACGATGTTCGACAATAACCAGACGCTGTGGGCGTCCTGGGTGATGATGGTGGGCGATCAGCGGATTTTCTTCAGCGGTGACAGCGGCTATTTCGAAGGCTTCAAGCAGATTGGCGAACATTACGGCCCCTTCGACCTGACCTTGATGGAAACCGGCGCCTACAACGTCGATTGGCCGCATGTGCACATGCAACCGGAGCAGAGCCTGCAGGCTCACCTGGACCTCAAGGGCCGTTGGTTGCTGCCGATCCACAACGGCACGTTCGACCTGTCCTTCCATGCCTGGCATGAACCCTTCGACCGTATCCTGGCCCTGGCCTGGGAGCGCAATGTGTCCATCACCACGCCGCGGATGGGGGAAACCTTCAACCTGCTGCAACCCCATCGCGGGTACGCCTGGTGGCTGGAAGTGGAACACCCGGAAGAGGCGCAAACGCCGATCACGGCGGGCTAAGGTGTCTCACGGATTGCATTGATTTTTCACTCGGCTTGCAACCGATTGTGTCCGGCGCTTCTGACGGAAGCGCCCATTAGGATGGCCGCCGCCAGTGAAATGGATCACTGGCGTTTGGTTTTATCAGGACACGATTCATGAATCGAACGCTCAGAAAGCGCAGCGTGGTGCTCACCCGGTTGGCATTGCTGCACGCCCTTTGTCTGACATCGCTTGTCAGCCAGGCGAATACCCCAGGCCAACCCGTGTTTCCAGCGGCCGCTTCGGTTAAACGCGAGGCGTTGGCCGGGATGGTCTATGCCAGTGCCACGGAGGTGGCCGTGGCGCTGGCCGATGGGCGCTTCACTTCGCAGGAGCTGGTGAGTTATCTCATTTCGCGGGCGGCCGATCTGGACTCGTTCGGTCCGGCCATTGAGGCGGTGATCGAGTTCAATCCCGAGGCCTTGTCGATTGCCCAGGCCCTGGACGAAGAGCGCCAGGCAGGAAAGCTTCGCGGACCGCTGCATGGCCTCCCGGTATTGCTCAAGGACAATATCCACACGGCCGACCAGATGCAGACCGCGGCCGGGTCGTTGGCCATGGTCGGGGCCCCGGCGGCTGACGATGCGTTCATCGTGCACAAGCTCCGCGAGCAGGGCGCCATTATTCTGGGCAAGACCAATATGAGCGAGTGGGCGAATTTCCGTGGTGACGAACTGCCTTATGGCTGGAGCGGCCGAGGTGGGCAGACCCGCAATCCCCATGCGCTTGATGGCGATGTCTGCGGCTCCAGTTCGGGCTCGGCTGCCGCGATCGCGGCGGGTTATGCCCCCTTGTCGTTGGGGACCGATACTTTCGGTTCGGTGATTTGCCCGGCGTCGAAGAATGGTGTTGTCGGTCTGAGACCTTCCGTGGGGCTGCTGAGCCGCACGGGAATCATTCCTGCATCCCGGGAGCTCGACAGCGCCGGGCCGATCACGCGCACGGTGCGTGATGCCGCCTTGCTCCTGAATACCATGGTGGTTCTTGATCCGCAGGACCCGGCTACGGCGCAAGTGCCCGCCAGGAAGGATTACACGCAAAAGCTGAAAGCCGATGCCCTGCAAGGAAAAGTCATCGGCTATCCCAGCCGCTTCAAGCCTGGCAGTGAAGCCTTGAACGAGCATCCGCAGTTTGCCCAGGCCCTGGACACACTGCGCCGGGCCGGTGCGCAACTGGTTCCGGTCGACTTGAAGGGGACCGATTGGAGTGACAACGATTGGTCGCGGGTGTCGCGTTTGTTCGAGATGTCGATCAAGCGTGTGCTGCCCGGCTATTTGGCCAGTCGTTCCGGTCTGAACGTCTCGACCCTCCAGGCACTGATTGATTACAACGAAAAGTATCCCGGTGCGGAAAAGTACAATCAGCAGCTGCTCAAACGTGCCAATGCGCTGGCGTTTGACCAGACCGAATACTTGAAACTTTCAGACGGGCTTGGCGACGAGGCGCGCGGCAATATCGATAAGCTGCTGGCGGATAACCGGTTGGATGCGGCACTGGGGGATCCCCATCCGTTCGCGGTGCTTGAGTTGGGAAGCGCAACTTTTGCCGGGTATCCGGGGATTACCGTGCCCTCGGGCATGGACGCCGATGGCATGCCCACTGCGGTGTATTTCTACGGTACGCGCTGGAGCGAGGCCGAGCTGCTGGCGATTGCCTACGGCTATGAGCAGGCTTCGAATGCGCGACAGGACCCGGATTTTGAATAATCCCGGGTCGCTGTCGGCCTGCCAACGAGTCTGCTGGCAGGCTGCAAGGTCAGCCTTTTACTGCGTAGCGAGCCGCTGGTGCCGGGTGTGAAAGATTGGCTTTCAGGGCCTGGCACGCCCGTACGCCCGGGAGTTTTCGTACAGACCCCAGGCGGGTACGGGTCTACCATAAGTTCGAGACTGGAAGCAGAGTGTCAGGAACGACCATGGCCCATCGAATTCATCTCTTCGGCGCGTCGGGCTCCGGCACCACGACCTTGGGTATTGCGCTGGCCGAGCGGCTGGGGATTGCCCATTTCGACTCGGACAATTTTTATTGGCAGCCTGCGGACAAGCCCTTCAGTTGCAAGCGCCCCCGTGACCAGCGGGTGCAGCTATTGCGTGAACAACTGTCCCAACAAGACAGTTGGGTGCTCTCCGGTTCGCTCTGTGGCTGGGGCGATCCGGTGATTCCGGCGTTCACCCTGGCAGTTTTCCTGCGCCTCGACCCCGAGGTCCGTTTGCAGCGTTTGCGCGTTCGCGAATTCCAGCGCTATGGCATGCAGATTCATGAGGGGGGAGAGCGTTTTATCGCGACCCGCACCTTCCTGGAGTGGGCGGCCGGCTACGACACCGGTGACCATGGCACCCGCAGCCTCAAGCGGCATGAAACCTGGATCCGGAGTCTGCCGTGTCCGGTGTTGCGACTGGACGCCACCGAGCATGGAGTGGCGCCGTTGGTCGAGCAGGTGATGCGCGCGCTGGAGCGGCCGGCAGCACCGGCGTGAGTGGCTTATTCGATCAGTTCGTAATCCTTGCGCCCGATCGGGTCCGGTGTGGTTCCGCGGATATTCATTCCACGTCCGGGGGCAAACCCGGGGAAGAACACCAGGCCTTCTGCTTCAAAGCGAAAGGCCAGGGCCAGCCGGGTGACATCCCGCAGTGACTCCCCGGTTTCGAAGCGCTGGATGGCGGCGACCGAGACGCCGGACTCCCGGCTCAAATGCTCATGGCTCCAGCCCAGCATGACGCGCGCCTGCAGGCAGTGCCGGGGCGTGAATTGATGCAAGACGATGCGTTCAACGGTGGTCCTCATCACATGACTGGCGGCTTGGCTGGGCATGGCACTCTCCGGGCTTGATCGGCTGATTTGGAAATACTGTGTTTTTGTACAGTTGTTTTTCAACTCGATCAAACATTTTTTCAGCATTCCGATTATCGGTATCGGGCCGTTGTGTTCGCGGGGATCGGCTCATATGCAGGTACCACCCAGGCAGAAAACCGCGGGACATGCTTTGTCACGACCTTTCTCTGCTTGGCAAAAACAATGTTGTGTAGGGTGTGTATTTTCAGCTTGATGTGAATCAAACGCGTGTGTGCCTTACACAACAGAGCTCAAGGAGTGAGCATGCGAAGCAGAGAGGTCATTGAACTGATCGAAGCCGAGGGGTGGTATGAGGTGGCGGTGAAGGGAAGTCACCATCAATTTCGGCATCCGAGAAAGACAGGCCGCGTTACTGTTCCCCCTCCCAAGACGGAAATCCCGAAGGGAACACTCCACAATATATTGAAGTCGGCTGGCCTCAAGGGCACAGCCTATAGCGATGGAAGCCGTGATGACGTGTTTCCATATGGGCGAGGTATCCAATGAAATTTCCAGTCGTATTACACAAAGAGGCGGAGTCGGACTACGGCGTGACCGTGCCGGATGTGCCGGGTTGTTTTTCTGCGGGAAGCACTTTTTCCGAAGCCCTGGAGAATGTGCACGAGGCCTTGGCCTTGCACTTCGAGGGTTTGCTGGCTGATGGCGAGCCGTTGCCCCATGCGCAGGAGGCCGATGTCTACCTGGACAACCCGGATTATGCCGGTGGTCTTTGGGCGATTGTCGACTTCGACGTGACGCCTTACCTGGGCAAGTCGGTGAGATTCAACGCCTCGTTGCCGGAACATCTGCTTGAGCGGATTGACGAGCGTGTACAGAAGGATCATCGCTACGCCTCACGCTCGGGGTTTCTGGCGACGGCGGCGTTGCGTGAGTTGTATGCCTGATGGGCTGAGGCAAAACGTGGAGGCTCAAGACGCTTCGATGGATTGAATACCCCGGCACTGCGGATACCGGCTGCAGCCCCAAAACCGGTTTCCGCTATTGAGTCCCTGCTTGGCGGTGCGCATCACCATGGGTGCTTGGCATTTTGGGCATGCGGGGTCAGGGGATTTCTCCAGTGTCGGCTCGACGTGTGTGGTGGGTTCTGACATCGGCGCGGGAGACGTGGGGCGATTGCGCTGGCTTGTGGCGATCCATTGGCTCAGCTCGTTGCCATCGACCAACCGTACATTGCGTCCCGCAGCAAAGGCTTTCGCCTCGTCGGTAAAGCGCCCGCTGGTGATTACGTAGCCCCCCACCGCGCCTTCTGCTGCCATGACCCCATATAACTCGCGGACGATACTGACGCCCACCTTCATGGCGCGCCATTGCTTGCACTGCACCAGATAGCGTTCGCCCTCTTTGCGCAGCACCAGGTCGATTCCACCATCCGGGCCGCCGCTGTCGTTTTCCTGAACGGTGAAGCCTTGGCGACGAAAGGTTTCGCCCACCAACTGCTCAAATTGCTGCCAGCCAATGCTTTCCAGTGTCTTACCGCCCGGTTTGGCGATGGACTCCAGCAGGTCACGACGTTTTTTACGACCGAGTAGCGAAACGACCGCGCCACCCGCGAAGATCATGGGCAGCAGGTATTGACCGAAGCTGGCCGCCATTTTGAAGATCGTTTGCTGCAGGGTGGTAGAAATCTGGTTGATATCCGTCGAGATCGCTGCAGGCGCAATGGCCACGGAATGCAGATAGAAATAGCCGCCTGCGGCAATCGCAGTGCTGGCCCACCAGGGCAGTTTGCTGGCGATGAAAAACAGATCGTCGAAGAGAGAGGTTTTCGTTCTGCGGGCCATATCCGTTGCCTTGAATTACATTCCATGGGGTCACTTTTCAAAGGAGGAGTGCTCCAGTGATGGCGATATGATTGCGCTTGCGCTCACATCCTGCAATCCCCCTTTCTCTTTAGGCGCAGGCTGAGCTGAGCATGGGTTGCAAAGGGAGCGAAAGATCAGCCAGAGTGGCCAGCCTCAAAAGGAGATAGAACGATATGGCTGTCCGTTGCACATCACTCGAAGAAGTCCGTGAAAACATCGACCGTCTGGATCGGCAGATCGTAACGCTGCTGGCGGAGCGGGGTACCTATGTCACCGAGGCGGCGCGTTTCAAGAAAGACAGTGATGCAGTCAGGGCACCACAGCGCGTGGAGCAGGTCATCGCCAAGGTGCGGGCATTGTCCGAGGAGTACGACGCCAATCCCGAGGTGGTCGAGCAGGTCTACCGGGCCATGATTGCGGCGTTTATCGAGCAGGAGCTGCAAGAACACGGCAAGGCCCTCCCATCGTTCGCCTAGTCACTCAGCCCCCAGGTGGAGGAGGGGCCGTTGGCGGGGAGGAGTCGCCGGTCAGGGTCGACGGTAGTCGACCCTGACGGTCTACAACACCAGGAGAACGGACGCTTAGACGCCGGGCATAGATGGACGGGGATTCGATTGAGTCGCTTCACGGGGTTGCAGCTCAGTTTCCTGCGGAATCGCACGAGCCACATTCCAAACCACGATGGCCGCCACAATGTCAAAAATCGCCAGTACCACGAACAGCGGGCTGTAGCCGATTTTTGTCACTAGAACGCCGAACACCAGCGTAAAGGCCGCGGCGCCCAGGTAGCCGAACATACCTCCCATGCCAGTGGCCGTGGCCACTTCGTTTTTGCCGAACGAGTCCGATGTGATGGCATACAGCGCACCTGACAGGGTCTGGTGGGCGAAGCCGCCTACACACAGCAGCGCAATCGCCGTGTACGGGCTGTCGACCAGGCCGATACAGGCCGGACCGATCATGCAGGAGCAGCCGAACAACAACACCAGCTTGCGTGATGTGAACAGCGACACATTGCAGTAACGATGAAACAACGGGCTCAGGTAACCCCCCAGGACGCAGCCGATATCCGCCGCCAGGAAGGGCAACCAGGCGAACATGGCTATTTCCTTGATGTTCATGTGCCGCTCGGTCATCAAGTACAGAGGGATCCAGGCATTGAACGTCTGCCAGGCGGGTTCCGACAGAATTCGGGCCGAGGCAATGGCGTAGAAGTTACGGCTGGTGATGATCTTCTTCCAATTACCTTTTTCCGGCGCGGCATCTTTGAAGTGAGACTCCTGCCCGGCAAGAATGTAATCACGCTCGGCGTCGTTCATATGAAGCTGATCACGCGGGTGTTTGTACAACAAAAGCCAGAGCCCGCTCCAGACAATACCCAGCCCACCGACGATCAAGAACGCCAATTGCCAACCGCTTTGCAAAATGGCCCAAACCACTAGCGGCGGTGCGAGCAAAGCCCCCACTGATGAACCGATATTGAACCAACCGATGGCGACCGAGCGCTCTTTGGCCGGAAACCATTCGGTGGTGGCCTTCACCCCGGCAGGCAGTCCCGCGGCCTCGGTCAGTCCAAGTACGCCGCGGACGAATGCCAGGCTTTGCCAGCCGGTGGCCAGCGCCGCCGCGGCGCAGGCCGCCGACCAGGCTATGGCGAAAATGGCAAAACCCATTTTGGTGCCAATGGCATCAATGATGTATCCGGCCACTGGTTGCATGAACGCATAGCAGATTTGCCACGCCACCACGATTTGCGAGTACTGCTCGGTGGAAATACTCAATTCACTCATCAGCGTTGGTGCCGCGACCGACAAGGTGTTGCGGGCCAGGTAGTTGACGATCAGCCCGGCGGTCACCAGTCCGACCATCCACCAACGGATGCCTTTGATTTTCATCGTTTCACCTTAATTATTTTTAGATTGGAGGTGTACGTGCTCCACACCTGACGGCAGGAGTTGTCCTTGTTTTTTGGAAAATCGAAGTGTTATACGTCGTCGTACAACATGGTGTTTTATAGCCAGTTCGATTGGGCACTGTCAATCGGAAAAACAACCGCCTCCATCACCGACGTCCCTCAGAACCGCTCGAACTCTCGTCCATAGGGCGCTATACGAAATCGCCACGGTTTGATTTTCAGGTGGTTGACAATGAAGCAGGGATGTTTTAATAATCAAAACACGTTGTACGACAACGTATGTCGTAAATAAAAATAAAAAAGGAGATACTGATGATGCTTACCTCCCCCTACGCCCCTTCTTCTCATTGGCATCCGACGGTCCGCTCGCTCTGTATCGCGTGCTCACCTTCGCAAGCGATTTCGTAAGCCACTTCGCACGCTAATCAGGTTCGACTCGACTCCCGTTCAAGTCGCTGTCGTGGCTGCACGCCGTTTTCCGCTCACAGAAGGCTATTCATGGCCCAGGCGGAATGCGTTCGCTTAACAAGGAGCACAACAATAATGACCATCCGTCCTACTCGACTCACCCCTTCGCTCGCGGCGACAGGCTTGATCCTTGCCTTCCCGCAGATGTGTAGCGCCGAAGGCTTTCTCGACGATGCCCAAGCCGGCCTGAATCTGCGTAACGCTTACTTCAACCGAAATTTCACCAATCCGGCTCATAAGCAGAGCACCGCCGCGGAATGGACACAGAGCTTCATTCTTGATGCGCGCTCAGGCTTCACGCCCGGGACGGTCGGTTTCGGGATGGACGTTCTGGGCCTGTATTCGGTCAAGCTGGACGGAGGAAGAGGCACCGGCGGTACACAGTTGTTACCACTGGACAGCGACGGTGAGCCTGCCAGTAACTTCGGTCGACTGGGCGTGGCCGCGAAGGCAAAGATCTCCAAAACGGAGCTGAAGGTTGGCGAATGGATGCCGGTGTTGCCGATCCTGCGCTCGGACGACGGCCGTTCGCTGCCGCAGACCTTTCGTGGCGGCCAGATCACCTCGAAGGAAATCGCTGGCCTGACGCTTTACGGCGGCCAGTTCCAGGACAACAGCCCACGCAACGACTCGAGCATGACCGCCATGTTCATGAACGGTAAGCCGGGCATTACTTCCGACCGCTTCAACTTCCAGGGCGGCGAATACAGCTTCAATGACAATCGCACGATGATCGGGGTGTGGAATGCCCAGCTCAAGGACATCTACAGCCAGCAGTACATCAACCTGGTGCATAGCCAGCCGCTGGGCGATTGGACCCTGGGCGCCAACCTCGGCTTTTTCTACGGCAAGGACGACGGTAGCGCCAAGGCCGGCGAACTGGACAACAAGACCTGGTCCGGGCTGTTCTCGGCCAAGTACGGTGGCAACACCTTCTATGTCGGCTTGCAGAAACTCACCGGTAACAGCGCCTGGATGCGCGTCAACGGCACCAGCGGCGGTACCCTGGCCAACGACAGCTACAACTCCAGCTATGACAACGCGCAGGAACATTCCTGGCAACTGCGCCACGACTACAACTTCGCTGCCCTCGGAGTACCGGGACTGACCCTGATGAACCGCTATATCAGCGGCGACAATGTGCACACCGGGACCATCACCGACGGTAAGGAGCGGGGGCGTGAGTCCGAGTTGGCATACACGGTACAGAGTGGAACATTCAAGAATCTCAACGTGAGATGGCGTAACTCGACCATTCGCAGCAGCTTCAATATCAACGGTTTCGATGAAAACCGCGTCTTCATCAGCTATCCGATATCCCTGCTCTGATCCGCAAACGATGAGCGCGTGACGCCTCGGCTGCGAGCTACCGGCACCCGAGAGCGTCTTGCCCCTGGGGGACGTTGACAGCTATGAAAATGGCTGTTGATAATCAAATATGTTGTACGACAACACATAATGCAGACCGCAACACGTGAGAGAGCGAGCCCTAATGACTAGCGCAACGACGGAGCATCAACCCTTCAATCGCCTTCTGCTGACGGGGGCCGCCGGAGGACTCGGCAAGGTGCTGCGCCAAAGCCTGCGGCCGTTCACCCGGATATTGCGCCTCTCCGACATTGCCGAAGTGGCACCGGCGCTGGACGCGAGCGAAGAGGTTCAGTTCTGTGATCTTGCTGACAAACAAGCCGTTGACCAATTGGTCAACGGCGTGGATGCCATCCTGCATTTTGGTGGTGTTTCGGTGGAGCGTCCTTTTGAAGAAATACTCGGTGCCAATATCTGCGGCGTCTTCCACATCTATGAAGCCGCACGTCGCCACAATGTAAAACGAGTGATTTTCGCCAGTTCCAATCATGTGATCGGTTTCCACAAGCAGGGTCATCGACTGGATGCCCACTCACCGCGTCGTCCTGACAGCTACTACGGTCTGTCCAAGTGTTACGGCGAAGACATGGCCAGCTTCTATTTCGATCGCTACGGTATCGAGACCGTCAGCATCCGTATCGGCTCTTCGTTCAGCGAGCCGCAAAACCGCCGGATGATGAGCACCTGGTTGAGCTACGGTGACCTGACGCAATTGATCGAGTGCGCGCTGTACACGCCGAACGTAGGCCATACGGTGGTCTATGGCGTTTCGGAGAACCAGAATGTCTGGTGGGACAATAGTTATGCCGCGCATCTGAATTTCAAGGCCCGGGACAGCTCCGAGCCCTTCCGTGGCCAGGTCGAGGCCCTGCCCATGCCGGCGGCGGATGATCCGATCCTGGTCTACCAGGGGGGGGCGTTCGTGACGTTGGGGCCTTTTGGCGATGACTGAGGCTAGTGCAAAAGGCTGCCTGTAACGACCACCTGACTGGAACGGCCATGGATGTTGAACTGATTCTCGACGCCGCTAACGCCACCGGCGAAAGCCCTGTCTGGAGCTGTCGTGAACAAGCGCTGTACTGGGTTGATATTCCTGCCGGGCGCTTGTTTCGCTGGGATCCGACGAATCGCTCCAGCCAGAGCTGGGAGGCGCCCGAGATGCTCGCCTGCATCGCCGCGTGCCCTGACGGCAGCTGGATTGCCGGCATGGAAAGTGGATTGTTTCGACTCACCGCCAGGCTTGATAGCGATCTGCAGTGCAACCGCCTGAGCGGTGTGAGCCATGCCTTGCCGGGCATGCGTTTCAACGATGGTCGTTGTGATCGCCAGGGCCGCTTTTGGGCGGGCACCATGCAGGTCGAACTGACGGCAGGGGCAACGGCAGGTGCGCTGTATCGCTATGACGGCGGGCAAAGTAGCCCATTGGACTCCCGGCTTGACGGTTTTGTGGTTCCCAACGGCCTGGCCTTCAGTCCCGACGGCAAGGTGATGTATTTGTCCGACTCCCATGCGTCGGTACAACTCATCTGGGCGTTCGATTACGACATCGATAGCGGTACACCGTACAACCGTCGGATCTTTGTCGACATGAACCGGTATCCAGGTCGGCCGGACGGCGCGGCTATCGACAGCGACGGTTGTTATTGGATATGTGCCAACGATGCCGGGATGATTCATCGCTTTACTCCCCAAGGCCAGCTGGAGCGCTCCATTACCTTGCCAGTGAAGAAGCCGACCATGTGTGCCTTCGGGGGCCGCAATATGGAAACCCTGTTCGTCACCTCGATCCGTCCGGCTGGCGATCTGAGTGACCAGCCGCTGGCGGGCGGTGTTTTTGCTGTCCAGCCGGGTGTTTGCGGTTTGGCAGAGGCGTTGTTCGCTGGATAGCGCCGTGCCGATGCCGATGCACAGGTCTTGAATAGCATCCATGGCGTCATTGCTCAGCAACCATCTTGACCCTGGATTCGTAACTCCGAGCAACACGGTCAATGTGGGAGCCAGCTTGCTGGTGATGACGTCCGTAAGATCGATGCCAGGCTCGCGGCCGATCATGCACCAATCGCGTGGTTCCCCACCAGAACATCCTGTTGAGCTTCGTCGCCTAGTTGCCCCGATATCAGTAATCTGCCTTCACTCAGGCGCAGTTGTTCCTGGTCAGCACCGTCAAAAAGACGCTTATGTACGCGTGCTATGAATCCCGGGTCAAAGAAGGTCGGCCAGGTGGAACGGCCAATTTCAGATAGAGAAATCAGGTGCGATGTTGATCATCAAATGGACCGGATGAACGCTCAACCCAATCTTCAACCCGCAGCCCTAATACCTGTTCAAATTCACGCAGGTTGTTGGTCACCAAAATCAGCTCCAGCGAACGGGCATGCCCGGCAATCATCTGACCATAGGGGCCAATCGGCCTGCCGACCCTGGCCAGCTCAGCACGCAGCTGACCTGTGTGTGCTGCTGCGCCTTCGTCGTATTTCAATATTTCCAGCCGTGCCGCGAAGCCCTCGACAACTGCCAGGTTACGCTCAGGATTGGCTGACTTCTCCGCTCCGTAGATCAACTCCATCAGGGTCACCGAGCTGATGCACATCTGCCCATGATGGCGCGTGAATACCTCACGAACCTGCTGGGGCCGATTCTTGATTGTGAAAATGCAAATATTTGTGTCGAGCATGAATTTGAGCATTAAAAGGAATCCCGCACCTGATCTGCGGGTTGCTCACGCTCGGTCATGAAGTCGGCAGTAACCCCCTCACCCTCAAACCAGCTATCCCATGATTCGCCAGCGGGGGTGATAATCCTTGTTCTGCCGATTGCTATGACATCGACGCGCTTCACGTCATCAGGCAGCGCTGCGGCTTTGGGTAATCTCACCGCTTGGCTACGGTTACTCTGGAAAATCGAGCCTTGTTCCACGGTACACCTCGGGATATGTCAATGGGATATACATGGGCGTTCACAGTGCGACATGACGCCGACGTGGAGGCATCTGATCATGAAAACCAAGCGCACATCCTTCGGCAGCCAGTCCTACGCTTAAGTCAGAAAACTCATCGGGTTCCTGTCCACTATGGCGAATTGTTCCAGATGAAGCGGTGGGCTTAGAGTCTGAATGGCTCGCTGGGTAATCTGGCGAGAAGAGTTTCGCAGCTCTTTTGCACAACACGAAAAAGCATCATGAAGACATCAGCGGCTGTATATTTGCTGCTGCTCGTTTCATGGTGGCTAACGCTAGGGCTGGAAGCGAAACGCGTGGTTTCATAACGCAGTGCCCAGACGCAAACAAAAAAGCCCTGAACAGGTTCAGGGCTTTTCGGTGTTCCAGTCTATTCACCCAAGGTGAACAGCGGCATCAATCCCAGCTCAACGCCCCGCCAGTCTGATACTCGATCACCCGCGTCTCGAAGAAGTTCTTCTCTTTCTTCAAGTCCATGATCTCGCTCATCCATGGGAACGGGTTGGTCGTACCTGGGTATTCTTCCTTCAAACCGATCTGCGACAGGCGACGGTTGGCGATGAACTTGAGGTAGTCCTCCATCATCGCCGCGTTCATGCCCAGCACGCCGCGCGGCATGGTATCGCGGGCGTATTCGATTTCCAGCTGGGTGCCCTGCAGGATCATCTGCGTGGCTTCTTCCTTCATCTCGGCATCCCACAGGTGCGGGTTCTCGATCTTGATCTGGTTGATCACGTCGATGCCGAAGTTCAGGTGCATGGATTCATCCCGCAGGATGTACTGGAACTGCTCGGCCACGCCGGTCATCTTGTTGCGACGGCCCATGGACAGGATCTGGGTGAAGCCGCAGTAGAAGAAAATCCCTTCCAGCACGCAGTAGTAGGCGATCAGGTTACGCAGCAGTTCCTTGTCGGTCTCAACGGTGCCGGTCTTGAATTCCGGGTCGGAGATCGAACGGGTGTACTTCAGGCCCCAGGTGGCCTTTTTCGCCACCGATGGAATCTCGTGGTACATGTTGAAGATCTCGCCTTCATCCATGGCCAGCGATTCGATGCAGTACTGGTAGGCGTGGGTGTGGATCGCCTCTTCGAAGGCCTGGCGCAGGATGTACTGGCGGCACTCGGGGTTGGTGATCAGGCGATACACGGCCAGCACCAGGTTGTTCGCCACCAGGGAGTCGGCGGTGGAGAAGAAGCCGAGGTTGCGCATGACGATGCGGCGCTCGTCGTCGGTCAGGCCTTCCGGGTCTTTCCAGAGGGCGATGTCGGCGGTCATGTTGACTTCTTGCGGCATCCAGTGGTTCGCGCAGCCGTCGAGGTACTTCTGCCAGGCCCAGTCGTACTTGAAGGGGACGAGCTGGTTGAGGTCGGCGCGGCAGTTGATCATGCGCTTTTCGTCGACCGCGACACGGGCCGAGGCACCTTCGAGTTCAGCCAGGCCTTCGGCGACGTCCAGGGCATCGAGTGCCGCCTTGGCACGGGCGATGGCGGCCGAGTCGGAAGCGGTCACGGCACGGGCCTCCTGGGCCGCGGCGCCACCGGCGCTGTCGAGGCGGTCCATGTTGGCTTCGGTGGCGTGGCCGGCGTTGGCGCCCTTGACGGCAACCTCGCCTTCTTCTTTGTCGAATTCGTCCCAGCTCAGCATGACGTGTCGTCTCCTGCGTGAGGGCCTGATGCCCGTGTGAAAAACACTGATGGTTGGCTTGTCACACGACCAATGGCCGCTTTGGATCTAAAGGGTATGTTGCTTGCAGCAGCGGTTCGTGCACGCAAAAACATGGAATAGGTACGGGATGACCCCGTGTCGTCGATGGGAGAGGGCGCCGGGCCTTCTCCTGTGGCCTGTAAGAGCCTGAATCAACGAGGGTTTGCAGCTCGATTCGACGCTTTTTCAGGCGCGAATGGATACCGACAGTATAAGGTTTTTGTCTGGGTGTTTCAGCCAGTTTTTGCCGGAAATGATCAGGGTAGGTGTGGGGCGGTCGTGGCGGTGGGGAGGGGCAGGAGGAACACCTTTGCCGCAAGAAGCGCTTCCTGCGGCGGGTGGTTTTGCAAGGCTGGATCAGGCCGGGATTTTAACCGTGGGAACAACCGTTACCCATGACGCGATATTCCATGATATGCCGGGTGCCTTGCGAGTCTTCATAGACCATGCGCGCCGGGACAACTTCGCAAACATCCGGAACTTCACTCATGGAGATAACTTTGTGAATGTCCGGGTGAGAACTGTAAGTGTACTCTTCCACCGGAACGGTGTGGCTGGCAACGTCGGTTGGAATCTCATCAGCCATGGCGGTTGCACACAGGCTGCTGAGGGCCAGAACGACTAGAGCTTTCATCTCGATTTACCTTCTTCGGGTCGTAAGGGGTCACGTAGCCCTTATGAGGCTACGTGTGGATCGGTGTTGATTTGAATTCGAATTAACGGCCTTCGTGGGGGCTGTCGCTAAGTTAATTCGCTGCCTTAGTTGGCGGAATGAATGTTAAGAGTCTACAAAACATTCATATAGAGGGGGTTTTGATAAAGACTATTGACAAAACCTGTAACAATCGTCGAAAAACGTCTCCTGGACCCGTTCCGCGAGTTATTTTCAGGATCCCGGAAATCGCTACAGGCCGCGTGCTTGAGACCTTGCAGCGGTTGAGCCGAGATTTTGCAGGGCTTTGTTACTACCATCGTCGAATGGCTCCATCGCGCAGGCCCGGCTACAACAGGGTCATAAAACAACAACATATCCACCGAGGTAAGAAAGATGAGTGCGGCTTCCCTGTACCCCGTTCGTCCTGAGGTCCTGGCGACTACGCTGACCGACGAGGCGACCTACAAGGCGATGTACCAGCAGTCGGTCGTCAACCCTGACGGCTTCTGGCGCGAACAAGCCAAGCGCCTCGATTGGATCAAGCCGTTCACCACGGTGAAGCAGACCTCCTTCGACGATCACCATGTCGATATCAAGTGGTTTGCCGACGGCACCCTGAACGTTTCCTACAATTGCCTGGACCGCCACCTGGCCGAGCGTGGCGATCAGGTCGCGATCATCTGGGAGGGCGACGATCCCGCCGACTCCCGCAACATCACTTACCGCGAGCTGCACGAGCAGGTCTGCAAGTTCGCCAACGCTCTGCGTGGCCAGGATGTGCACCGTGGCGACGTGGTGACCATCTATATGCCGATGATCCCCGAAGCCGCGGTCGCCATGCTGGCCTGTGCCCGCATCGGTGCGATTCACTCGGTGGTGTTCGGTGGTTTCTCGCCGGAAGCCCTGGCCGGCCGCATCATAGACTGCCGCTCGAAAGTGGTGATCACCGCCGACGAAGGCGTTCGCGCCGGCAAGAAGATCCCGCTCAAGGCCAACGTCGACGACGCCCTGACCAACCCGGAAACCAGCAGCGTCCAGAAAGTCATCGTGTGCAAGCGCACCGGTGGCACGATCAAATGGAACCCGCATCGCGATATCTGGTTCGAGGACCTGATGAAGGTGGCCGGCAGCGTCTGCGCGCCGAAAGAGATGGGCGCCGAAGAAGCGCTGTTCATCCTCTACACCTCCGGTTCCACCGGCAAGCCCAAAGGCGTGCAGCACACCACCGGCGGCTACCTGCTGTATGCGGCGTTGACCCACGAGCGGGTGTTCGACTACCGCCCGGGCGAGGTCTACTGGTGCACCGCCGATGTTGGCTGGGTCACCGGCCATACCTATATTGTCTACGGCCCGCTGGCCAATGGCGCGACCACCCTGATGTTCGAAGGCGTACCAAACTATCCGGACATCACCCGGGTGGCGAAGGTCGTCGACAAACACAAGGTCAATATCCTCTACACCGCCCCGACCGCGATCCGCGCCATGATGGCTCAGGGCACGGCGGCCGTCGAAGGCGCCGATGGCAGCAGCCTGCGCCTGCTGGGCTCGGTGGGCGAGCCGATCAACCCGGAAGCCTGGGAGTGGTATTACAAGAATGTCGGTAAGTCGCGCTGCCCGATCGTCGATACCTGGTGGCAGACCGAGACCGGCGGCAACATGATGAGCCCGTTGCCAGGCGCCCATGCGCTCAAGCCGGGTTCGGCGACACGGCCGTTCTTTGGCGTGGTGCCGGCGTTGGTGGACAACCTGGGTAACATCATCGAGGGTGCCGCCGAAGGCAACCTGGTGATCCTCGATTCGTGGCCGGGCCAGGCGCGGACCCTGTACGGCGATCATGATCGTTTCGTCGATACCTACTTCAAGACTTTCCGTGGCATGTACTTCACCGGTGACGGCGCGCGTCGTGACGAGGACGGTTACTACTGGATCACCGGACGGGTGGACGACGTGCTGAACGTGTCCGGCCACCGCATGGGCACCGCCGAGATCGAGAGCGCCATGGTTGCCCACCCGAAAGTCGCCGAAGCGGCGGTGGTCGGTGTGCCCCACGATATCAAGGGGCAGGGCATCTATGTCTATGTCACCCTCAATGCAGGCGAAGAGCCTAGCGAAGCGCTGCGCCTGGAGTTGAAGAACTGGGTGCGCAAGGAAATCGGCCCGATTGCTTCTCCGGATGTCATCCAGTGGGCGCCGGGTTTGCCGAAGACTCGTTCGGGGAAAATCATGCGACGGATCCTGCGCAAGATTGCCACGGCGGAGTACGACGGCCTGGGGGATATCTCCACCTTGGCGGACCCGGGTGTGGTGCAGCATCTGATCGATACCCACAAGACCATGAGCGCCGCGTAACGCGCGTTCAAGGTTGACTGAGCCCCGTCCGGCATCGCGCCGGGCGGGGCTTTTGTGTGTAAGGGGGGAAGGTAGGAGGCAATGTCTGTGAATGAAGTGAGATAAATATCGGTTTTTGCTGTGAATTCCTTCGGCTGTTACCGCTTGTTCGGTAGGTAACCAAATGTGTCACCTGGCGCCCGGACACGGGGCAAAGGGAAACGCCGCTGCCCGTTTTCGGCCCGAATCCAGGGCCTTTAAAATCGCATCGAACGCCGTGCTTGCCGGAATAGAAGGCTTTGCCAATAATAGGCCCGCTATTTGCAGGATAGATCGGTTATCCCTTCTTTTTCTCTTGCATAAAAATCAAGAGTTGTCAATGTGTCCATCCGGCTTTCTCGGCGCTTCTGTAATTAGTTGTCGCATTGAGGAAATATCGGCTTCGGACCTGTCGTTAGAATGCCGATCACTCGCTTGTCGTGGCGTGCACTGAACGTGCTCGCCGCCGACCGTTACGCGAAGACTGCTTTCCCATCCGCATATTGGGCTGTTGCTCACTCTGCCGTTTTGCCCTTGACCGATGGAGTCTCAAGATGAAGAAGCTCGTGCTGCTTGGCGCCCTGGCACTGTCCGTGCTGTCGTTGCCGACATTCGCTGATGAAAAACCACTGAAAATTGGTATCGAAGCCGCCTACCCTCCGTTCGCCTCCAAGGCGCCGGATGGCAGCATCGTTGGTTTCGACTACGACATCGGCAACGCGCTGTGCGCGGAGATGAAGGTCAAGTGCGTCTGGGTCGAGCAAGAGTTCGACGGCCTGATCCCGGCCCTCAAGGTGCGTAAGATCGACGCCATCCTGTCGTCGATGTCGATCACCGACGATCGCAAGAAATCGGTCGATTTCACCAGCAAGTACTACAACACCCCGGCTCGCCTGGTGATGAAGGAAGGCACTGTTGTTGGCAACAACCTGTCCGAACTCAAGGGCAAGAAGATCGGTGTGCAGCGCGGTTCGATCCACAACCGTTTCGCTGAAGAAGTCCTCAAGCCGCTGGGTGCTGAAATCAAGCCCTACGGTTCGCAGAACGAGATCTACCTGGACGTGGCCGCCGGTCGCCTCGACGGCACCGTGGCTGACGCCACACTGCTGCAGGACGGTTTCCTGAAGACTGACTCCGGCAAGGGCTTCGCCTTCGTCGGTCCGCAATTCACCGACGAGAAGTACTTCGGTGACGGCATCGGCATCGCCGTGCGCAAAGGCGACAAGGCCGATCTGGACAAGATCAACGCCGCCATCGTCGCGATCCGTGGCAATGGCACGTACAAGCAGATCCAGGACAAGTACTTCGACTTCGATATCTACGGCAAGTAAACCGCCGCAGTGACAAGTCCGAAATGGCGCAAGCAGCAGGAGCTCTGAGGTTTGCGCCATTTTTTCATCCCTAATTCCGAGGATCTGAATCATGTTGAAAGGCTACGGGGCTGTCATCCTCGATGGCGTTTGGCTGACGCTTCAGCTCGCCTTGTCGTCCATGGCCCTGGCCATTGTCTTGGGCTTGATCGGGGTGGCCTTGCGCCTGTCGCCGGTGCGCTGGCTGGCCTGGCTCGGCGACCTGTATGCCACGGTGATCCGTGGGATTCCCGACCTGGTGCTGATCCTGCTGATCTTCTACGGTGGCCAGGACCTGCTCAATCGTGTCGCGCCGATGCTCGGTTATGACGACTACATCGACCTCAACCCCCTGGTCGCCGGTATTGGCACCCTGGGTTTTATTTTCGGCGCTTACCTGTCGGAAACCTTCCGTGGGGCTTTCATGGCGATCCCCAAGGGCCAGGCCGAAGCCGGCATGTCCTACGGCATGAGCAGCCTGCAAGTGTTTTTCCGGGTGTTGGTGCCGCAGATGATTCGCCTGGCGATTCCCGGTTTCACCAACAACTGGCTGGTCCTGACCAAGGCCACCGCGCTGATTTCCGTGGTCGGTCTGCAAGACATGATGTTCAAGGCCAAGCAGGCGGCAGATGCCACCCGTGAGCCTTTCACCTTCTTCCTCGCGGTGGCGGCGATGTACCTGGTGATCACCAGTGTCTCGTTGCTGGCATTGCGTCACCTTGAGAAGCGCTACTCGGTAGGCGTAAGGGCGGCTGATCTATGATCTTCGACTACAACGTCATCTGGGAGGCCATGCCGCTGTACCTCGGCGGTTTGCTGACCACCTTGAAATTGCTGGCCTTGTCCTTGTTGTTCGGTCTGCTGGCGGCGTTGCCGCTGGGGCTGATGCGGGTGTCCAAGCAGCCGCTGGTGAACATGGGGGCCTGGCTCTACACCTACGTGATCCGCGGCACGCCGATGCTGGTGCAGTTGTTCCTGATCTACTACGGCCTGGCCCAGTTCGAGGCGGTGCGCGAGAGTTTCCTCTGGCCCTGGCTGTCGAGCGCGACCTTCTGTGCCTGCCTGGCCTTTGCCATCAACACCAGCGCCTACACCGCCGAAATCATCGCTGGCAGCCTGCGAGCCACGCCCAATGGCGAGATCGAGGCGGCCAAGGCCATGGGTATGTCGCGCTACAAGCTGTACCGCCGCATCCTGCTGCCGTCGGCCCTGCGCCGGGCGCTGCCGCAGTACAGCAACGAAGTGATCATGATGTTGCAGACCACCAGTCTGGCGTCCATCGTCACTCTGATCGACATCACCGGTGCCGCGCGTACCGTCAACGCCCAGTATTACCTGCCGTTCGAAGCCTACATCACCGCCGGCGTATTCTACCTGTGCCTGACCTTTATCCTGGTGCGGCTGTTCAAGTTGGCTGAGCGCCGCTGGTTGGGTTACCTGGCGCCGAGGAAGCACTGACTATGCAACGTATCGATCATCCTTTGCCCTGGGGTAGCCTGGGCACGGAGCGCCAGGTGTCGGTGTTCCGTTTCGGTAGCGGCGAGCGCAAGGCCTATATCCAGGCCAGCCTGCATGCCGACGAGTTGCCGGGCATGCGCACGGCCTGGGAACTGAAAAAACGCCTGGTCGAGCTGGAAGCCCGCGGTGCCCTCAAGGGCGTGATCGAGCTGGTCCCGGTGGCCAATCCGATTGGCCTGGGCCAGTTGCTGCAAGGTAATCATCAAGGACGTTTCGAGTACGGCAGCGGCAAGAACTTCAACCGCGATTTCGTCCAGTTGACCGAGCCGGTCAGCGCCCTGGTGAAAGATCACCTGGGTGATGACCCGCACGCCAACGTTCGGCTGATTCGCCAGGCCATGCTCGAAGTACTGGCCACATTGCCCGCGGCGACCAGCCAGTTGCAGGGCATGCAGCGGGTGCTATTGAGTCACTCCTGCGATGCCGACCTGGTGCTCGACCTGCATTGCGATAGCGAAGCCGCGTTGCACATGTACACCTTTCCCCAGCACTGGCCGCAGTGGCGTTCCCTGGCGGCACACCTCAACGTTCGCGTCGGGCTGCTGGCGGAAGAGTCGGGTGGCACCTCGTTCGACGAAGCCTGTTCGTTGCCGTGGCTGCGCCTGTCGCAGACGTTCCCGGACGCGCAGATTCCACTGGCGTGCATGGCCACCACGATTGAGCTGGGCGGCCAGGCCGATACCGCTCGCGAGCAAGCCGAGGCCCAGGCCGAAGGGATTCTGGCGTTCCTCGCGGAGCAGGGCCTGATCGACGGCGAATGGCCGGCCGCGCAACAGGAACCTTGCGAGGGCATGCCGTTCGAGGGCACCGAGTTGCTCTACGCGCCGCACCCGGGTGTGTTGAGTTTCCTGCGTCCGGTGGGCTGCTGGGTGGAAGCCGGTGAGCCACTGTTCGAAGTGATCGATCCGTTATCCGACCGGGTCAGCACCGTGTGTGCTGGCACGAGCGGTGTGTTGTACGCCGTGGAACGGCTGCGTTACGCCCAACCCTCGATCTGGCTGGCCAAGGTGGCGGGGCGCGTACCGCTTCGCCACGGACGCCTGCTCAGCGACTGACCTGACTGTTTTTGTGAGAACCGACCGCATGTACAAGCTTGAAGTCCAAGACCTGCATAAACGCTATGGCAGTCACGAAGTGCTCAAGGGTGTGTCCCTGGAAGCCGCCGCTGGCGATGTGATCAGCATCATCGGCTCCAGTGGCTCCGGCAAAAGTACTTTCCTGCGCTGCATCAATCTGCTGGAGCAGCCCTATGCCGGGCGCATCCTGCTGAACAATGAAGAGTTGAAACTGGTGGCCGGCAAGGACGGCGCGCTGAAGGCCGCCGACCCGAAACAGTTGCAGCGCATGCGCTCGCGGCTGTCGATGGTGTTCCAGCATTTCAACCTGTGGTCGCATATGACCGCTTTGGAAAACATTATCGAGGCGCCGATTCACGTCCTCGGCATGTCGAAGAAAGAGGCGCTGGAAAAGGCCGAGTACTACCTGGCGAAAGTCGGTGTGGCGCATCGCAAGGACGCCTACCCGGGCCATATGTCCGGCGGCGAGCAGCAGCGCGTGGCGATTGCCCGGGCGCTGGCGGTGGAGCCGGAAGTGATGCTGTTCGACGAGCCGACCTCGGCGCTCGACCCGGAGCTGGTCGGCGATGTGCTGAAGGTGATGCAGGCCCTGGCCCAGGAAGGCCGGACCATGGTGGTGGTGACCCATGAGATGGGCTTTGCCCGTGAAGTCTCCAACCAGTTGGTGTTTTTGCATCAAGGTGTGGTCGAAGAACGCGGCAATCCGCGCGAGGTGTTGCTCAACCCGCAGTCCGAGCGTCTGCAGCAATTCCTCTCGGGCAGCTTGAAATAGTCGTTGCTTTTTATGCTGCCGTTGTGCACCCAAATAGGTCATGCTGCGCGCCGAGCGCGGCGTGGTCTACTTTGAGTTGGCTGCCCTCGGCTTTTCACTCTGTTCTGTTTTCGGATTGCCTGCCATGACTGCCCATCGAATTGGTTTCCTGATTTGGCCCAGCACCCAAGCCTTGACGCTGGCGCTGGCCGAGGAGGCCTTGCGTGTCGCTCAGCGGGTGCATCCGGAAGTCGTCTACGAATTGTCCTTTCTGCAGGCCGAAGCGCCCGCCGAGGCCTTGTCTGGTGGTGGCTGGCAACTGCCGGGCGAGCCTTGGGCCGGTAAGCTGGAAGGCTTCCAGAAACTTTTCCTGCTGGCCGACGAGCCGCCCACCAGTCTGGCGCCGGCCCTGAGCAGTGCGCTCAAGCAACTGGTGCGTGCCGGCTGCGTGGTGGCCGGTTTGTCTGCCGGGGTCTATCCGCTGGCCCAGCTCGGCTTGCTCGATGGTTATCGCGCGGCGGTGCACTGGCGCTGGCAGGATGATTTCGCCGAACGTTTCCCCAAGGTGATCGCCACCAGTCATCTGTTCGACTGGGACCGCGATCGCCTGACCGCCTGTGGCGGTCTGTCGGTGTTGGATTTGTTGCTGGCGGTCCTGGCCCGTGATCACGGTGCTGAATTGGCTGGCGCGGTTTCCGAGGAGCTGGTGGTCGAGCGCATCCGCGAAGGTGGCGAGCGTCAACGCATTCCGTTGCAGAACCGTTTGGGCTCCAGCCATCCGAAGCTGACCCAGGCCGTGCTGCTGATGGAAGCCAATATCGAGGAGCCGCTGACCACCGACGAGATCGCCCAGCATGTCTGTGTGTCGCGGCGTCAGTTGGAGCGGATCTTCAAGCAATACCTCAACCGCGTGCCGAGCCAGTACTACCTGGAGCTGCGCCTGAACAAGGCCCGGCAGATGCTGATGCAGACCAGCAAGTCGATCATTCAGATCGGTCTGTCCTGCGGTTTCTCCTCGGGGCCGCATTTCTCCAGCGCCTACCGCAACTTCTTTGGCGCCACGCCGCGCGAAGATCGCAACCAGCGGCGCAGCAGCAGTCCGTTCGAGTTGTCGTCGGTGCCTTCGGAGCGCGGCTGAGGGTCATTCCTCGCGAGCCGGGGGCGGCGGTGTGGGGGAGGCCAGTGGCGGAACACTGCTGCCAGTGTCGCTCTCGCTCTCTTCGCTACTGTTCAAATCGTCACCGATCAGGATTCTGACTTCCTGTACCCCGCCGTTCAGTTCTCTGTAACTGCGGACTCTTTGGATACTGGCCTCCGTCAACGGGTTGTTCCTGAAGTCATAGGTCACGGGTTGCGAGGTCGGTACCTCGAAAAGACTTTCCGGTATGTCGCTGATCTGGTTGTCGCGCACGTCGGCAATCTCCAGCGCACGCAGCCTGAACAGCCCTGCGGGTGTCTGCTCGATACGGCTGTCGCTCAGGTCGAGCATTCGCAGATCCGTCATCCTTGTCACGTCCGGTGTCAGCCGCGTTGTCTCGACTGGGGACGGGGCCGCTTGCAGCGGATTGCCGGACAGGTCGAGCACGCGCAAGCCGGTCATGTCCGAGAGTTGCCGGTGCGAGGCCTCGCTCAGTTGGATCAGACCGTAGGGTAATTCCAGGTTTCGCAGGTGCGGCATGTCGAAAATCGCCACGGGGAAGTCCCGGTCGATAAAGCTGGAGGCATACAACATGCGTAGATGGGGGAAGCTGTGGAGAAATGCATCGAGTCCTTGGCTGGTACCGTAACCATGGATCTCCAGGCGGGCGATATGGCTGAAGTCCGCTGAAAGCGCGGGCAGCCTGCCAGTGATTCGCTGGGTGAAGGTGAAGCTGTAAAAACCTGTGCCGTCAGCCAGTCGTTCTTCGCTCAGGCGCTGCCAGCTACGTTGCAGCTGTTGCGCAAAATCCTGTCGGTTCAGGCTTTCCACCGCCAGTTCCACGGCGCTGAGCGGCTCCTGCGTTTCCGGGTGGAGCGCGGGAATATCGCCGCTCCAGGCCTGTAGATCGGCGCCCAACTGGTGGTATTGGGCTTCCAGGCGGCTCAACTGGCTCAAGGATTCCTCAAGGAGGCGCGGCTGGGCGCGGATGAAACTCTCCAGTTGTTCGTCGTTCAGGCCCGGGTAAAGCGCCTGGATCCGGGTGCGCTCGGCCTGGGACTGGACGCCGAGTGAGTGGCCTGTTCTGCGGTAATAGTCCCGGGCGCGCTGCAGGCTGATCTCGGACAGCGGGTTGCCGCTCAGATCCAGGCCGGAGCCAAGGTTGCCGGACAGCTCGTTGATGCTCTGCGGCAGCTCGCTGATGGCGTTCTCGGTGAGCAGGGCGGCCTCCAGTCGTGGCAGCTCGAACAGGCCCATGGGGATCGCGCTGATTCCGGTGCGGCTCAGGTCGACTACCTCCAGCGCGTGCAATGGCCTGAGGTCGGGGGCCAGGCCGAGCGGGTTGCCACTCAGGTCGAGGATCTCCAGGTTTTGCATCGCCGAGAGTGCCTGCACGGTCTCGGGTCTCAGGTGCACATTGCAGTCGACCAGGCTCAGTTCGGTCAGTTGTCCCCGGGATATCGACTCGGGCAGGGTGTCGAGTTGGAAGCCGCGTATGGAGAGCAGGCGCAGATTGGGGAAACGTTCGATAAACCGGGCCAGTTCCAGGGCCGGGGTGTTGGCCACCAGGTTCAGGTAGCGGACATGGTTGAAGTTGACGGATAGTTCGGGCAGCTCGCCCAGCAGGCCATTGGCACTGAGGGTATAGCCGTGCTCCTCGGGATTGTTGGAGTAGAGCAGGTCGGGCTCACGGCGCCAGCAACGGCGAATGGCTTCGGCGAACTGGGTGCGGGTGCGTTGTTGGTTGATACGCTGCATCAGGCTCAAGCGCTCTCCGGTGACCGGGTGGGTGGCAGCGGTGACGAACGACCAGAGATCCAGCGCCTGGGTCAGTTGTTCGTACTCTTGTTCCAGGCGTCGCAGTTCATCGAAAACCCGCATGCTGTCCAGGCTGCCGATAAATTGCCGGATCTGTTCATCGGAAAGGCTCGGGAACAGCCGTGCTACCCGATCTTCAAGGGCCCAGCGACTGCCCGCCCGCGGCGCTCCACGACCACTGAGCGGATAACCGGGGCGCCTTTTGGCCAAGGCCATGGGCGAGTGGTCACTGGGAATGGCCGGTGGCATGTCCAGCCACTCGCGGAGGGTGTCGGGCTCGGGCAGCCGGCGGTTCTGCACGGCTTGTTGCAATTGCCCGCCTTGGTTGGGGTTGGGATAACCCAGTTGGTTGCGCTGGGGGTCAGGCAGGGCATGCAGCAGCGCGGCATAGAGATTGTCGGAGTCGTGCAGTTCCCGGTCTTGGGCGTCGCGGGTCTGGTACAGGCCGTTCTCCTTGATCAGTACTTTGCAGATCGGCGCATCGCTGGCGCCGATGCTGTCGAGCAAAGGCCCGGCTGACGATTGCGCGCGCACCTCGATGCGCACTTGCGCGGACCAGCCCGGCAGGCGTTGTACGCTGCGCAGAATGAGTTTTTCGCTGTCGGCATTGCCGCTGGATTTCAGGTACAGCCCTTCGCGGGCGCGGGCCAGACGCACCTGTTGGCGATACAGGGCGGCTTCGTCGACGATGCTCGGCGCGATTTCGGCGGACTCGTGCAAGGCTTGCAACTGCGCGCCGCTGGCATGTTCGGCGAGTTCTTCGAGCACGGCCACGGGCAGGTCGGGAAACGCTGTTTGCAGCACGACGACCGAGGGCTCGCGTGATTGCGTGCGAAACCGGTATTGCGATTCGAACAGGGCTTTTTGCCGGTGTTGGGCGTGGCGGGCGAGCCGCTTGCGAAAGTTCAGCAGCCGCGTTTCCGGTCTTTCGGCGGGGGTCGCGAAACTCTGGTTTTCCCCCAGCAGTGTGCGGATATCGCTTTCCTCCAGGTCGGGCGAGTTCAGCACGCTCTTGAGCAGGTCGCCGTTGTGCAATGGGTCGAGCGAGATGACCACCCGCTGTCCCTGGTCCTTGCCGGGGCGCACGGTCTCCATGACCACCCGTCCCTGGTCGTCCACTACTCGCAAGGTCTTGGTTTGCGAATGCCAGAAGTCCAGCAGGATCTGTTGCTGCATGCTCTCGTCAGGCGCGGCCTCGCCGCGGGCCAGCTGTTCGATAAAACCTTGGATATCGCGGTCGAGGCGAAAGCGCAGCAGGCTGTCCTTGAGCAGGGCGGGGGGCCGCTGGCTGTCGAAATGCACCCGGCGCAGCATTGCTTCGTCGCTGTCACTGACGGCCATGATCCGCGCGGCGTCGACATCGGAAAAGGCTTCGCCAGCGAAACCCAGGCGGTGCAGCAACTGCGGGCCTTGCCACTGCAAGGGGCGCTCCAGTTCGTGAAACCAGGCGCCGGCACCGTTATGCCAGAAGGCGGGTGAATATTGGTTGGGGCGGCGTGGGTGTTTGATCCGGCCGCGCTGGCCTCGGGGGCTGAGCTCGGCCTCATAGAACCGGTCGCCTTGCCTGAGGTACTGGCGGTCGTTGGCTTCGTAGAAGCCGCGGGCGTTCGGTTGTGCGGTTTCGGGCAGTGTCAGTGATTGCTCGTAGGGCGTCAGGTCGGGTTTCCACAGACTGCTTTTGCCCGTGGGCAGGCGCACCTGTTGCAGTTCCTTGATCAGTCCGGCCCCGGCGAAGCGGTGGGCGACCAGGCTGATACCGCCTATCAGCGCGAGGTTCAGGGTGACGCCGATCAAGCCCTTGAGGCCTTGCTCGCGTTCGTCGTGACGCCAGTCCTCGATGCCATTGTAGATCTCGCCGAGCATCTGTGCGCCGGCCACCGCCAGCATTGCTTCGCCCAGGCCTGGGACGAACAGGGCGGCGACATTCAGCAGGTTCAGGCCGATATTGCTCAACGATTGCAGGTGCTCCCGATGACTACGGCGATCGATATCGGCCACCGGCACGGCGTTGAAATTACCATCGCCCATCAGTTTGACCAGATGCTGGGAATACAGCTCGCGTAGTGGGTGATCGATCAGGGGGAAGCGTTTGAGTTGCAGATTGGCGGCTTTGCCGGAGGTGGCGAGATGGCGCTCAAGGGCACTGAAAAAAGCCGCTTGGGTGCGCTGGTTGATATAGCGCGCGAAGAACGCCCGGTAGTTGCTGCTGCCCAGGCGGCGCGCCAAATCCTCCTCGAACGCGTTGAAGCTGGTGTATTGCTTGATGGCCTGCTCCGGATCACCGCTCAGGTAGACGATGCAAGGGCGGTTTCGCGCGGCCAGGGTGTCTTGATGCTCAATCAGCAAGGCGCCTTTGAGCGTGACGCCGATCGAACTGCTGAGTGGCGTTCTGAAGTTGAACATTTGCAGTTCGTGGCAGCTCACCCGCTTGCCATCCCAGTAGGGCAGTCGACCCTTTTGGCTCGCGGCCATCAGCAGCTCGTGGGTTGAGAGGCTGATATGGCCTTTCATCAGGGCAATATGGGTCTGGGTCAGGAGTTCGTAGCTTTCGCTGAGTTCAAACTGATCGCGAAAGCGGTTGTCCGCTTCGCCGGACGATTTTTTCGGCTGCAGCACCTCTTCCATGTGACGGTTGTACTGGCCACCGATATCCAGTTCCCGGCACAGCTTGACGAAGGTTCGGAGGGTGAAGGCTTGGATCGGCAGGTTCCGTCGGCCATCCACCCTGCGGTACAGGCTGGACTCGTTATAAAACGCCAGGTTTTCATGCCGGGGGTCGACGAAGTTCTTCAGGGCGGCCTCAAACAGACTCATATCGACGACGGAGACCTTGCGTGGCGTCGAGAGCGTGGCGGCGGTGATCAATCGAATGCTGGTCAGTCGGTCGCGCTGCAGATCCAGTTGGTATCCGAAGCGGGTTTTCAGGGCGTTGCACAGGATCGGCGCGGCAAAGGCCTCGAGACCTTGCAAGGCTTGCAACTGCTCGGCCAGCCTGGCCTTGTGGGTGTGGGTCAACAGCAGGCTGTCGCCATGGGCCTGGCGCAGGGTCTGGGAGGCATCGGTCAGCCAGTCCGGCAGTTTGCTTTTGATCAGTTCGAAATTATCGGGGTCATGCGCGGGCATGATTTCGGCGGGCGTCGGCATGGCGCGGTTTCTCCTGCGGCGGGTAAAGCAGCGAGGCTATCCAGCGCCCGGGGACCGCCACGCCTAAATAGATACCAAAACCACAACCAGCGTTTAAACTGCGCCTTTGCGACGCAATTTGTCGCATTGCCGACAACCTCGGTAAAAGCCGGTTTGGCGCTATAAGAAGTTGTCGCTTGGCGGCAAGGCCTGACCGAAAACTGTCCTTACAATCCCCCCATCGCTCGCCAGTTCCAGGCAGGCGTTCCTCTTCAGGAGACTCCGATGTCCGTTGAGCAAGCTCCGGTGCAACGCGCCGATTTCGACCAGGTCATGGTTCCCAACTACGCACCTGCGACTTTTATTCCTGTGCGCGGCGCGGGTTCCCGAGTATGGGACCAGGCGGGCCGGGAGCTGATCGATTTCGCCGGCGGTATCGCGGTTAACGTATTGGGCCACGCGCACCCGGCGCTGGTTGGCGCGCTGACCGAGCAGGCGAACAACCTGTGGCACGTATCCAACGTGTTCACCAACGAGCCGGCCCTGCGCCTGGCCAAGAAGCTGGTGGACGCGACCTTCGCCGAGCGGGTGTTCTTCTGCAACTCCGGCGCCGAAGCCAACGAGGCCGCCTTCAAGCTGGCCCGTCGCGTGGCGTTCGACCGCTTCGGTTCGGAGAAGTACGAAATCATCGCCGCGCTGAACAGCTTCCACGGTCGCACCCTGTTCACCGTGAACGTCGGTGGCCAGTCGAAGTACTCCGATGGCTTCGGTCCGAAAATCACCGGTATCACCCATGTGCCGTTCAATGACCTCGACGCGCTGAAAGCCGCGATCTCGGACAAGACCTGCGCCGTGGTCCTGGAACCGATCCAGGGCGAGGGCGGCGTACTGCCGGCCGAACTGTCCTACCTGCAAGGCGCCCGCGAGCTGTGCAACCAGCACGACGCGCTGCTGGTGTTCGATGAAGTGCAGACCGGCATGGGCCGCAGCGGCTCGCTGTTTGCCTACATGCAATACGGCGTGACCCCGGACATCCTCACCAGCGCCAAGAGCCTGGGTGGCGGATTCCCGATTGCCGCGATGCTCACCACTGAAGCGCTGGCCAAGCACCTGGTGGTCGGCACCCACGGCACCACCTACGGTGGTAACCCGCTGGCGTGTGCGGTCGGCAACGCGGTGATCGATGTGATCAACACCCCGCAGGTGTTGAACGGTGTGAAAACCAAGCACGACCAGTTCAAGACCCGCCTGGAGCAGATCGGCGCCAAATACGGCCTGTTCAGCCAGGTGCGTGGCATGGGCCTGTTGCTCGGTTGCGTGCTGGCCGATGCCTGGAAGGGCAAGGCCAAGGACGTGTTCAACGCCGCGGAAAAAGAAAACCTGATGATCCTGCAAGCTGGCCCGGACGTGATTCGTTTCGCCCCGAGCCTGGTGGTTGAAGACGCGGACATCAACGAAGGCCTGGATCGTTTCGAGCGCGCCGTGGCCAAGCTGACGCAAGCCTGATGGACCGCCCGGCGGTGGCCCAGGATGGCCACCGTCGGGCCTATATTTCCTGTACCTGTAGGAGCGAGCTTGCTCTGGGCGGCGTTCCGACGATGATCGTCAACGATAACGCGGGGTATCCGATACCCCGCGGTGCCTGGGCCACCATCGCGAGCACGCTCGCTCCTACCCGGGTATTTTTTTTCTGTCGGTACACACCGACCTGTTCTGGATTGAAGGAGTGACACCATGCTGGTGATGCGCCCCGCGCAAATGGCTGACCTGGACGAGGTACGGCGCCTGGCCGCGGACAGCCCGATCGGTGTCACTTCCTTGCCGGATGACGAAGGCCGCCTGCGCGACAAGATCGCAGCAAGTGAGGCCTCGTTCGCCGCCGAAGTCAGCTTCAATGGCGAAGAAAGCTATTTCTTCGTGCTCGAAGACAGCGCCACCGGCAAGCTGGCGGGCTGCTCGGCCATCGTTGCCTCGGCCGGCTACTCGGAGCCGTTCTACAGCTTCCGTAACGAGACTTTCGTGCATGCCTCCCGCGAGCTGAAGATCCACAACAAGATCCATGTGCTTTCGCAGTGCCATGACCTGACCGGCAACAGCCTGCTGACCAGCTTCTACGTGGTCCCGGAGCTGGTCGGTTCGGCCTGGTCGGAGCTCAATTCCCGCGGGCGTCTGCTGTTCGTCGCCAGTCATCCGGAGCGCTTCGCCGATTCGGTGGTGACCGAGATCGTCGGCTACAGCGACGAACACGGCGACTCGCCGTTCTGGGATGCCATCGGTCGCAACTTCTTCGACCTGAACTACGCGGCGGCCGAGCGCCTGTGCGGCCTGAAAAGCCGGACCTTCCTCGCCGAACTGATGCCGCATTACCCGATCTACGTGCCGCTGCTGCCGGACGCCGCCCAAGAGGCGATGGGCCAAGTGCACCCGCGGGCGCAGATCACCTTCGATATCCTGATGCGCGAAGGCTTCGAAACCGATCACTACATCGACATCTTCGATGGCGGTCCGACCCTGCATGCGCGGGTCAGCGGGATTCGCTCCATCGCCCAGAGCCGGGTGGTACCGGTGAAGCTCGGTGACACCTACAAGGGCGGCGGACGCCAGTACCTGGTGTCCAACGCATTGCTGCAGGATTATCGCGCGGTGTTGCTGGAGCTCGATTATGCGCCGGGCAAACCGGTCACCCTGGACCTACAAGCCGCCGAAGCCCTGGGCGTCGGCGAAGGTGCCAGCGTGCGCCTGGTAGCGGTTTAAGGCCGGTATCGAAAGCAGCCTTACAGCGAGTTTCGCGGGCGGCCGTCAGCCGGTGCCCGTTTGAGGAGATAGCATGATCGTTCGTCCCGTACGCAGCAGCGATTTACCCGCTCTGATCGACCTGGCCCGCAGCACGGGCACCGGCCTGACCACCTTACCGGCCAATGAAGAGCGCCTGGCCCATCGGGTCGCTTGGGCGGAAAAAACCTTCACTGGTGAAGCCGGTCGTGGCGATGCGGACTATCTGTTCGTGCTCGAAGACGACAATGGCCGCGTGGTCGGTATCAGCGCCATTGCCGGCGCGGTGGGCCTTCGTGAGCCCTGGTACAACTTCCGGGTCGGCCTGACGGTCAGCGCTTCCCAGGAACTGAAGATCTACCGCGAAATTCCGACGCTGTTCCTGGCCAACGACCTGACCGGTAACTCGGAGCTGTGCTCGCTGTTCCTGCATGCCGACTATCGCAGTGGCCTCAACGGCCGCATGCTGGCCAAGGCGCGGATGCTGTTTATCGCTGAATTCCCCGAGTTGTTCGGCAACAAGATCATCGCCGAGATGCGTGGCATGTCCGATGCGGCCGGGCGCTCGCCGTTCTGGGAAAGCCTGGGCCGGCACTTCTTCAAGATGGAATTCAGCCAGGCTGATTACCTGACCGGTGTCGGCAACAAGGCTTTTATCGCCGAGTTGATGCCCAAGTTCCCGCTGTACACCTGCTTCCTCTCCGAAGAGGCGCGCGCGGTGATCGGCAAGGTGCACACCGACACCGAGCCGGCGCTGGCGATGCTCAAGAGCGAAGGTTTCAGTTACCAGGGTTATGTCGACATCTTCGACGCCGGTCCAGCGGTGGAGTGCGAAACCAGCAAGATCCGCGCGGTGCGCGACAGCCAGGCGCTGGTGTTGGCCGTCGGCACCCCGGGTGACGATGCCACGCCGTACCTGATCCACAACCGCAAGCGCGAGGACTGCCGTATCACCGCGGCTCCGGCACGCCTGGCGGCGGGCACCCTGGTGGTCGATCCGCTGACCGCCAAACGTCTTCAACTGAGCGCGGGCGATCAGGTCCGCGCGGTACCGTTGTCTGCTTCCCGGGAGTCGAAATAATGAGCACGCTTTACATCGCTGGTGCCTGGCAGGAAGGCCGGGGCGAAGCCTTCGAATCGTTGAACCCGGTGACCCAGCGCGTACTGTGGTCCGGCAAGGGGGCCAGTGCCGCCCAGGTCGACGCCGCCGTGCAGGCCGCGCGCCAGGCGTTTCCGGCCTGGGCCAAGCGTTCCCTCGACGAGCGTATTGTCGTACTCGAAAGTTTTGCCGCGCAGCTGAAAAGCCGTGCCGACGAGTTGGCCCGTTGCATCGGTGAAGAAACCGGCAAACCCCTGTGGGAAGCGGCGACCGAAGTGACCAGCATGGTCAACAAGATCGCCATCTCGGTGCAGAGCTACCGTGAGCGTACCGGCGAGAAGAGCGGCCCGCTGGGCGACGCCACCGCGGTGTTGCGCCACAAGCCCCACGGTGTGGTGGCGGTGTTCGGTCCTTACAACTTCCCTGGCCACTTGCCCAATGGACATATCGTGCCGGCGTTGCTGGCCGGTAACAGCGTGCTGTTCAAACCGAGCGAACTGACCCCGAAGGTCGCTGAACTGACCGTGCGTTGCTGGATCGAGGCCGGTCTGCCGGCGGGCGTATTGAACCTGTTGCAGGGCGCGCGGGAAACCGGGATTGCCCTGGCGGCGAATGCGGGCATCGACGGTCTGTTCTTCACCGGTTCGAGCCGCACCGGCAACCATCTGCATCAGCAATTCGCCGGGCGTCCGGACAAGATCCTGGCTCTGGAAATGGGCGGCAACAACCCGCTGGTAGTCGATCAGGTCCAGGACTTGGACGCGGCGGTGTACACCATTATTCAGTCGGCCTTTATCTCCGCCGGGCAGCGTTGCACCTGTGCCCGCCGCCTGCTGGTGCCTGAAGGGGCCTGGGGCGATACGCTGCTGGAGCGCCTGGTGGCGGTCAGCGCGACCATTGAAGTCGGTGCGTTCGACCAGCAGCCGGCACCGTTCATGGGCTCGGTGGTGTCCCTCGGTGCCGCGCGTGCCTTGATGGACGCCCAGGCGCAATTGCTGGGCCATGGCGCCCTGGCATTGCTGGAAATGACTCAGCCGCAGGCCACGGCGGCGTTGCTGACCCCGGGTATTCTCGATGTAACGGCGGTGGCTGATCGCCCTGATGAAGAGTTGTTCGGCCCCTTGCTGCAAGTGATTCGCTACGCTGATTTCGACGCGGCGATTGCCGAGGCCAACAATACGCAGTACGGCCTGGCCGCAGGCCTGCTGTCGGATTCCGAGGCGCGTTACCAGCAGTTCTGGCTGGAAAGCCGGGCCGGGATCGTCAACTGGAACAAACAACTGACGGGTGCTGCCAGCAGTGCGCCGTTCGGTGGGGTCGGGGGCTCGGGCAACCATCGCGCCAGCGCCTATTACGCGGCGGATTATTGCGCGTACCCGGTGGCATCGCTGGAAACGCCGAGCTTGACGGTGCCGGCGACACTGACACCGGGTGTTCGGCTTTCCTGATTCGTCGGGCCTGCGGGCCCTATCGCTGGCAAGCCAGCTCCTGTAGGAGCCAGCTTGCTGGCGATGACCGCAAAGTGGTCGCCATACGCAGATGATTTGTGCTTATAAAAACAGATTCATGGAGCCTCGCCGATGAAATCCTTTGAAGTCAATTTTGACGGTCTTGTAGGCCCGACCCATAACTACGGCGGCCTGTCCTACGGCAACGTCGCTTCCCAGAGCAACAGCCAGCAGGCTTCCAACCCCAAGGAAGCGGCGCTGCAAGGCCTGGCGAAAATGAAAGCGCTGATGGACATGGGCTTTGTCCAGGGCGTACTGGCCCCGCAGGAGCGTCCGGATGTAGCGGCCCTGCGCAGTCTCGGTTTCACCGGCAGCGATGCACAGGTGATTGAACAGGCCGCGAAGCAGGCGATGCCGTTGCTGGTCGCCAGTTGCTCGGCGTCGAGCATGTGGGTGGCCAACGCCGGCACCGTCAGCCCGAGTGCCGACACCGCCGACGGCCGCGTGCATTTCACCGCCGCCAACCTCAACTGCAAATACCACCGCAGCATCGAGCACCCGACCACCAGCCGTGTGCTGGCGGCGATGTTCGCCGACGCCAAGCATTTCGCCCATCACGCGGCGCTACCTGCCGTGGCCCAGTTCGGCGACGAAGGTGCGGCCAACCACACGCGTTTCTGCCGAGAGTACGGCGAAGCCGGCGTCGAGTTCTTCGTCTTCGGTCGCAGCGCCTTCGATACTCGCTACCCGGCGCCGCAGAAATACCCGGCGCGTCAGACCCTCGAAGCCTCGCAGGCGGTCGCCCGTCTGCATGGCCTGAGCGACGACGGCGTGGTCTATGCTCAACAGAACCCGGCCGTGATCGACCAGGGTGTGTTCCACAACGACGTGATCGCGGTGGGTAACGGCGAGGTGTTGTTCTACCACGAGGACGCCTTCCTCGACACCGAGCAGATGCTCGCCGAGTTGCAGGGCAAGCTGGCCAAGCGCGGTGGCAACTTCCAGGCGATCTGCGTGCCGCGCTCGAAAGTGGCGGTGGAAGACGCGGTGCGTTCCTACCTGTTCAACAGCCAGCTGTTGAACCGGGCCGACGGTGGCATGCTGCTGATCGTGCCGGAAGAGTGCCGTGGCAACCCACGGGTCTGGGCCTACTTGCAGGAACTGACCAGCGCCGCCGGCCCGGTCCGCGAGGTCAAGGTCTTCGACCTCAAGCAGAGCATGCAGAACGGCGGTGGCCCGGCCTGCCTGCGCTTGCGCGTGGCCTTGAAGGAAAACGAACTGGCGGCGGTCAACCCGGGGGTTATCATGACGGCGCCGTTGTATGGCACGCTGACCCAGTGGGTCGACAAGCACTACCGCGACAGCCTGCGTGAAAGCGACCTGGCCGACCCGCGGTTGCTGCTTGAATGTCGCACGGCATTGGATGAACTGACGCAAATCCTTAAACTGGGCTCGGTTTACCCATTCCAGATCAATTGAAGGCCGCCGCTCTGTCTTGGAGCGCGGCGTTTTACTTCCAGACGAGAGCCTAAAACATGAGCGATACCCTGCAGCTGATCCTTGAAGATACCGACGGCACTCAACTGGAAACCTCCTGCACCCGCGTCGCGGTGATCTGGCAGGGCAAGGAATTGTGGATCCAGCACGACGGTCGCGGCCAACTGCTGATCGGTGTCGATGTCGAGGAAGGCGACGCCGAATACGCCAACCTGCTGTTGCGCCCGCTGGCGACCAACCTGGTCAGCCTGCAACTGGAGATGGAGCCGGCCGAGATCGGCGAGGACGATCATGTCCACGGCCCCGACTGCGATCACCATCACTGATTAAGGAATACCGCGCCATGCTCGCCCTCGGCAAACTGCTTGAACTGACCCTCGCCGGTCGTGAACCGGCGGAGAAGACTCAACTGACGGTCGACGGTGTGCGCATGCGCTGGCTGAGCGAGGGCGCGCTTGAAGTGCGGCCTCCCGAGGTCCGGGACAATGGGCTGGACCTGCTGTTGTCCGCCGGTATCCACGGTAACGAAACAGCGCCGATCGAGTTGCTCGATCGGCTGTTGCACGACATTGCCCGGGGCGATCTCAAGCCCCGCGCACGTATTCTGTTCCTGTTCGGCAATCCCGAGGCGATCCGTCGCGGCGAGCGTTTTGTCGAGCAGGACGTCAACCGGCTGTTCAACGGCCGGCATGAGCAGAGCAGTGGCAGTGAAGCCCTGCGCGCTTGCGAGCTGGAGCGCCTGGCGGCGAGTTTCTTCAGCCTGGCGGATCGCGAGCGCCTGCACTATGACCTGCACACGGCCATTCGCGGTTCGAAGATCGAACAGTTCGCCCTGTATCCCTTCCAGGAAGGCCGGGCGCATTCCCGTCGCGAGCTGGCCCGCCTGCGCGCCGCCGGGATGACGGCGGTGCTGTTGCAGAACAAGCCGTCCATCGTCTTCAGCAGCTACACCTACGACAAGCTGGGCGCCGAGGCCTTTACCCTGGAACTGGGCAAGGCGCGTCCGTTCGGGCAGAACGAGGGCGTCGATGTGACACGCCTGGAATTGCGCCTCAAGCAGATCATCGAGGGGCGCGAGCCGGCCACTGATGAAACGCTTGAAGGTTTGCAACTGTTCAGCGTGGCCCGGGAAATCATCAAGCACAGCGACAGCTTCCTGATGCACTTGCCGGTGGATATCGAGAACTTCTCGGAACTGCCCCAGGGCTATCTGCTGGCCGAGGACCTGGCGAACAGCCGCTGGGTCGTGGAAGAGCAGGGCGCGCGGATCATTTTCCCCAACCCGAAGGTGAAAAATGGCCTACGGGCGGGGATTCTGGTGGTGCCATCCTGCGACGAGCACCTGGTTTAGGCCTGGCGATCAGTCTCCCCGGTATTGCTTGCGTGGTGGGATACCGAACTCCCGGCGTAGGCCGTTTTCGCTGAAAGCCTCGGGATTGCTGTTCAGGGGTGGTGTCGCGGGGTTCCCGTCGAAATCGAATGGCGGTGCGTTGGCGCTTAAGCCGACAGCCTGGAGTTCGGGGTTGGGAACCGGGCGCCGAGGGTTGTTCCCGTCCGGACCGTCGGGGCCATAGCCTAGAAAAACCGTTCCGGTCACGTAGTTATAGGCGTGGCACAGCTCGTGGTAGAGATGAACGATGCTGGTGACTTCGCCCTTGAGGAACGACGGATCGTAGTACACCGTGCAACCCTTGACCGGAATGCCCGCCTGGCCGTTTTCGATAAAGGGGTGTTCGTCCTCAAACGGGTTATCGGGTTGCGAGCGGTTCGGGAAGCACATGCCGTTCTCCTCCTCGGTCAACTCCTTGACCAGCACCGGGACGCCGCTTTTTTTCCTGGCCTCGCCCAGGGCTCCGAGCAATTGCCGGCCGTTGCCGGAACCCAGCAGCAGTCTGAGGTCGTCCTTGACCCGCTCCTGGAACTCCAACGTGCCCTCAACGACCACACCGCAACTGTCCAGCTCCTTGGCGGCGATGACGGTGCCGGGCGCTGTATCGATGTTTGACGGAACGGGCCCGGTGGCGGCATACGCATTGAACAGCTGGGTATTGGGCCCGAGGTGTTCGACGAAGTCCACGCCGGTCCCGGTGTAGACCGTATTGCGGCCAGGGCCGGGGCTGATCTGGTCGTTGCCGTCGGCCCCGCTGAGCACGTTGTGGCCTCTGCCGCCTAGCAGCACATCGTCGCCCTGGCCGCCATCCAGGAAACAGGCACCTTCGCCGCCGATCAGGACGTCGTGGCCCTTGCCGCCATAGGCGGTCATGGCGCCGCCGCCCTGACCGCTGACGATATCGTCGCCTTCCCCCGCTTCGATATAGCTGGCGCCGGAGCGTGTGATCACCTGGTCGTTGCCGGGGCCGGCGCTGACTTTTGTGAAGCCGCCGCCGCAGAGTACTCGGTCGTCGCCGGTACCCGAGTCGATGAACACCGTGGTCTGCACCTGGTCGTCGACCCGGATGTTGTCATCGCCGCCCTGTGTGCGCAGCACAATGACTTGCCCGGTTGAGGCCATCTTCAGGTGATAGCGCCGGTTATTGATATCGAGGACCGGATGATCGGTCAGATACAGGTGTATCTGGTCGGAGCGGTCCCGGGTGGTGAACACCAGATGGTCGGTGGGGCCGCGATAGCCGGGGGATATCTCGAGCTTGTTGCGCTCCACCATGACCGTGTCGTCCACGTGCAGCGTATGGCTGTGCATGATCCGCTGGTCGTCCGGGTATTGGCTCAGGGCGGTGGTGAGTGGCTGGGGGTTTTCGTGGTTGCCGTCGATCCAGTGTTCATTAGCGGGCGGGACGGGCATGTCCGGGCCAAGTCTGGAAAAGTCGTTCATAGGGCGGTGTCTCCGCAAGCGGTGGGTTTCGAGAGCCCTGAAAGGGCTGAATGTCGAGTCCACTTAAACGCATTGGCGCCGCTGGGAGAGGGTAGATAGTTATGTGCGGGGCAATGACCCGCCGGCCCGGGCCGGCAGGTCGCCGGTGGCTCAGACCGCTACTTTCTGTGGCGTGAGACGCGGCAGGGCGCGCAGTTTGCTCAGGGTGTCGGCGCAGGTTTTCGCCGCTTCCTGGCCTTTGTGCACGAAGTGATCGAAGAAGAATTTCTGGTGTTCTTCACCCGCGTGGAAGTGGTGCGGGGTCAGTACCACCGAAAATACCGGCACTTCGGTGTCCAGCTGGACTTGCATCAGGCCGTCGATCACCGCGGTGGCGACGAAGTCGTGGCGATAGATTCCGCCATCAACCACCAGGCCCGCGGCGACCACGCCGGCATACCGCCCGGACTTGGCCAGCAGCTTGGCATGCAGAGGGATTTCGAATGCGCCGCCGACCTCGAAGAAGTCGATATCGCTTTCCTGATAGCCCAGCTTGGCGATTTCCGAGACAAAACCGTGGCGCGCCTGGTCGACAATATCCTTGTGCCAGCAAGCCTGGATGAAGGCGATACGTTGGTTGTGATGAATAGGGGTGGGTTGCATCTGTTCTGACTCCTGTTTGTGTGAAAAACAGGGCGATATGAATCGAATGGGATTCAAGGGTGCGTTCAGCTTCGTTGTGGGATGCTCGCAGGCACACACGGATCAGCGGACGGCCCCTGGGTGTCAATCCCGTTCTCTCTTCATCCGGACTATGACCGTCGGCCCCGGGATCACACCGGGTCTGCTGACCTTGTCGACCGACAGCCAAGGCCGTGGGAGTCGTCAAGCGCTCGCGGGCTAGACGCATTGCGCGCCATTACCGCCGGTGGGGAGTTGCACCCCGCCCTGAGAACGTTGCCACCAGACTTTCTGGCGGCGCCCAGTTTTTAACATATATTTTCAGGCAGCGCATGTCGTCGTTTCGATAATAATGATCGAATTTCCGCAGGACGTGTCGGCTCGAGCCGCCGTCGATCAGGCTGAAGTCACCCTGGGTATAGGGACGCCAGGTGTACGCAAGTTGAACAAGTTGTTGCGGTATTGGCCGAATTTGGCCGTGAATGAGACTGCAGGCCGTCCAATTGACGGTTTCTATCGTATAAACACACTGTACCCAAGGCGCAGGGCCGATATAATGCGGCCCTTTGCAAGTCGCAAACCCTTTTGGATGTGATGCACTTGCGTTTGGCCGCAGACTCCGTGGAAGAACCTATGAAAAGCGCAGAAATCCGTGAAGCCTTCCTTCGCTTCTTCGAACAGCAAGGCCACACCCGTGTAGCCTCCAGCTCTTTGATTCCGGGCAACGACCCGACCCTGCTGTTCACCAACGCGGGGATGAACCAGTTCAAGGACTGCTTCCTGGGCCAGGAAAAGCGCGCCTATACCCGCGCGGTCAGCAGTCAGAAATGCGTGCGCGCCGGCGGCAAGCACAACGACCTGGAAAACGTCGGTTATACCGCTCGTCACCACACCTTTTTCGAAATGCTCGGCAACTTCAGCTTTGGCGACTATTTCAAACGTGATGCGATCACCTTCGCCTGGACCTTCCTGACGTCCGACCAGTGGCTGAACCTGCCGAAGGAGAAGCTCTGGGTCACGGTCTACGCCAGCGACGACGAAGCCTACGATATCTGGACCAAGGAAGTCGGCGTGCCGGCTGAGCGCATGGTCCGTATCGGTGACAACAAGGGCGCGCCTTACGCGTCCGATAACTTCTGGACCATGGGCGATACCGGTCCGTGCGGTCCGTGCACCGAGATTTTCTACGATCACGGCGCCGATATCTGGGGTGGCCCACCCGGCTCGCCGGAAGAAGACGGCGACCGCTACATCGAAATCTGGAACAACGTGTTCATGCAATTCAACCGCACCGCCGACGGCGTGTTGCATCCGCTGCCGGCGCCGTCGGTGGACACCGGCATGGGCCTGGAGCGGATCAGTGCGGTGTTGCAGCACGTTCACTCCAACTATGAGATCGACCTGTTCCAGAGCCTGCTGAGTGCTTCGGCCCGGGCGATCGGCTGCAGCAACGACAACCAGGCGTCGCTGAAAGTCGTGGCTGACCATATTCGTTCCTGCGGCTTCCTGATTGCCGACGGTGTGTTGCCGTCCAACGAAGGCCGTGGCTATGTGCTGCGTCGGATCATTCGCCGGGCCTGCCGTCACGGCAACAAGCTGGGCGCCAAAGGCAGCTTCTTCTATCAGATCGTTGCCGCCCTGGTCGCCGAGATGGGCGAGGCCTTCCCTGAGCTGAAATCCCAGCAGGCGCATATCGAGCGCGTGCTCAAAGCCGAAGAAGAGCAGTTCGCCAAGACCCTGGAGCAAGGCCTGAAGATCCTCGAGCAGGACCTGGCCGAACTCAAGGGGTCGGTCGTCCCCGGCGACGTGGTGTTCAAGCTGTACGACACCTACGGTTTCCCTATGGACCTGACCGGTGACATCGCTCGTGAACGCAGCCTGACTCTCGACGAGGCCGGTTTCGAGCGCGAGATGGAAGCCCAGCGCGTACGCGCGCGTTCGGCCAGTTCCTTCGGTATGGACTACAACAGCCTGGTCAAGGTCGACGTCGCCACCGAGTTCACCGGCTACAGTGCTACCAGCGGTTCGGCGAAAGTCGTGGCACTCTATAAAGAAGGGCAGTCGGTCGACGTCTTGAATGAAGGCGAAGAGGGCGTTGTGGTCCTGGACCAGACGCCGTTCTATGCCGAGTCGGGCGGCCAGGTGGGTGATTGCGGTTATCTCAAGGCGGCTGCCGCTCGCTTCGATGTGCGCGATACCACCAAGACCGGCGGTGCGTTCCTGCACCACGGTGTCCTGGCCCAAGGCAGCCTGTTGGTCGGTGCCCAGGTTGACACCCAGGTGGCCGCCGAGGTGCGCCACGCCACGTCCCTGAACCACTCGGCCACGCACCTGCTGCACGCCGCGTTGCGTCAGGTGTTGGGCGAGCATGTCCAGCAGAAGGGTTCGTTGGTCGATAGCCAGCGCCTGCGCTTTGACTTCAGCCACTTCGAAGCCATCAAGCCTGAGCAGCTCAAGGCCCTGGAAGATATCGTCAACGCCGAGATCCGCAAGAACTCGGTGGTGGAAACCGAAGAAACCGATATCGACACCGCCAAGAAGAAAGGCGCCATGGCGCTGTTTGGCGAGAAGTACGGTGACAGCGTTCGGGTACTGAGCATGGGCGGCGATTTCTCCGTTGAGCTGTGTGGCGGTATCCACGCCAACCGCACCGGCGATATCGGCCTGCTGAAAATTACCAGCGAAGGCGGCGTCGCCTCAGGCGTACGGCGTATCGAAGCGGTCACGGGGGCAGCGGCACTGGCCTACCTGAACGCCGCTGAAGAGCAACTCAAGGAAGCCGCGAGCCTGATCAAGGGCAGTCGCGACAACCTGATCGACAAGCTGTCGGCGGTGCTGGAACGCAACCGCCTGCTGGAAAAACAGCTGGAGCAATTGCAGGCCAAGGCCGCCAGCGCGGCGGGCGATGACCTGTCGGCTTCGGCCCTGGACGTCAAGGGCGTCAAGGTCCTGGCCGTGCGCCTGGACGGGCAGGATGGCAAGGCGCTGCTGGCGTTGGTCGATCAACTGAAAAACAAACTCGGTCGCGCAGTGATCCTGCTCGGCAGTGTCCATGAGGAAAAGGTCGTTCTGGTTGCAGGCGTGACCAAGGACCTGACTGGCCAACTCAAAGCCGGTGATCTGATGAAACAAGCCGCTGCGGCAGTGGGCGGGAAGGGCGGTGGTCGTCCGGATATGGCGCAAGGCGGCGGTATCGACGCTGCGCAACTGGATGCCGCGCTGGCCCTGACCGTACCTTTTGTCGAACAGGGCGTTTAAGGCCGCGAAGGGTGCCTGCTGTCTAGTGGCGGGCATCGCAGCTGTGAAGTTGAATGATTAATGGGCGCCCCTTTACGGGCTGAGGCGGCTTAGAAATGGCTTTGATCGTACAGAAATTCGGAGGTACCTCGGTCGGCTCCGTCGAGAGAATCGAGCAGGTAGCCGACAAGGTTAAGAAGTTCCGCGAAGCCGGTGATGACCTGGTGGTTGTACTGTCCGCGATGAGCGGCGAGACCAACCGCCTGATCGAACTGGCCAAGCAAATCAGTGGCGAGCAGCAGCCGGTTCCGCGTGAACTGGATGTGATCGTTTCCACCGGCGAGCAGGTGACCATCGCCTTGCTGGCCATGGCGCTGATCAAGCGTGGTGTACCGGCGGTCTCGTACACCGGCAACCAGGTGCGGATCCTGACCGACAGCGCGCACAATAAGGCGCGCATCCTGCAGATCGACGATCAGAAGATTCGTGGCGATCTGAAGGCCGGTCGCGTGGTCGTGGTCGCCGGTTTCCAGGGCGTCGACGAGCACGGCAATATCACCACCCTCGGGCGTGGCGGTTCCGACACCACCGGCGTGGCGCTGGCGGCGGCCTTGAAGGCTGACGAATGCCAGATCTACACCGACGTCGATGGCGTCTACACCACCGATCCACGCGTTGTGGCCCAGGCCCAGCGCCTGGACAAGATCACCTTCGAAGAGATGCTGGAAATGGCCAGCCTCGGTTCCAAGGTGTTGCAGATCCGTGCGGTCGAGTTCGCCGGCAAGTACAACGTTCCGCTGCGCGTCCTGCACAGCTTCAAAGAGGGTCCGGGCACCCTCATTACTATTGATGAAGAGGAATCCATGGAACAGCCGATCATTTCCGGCATCGCCTTCAACCGCGATGAAGCCAAGCTGACCATCCGTGGCGTGCCAGACACCCCCGGCGTGGCCTTCAAGATTCTCGGCCCGATCAGTGCCGCGAATATCGAAGTCGACATGATCGTGCAGAACGTCGCGCACGATAACACCACCGACTTCACCTTCACCGTGCACCGCAACGACTACCAGGCCGCGCAAACCGTCCTGGAAAACACCGCACGTGAGATCGGTGCTCGTGAAGTGGTCGGCGACACCAAGATCGCCAAGGTGTCGATCGTCGGTGTCGGCATGCGTTCCCACGCTGGCGTGGCCAGCCGCATGTTCGAGGCCCTGGCCAAGGAAAGCATCAATATCCAGATGATCTCGACCTCGGAGATCAAAGTCTCCGTGGTGATCGAAGAGAAGTATCTGGAGCTGGCGGTACGGGCGCTGCACACGGCCTTCGAGCTGGACGCACCGGCCCGACAGGGCGAGTGACGCATCGTCCCCAAGGGCGCGGTTGAACCGCGCCCTTTGTTTTTCTTGATGGGCGTGGGCGGGAGCTGTTCTTTTGTCTGCGCTGGTCAATACTCAGGGGTGTAGGGCAATGGCTATATAGCCTGTAAGCCGAAGCCCTTTTTGCAGACTGTTGTCCCTGAACTGAAGTGCGTGTAGGAGAAAGGTATGCTGATTCTGACTCGTCGGTGCGCAGAAAGCCTGATCATCGGTGACGGTGAAATCACTGTGACCGTGCTTGGCGTCAAAGGAAATCAAGTCCGAATTGGGGTCAATGCCCCCAAGGAAGTGGCTGTACACCGTGAGGAAATCTATCTGCGGATCAAGAAAGAGAAGGACGAAGAACCAAGCCATTAATTTTATTTGATTTTTTGCTTTGCAAACGGGGAAAAGGTTGGTTATTATACGCCCCGTGTTGCGGAGAGGTGGCCGAGTGGCCGAAGGCGCTCCCCTGCTAAGGGAGTACACCTCAAAAGGGTGTCGGGGGTTCGAATCCCCCCTTCTCCGCCATTATTTGCGTAGTACGTGTAGATCTGGCTTCTTCGGTAAGTTGTTGAAATTACTAGAAAAAAGCGCTTTACAAAAAGATTTCACGGCCTATAATGCGCGGCATCAAATGCACTCGTAGCTCAGCTGGATAGAGTACTCGGCTACGAACCGAGCGGTCACAGGTTCGAATCCTGTCGAGTGCACCATTTAAGCGTTGTTGGTAGTGATACGAATAACGTGGCTTCAACCAGTTGTGATCTGGTCTAAAAACACACATGCACTCGTAGCTCAGCTGGATAGAGTACTCGGCTACGAACCGAGCGGTCACAGGTTCGAATCCTGTCGAGTGCACCCCATACAACAAAAAGCCCGCACTGGTTGCGGGCTTTTTGCCGTCTGGCGTTTGGGTTTATGGCGCTGGCTAGCGTTTGACGCATCCCTTCTCATCCAGCACCACCAGGCTGCTACGGCCCCTTTTCAGGTGGTAGTGATAGCGCGTCGCGGTGTTGCTCGTACTGATTCGATCCGGCCTTCCCAGGGCGCTTTCCACTTCCAGGCGACTCATGCCGGGGCGAACCTGCTGGTTGATGATCGCCCGGCGCTTTTCCTGCGCGCTCAACAGATTGTCGCAGCCGTCATCATGTTCGCCGACTACGGTCAGCTCTCGCGGCATTACGCTGGTGGTTTTTGGCCTGCTGGCGGATGTGGGCCGGCTTCCGGGTGCGGGATTGTGCGCGCGCTGGGGTTTCAGCGCTTCGTCTGGCGCGCATCCCAGGGTGGTAAAGGTGATATGGCCGCTGTCGTTTTCACAGCGATGGATGCTGGCAGCGCCGGCCGGGAAGGGCAGGCAGAGTGCGAGCAATAGGGAGAAAAGGTTTTTCGGTGGCATCGGACGTCCTCCTTGACGGTCTTTCATTTAGCCTAGCGGTGAGCGTTTGGTGGTGGGGGACGTTTTCTTTTCAGGATGAGTCGTCGTAAGCAAAAGGCCGGCGTAAAGCGCTCGACCGGGTGCTGCAAGCGCTTGTTCTAGCCAAGATTTTTGGTCGTGAAGGCGTGGGGGGCGGTGTATGATTGCGCCCGTCAGCCCCACCGGGGTTTTTGGAATATTTCCATGGACTTACCCAGTAGTTACTTAATCTCTCGTTATGCCAATCACGAATTGACTGATTGATCCTTCCGGCGTGCCCCGCTGCTGGGAGTGGAGTTCGCCTATGACCGAAGTTGAAGTAAAGAAAGGCCAGGACAGCCTGCAGGATCGTCTCGCTCAGGTCGTTGACCTGCTGCAGCGTCAGCGGGTGGTTGAAGACCTGACGCATCGTCAGGAAGGTCCTCATCACGACCGGGTGGAAAACCTGGTTCATCGGCAGAACCTCGTCGAGTTGCAACGCAAGCTCGATGACCTGCACTCCGCCGACGTCGCCTATATCCTTGAGGCCTTGCCCCTGGACGATCGTCTGACCGTCTGGCAGTTGGTCAAGGCCGAGCGTGACGGCGATATCTTGCTTGAGGTGTCCGACTCTGTCCGTGAAACCCTGATCGCCGACATGGATGATCAGGAGCTCCTGGCTGCCGCCAGGGAGATGGATGCCGACGAACTCGCTGATCTGGCCCCCGAGCTGCCGCGAGACGTTGTGCATGAGTTGATGGAAGCCCTCGACGGCCAGCAGCGTGAGCGCGTTCGCTCCGCGTTGTCCTATGACGAGGAGCAGGTCGGAGCGCTGATGGACTTCGAGATGGTCACCATCCGCGAGGACGTCAGTCTGGAAGTGGTGTTGCGCTACCTGCGTCGGCTCAAGGAGCTGCCGGGTCATACCGACAAGCTGTTCGTGGTCGATTATGACGGCGTGCTCAAGGGCGTGCTGCCGATCAAGCGCCTGCTGGTCAACGATCCCGAGAAGCAGGTGACTGAAGTCATGGCCAGTGATCCGGTGAGCTTTCACCCGGACGAGGATGCCTATGACGCGGCCCAGGCCTTCGAGCGTTATGACCTGATTTCCGCCCCCGTGGTGGACAAGAGCGGCAAGCTGATTGGCCGTTTGACCATTGACGAAATGGTCGACCTGATTCGTGAGGAAAGTGAAAGCGAAGTCCTCAACATGGCCGGTCTGCGTGAAGAAGAGGATATCTTTGCTTCCGTCTGGAAATCCCTGCGCAACCGTTGGGCGTGGCTGGCGATCAACCTGATCACCGCCTTTGTCGCCTCGCGGGTGATTGGCCTGTTCGAGGGCTCCATCGAGAAGCTGGTGGCACTGGCCGCCCTGATGCCGATCGTTGCGGGCATTGGCGGCAATTCGGGCAACCAGACCATCACCATGATCGTGCGCGCCATGGCGCTTGACCAGGTCAGCACGGGCAACACCTCGCGGTTGATGCGCAAGGAGCTGGCGGTGGGGTTGATCAACGGCCTGGTGTGGGGTGGGGTAATCGGCGTGGTCGCCTACCTGCTCTATGGCAGTTGGTCGCTGGGCGTGGTCATGACCGCGGCCATGACCCTCAATCTCTTGCTGGCGGCCTTGATGGGGGTGTTGATCCCCATGACCCTGGTGCGTCTGGGGCGCGACCCGGCGATGGGCGCCAGTGTGATGATCACCGCCATGACCGACAGCGGCGGTTTCTTCATCTTCCTTGGGCTGGCAACCATCTTCCTGCTCTAAGCGCTTCCCGGCCAAATCCCAGGCAAAAAAAAGCCAGCACACCGCTGGCTTGAGCTTTCAGGGATGAATCAGCTGGCGTCTGCCATTTCGGCATCGTGGGCGATCAGCGACACGAGTGCATTCTGTTGACGGTGGGAGAGCTGGCGGAAACGCTGGAGCAGCTCGCGCTCATGCAGAGAGAGCTCGGGGCTGTCCAGCCGCATGCTCAACTCGTCGCCCAGTGCGCCTTCTTGAATAAGGCTTTGCTCCAGGCGTGCAATGATCTCGGAATTCATGCTGCGGTGATGGTTGCGAGCCACCTCGGCGATGCGTTCACGCATTCCATCGGGCAGACGCACGACGAATTTGTCAGCCGTACGGCTGGAATAAATTGCCTGTTTCAATGGGCGCATAGTTTTAAACCGGTTAGTTCAGGGGAGCGGTTCTCGGAATTGGCCGCGGGATGTCAGTAGGACAGCATGCTTGGCCAAATGTTCAACCTGAATTGAAATGAGGCCCGCATCATGCCTCAAATTTGCCAGATCCTTGGCGTCAATTCTGTGACAAATATTGAACTGGACAAAGGCAATATGCCAGCACCAATTATCAGAAATGCGCACTGGTTTGAAAGTTTCACCCGGTAGCGCCCCTCTGATCGGCCATCCTGGGCCTGTCAGGAAGCGTCTGGCCAGCACGGCGCGGATTTTACCCGTTGGCCTGACCTTTTGCTTCTAATGTTAAAGCGTAGTGGCAATTTGCTGGTTTTCTAGTCTTCGGAGGGGGCCAAGATGGGGTTGAAGCGGACTTTCCGACCAGCGAGCAAGGCCAGGACGAAAAAACACCAAGGAGGCAGGTTAGTTCGTGCTTGCGGGAGGTGGCCTACCGTTAAAAAGCCCAGGGACGACATGACAAACACCGGCATGCCCGTTAACATGCTCGCCGTCCTTCGCGCCGCCTGTCCTGGTGGCCGAACGTTGTCCCAGTAGCTCAATTGGATAGAGCATCCCCCTCCTAAGGGGAAGGCTGGCAGTTCGAACCTGCCCTGGGACACCATATCGTTTGTTGCCTGATCCTTTTATTCTTCCTGATTGCTTCGGTTCTGATGTTGCCTGTCAGTGCTTTGCGTATTTCAAATCCTGCTTTCCAGGGGCTGTTTCGGGGGAGTCCGACCCTGCCGGGTTTGGACAGGGAGTTCTCTTCTATATAGGAGGAGTGGAGTGACGCTCCGAATTCCCCATCTATTGGCCAAGAAGCCGCCCCCCGACAGCAACGCGGTCCTTGTAGGAGTCGGCTTGCTGGCGATGGCGTCCTTGAAGGCGCTAAAAGCTTCGCGGGCAAGCTCCGCTCCCACAGGACCGAGTCGCACTGCAGGCTCTCGGTCAGCCTCGGACCTTGTAGGAGCCCGGCTTGCCGGCGATGGCGTCCTCGAAGCCGCTAAAAGCTTCGCGGGCAAGCTCCGCTCCCACAGTGTCCGGGTCTGACCGAGAGTTTGCGGTGTAACGCGGTCCTTGTGGGAGCGGAGCTTGCCCGCGAAGAGGCCAGTCCGGGCGCCGCAAAACCTGGGGCCTCCACGCTGTTTGTGACGCTTATGACAGAAAAGTGAAAATAAGCGTTGACGGGAAATCCTGTGGCTCTATAATTCGCCCCACTTCCGGCGCAGTC